>NZ_JBNYYG010000053.1:0-37782 GCF_050565405.1 Paenibacillus macerans | reverse complement strand
TGACTACAACGGTAATATGGAATTAAATATTATTATACGTACGCTGGTCGCGAAGGACGGCGTTGGTTATTTGCAAACGGGCGCCCTCCAGGAAGCGGCGCGCCAGTTGCTCCAGCAGCTGACCGGGCAGCAGCTGCTGCTCAACACCGACCGGACCGCGCCGTTTGCTCAGGTAACGATGTTCCTGCCTTTTCTCGGTCCGGACGGACGGCAAACCGCTGCCGTGCACATCGAGTCGCGGCGCGGACGCAAAGGGGAGCTCGACCCGGCCAACTGCCGTCTATGGTTTGATTTGCAGATGAAGGCGCTGGGCCAAATCATGGTGGACGTACAGGTCGCCGATAAAAAAGTGCTGCTTAAGCTTTACAGCGAAAAGGAAGCGACCGGCGCATTCCTGGAATCCCGCCAGGAGGAGATTGGGGCGGCGTTGGCCCAGGCAGGGTACCGGCTGTTGTCGATGAAAGCCGAGCTGCTTATTTTGCCGGAGAACGGGGAACGCGAGGAGACGGATTTCAGCCTGCCGTTATCTTATGCCCCGAGCCCGTACAAAGGGGTGGATTACCGCGTATGAGCGAGAAACCGAAAGAGCAGGCGACGGCGTTCAAGAAAGCGGTAGCGCTCAAATACGAACCGGGTCAGGGCGATGCCCCGGTCGTGGCGGCCAAGGGCCGCGGCCAGCTGGCCGAACGGATCCTGGAAACGGCCAAAGAGCACGGCATTCCGGTACAGGAAGATGCGGCTCTGGTCGAAGTGTTGTCCAAGCTGGATCTGGATCAGCAGATCCCTGCCGAGCTGTACGACCTCGTGGCCGAAATTCTTACTTTCATCTACCGGTCCGACAAAATGGCGGAGAGAGGGTTGTTCCTTGAGTAATCCGGAACTGAACAAAGGTCGTTTCGACGGGAGAAAAGAACGGGGCCGCAGAGCGGAGCAGGCCGCCGGCGAATACCTGAAGAGCCTGGGCTATGCCGTGATCGCCCGCAATTGGCGCTGCCGCTCAGGCGAAATCGACCTGGTCGCAAGCCACGGGAACACGATCGTCATCGTGGAAGTGCGCAGCCGAAGCTTGAGCGCTGCGGCATTCGGTACGCCAGCGGAATCGATCACGGCCCGGAAAATCAGGCAGGTCCGCGATACCGCCGCCGTATACCTTCACCAGACCGGGCAATCCGGCGCGAACATTCGCTTTGACGTGGTTGCCGTTACCTTCGGAAGCGGGAGCGAGTTCAATTTGGAACATATTCAATCGGCTTTCTAAACCTCCCGGTTACAAGTGATATGAATTGCAAGGGGAAGACGTGATAATCGGATCACGGCTTCCCCTTTTGCATTCTTTGCTTCATGCCGCAGTTTTCAAGTACTTGACTTTGCCTAATCCGATGATGGAAAGTTAACTTGACATGAAATAGCAATTATACTAATCTGAAAATGGAAAGCTTGCTTTCCGTAAATAATTTCCGGAAGGAGAAAGCATGTGAAGAACAGGCTTGAGGAAATCCGCAAACAACATGGAATCAAGCAGGAAGAGCTTGCTGCCGCTTTGGAAGTGTCCAGGCAAACCATCGGTTCTTTAGAGAATGGGCGTTACAATCCTTCGATCATTCTGGCTTTCAAAATCGCCCGATTCTTCGATAGGTCCATTGAAGATATTTTTATTTATGAGGAGGAAGAAACCATATGAAAAAGAACCGGGCGGTGCTCCAAACGGTTTTACTGCTGCTGGGTATGATCGTGCTGGCCGTGGGGCTTGCGGGCATAAGCGGAATGACGAGAACCTGGGCCGGATTATGCACGGGCGTAGGCGCCGGATTGATCGGCATGAATGTCGCCAATCTGATCATCGGCGCGTATTACAGAAATCACCCCGAAGTCCAAAAGCAATCCGATATCGAAGCCAAAGACGAACGCAACGTTACGATTACCAATAAAGCAAAGGCGAAGGCGTTCGACCTGACCTTAAAAGTATTGATCATCGTTCCTTTCCTGCTGATTCTCGCCGATTCCCCGTTATGGATGACGCTTGCCGCCGTAGGCGTGTACTTGTTTGGTTTCGGGGCACAAATTTATTTCATGATGCGATACGGCAAAGAAATGTAGCCATTCCTTTGCAAAATATCCGGAAATGAGGGGGAATTCGATGAAATATTTTCGAAAAAAGCTAAGCGGCGACCGTCTGCGCGAACGGATCTTTTTTTCGGTTATCCTATGGGCGGCGTTATTTTTCGGCGTCATGATCCTGAGCTGCTTCCTGCTTCCTGAGGGTGTATTGAAAAATCGGAACCCGCTGCAAAACTGGGAAACCTCCGACAATACCTTCATCCTCGTGCTGCAAATTTTCTTTTACAACCAGCTGTCGGTTTTGGTCATTATTGCGGCAAGTTTATTTGCCAAGAAAAAAGCAAGGGAGACTTACTATCTCTCGCTGGGCTATCTAACATTTTTTACACTGATGGTGATCAATGGCGTGGTTGTGGGGACATGGTCCTTTTCCGTGGAGAGCGAGCCCGTTCCTTTGTTCCGCAGAGTCACCCGCACTTTCGATCTCGTGCATCGAGCCGGACTTTGGGAGATGATGGGACAATTGTTGATTACCTGTTCCGTTGCCCGCATCGCCATTATCCTTACTTCCGGGAAAGATACCGTTACTCGAAAATTCAGCGCCATTCGCCTGGGAAAGCCGGAAAAAATGGCTTTCGCGTCAGGCTTCGTGCTGATGCTAATCGGCGCTATCGTAGAAAGTTTTGCTATTCACAGTCTCTAGCCGGCTGAAATGCGCTATCGGGAAAAGGGAAGGACTCCCGCTATTGGCTAACCCGCCGCATCCTGCTGGCGCCGGTCCAACTGGCGGTATTGGATCGCTTCCGCCACATGCTCGGCCCGGATGTCCGTATGACCGTCCAGATCGGCGATGGTTCTGGACAGCTTGACGATCCGGTCGTAGGCCCGCATGCTGAGCCCCAGGGTTTCGAAGGAGGATTGCAGCAACCCGGCGGCTTCCGGGGTCAGCGGGGCGAATTTCCGCAGCGCGCTGCCGGATAGCTCGCTGTTGCGGGAAATACCGCTGCCGCGATACCGCCGCTGCTGGATTTGTTCCGCCTGCAGCACCTGCTCCCGCATGTCCCGCGAGGCAAGCGGCAACGCGTCCTCCTGCCATCGCTGAGGCCGGGGAACCTCCACCTGCATATCGATCCGATCCAGCAGCGGGCCCGATATTTTCTCGCGGTATTGGGCGATGCGCCACGGCGTGCAGGTACAGCGGGGCTGAGGCGGCTCGGCTCCCAGATAGCCGCACGGACACGGATTTAAACTGCCGGCCAGCAGAAAGTGGGCTGGAAAGGTGAACGAAGCTCGCGACCGGCTAATCGTGACCTTGCGTTCCTCCAGCGGCTGGCGCAGCACCTCCAATACATTCCGGGAAAACTCCGGCAATTCGTCCAGAAACAAGACGCCGTGATGGGCGAGGCTGACTTCGCCGGGCTTCGGGATGCCGCCGCCGCCGATCAAGCCGCCGGCCGATATCGTATGGTGCGGCGATCGGAAAGGGCGGGACGCGATCAGGCCCGGCCCCGAATCGCCGAATTTTCCGGCGGAGCTGTAAATTTTGGTGACCTCGAGCGATTCCTCCGGCGTAAGCGGAGGCAGGATCGAGGGCAGTCTTTGAATCAGCATCGTTTTACCGGTCCCCGGAGGGCCGATCAGCACGATGTTATGGAAACCGGCCGCCGCGATCGTCAGCGCCCGCTTGATATGGCGCTGGCCCAGCACGTCGCTGTAGTCCAGCGGCGATTGCGAGGGAACGTCCGATGCTGCAAGGGAGCGCTTCGTCGTTTCCAGATGCTCCAGCGACTCCAGAATAAGAAGCGGCTGCTCCTCGCGGCCAGCTGCCCATGTTCTTTCTTGTTTCCCAAACGCTTTATCTTCATCTTGGCTAAGGACCTCTTTAGGCCCAATGGCGGCTCGGGCGAGGTCGTTCAGATGGCCCAGGCCGTATACCCTAATCTCTCCCAGCAGCAGGGCCTCTGAGGCGTTTTCCAGCGGGAGCAGCACCGACGTAAAGCCTTCGCGGCGCGCCCGGTCTACCATGGACAAGACCCCGGGCACCGGACGGAGCGTTCCGTCGAGCGACAGCTCGCCGATGATCAAGAGCCTCTCCTCTGGAGGCAAAATCACCTGTCCGCTGGCCGACAGCAACGCGAGCGCGATGGCCAAATCGAAAGCGGCGCCTTCTTTGCGCAGATCGGCCGGGGCCAAATTGATCGTGACCCGCTGCAGGGGGAACCGGTAGCCGCAATTTTTGATCGCCGCCCTCACCCGATCTACGGCTTCGCGAACCGCTGAATCGGGCAGGCCGACAATATGGGTTTGCGGAATCCCGCTGGCCAAATCCACCTCGACTTCAATCATGACGCCGTCAATCCCGTACAGGCAAGAGCTGAACAATTTTCCGTACATGACAAAAAACACCCTTTTCCTATAAATTCCGGACAACGCCGGTCGGGGAAAAAGGTGCTTCCTTATTTTCCAATCAATTATTCGATTACTATGAAATGGTGCATCGCCAAAGCGCGTATATCTCTCTTACCCCCGTATTCTAGGGGGTTCTCCCGAGATTGTCAAGCTGCCGGCATCCGGGGGCGCTTCCTTTAAGGCGATAGTTCACAGACCTGTTTATAAAATCGCGCTCATAATAGCCGACTTACGAACATGCAAGCAACTAGCTCACACTTTATCGGAATACGATGTTTTTGCCGAAAAACGTCGAAATTCATCTCGCAGTGAGATGCTTATGGCCTAATACAACCTCCCTTTCTCCAAACGAAGCTTCGCATATGCCCCTCCGGACCAACTCTTTGAAGCTTTGAAAGCGTTTAGCGAAAAATCTTCCATTCGATGGTCCTTCGTCAATTATTCATCTCAACTTGAGATGAAAACGATATAAAAAAGTTGTGTATAAATCATGAACTTTTTAAGGAAAGCGTTTTAAAAAAATGGTACAATAATCTGGGTTTCAGCTGATATTTTTACATGAGGAGCACCAAAAAGCCGCTGGCTTTTGGAACCTCTATAGTGTGAGTTCAAAAAGTCAAATTTTCAGCATCGAGAAGGTTGCTTCATGATCAAAAGATGACTTTTTGAACTGCCTCTAATACCGCCTGTTGATAGGAGGATTTTTACGATGAATATCCATGAATATCAAGGAAAAGAAGTCCTGAAGCAGTACGGCGTGGCCGTTCCTGAAGGACGGGTGGCATTTACGGTCGATGAAGCCGTGGAAGCGGCGGTAGCGCTGGGCACTCCGGTCGTGGTGGTCAAGGCGCAAATCCATGCCGGGGGCCGGGGAAAAGCCGGCGGCGTGAAAGTGGCGAAAAGCCTGGATGAGGTCAGAACGTATGCGCAGGAGCTGCTCGGCAAGGTGCTGGTGACGCATCAAACGGGTCCGGAAGGCAAGGAAGTGGGACGCCTTTTGATCGAGCAAGGCTGCGACATTAAGAAAGAGTATTATGTCGGCGTTGTCGTGGACCGCGGGACCGGTCGGGTCACGTTGATGGCTTCCGAGGAAGGCGGCACGGAGATCGAAGAAGTGGCGGCCGCTACGCCGGAGAAGATTTTCAAGGAAGTGATCGATCCGGCCGTCGGGCTTTCGGCTTATCAGGCTCGCCGTTTGGCCTATGCCATCAACATCCCGAACGAGCTGGTTGGCAAAGCCGTGCAATTCATGCTTGCTTTATATGAAGCTTTTGTGGACAAAGATTGCTCCATCGCGGAAATTAACCCGTTGGTCGTTACCGGAGGAGGCGATGTGCTGGCGCTGGACGCGAAGTTGAATTTCGATTCCAATGCATTGTTCCGCCACAAGGACATTCTGGCGCTTCGCGATTTGGAGGAAGAGGACGAGAAGGAGATCGAAGCGTCCAAATTCGACCTCAGTTATATCGCGCTCGACGGCAACATCGGCTGCATGGTGAACGGGGCCGGCCTGGCCATGGCGACGATGGACATCATTAAATATTACGGGGGGGATCCCGCCAACTTCCTGGACGTAGGGGGCGGCGCAACGGCCGAGAAAGTCACCGAAGCGTTCAAAATCATTTTGTCCGACGCGAAGGTGAAGGGCATCTTCGTCAATATTTTCGGTGGCATCATGAAATGCGACGTTATCGCTTCGGGGATCGTGGAAGCGGCGAAGCAGGTCGGTTTGGACCGGCCGCTGGTCGTGCGGCTCGAAGGGACGAACGTCGATTTGGGCAAACAGATTTTGGCCGGATCGGGACTGGCGATCGTCTCCGCGGATTCGATGGCGGACGGCGCGCAGAAAATCGTGGCGCTCGTATCCTAATGTTATCACCTATCCATGGAAGGGGAGGCTCGAAATATGAGTATTTTGGTCGATAAAAATACGAAGGTCATCACCCAGGGGATTACCGGGAAAACCGCGTTGTTCCATGCCAAAGGGGCTTTGGACTACGGCACGCAAATGGTCGGGGGAACTTCCCCGGGCAAAGGCGGGACGAAGGTCGATATTGCGCTGGAGAACGGCGAAACCGTCAGCCTGCCGGTTTTCAACACGGTGCGGGAGGCCAAGGAAGCGACCGGGGCAACCGCTAGCGTAATCTATGTGCCGCCAGCCTTTGCCGCGGATTCGATCTTGGAAGCCGTGGAGGCGGAGCTGGATCTCGTCATCTGCATCACGGAAGGCATTCCCGTACTTGATATGGTGAAGGTCAAACGTTATATGGAAGGAACCAAAACGGTATTGATCGGACCTAACTGTCCAGGCGTCATCACGCCGGGCGAATGCAAAATCGGCATCATGCCGGGTTACATCCATCTGCCTGGCCACGTCGGCGTAGTCTCACGCAGCGGTACGTTGACCTATGAAGCGGTTCATCAGCTGACGACCCGGGGGATTGGCCAATCCTCGGCGGTAGGCATCGGCGGCGATCCGGTGAAAGGGTCGGAGTTCATCGATATTTTGCGCCGGTTCAATGAGGACGATAACACGCATGCCGTCATCATGATCGGGGAAATCGGCGGCACCGCGGAAGAAGAAGCGGCGGAATGGATTCAGAAGAATATGACGAAACCTGTCGTCGGCTTCATCGGCGGGGTTACGGCGCCTCCGGGAAAACGGATGGGCCATGCCGGCGCGATCATTTCCGGCGGGAAAGGGACTGCCAAAGAGAAAATCGCCAAGCTGGAGTCCTGCGGCATCAAAGTCGCGCCGACGCCTTCCGAAATGGGGGCCACGCTCGTGAGTGTACTTGAGGAACGCGGCATTTTGAATCTTTGCACGACACATTAGGTTTTATTTGGTATAATAATGCAAAGGTAAGCAACCTTCTTGGCCGATTCGGCGGGGAGGTTGCTTTTTTTTTTTTTTGCAGCGGTTTAGCAGAATGGAGGGATAAGTTTATGGAGAAAAAATGGATCCTTGTCGGATTGCATGAATGTCCGGGAATAGGGTGGAAGACGCTGCAGCGGATCGTCGCTCACGGCGAGGACTGGGAGTATGCGCTCTCTTTCAGCTCCGCCGATTGGGTGGAGCGCGGCCTTGATTCGGAGCTGGCGCTGCAGATGTCCGAGCGGTTCACCGGAGAATGGATCGAAGCTCGGCTGGAGCTGCTTCGGCGCAAAGGCATTCGGGTGATCACTAAACTCGATCCGGAGTATCCCATATTAATGAAGGAGACCGCTCGGCCGCCCTGGGTGCTGTATGCGCTGGGGGATGAGGGGCTGCTGAACAGTCTCTCCGTCGCGATGGTCGGAACGCGCCTGCCGACCGCCTACGGCCGTAAGGTGGCCGCTACGTTGGCGGAGGAGCTGAGCGCTCGCGGCATCACGGTCGTCAGCGGTTTGGCCCGCGGAATCGATGGCACCTGCCACGAAGCCGCTTTAAAGGCGGGAGGCCTTACCATTGCCGTCTTGGGCACGGCGATCGACGTCGCGTATCCGCCGGAAAATGCTTCGCTCTACCGCAGCATCGCGGAGCGCGGCCTGATCCTTTCCGAATATCCGATCGGAACGCCGGGCCGTCCCGGCTTATTTCCGCAGCGCAACCGGATCATCGCCGGAATTTCCCGCGGCACGGTCGTCGTGGAGGCCGACGCCCGCAGCGGCTCGCTGATCACGGCGGACCATGCGCTGGAGGCGAATCGCGACGTGTATGCCGTTCCCGGTCCGATCACTTCCCCCAAAAGCCGGGGGACGCTCGAACTGCTCAAACAAGGGGCCAAGATCGTCACCGATGCCCGGGATATTTGGGAGGAATATGCGCCGCGATTGCCGGCCTCGGAGATCCCCCATAGGGAAGCGTTCACAGGAAACAAGTTGACAGATGAGGAGCGCCGCATATACCATATGTTGGAGCAGGGCATCTCGAGTTTCGATGAATTACTTGTTTCGACCCAATGGGATTTTGGACTTTTACATTCAGTTCTGTTATCTTTAATCATGAAAAAAACGGTGGTTCAATTGCCCGGCTCCGTTTACCAGTTAATATAGTCCATTCCTAACCGAGAGTGGCCCCATATATGACTATATGAGTATCTTGCATGAACATGAGTTTTTTTGAGTTTCGTATTGTTTGAGAGGAGGACGAACCTGTGGCGGATTCACTCGTCATCGTGGAATCGCCTGCCAAGGCGAAGACGATTGGCAAATACCTAGGCAGCAAATACATCGTGAAAGCCTCAATGGGCCATGTTCGCGATTTGCCCAAGAGCCAAATGGGGGTTGAAGTAGAGAACGACTTCAGTCCGAAGTATATTACGATCCGTGGAAAGGGTTCCGTATTAAAAGAATTGAAGGATGCCAGCAAGAAAGTGAAAAAAATCTATCTGGCAGCTGACCCCGATCGCGAAGGCGAAGCGATCGCTTGGCATCTTGCCCACGTCCTGGACGTGGATCAAACGGAAACATGCCGCGTCGTGTTTAACGAAATTACGAAGCAAGCGGTGAAGGACGCGTTCAAAACCCCGCGCAGAATCAACATGGATCTCGTCAACGCGCAGCAGGCCAGACGTATCCTGGATCGGCTGGTCGGCTACAAAGTCAGTCCGCTGCTGTGGAAAAAAATCAAAAAAGGGATGTCGTTCGGCCGCGTACAATCGGTCGCCGTCAAGATCGTCTTGGATCGGGAAAACGAAATTTCCGAATTTGTCCCGGAAGAATACTGGAGCATTACCGCGAGGCTAAAAACCGGGGATTCCGCATTTGAAGCGAAGTTTCACCAATTCCAGGGGCAGAAGCTGGAATTGCAGAGCGAGCAGCAGGTTCAGGAAATTCTGAAATCGATCGAGAAAGCCAAATTCAGCGTGGCCGAAGTGAAGGAAAAAGAACGCCTCCGCCATCCGGCGGCGCCGTTTACGACCAGCTCCCTGCAGCAGGAAGCGGCCCGCAAGCTGAACTTCCGCGCCGCCAAGACGATGTCGGTAGCCCAGCAGTTGTACGAGGGCGTTGACCTCGGCAAGGAAGGCACCGTCGGTCTCATCACTTATATGCGTACGGACTCGACACGAATTGCCGCCTCGGCGCAGGAGGACGCGAAGGATTATATCCTGGGGAGATACGGGGAAGCTTACGCCCCCGAAACGCCGCGTCAATATTCCAAAAAGGCGGCAAGTGCCCAGGATGCGCACGAAGCGATCCGGCCAACGTCGGCGATGCGCGATCCGGAATCGGTCAAGGAATTCACCAGCCGCGACCAATACCGGCTGTATAAACTGATTTGGGACCGTTTCATGTCCAGCCAAATGGCCTCCGCCGTGCTGGACACGATGTCGGTGGATATCGCCGCCGGCGAAGCGACGTTCCGTGCCGTCGGGTCGAAAATCCGCTTCCCCGGCTTCATGAAGGTGTACGTGGAAGGGAACGACGACGGAAACGTGAGCGAGGACGACAAGTTTTTGCCGCCTCTGCAAAAAGGGGAAGTGCTGAACAAGGAAGCGATTGATCCGAAGCAGCACTTTACCCAACCGCCGCCTCGCTACACGGAGGCTCGTTTGGTCAAAACGCTGGAGGAGCTTGGCATCGGACGTCCAAGTACGTATGCGCCAACGCTGGAGACGATCCAAAAGCGCGGTTACGTGGCGATCGAGGAGAAGAAATTCATGCCAACCGAATTGGGCGAGCTCCTCATCGAGCAGACGGAACAATTTTTCCCGGAAATCCTCGACGTCGAGTTTACGGCTCATATGGAGGAAGACCTTGACCATGTCGAGGAGGGCTCCGAGGATTGGGTACGGGTGCTTGGCGAATTTTATGAATCGTTCGAGAAGCGGCTCCGCGTGGCGGAGGAAGAAATGAAGGAAGTCGAAATCGAAGACGAGGTTTCCGATGAGGTTTGCGAAAAATGCGGGAAACCGATGGTGTACAAACTGGGGCGGTTCGGGAAGTTCCTGGCCTGCTCGGGGTTTCCGGACTGCCGAAATACGAAGCCGATCATCAAGGACATCGGCGTTACGTGCCCGAGATGCAAAGAGGGCCATGTGGTGGAACGCCGCAGCAAAAAGGGACGGGTCTTTTACGGTTGCGACCGCTATCCGGAATGCGATTTCGTTTCGTGGGATAAACCGTCGCCGAAGCCATGTCCGAAATGCGGATCCTTGCTCGTGGAGAAACGCAATAAGCAAGGCGGGAAGCTGCAATGTACCGCTTGCGACTTCGTCGAGGCCATCGAGGACAATGACGAGGATGCCGACGAGTAACATCTTAGAAACTCAGCTAGGGATTTGGGGGGATTTGAGTTGACAACGAATCGTAAAGTAACGGTCGTCGGCGCGGGGCTGGCCGGCAGCGAGGCGGCCTGGCAGATTGCGAGCCGCGGCGTTCCCGTGAAGTTGTACGAAATGCGGCCGGTGGTAAAAACGCCGGCGCATCATACCGATAAATTCGCCGAGCTCGTCTGCAGCAATTCCCTTCGGGCGGGCGGGCTAACCAATGCCGTAGGCGTTCTGAAGGAAGAAATGCGGATGCTGAACTCGCTGGTGCTCGGCGCGGCGGATCGAAATGCGGTGCCTGCCGGCGGGGCGCTGGCCGTCGACCGGGACGGTTTTTCCGGAGAGATTACCCGCACGCTGCGGGAGCACCCGTTAATCGAAGTGGCGAATGAGGAAATTACGGAGATTCCACAGGAAGGGATCGTCGTCATTGCAACCGGTCCGCTAACCTCTCCTGCCTTGTCGGAGCAAATCCGGCGTTTGACCGGCGAAGACTATTTTTACTTTTATGACGCCGCCGCTCCGATCGTGGAGAAAGAATCGATCGACATGGATAAGGTTTATCTCGCGTCCCGGTACGATAAAGGCGAAGCGGCCTATCTCAACTGTCCGATGACGGAAGAGGAATTCGCCGCTTTTTACGAAGCGTTGATCGCCGCCGAAGTTGCTGAGCTGAAGGAATTCGAGAAAGAGGTTTATTTCGAGGGCTGCATGCCGATCGAAATCATGATGCGCCGCGGCAAACAGACCGCCTTGTTCGGCCCGATGAAGCCCGTCGGCCTCGTGAACCCGCATACCGGCAAGCTCCCGCATGCCGTCGTTCAGCTTCGGCAGGACAACGCGGCAGGCACGCTGTACAATCTGGTCGGCTTCCAGACCCATCTGAAGTGGGGCGAGCAGAAGCGTGTCTTCTCGATGATTCCGGGACTGGAAAACGCCGAATTCGTACGCTTCGGCGTGATGCACCGCAATACGTTCATCAACTCGCCGAAGCTGCTCTCGCCGACGTATCAATTGAAGGACCGGCCTACGCTCTTTTTCGCAGGGCAGATGACCGGCGTCGAGGGCTACGTCGAATCCGCCGCCTCCGGCCTGATCGCCGGCATCAATGCCGCGCGGACCGCCGGCGAAGCCGAAGGCATCGTGTTCCCCGAGGACACGACGCTCGGCAGCATGGCCCGGTACATCACGACCGCGGACTTTGAGCACTTCCAGCCGATGAACGCCAACTTTGGCTTATTCCCGAAACTGGACACCCGCTACCGCAAAAAAGCGGAGAAAAACGAAGCGCTTGCCCATCGCGCGCTGAATAGCTTGAAATCCTTTATGGCAGAAGAACGGTTGGTTTAACGACCGTTTTTTTTTGCAATCTATGAGGCAAAAAGGTTATCCTGACAGTAAGGATGTTCATAACATAGAACTAGCGTACTGGGAAGACGCAGTGTCTGTGGGGTCCGTTAGATTTGCTTTTTTGGATGCATTCCGGATCGTTCTGCTAACCGCTTAAAGTAAGCGAATCCCGAAGGGAGAGCGCTCCCAGCACATAGCCCAGCGTATTCCCGAAGGGAACAGCGCTCAGGAGCGTCTCAGCAACTCGTTCGCTAGTTAGAAGCAGGTAACCCAGGAGCACTAAAAGTAAGACGTACCCCGAAGGGGGAAAAGCGTTCCAATCACCCAAGCCTAGCGTATTCCCGAAGGGAACAGCGCTCAGGAGCGTCTCAGCAACTCGTTCGTTAGTTAAAAGCAGGTAACCCAGGAGCACCAAAAGTAAGACGTACCCCAAAGGGGGGGAAGCGTTCCAATCACCCAAGCCCAGCGCATTCCCGAAGGGAACAGCGCTCAGGAGCGTCTCATTCCCTCTTACGTTACTCCAATTTGCGGGTATCCAAAGGGCTGCTAGGCCCTTGGGGCCCTCCCTTACGGTAAGGGAGGGTTTGGGAGGGTTGAGATTAAACGAAAGGAAGTCGATACTCATGGATCTCACATTTCACGCTACAACGATCTGCGCCGTCCGTCTCAACGGCAAGGGAGCTATCGCGGGCGACGGGCAGGTGACTTTTGGCCAAAACGTCGTGATGAAGCAAACGGCCAAAAAGGTCCGTCGGTTATACCGGGGGCAAGTGGTCGCCGGTTTTGCCGGATCGGTGGCCGATGCGATCACGCTGTTCGAAAAGTTTGAAGGGAAGCTGGAAGAGCATCATGGAAATCTGCAAAGAGCGGCCGTGGAGCTGGCCAAGGACTGGCGGCAGGACCGCGTGCTTCGCAAGCTGGAAGCTTTGATGATCGTCATGGATAAAACCGGGATGCTGCTGATCTCCGGCAGCGGAGAAATCATCGAGCCGGACGATGATGTGCTGGCGATCGGTTCGGGCGGGAATTTTGCGTTATCGGCGGCACGGGCGCTCAAGCGCCATGCCAAAGACCTGGAAGCCAGGGATATCGTTCGCGAGTCCCTGCAAATCGCTTCGGAAATTTGCGTCTATACCAACAGCAACATTATTGTTGAGGAGCTTTAAGAACTGCGTAAGCACATTATGCTTTACAGGAGGGACGTAACATGACCGATATAAATTTAACGCCTAGACAAATCGTCGCGGAACTCGATAAATATATCGTGGGACAGAAGCAGGCGAAAAAGTCGGTTGCCGTTGCTTTGCGGAACCGTTACCGGCGCAGCCTTCTCCGCGAAGAGGTGCAGGATGAAATCGTGCCGAAGAACATTTTGATGATCGGCCCGACGGGGGTAGGCAAAACGGAAATCGCCCGCCGGCTTGCCAAGCTGGTAGGAGCCCCGTTCATTAAGGTCGAGGCGACAAAATTCACCGAGGTTGGATACGTGGGCAGGGATGTCGAATCGATGGTCCGGGACCTCATTGAGACGGCCATCCGAACGGTGAAACTGGAGCGTACCGAGAAAGTGAAGGATAAGGCGGAGGAACTGGCCAACGAACGGCTGGTCTCCATTTTGGTTCCTTCCGAGAACAAGGCAAAAGGCGTGCGAAATCCGTTCGAAATGCTATTCGGGGGCGGAAATCAGAGCGGGACTCCGGCTCAAGATCAACCGGAGGAGGATAGCGGATTGACCGAGCGCCGTCGCCAGGTACGCTTCAAGCTGCTGGCCGGCCAACTGGAGAACGATATCGTTGAAGTCGAAGTCGAAGACAATACACCGACGATGATGGATATGTTTGCCGGCCAGGGCAATGACCAGATGGGCATGAACATGCAGGAAATGTTCGGCAGCCTGCTGCCGAAGCGCACGAAAAAAAGAAAGCTGACCGTTAAAGAAGCGCGCAAGGTGCTTACGCAAGAGGAAGCGGCGAAACTGATCGATCAGGATGACCTGATCCAGGAAGCGGTAGCGCGTGCGGAGCAAACCGGGATCATTTTCATCGACGAAATCGATAAAGTAGCCAGCCGGGGGCAAGGCTCGGGTCCGGACGTGTCCCGCGAAGGGGTCCAGCGCGATATTTTGCCGATTGTGGAAGGTTCGACCGTCATGACGAAATATGGACCGATCAAAACGGATTATATCTTGTTCATCGCCGCCGGGGCTTTTCATATCGCCAAACCGTCCGATCTGATCCCGGAACTGCAAGGGCGGTTCCCGATTCGGGTCGAGCTCAGCAGCCTGTCGTTGGAGGATTTCGTTTCGATCTTGACCGAACCGGAGAACGCGCTGACGAAGCAGTACGTCGAACTGCTGCGAACCGAGGATCTGGAGATTGAGTTCTCCGATACGGCGATTCAGGAAATCGCCCGCATCGCCGCTGCCGTGAACGCCAATACCGAAAATATCGGAGCCAGAAGATTGCATACCATCCTCGAGAAATTGCTGGAGGACTTGTCATTCGAAGCGCCTGAGCTAACGCTAGACAAGATGGTGATCACGCCGGAATACGTCAGGGAAAAATTAGGAGATATTGCCCAGGATCGAGATCTCAGTCAGTTCATTTTGTAAATCGTTTTTGCAACATTTCAGTCTGGGACCTTGGTTTTTGACCGGGACCTGCGCAAATTTTCACAATTTCCCCAAAAAGAGACCACTTTGCCGTAGGGAGGCGGGTGGTCTTTTGTCGTTCCGACAATAAGCGCGGTATACAAATAATAGAAAAATGTCGCATTCTGACGAGTTATTTGAAAAAAATTCAAATTCAGCAAATTATAACGTGTAACCATTTAAAGATAGGGCTTTTTTCTTATTGTAATAATGTCGAATCTCCTTGAAACTTAGGATATATGACATTATATTACGCTATATGCAACTAGGACATAAGAAAGACACCGAGAAAGACAATAATTAGCAAAAAAATGTCGAATAAAAGAGGATTTATATTCTGTTTGTTGAATAATGAATGATTAAAGACTCTATGAGAATCAAGGGGGGAAATGAAGTGCAATTGTTGAACGGGGTGGGATTCGACAGGCTTGAAACAGCCATTCAAGCTGCGAATCTTCGGCAAGGTGTCATTTCTAATAATATAGCGAATAATGACACCCCCTACTTTAAACGATCCAACGTTTCTTTCGAGAGTATGCTGCAGTCCGAAATGAATAGCGGAATGCCGGCTTTACAGGGAAAAAGAACCGATAGCAGGCATTTTGTTATAGGTCCATCGGCGGGGGTTCCCGAACCTCAGATCACCGTGGACAAAAGTACTATTATGAACAATAACCAGAACAATGTGGATATCGACAGCGAAATGGCCCTGCTGGCCGAAAATCAGCTGCGCTACAATGCTTACGTCGAACAGATCAACTATCTTATTAAAATGAAACGTACTGCCGTAGAAGGGAGATAATCGGCCTTGAAGATTAGTGATAGTTTCAGCATCAACTCTTCCGCGCTAACCGCGCAACGTCTTCGAATGGACGTTATTTCCTCGAACATCGCCAATGCGGAAACGACAAGAGCTAAAATTGAGGATGGTAAAGCCGTTCCATACCGCCGAAAAACTGTCGTTATGGCCCCCAAGGAAACGGATTTCGGAAATGCGCTAAGCTCGGCAATGGGAGACGGAGCACCTGGTCAAGGGGTCAAAATTACTAAGATTCAAGAAGATCCTTCCTCGTTTAAACCGGTTTACAATCCGACGCATCCCGATGCGGATCGAGAAGGCTACGTGAATATGCCTAACGTGGATATTTTGAAAGAAATGGTAGATATGATTTCGGCTACCCGTTCTTATGAAGCAAATGTTACGGCGTTAAATGCCAGCAAAGCGATGATTACCAAAGCACTGCAAATCGGTAAATAGATAAATCGATTTTTAAATCGTAGTTAGGAGTGTTGACCGTTGATCGAGAGAATGAGTTTTGACGCCGTCAAGCCGCTTGCGGGGACGCAATTATCCGGTGCAGCGCAGTCGCCAACCCCGGCGGAATCGATGAAACAATTCAGTTCTTTTTTAAACGACGCCCTGGAGGGGGTAGCGGCTCAGGAAGCGAATGCCCAGCAGGTGAATAATCAGTTTTTGCTGGGAAAAGTAAATGCCGACGAGATGATGATCGCCTCGGAGCAAGCTTTGTTAAGTTTGCAATTGACTACGCAAGTCCGTAATAAAGTGATAGAAGCTTATCAAGAGATTATGCGTACGCAAATTTAATGGCTGAACATGCTTCGGATGAGGTGACATTGTGAATGAGAGAATCACGCAGTACCGGGACCGATTGTCCGGGTATTGGAATCAATTCAGCAAAAAACAAAAGACATTATTGATTTCGACGATCGCGTTTATCCTGCTTGCCATGATCTTGCTCACCATTCAATTCTCCAAAACGGAGTACGAGGTAGCGTTCACGGGCCTGGATTCCACCGATGCAGCCGGTATCATTAACTATTTGGAATCCGGAAGCATTCCGTATAAGCTTGGACCGGATGGAACAACGATTTCAGTGCCCAGCAAAGAGGCGGCCCGCGTCAAAGTCGATGTCGGCTCGCAAGGGATCGTGCAAAACGGCTCGATCGGCTGGGAAGCGTTCAGCGAAAGCTCGTCCTTGATCGGCATGACCGATAATGAGTTTAACGTGAAATATAAAAGCGCGTTAAACGGAGAGGTTGAGCAACTGCTAAAACGTATGCAAGGAGTAAGCGATGCCAAGGTGCTGATTAATCTTCCTGCGGAAAACGTTTTTGCCAGTCCGGAGGAACAGGAAAAAGCGACGGCCTCGATCGTCATTTCGTTCAAACCGGGATATCGGCCGAATCAGGAAGCCGTTGACGGGTATTTCAATCTCGTGAAAACTTCGGTTCCCAATTTGCCGGTAGAGAACATCTCCTTATCATCCAGCGACGACACGGTGCTTCTGCCGACAGGTCAAGGCGGAAATTCGGGTTCACTGACGTCGGCCGTTCAAGAGAATATGGCCCTGCAGAAGAAATTCGAAAGCGATGTTCGCCAAAGCGTAAAGCAATTCCTTTCGAAGTTGACCGGACCGGATAAAATCGAGGTGTTGGTGGCCTCCAAACTCAATTTTGACCAAGTGAGCCAAAAGGACAATCTGGTTACTCCGGTCGATACCGAAAATATGAAAGGGATTGAAATCAGCGCCCAGAAAGTTCAGAAGAGCTACACGGGAGCTGCGAGCCCGGATAGCGGAGTTCCGGGGACCGGCGAAGAAGATGTCGTAAATTATCCTTCGGCAGAATCAAGCGGGGGATCTTCGTCGGAAGAAACATCGTCGACGATCAACTACGAAGTGAATCGCATCACGAAAGATATCGTAGCCAGTCCTTACGTCATTAAAGATTTAACCATTAACGTAGCCGTTGAACCACCCGCAGGACAGGAAGCGTTAGATGAAAACACACGCTCCGCGATCGAAAATATTTTGACGAATATCGTCGGGTCCTATCTGGCAGATTCCGGTACTGCTTATACAGACGAAGATTTGCAGAGAAAAGTTTCAGTCTTGTCCCAACCTTTTCATTCCGACGAAAAAACGGCAACCGGTTTAAGCTTGTCCAGCCCGTGGGTATGGGGCGTTGGAGCCGCAGCTCTGCTGGCTTTGGCAGGCCTCGGCATCGTCTTGTTCCGCCGCAGCCGCAAGCAAGCGGAACAAGACGAAGAGGAAATCGCTTTGCCTCTTGCTCCGGAGTTCCCGTCCATTAATTTGGATACGGTCACGAATGAAAATCAAGTGCGTAAACAACTGGAGACGCTGGCCAAGAAGAAGCCGGACGAATTCGTTAACTTGCTCCGCACTTGGCTGGCTGACGAATAGGGGGGAACGCATTGTCAAAAACATCGGTCCCGATTTTAAGCGGGAAACAGAAGGCAGCCATATTATTGATAACGCTCGGTCCAGAGGTGTCGGCCCAAATTTTCAAGCACTTGCGGGATGACGAAATTGAGCAGTTGACCCTAGAAATCGCCAATGTACGCAAGGTTGACAGCGTCGAAAAAGACATGATCATAGCCGAATTTCATCAAATCTGTCTGGCTCAGGAGTACATCACTCAAGGCGGGATTAATTACGCCAAAGAAATCTTGGAGAAGGCGCTTGGCCAATCGAGAGCGGTCGATATCATCAACCGTTTGACGGCGACCCTGCAGGTTCGGCCGTTTGATTTTGCTCGTAAAGCCGACCCGAACCAAATCCTTAACTTTATTCAAAACGAAAACGCCCAGACGATTGCATTGGTTTTGTCTTACCTGCAATTCGAGCAAGCCGCGGCGATCCTTTCTTCTTTGCCTCAAGAGAAGCAAGCGGAGGTCGCCAGACGGATCGCGGTCATGGATAGCACCTCGCCCGAGGTGATCTCGCAAGTGGAGCGCGTGCTGGAACAGAAGCTTTCCGCAACCGTGACGCAAGATTATACCAGCGCGGGCGGTATCGAGTCCATCGTGCAGATTCTGAACGGGGTCGACCGCGGTACCGAAAGGACGATTCTCGATTCTCTGGAGATTCAGGATCCCGAGCTGGCCGAAGAAATCAAGAAACGCATGTTTGTATTCGAGGACATCGTCAATATCGACAACCGTTCCATTCAACGGATTATTCGCGATATCGAAAATGCCGACCTGCAGCTTGCTCTCAAGGTGGCCAGCGAAGAAGTCCGGGAGGCCGTTTTCCGCAATATGTCAAAACGGATGTCCGAGACGTTCAAGGAAGAAATGGAATATATGGGGCCGGTGCGGCTGCGTGATGTGGAAGAAGCTCAAACCCGCATCGTAGCAACGATCCGCAGACTGGAAGAAGCAGGTGAGATCATCATCGCCCGCGGCGGAGGAGATGACATCATTGTCTAATTTGATCAAGGTGTCGCAGTACGTTCCGGTAGAGATTTTGAAGCAATTGAACTTGGCCAAGCCTCAGGTACCGTTTGATGAGCAGTCGGCTGAACAACCCGAAGAGATCATCGAGCAGGTGCCTTCCCGCGAAGATATCGCAGCTGAACAAACGAGGCGCCAAATGCTCAGCGATGCCAAGGAATTCGCCGAACGGCAGGTCCGGGAAGCTTCGGAACAGGCTGAGCGGATGCTGGCGGAGGCCAGGGAGCAGATAGAAGCCTGGTGGCAAGAGCGCCGTGAGCAGGATGATCAAATGATCGAAGCCCTTAAAGCCGAAGGCTTTCACCAGGGTTATGAAGAAGGCAAGATTCAAGCCGAGGAAACGATGCGTCTGAAAATCGACGAAATGATGAATGAAGCCGGCGCGGTGCTTGAGCAGGCATATATCGAAAAGGAGCGCATCATTCAGGAAGCAGAGCCGTTTGTGGTCGAGTTAAGCTGCGCGATCGCGGAGAAAATCATCGATAAGCAGTTGGAACTCGAGCCGGAGTACGCGTTGGAACTGATCAAGAAAAGCTTGGCCCGCAAACGGGAACAAGGAATTATTACGTTATGCGTTTCCCCTGGCCATTTTGCTTTTGTTCAGGCGGCAAGAGAGGAATTAAGTCTGGCCATCGATACGCAGGCCGAGCTGCAGATTTTGCCCGATCCGACCGTGAAGGATCGAGGCTGCGTGATTCGTTCCTCCTTCGGAAGCGTGGACGCCAGAATCGATACGCAGTTGACGGAAATCAAAAAGGAATTAATACGCATATCACTGCAGACGGAGGAGCGGGGACAAGCGAATGACGAGCATGAACGCTGAACGATATATCGATCATCTCAGACAGCTTGATCCCGTACGGATTAACGGGAAGGTTACGCAAGTCATCGGACTGATGGTCGAGTCCGAAGGCCCCGACGCCAGTATCGGCGATCTTTGTTATATCTATCCAAGCAAAGCTTCACAGCCGCTGCAAGCCGAGGTCGTTGGATTCCGCGACAACAAGGTGCTGCTGATGCCGCTCGGCGAACTGCAATCGATCGGTCCCGGATGCGATGTCGTGGGTACCGGGAAACCGCTGGGCGTGCAGGTCGGCTCCGAACTGCTGGGAAAGGTGCTGGACGGTCTGGGACAGCCGCTGGACGGGTCGTTGCTCCCGTCGCGAATGGGAGTGTATTCGACTTACAACAAACCGATGAATCCGTTGAACCGTCCCCGGGTCGCCGAACCCATCAGCATCGGCGTACGAGCTATCGATGGCCTGCTGACGATCGGCAAAGGCCAACGGGTGGGGATTTTTGCCGGATCCGGGGTCGGGAAAAGTACTTTGATGGGCATGATCGCCCGCAACACATCGGCGGATGTCAATGTGATCGCGCTAGTCGGAGAACGCGGCCGCGAGGTGCTGGATTTCATCGAGCGGGACCTCGGACCCGAAGGGCTGGAAAGATCCGTCGTCATCGTGGCAACTTCCGATCAGCCGGCCTTGATCCGGATGAAAGGCGCTCTGATCGCTACGACCATTGCCGAATATTTTCGCGATCGCGGTTTAAATGTCATGCTGATGATGGACTCGGTGACTCGTTACGCAATGGCGCTCCGTGAAGTAGGCCTGGCCGTTGGAGAGCCGCCCGCGATGCGTGGGTATACTCCCTCCGTATTCGCTGCGCTGCCGAAGCTTATGGAAAGGGCTGGCACCGGGCCGACCGGGTCAATTACCGCTTTTTATACCGTGCTCGTGGACGGCGACGACATGAACGAGCCCATCGCGGATGCGGTGAGGGGGATCCTGGACGGTCATATCGTACTGAATCGGAATATCGCAAACAAAGGGCATTTTCCGGCGATCGATATTTTGGCCAGTATCAGCCGGGTCATGAAGGATATCGTGACGGACGAGCAAAACGAAGCAGCCGAAAATTTGAAAAGGCTGATGGCGGTGTACAAGGATTCCGAAGATCTGATCAATATCGGAGCCTATCAGCAGGGGTCCAATGCCGACATCGATGAAGCGATCGGATATATCCAGGACATCTGGGCTTTCACGAAACAAAAAGTGAACGAAAAAGTAACGCTTGCCGAAGTGCAGCAACGTTTAATTTCCGAATTTACAAGGAGATGACCCTTAAAGGATGAAGTTCCGTTACGTCTATCAGAAGGTTGTAGATTTAAAAGCAAACGAAAAGACGCAAGCAGAATGGATGTTATCCGCAGCCGTAGGCCAGCTTCAATCGGAACAGCGTTCTCTGGAACAATTGCTGGAGGACCAAACGCGAACCGCTTCGGTGATTCAAGCCGAAATGGAAAACAAAGCGCCTATGGCCAAGCTGCAGGAACTTCAACGCTACATGGACTTCATAGAACAAGCAATTGCGCGGAAGCGTGGCGATATCCGGCGGGCTGAACTCAATGTGGAGCAGAAGAAGACGATCTTAAACGGCAAAATGCTGGACGAGAAAGTTTGGCTAAAAGCGAAAGAAAAAGCCAAGGACAAATTTCAGCACGAAATGCTTCTTCGGGAACAAAACGAGCTGGATGAGATGGCCACTGTCCGGTTTGCCATGAGAGCCCGGTAATCAGTGCGGGTATGGATATGGGCTTTTCGAAGGAGGGATAGGGTTGGCTAACACGGAGTTGGATGAAGAACTGGAGGAATCGGGCGGCGGCTTTTCGCGTTTTCTGTTTTTTATGACCCCGATTTTGTTTACGGTCGTATTGCTGGGCGTGCTCCTGACTTTGTTTAATATCAATTTCCGCAACATGTTGGTCGAATGGGCCGATGCGATACCCATCGTGAGAAATTTCGTCCCTGATCCGGAGGTTCCGGAGGACGGACTAAAGGAGCAGGCGGCGGAAGAAGAGAAAAAGCAACAGGAAAGCACCGAGGCCACGCTCAAGGAGCTTAAAGCTCAGTTGGCGCAGCAAGAGGCCGAATTGCAGGCTGCAACTAAACAAGCTGCAGAGCAGCAGGATAAAGCTAAAGCGCTGCAGGAGGAGCTCACAGCCGCGCAGCAGAAGAAGAGCGAACAAGCGTCGGAGGCCGAAGCGGAAGCTTATCAGAAGGAAGTCAAGAAGCTGGCCCAGCTATATGCTCAAATGAGTCCAAGCAAAGCGGCGGCGATTTTCGATAAACTGACGACGCAGGAAACGCTGCAAATGCTCAGCGTCATGAATAATGAGAGCAAGGTGGCTATCCTCGAGAAAATGGATCCGCAAAAAGCGGCGGATATTTCCATTTTGTTAAAGGATGTTAACACGGCGGACGATTTGGCGATCGCCGCACTGCAGTCAAGATTGAAGAAGGAAGCGGAGGCGGAAGCCGAGACCGCCGCGTCCGGATCGGGACTTAGCGACGCCGAATTGAGTCAGACGTTCGCGGCGATGTCGGCGGAGGACGCCGCCAAGCTGGTGCTGCAAACCTACAAAATCAACCCGGAGAAAGGGCTGGGAATCATGAAAGCGGTGGATAATGCAACCCGGTCCAAAATATTGGCAGCTATGGCGGAAACGGATGAGAAAACTTCGGTCAAGATCCTTAATCAGCTTTTGAACAAGTAGGAGGTTCTTCAAGATGATTCTTGCTTGAAAGGAGGTGATATAAGAGATGAGTCAAACGACGGTAAGCCAATTAAATGCCGGCAAACCAGCTAACGTATTATGGTATGGTTCGGCAGGTAAAGCGGATACGGGGCAGGCTCCGGCGCAATCCTTTGACCAGAAGCTGCTTTCTATGCTGCTAGGGAATACCCAACCTCAGGAAGGACAGGCTTCAGCACAGCTACTGACCTTGGGCGGGTTGCTTGGAAACGTGGATGCTGCTCAGACAGAAGGATCGAAAGGCACGCTGACAGAAGCCATCGAAGGGCTGCTGCAACAGCTGCCTAAGCTGGATGAAGCGCTTCAGGAAGACCCTTCGCTGATGGTCGCCCTGCAGGGATGGCTGCAGAATATCCAAACGCTTATACCGCAGGTTCCGACGGCCATGGTCGGAGATATGACGATCACGTCGGAGACGAGTGCACTACCTGCTCTGGCTCAGCACCCCGAAACGATGCGCTTTGCCGTACAGGATGCTTTGGTTCAGCTGTTGGCGGCTTCGAAATCGGATGTCAACGTTGTCGGAAGTACCCAGACGTCGGTAGGGGCTATGCTGGATTCGCTACAAGGTCTGCTGGACACGCTTCCGGATCCAAACGAGTCAAAGCCGGCAAACCCTAAATTTGTGGAGCATGCGAGCACGCAGCCACGAACGATTGTTTCTGACCAAGGCGCAGGGACGAATCAGCAGGGCAATTCGGGACAAAACGGTGAAATGCTGAAGAATGGGAATCTTCCATCCGTTCAGAACACCAATCCGAAGACGGATACTTCGCAAACCCAATTTACCGTAAACGCCGTTCATCAAGCGGTCGATGATGCAAATGCTCCTGACCGTGTGACCACTGAACCGACGGAACACGAAGAACCCTTGCAAGCAGGCAGTATCGTTACCGCAGGTCAGCTTGTCATCCGGGATAACGGTGTTA
This sequence comes from Paenibacillus macerans, assembly GCF_050565405.1. Classification (GTDB taxonomy): domain Bacteria; phylum Bacillota; class Bacilli; order Paenibacillales; family Paenibacillaceae; genus Fontibacillus; species Fontibacillus macerans_B. Next base: position 14,261 of record NZ_JBNYYG010000053.1, on the reverse strand, counting down.
TGCCGGTGAAACACGCGGCAAAACCTGTGCCCGTTGATAATTTCGGTAAAGAAATGAGCGGTTTCCTGGTTAACAAGCTGGAAATCGTCAAACTCCAAGGCGTATCGGAAGCGAGAATTTCGCTCTATCCCGAGCATTTGGGCCAGGTGGACGTGAGAATTACGATGCAAAACGGGCAGCTAACGGCACAATTTATGACGGAGCATGCCTTCGCCAAGGAATCGTTGGAACAACAGATGGCGCAATTAAGATCGGCTCTCCAATCGCAAGGACTTCAAGTGAGTAAGTTGGAGGTGTCGCAAAACAGCGCTTTGTCGTCCCATATGTACCATGACGGTCGGCAGTCCGGCGGCGGCACAGGGCAGCAGCCAAGTGAAAAACGCCGACAGTTGGCGGAGGAAGAGGCTTTAGCCATCCACGACATGAATGATGAATGGAATGAGTGGATCGCGGAAGTCAGAGCCAAGGAACAAGGTTACGGCAGCTCCTTCATCGCCAGAGCTTAAGCTAGTAGAAAGGAGGTAATCCCATGGCTGATACGTATACACCGGGCTTAATGTGGCCTAATTATTCGCAGTCCAATGTACAAAAGGCTAGCACAAAGAGCAATGAACTTGGCAAAGACGATTTCCTCAAGCTAATGATGACGCAGATGCAGAATCAGGATCCTTTGTCCCCGATGGACAATACGCAATTTGTCGCCCAGATGGCGCAGTTCACTTCAGTAGAGCAGTTGGTAAATATCTCGGAACAACTGAAGGCCATGAGCCAATCCCTTGGAAATGAATCGGGGCTGATCGGTAAGCTCGTCACTTGGATCACAGAAACCAAGACCGGAAATTACGACGTGGCTACCGGAAAAGCAGAGGTTATCAATGTGAGAGAAAGCGGAGTCGTCGATTCTATCCTCGTTCGCAGCGGCGTTCACTATGTCAAGATCGGGGATAAAGAAGTCGAGATTTCCGATATTGAGCAGGTTGGCGATCCGGCTGAAGAAGTACCGGAACAGGGAGCGGATCCGTCATGAATGGACCGGTCAAAGTAGGACAGTTATACCCCGGGAGATTGGGGCCGAATACGCTCACGCAGAACAAAAATGTGCAGGCCGGCATAGCGCAGGGTACCAGCTTCAAGGAATTGCTGCAGGATCGGCTATTGCATTTTAGCAACCATGCGGTTAAACGATTGGAGCAACGCGGCATCGAGCTTAGGCCGGACCAGCTTCACCAAATCGAATCGGCGATTGACAGCGCTGCAGCAAAAGGGGCGAAGGACTCCCTGATTCTATTGAAAGACATGGCCCTCATCGTTAACGTCCATAATCGAACTGTCGTTACGGCGATGGACGGCAGCAGCATGAAAGACAATGTGTTTACGCAGATCGATAGTGCCGTCATTATTTCTTAATTGGCTGGACCGGTTGCGGGAGCCAACCTAGCCGCCGACCGACTGAAGCGGCTTCAAGCAAGTTATTTTATCACTGGGAGGAATAAGAGCACATGCTAAGATCAATGTATTCGGGCGTATCCGGGATGCGCGGATTTCAAACTAAGCTTGACGTCATCGGCAATAATATCGCGAACGTAAACACCGTAGGCTTTAAAGCTGGACGCGTCATGTTCAAAGATATCATGAGCCAAACGGTATCCGGGGTAACCGCTCCGGCGGATGGCGAATCCGGCGGGATTAACGCCAAGCAAATCGGTTTGGGGGTTTCCATTGGTTCCATCGATACTCTACATACCGGCGGGAGCGCAATGACAACCAACAATCCGCTTGATTTGCGGATCGACGGGGACGGATTTTTCCTTGTCAAGCTGTCAGGGGAACAAGAGGTGCCTTTCCTGACCCGGGCGGGGGATTTCCATATGGATGCCGCCGGCCAATTGGTCACTTCTGATGGTTTGCTTGTTTGTGATAGCGGCGGCGAGGTGTTGGCACCGATCGACTTTACGACGGTGACCGCATTTTCGATCTCTGCGGACGGGACGATCTTAACCAAGCTGAACGACGGGACGAACGGGGATGCCGGTCAAATCGGCGTCACGAAAGTGACAAACCCTGAAGGCCTGGAGAAAATCGGCGGAAATCTGTATCGGGTGAGCGCAAACGCCATCGTGGACGAGCCTGTCTACACGAACCCTAATAATGCCGAGGTAGGCACCGGCGCGCTCGTCTCCGGCCAACTGGAAATGTCCAACGTCGATCTGACCGGCGAGTTTACCGAGATGATCGTGGCGCAGCGCGGGTTCCAGGCCAATTCGCGGATCATTACCACTTCCGATGAAGTACTCCAGGAAGTCGTTAACCTGAAACGCTAAGCTAGTAAGTAGCCGGGGAGGGGGGATGTAATGCTCTTCCCCCTGCTGCTTGGCCGGATCCGCGTTTGCTTAGGAGGGAAATCCATGATTTCTGTAACACGCTTGAACGGTTCGCAAATGTGGCTGAACGCCATCATGATCGAAACAGTGGAAGAAACACCGGATACATACGTCACCCTCATCACGGGCAAACGTATTATCGTGCTGGAGAAGGCGGCCGAGGTAATTGCGATGATCAAGGAATATTATCGTGAAGTCGGCATCCACGCAGCAACTATTAAAGTGCAACAAACGGAGGAATGGTCATGAAAAAAATGCTGCCTTGGCTGATTACGATTCTATTGGCCATCACATTAATCGTACTCGCCGCCTTCCTGCTGGTGAACCAAATGAATAAACCTGCACCCGGCACTGAAGTGAATGCCGCAGTCAACAGCGTGGCTGAGCCCGAACATCTGTCTGCGGATGAAATCGTCAAAGTGACTTCAACGATCGACGACATCAAAACGAATTTATCCGAGCCGGACTATGTGGTCGTGATGAACTTTGCTTTCCAGCTGGATAATGAGGTGTCCAAAGAAGAGTTCGACAAAATTAAGGATTTCAAAATAAAGCCGATTATTATCAAGACGTTGGCTGACACCAAGCCGGAGGAATTAACGGGTGCTTTGGGCAAAGACAACTTAAGCTCTAAACTGCTCAACCTGATTAATAAATCGCTGCCGGAAGGGAAATTGATTCAAATCGATATTACCAACTTCATTATGACGACGATCTAAAAAGAATATCGAACGAATTCGGATTTTTCTAAGGGGGTGAGATGTTTGGTTGATGTGTTGTCGCAGAACGAGATCGACGCGCTGCTTGCCGCGCTGTCATCCGGCGAAATGGACGCCGAGGAATTAAAAAAGGAAGAAACGCAGAAGAAAATCCGCGCTTACGACTTTAAAAGAGCCGTCAGATTTTCCAAAGATCATATCCGGAGCTTGACCCGGATTCACGAGAACTTTGCCCGTTATCTCACCACCTATTTTTCGGCACAATTGCGTACATTCGTGCAAATCAACGTAGTTCAGGTAGAGCAGCTTCCTTATGACGAATTTATTCGCTCCATTCCGAAAATGACGATCCTTAACATTTTTGAGGCGGAGCCGCTCGAAGGAAGAATGGTGCTGGAGGTACATCCCAACGTCGCGTTTGCCATGCTGGACAGGCTGCTGGGTGGCCTCGGAACGGCGCCGTCCAAAATCGGATCGTTAACGGAAATCGAGACGATCATTATGGAACGCATCTTCAGCCGAGCTTTTGAAAGCTTGCAGGAAGCGTGGAAAACCATCGTGGACATCAATCCGCGGATGGAGGGGCTGGAGACGAACCCGCAGTTCATGCAAATCGTTTCTCCCAACGAGACGATTGCGCTCATTTCGCTGAGTACAAAAATAGGAGATACCACCGGGATGATAAACTTGTGTATCCCCCATGTCGTCATCGAACCTATCATGCCGAAGCTTTCAGTTCACCATTGGTTCGTGTCCCAGAAAAAATCGCGGATTCCGGAAGAGGTCGATGCGCTTCGGAACCGCGTGAACAAGGCTAAGCTGCCGATCGTCGCGGAGTTGGGCGAGTCGCAGATTACGGTTCGCGAATTTTTGGGGTTAACCGTTGGCGATGTGATCTCCCTAAACAAGCCTGTGGAGGAAGGATTGCAGATCCGAATCGGCGACAGGCTGAAATATATCGGTAGTCCGGGAACGTTGAAAGAACGGGTTGCCGTGCAAATTGATGAAATTGTCAGCGAAGGAGTTGAGGAACTTGACGAGTAAAGACTATTTGTCCCAAGAGGAGATCGACGCTCTGCTGAAGCAGGCCAATCAGGAAACCGCCTCGGAGCCGACGATCGACGACGTGCTTACGCCACTGGAGCAAGATGCGCTCGGAGAAATCGGAAATATTACGTTCGGAAGCGCGGCGACGGCCCTTTCGACTTTGTTGAACAAAAAGGTGGATATTACCACGCCGAAGGTATCCGTCATCACGCGAGCCCAGTTCGAGGCTGAATTTCCGAAGCCGCACGTCGCCATTCACGTGCAATACGTGGACGGGTTCGAAGGCATGAATTCTCTGGTCATTAAGACGAGGGACGCTCAGGTTATCGCCGATCTAATGCTGGGCGGGGAAGGAAATCCGATTGAAGAGGAACTGAATGAAATCCATATCAGCGCCGTCCAGGAAGCGATGAACCAGATGATGGGCTCGTCGGCAACCTCGATGTCGACGATTTTTAACCGGTTTGTCAATATTTCGCCTCCGGGCATCGATATTTTGAATATGTCCGAAGGGCATGGACTAGGCAGTCTCCCGTCGGCGGATCCGCTCATTAAAATTTCTTTCCGCTTAACGATTGGAGACCTGATTGATTCTACGATCATGCAGTTGCTTACGGTCAAGTTTGCCAAAGAGATGGTCGATAGCCTGATCAGCGGGGCGGCGTCGGAAACTACGTCCATGGAGACGGCCGCAGCCGCAGCGCCTCCTGCACCGCCAATAGCAGAGCCCGAACCGCAGGCGCCGATGTATCAGCAACCTCCGGCACCTTCCCAGCCGATGCAGCAGCAACCCATGCAGCCTCCGGCGGGATACGGACAGCCGGCAGCCTATGGGTATCCGCCGCAAGGTCAGCCTTACGCCGAGCCTCATCATTATGGTGCGGTTCCGGGACGCAATTTGAATGTACAGCCTGTACAGTTTGCAAATTTAGGGAACCCGTCTTTCAGTCATGTTGACGAAAATAATTTAAACTTACTGATGGACATACCCCTTAAGGTCACCGTAGAATTAGGAAGGACCCAAAAGCAGATCAAGGATATCCTGGAATTATCCCAAGGCTCCATCATCGAACTGGACAAGTTGGCCGGTGAGCCCGTGGATATTCTGGTAAACAACAAGCTGATCGCCAAAGGCGAGGTTGTCGTCATCGACGAGAATTTTGGCGTTCGCGTTACTGATATCGTCAGCCAATGGGACCGCATTCAAAAATTACAATAACAGTAGAAGTTTAGGGAGGATTTTAAACCAATGGCAAACCGAATTCTAATCGTAGACGATGCAGCATTTATGAGAATGATGATCCGCGACATTTTGACGAAAAACGGATTTGAAGTCGTAGGGGAAGCACAGGATGGTGCGCAAGCGATCGAAAAATATAAAGAGCTCCATCCGGACCTGATTACGATGGATATTACGATGCCGGAGATGGACGGCATTGCCGCCCTGAAAGAAATCAAAAAGCTGGACTCCAATGCCAAAGTGATCATGTGTTCCGCCATGGGCCAACAGGCAATGGTTATCGATGCGATTCAAGCTGGCGCTAAAGATTTCATCGTGAAGCCTTTCCAATCCGACCGGGTTATCGAAGCCATCAACAAGACGCTGGGACTGTAGGCCTGGTCCATGAACAATCAGCCGGATACTCCCCCGTACGCGAGCGGGGATATTAACCTATGGGGAAACTTGCTTACCGTTATCGTCGTACTAGGCCTCATCATCGCATTAATCGTCTTGTTGGTCCGGTTTTTAGGTAAAAGGAACCGATACCTTACCCGGAACCGGTCGATCCGTACCTTGGGAGCCATTGGACTGGGACAGAACAAATCCTTGCAGGTGATCGAAATCGGAGGCAGCATTTATCTGGTCGGCGTTGGCGAAGACATTTCCCTGGTTGATAAAATCTCCGACCCGGCTGAAGCGGCCTCACTGCTGCAGGCTTTTGAGGAGGAGGGGGCTGAATTCGCCGGATTTGCATCTACCTTGTCCGGCTTGATCTCCCGCTTCAAGAAAGAACCGCCTCAAGAAGAAGAGGAACTCGAAGGCGCCGCTTTTCACGAAGTATTTCAATCGCAGCTGAGGAAAATGCCTAACCGGAAACGACAAATGGAGGAATTGCTGCAGGATCCGGAAGAACAATCTACAGATCGGTCGAGGGATTCATGAAGAAAAAAGTGTTAATCGTCAGCCTGTTGCTGGCTTTGTGGAGCGTGTTAGCCGTCTCCGTAGCTTCCGCCGAACCGGTCGATCCGATTCCGAATATCGGCATTCAAATCGGAGATTCGGGAGGCGCGCCAAGCACCAGTTCACTATCCATCATTTTGCTCATTACGGTACTAAGCATCGCACCGGCGATTTTGGTATTAATGACTAGTTTTACGCGCATTGTGATCGTACTTGGTTTCGTCCGAAGCTCTTTGGGGACGCAGCAGATGCCGCCTAACCAGGTACTGATCGGTTTAGCCTTGTTCTTAACGTTGTTTGTAATGAGTCCCACGCTGTCCACGATAAATGAGGTAGCGCTTCAGCCTTATATCAAGGGGGAGATTACCCAATCGGAAGCGTTGGACAAAGCAGCCGTACCAATGAAGAAATTCATGTACTCCCACACGAGAACCAAGGATCTGCAACTCTTCATGGGTTATACCAAAATGGAAAAGCCAAAAACCTATGAGGATATTCCGTTGTCCGTTATGGTGCCGGCATTTGCCATTAGCGAGCTGAAGACGGCGTTTCAAATGGGATTTTTGATCTTTATTCCTTTTTTGATTATCGATATCGTCGTTTCAAGCGTGCTCATGGCGATGGGGATGATGATGCTTCCGCCGGTCATGATCTCGCTGCCGTTCAAGATCTTGCTGTTTGTGCTCGTAGACGGTTGGTACTTGATCGTGAAATCGCTGCTGGTCAGCTTTAACACTTAGTAACATAGTGCTGTTATTTTCAGGGAGGAGAAGACGGTTTATGAGTTCGGAATTCATCATCGGTTTGGCCGGACAAGCCGTTTATACCGTTTTGAAGGTCAGCGCGCCGATGCTGGTGATCGCTCTTGTGGTAGGTCTCCTGGTGAGTATTTTTCAGGCGACAACCCAAATCCAGGAGCAAACGCTTGCCTTCGTGCCCAAAATCGTTGCCGTACTGGTAGCTTTGTTGCTGTTCGGTCCATGGATCCTGACGACGCTGGTGGATTTTACCTACGGCATACTAAACAACCTAGCTAGTTATATCGGTTAGGCGAAATGATGATGGAGATTTTATTGCAAGGCATATCCGTCTTTATGCTTATTTTTTGTCGAATGACTGCATTTTTTGTAGTTTCGCCGATTTTTTCATCCCGTACGGTCCCGACGACATTTAAGGTCGGGTTCTCGGGGATCATTGCGCTGATGATCTATCTGACGATCGGGTCCGATCAAGCCGTACCAAGCGATCTTGGATATTTCATGTTCATCATCCGCGAGGTGTTGATCGGGTTGCTGATGGGGTATGTCGCGAATCTGCTGTTTGCTGTCATACAGATGGCCGGTTCATTCATCGACATGCAGGTCGGTTTCGGGATCGCAAACGTGATTGATCCGATGACCGGAGCTTCGGCTCCCGTGCTGGGCAATTTGAAGTACATCATCGCAACGCTGATGTTCCTGAGCATAAACGGACATCATTATTTGCTGGATGCGGTTATTCGCAGCTATAACTGGATTCCGCTTTCCAACGACTTGTTCCAGAAGATATATAACGGCGATTTGGCCGAGTTTCTGGTCCAAACCTTCAGCAATGCTTTTCTGCTGGCGTTCCAAATGTCGGCTCCGTTAGTCGTGGCACTTTTCGTTACCGACGTGGCGTTGGGCTTTCTAGCCCGTACGGCTCCCCAGTTCAATATTTTCGTGATTGGGATTCCGGTGAAAATTATCGTCGGGTTGCTCGTGCTGTTGGTATTGGTGCCCAGTTTCATATATGCTTTTCAATCTTTGTTCGAAGTGCTGTTTAATGCAATGCATGACCTGCTAAGCGTGATCGGACAAAGACCGAAGTAGGATGGGGGATCTTAATGGCGTTTCGGTATTCGCTTGACCTGCAGCTGTTTGCCGGCGAGAAGACAGAAAAGGCCACGCCGAAGAAACGGCAAGACGCCCGCAAAAAAGGTCAAGTGGCTAAAAGCCAGGATGTATCCGGAGCACTCATTCTCTTGTCCGGCTTTTTATGCCTTACGGCGTTCGGGGGATACATCAAGGAACGCTTGATCGCGCTGTTTGCGGATGTTTTCTATCATCGCTTGTCGATGAATGTCACCAAAGAAAATGTCATGACGATGTTTGGCGATTATGGAGTTCAGATTCTGCTGCTGCTCGCCCCGATATTTCTTGTCGTGGTTGTTGTCGCTATCGTGGCAAGTTATGCGCAAATCGGCTTTCTATTCACCGGCGAATCGCTAAAGATGAAACTTAGCAAGCTGGACCCGATTAAAGGGTTCAAGAATATTTTTTCGGTGCGGTCCCTGGTCGAGTTTTTTAAAACGCTATTTAAATTGATCGTTATCGGTTATCTCGTGTACTCGACGATTTGGGGTTATCGCGGAAGCCTGTCTTCACTAGGCCATCTCCCGGTAGACGATACGTTTCATTTCACCGCCAAACTCACGCTGAATCTGGGGATTAAGATTGCTGCTGCCTTGATCGTACTCGCCGCATTGGATTATATGTATCAGAAGTATGAGCATGAAAAAAGCCTCAAGATGTCCAAGCAAGACATTAAGGACGAATATAAAAAAATGGAAGGCGATCCGATCATCAAAGGTAAAATCCGCGAACGGCAGCGGAGGATGGCGCTGCAGCGGATGATGCAGGAAGTGCCGAAGGCCGACGTTATTATTACGAACCCGACGCATTTTGCGGTGGCTCTGAAGTATGACGGTTCGCAAATGGACGCTCCGCAGGTCATTGCCAAAGGGCAGGATTATGTAGCGCTCCGCATTAGGGAAATCGCTAAGGAGCATGGCGTGATGACGATGGAAAACAAGCCGTTGGCGCGTGCACTGTTTCAGAGAACCGAGGTCGGGGAAACGATCCCCGCCGATTTGTTCCAGGCCGTGGCCGAAGTACTGGCTTATGTATATAGAATCAAAGGCAGGGTCAATTGATAAAGGGATCGGAGGGGAACAACCATGAAAAAGTTTAAAGATCTGTTCGTCCTTGTTGGTATTATCGGCATCGTTCTGCTCATGATCGTCCCGATCCCGACTTTGCTGCTGGACATTCTGTTAATTATTAATATCTCGCTTGCCTTAATGATTTTGCTGGTCGCCATGAATACGAAGGAAGCCTTGCAGTTCTCCATTTTTCCGGCGATGCTGCTGATTACGACATTATTCCGTCTGGCGCTGAATGTATCGACTACCAAGCTGATTCTGGGACAGGCCAAAGCCGGCCACGTTGTGGCCACGTTCGGCTCGTGGGTTTCCCAAGGGGAGCCCGTTGTCGGTTTTGTCGTCTTCCTGATTCTTGTGGTGGTTCAATTCATCGTCATCACGAAAGGCTCGGAGCGCGTGGCTGAAGTCGCCGCCCGCTTCACCTTGGACGCGATGCCCGGTAAGCAAATGAGTATCGACGCCGACCTTAACGCCGGTCTTATCAATGAACAGCAGGCGCGGGAACGCCGGAGCAAAATCGAACGCGAAGCCGATTTCTACGGCGCGATGGACGGGGCGAGCAAATTCGTCAAAGGGGATGCCATCGCCAGCATCATTATCCTCCTAATCAACCTCATCGGCGGTTTCATCATCGGTATGACGATTCATGGCATGGGATTCCCCGAAGCCATGTCGACGTATTCACTCCTGACCATCGGGGACGGGTTGGTCAGCCAGATTCCGGCGCTGCTGATTTCGACGGCAGCCGGGTTGATCGTGACCCGCGCCTCCTCGGAAGGCAATTTGGCCGAGGACATCACCGGCCAGCTGTTCACCTATCCGAAGCTGCTTTACATCGTGGCCGGAACGATCGCCTTGCTCGGCACGTTTACGCCGATCGGTCCTTGGACCACGTACCCTTTTGCCGGACTGATGATTTTTGCGGCCCGCAGGATGCAGAAAAACATGGACCGCAGGCAGGTGGAACAGGAGCAGCAGGAGGAGGAGCAGCAGATCGAGGAGGTACGCAGCCCCGAGAGCGTCATCAATTTGCTCCAGGTGGATCCGATCGAATTCGAATTCGGATATGGACTTATCCCGCTGGCCGATACCGGACAGGGCGGGGATTTGCTGGACCGCATCATCATGATCCGGCGCCAGTGCGCGCTCGAAATGGGGCTGGTCGTTCCGGTCATTCGGATTCGCGACAATATTCAACTAAAACCGAATGAATATGTCATCAAAATAAAAGGAAATGTCGTAGGTAACGGTGAATTATTACTTAATCACTATTTGGCCATGAGTCCCGGGATGGATGACGATACGATTACGGGTATCGAGACCCGGGAACCGGCCTTTGGACTTCCTGCGTTGTGGATCGACGAGGCGACCAAGGACCGGGCGGAATTGTCCGGCTATACCGTGGTGGATCCGCCATCCGTAGTCGCTACGCACCTCACGGAAATGATCAAAAAGCATGCCCATGAATTGCTTGGCCGTCAAGAGACTAAAGCCCTGGTTGACAACCTCAAGGAAAATTACGCGGTTCTTGTCGACGAGCTGATTCCGTCGGTGCTCTCCATTGGCGATGTTCAGAAAGTGCTGGCCAAACTGTTGCGGGAGAAAATTTCCATTCGCGACATGGTAACGATTTTCGAGACGCTGGCGGATTATGGAACGTACACCAAGGATCCCGACGTCCTGACCGAATACGTCAGACAAGCGTTATCGCGGCAAATTACGCAGCAGTTCACCCAACCGGGCGAAACGATGCGCGTGATTACCGTCGGTCCGACATTGGAGAAGAAAATCGCCGAAAGCGTGCAGCAGTCGGAGCAAGGCAGCTACTTGGCTCTGGACCCTGCCTCTACACAGACGGTGTTCCAAAAGCTGACGGAGCAAATCAATCGTCTCGTGCAGACCGGGCATCAGCCCATCTTGTTGACTTCTCCGACGATTCGCATGTATTTGCGCCAGGTGATTGAACGAAGCATGCAGGATATCCCGGTATTGTCCTATAGTGAATTAGAACCGAATGTAGAAATTCAAAGTGTCGGGGTGGTGAATTTATGAGAGTGAAACGATATATCGTCGACGCCATGCCGGACGCCATGTCGAAGATTCGAACCGAACTCGGCGTGGACGCTGTCATCCTTAGCACGAAGGAACTGAAAGTCGGCGGTTTCCTCGGGATGTTTCAGAAGAAGAAGATCGAAGTGATCGCGGCTACGGAAGGCAATGAGACGCCAGGGCCGAAAGCAAGGCCGGCAAAGCCGGCTCCCCCTCCGGCGCCGGCACCGGTTTCCCGGCGAGCCGTTCCTGAGGCTTACCGCAAAACGTCGCAATTGGCCAAGCCGACCACCCCGGCGCCGGCCGCCGCAAATACCGCCGCCGCCCTTTCGGCAGTCGGTCTCCAGGAAAGGGAGGAGCCGATCATCACGCCAATCGCACCGGTGACGGAGCCCCCAAAGACTGTATTTTCGGTCGAACCGGAGACGAAACTCCCGGGACCGAGCACCGCGGCGGGGCGTTTTGAGGAAGCTGTACAGCGCGCCGCGCTACAGAATCCTTTAAAAGATCATGAAACCGACGGAACTGCAAAGCAAGACAAAGAGGAGATTTTACTCGAAGAAATCCGGCAGATGAAGCTTTGGATCAGCAAGCTGGCCCAAAGGCAGGGGGATGGGCGCGAGCTTCCACCGGAGCTACTTGGGATCCAGCAGCAGCTGACGAACCAGGAAGTGTCAACCGAATTGGCGGAAGCCTGGCTGGACGAGATCTATGAAGCTTGGGTAAGCTCGGGGAAAAGCATGAGCAGCGATGAATTGATCGGCAGGTTTCGCGAGTGTGCCGGGTCCTTTTTACAGGATCGCATTGGCCCCGGGATCGGGAAAGGAACGCGGATCGTATACATTGCCGGACCCACGGGAGTCGGCAAGACGACAACGATCGCCAAGCTGGCGGCCGACCAGATTTTCCGGATGCGAAAAAAGGTGGGGTTCATCACCGCCGATACGTACCGAATTTCGGCCATCGAACAATTGCGCACCTACGCCTCGATATTGAATGTGCCGATCGAGGTCGTGCAGTCCCCGGGAGATGTACAGCGCGCCATGCAGCGGCTGGAGCAATGCGACTTGATCCTGATGGATACCGCCGGGCGCAATTACCTGAATGAGTTGTTCGTCGCGGAACTGCATAGTTTGCTTACGCCTTCCGACGTCAGCGAAACGTACCTGGTGCTCAGCTTGACCTCGAAAACGCAGGATATGAAGCGGATCACCGAGCATTTCAGCAAATACGATCTGGATAAAGTCATCTTCACAAAGCTGGATGAAACGGAAAGCGTCGGCCCGATTTATAATCTTTTGAATGATTACCCGCTTAAAGTCGCCTACTTGACTAACGGTCAAAATGTGCCGGACGACCTGCTCCAGGCGGACCCAAAGCTGTTGATCGATAGTCTGCTGGGAGTGCGGGGCCTATGAATGATCAGGCACAAGCATTAAGGCAGATGGTATCGTCCCGGATCGGCTCCCCGGAGCCGTCAACCCGCAAGGGCTCGGCTCGAATTTTAACGGTCAGCAGCGGCAAAGGCGGCGTAGGCAAATCGAACTTCACGTTGAATTTCGCTCTCGCCTTGAAGACGCTGGGACGTAAAGTGCTTCTCTTTGACGCCGATATCGGCATGGCTAATATCGATGTGTTGATGGGGGTAAGACCCCAATATAGCTTATACCATTTGTTGAAGGGCGAAAAGAATATTTCGGAAATCATCGAGCTCGGTACGCATGCTTTGCCGTTTATCGCGGGGGGCTCGGGAATGGCGGATTTGTTTTCGCTGTCGGAAGCGGATTTGAACTATTTTACGTCGCAGATCGAATCGATCTCCGAAGAAATGGACTATATCATTTTCGATACGGGGGCGGGCCTATCCAAGGAAACGTTGAAATTCATTACGGCCGCCGACGAATGCCTGGTCGTCACGACGCCGGAGCCTACCTCGATCACGGATGCCTATGCGTTGATCAAAGTGGTGCACGGCCTGGACGCGGACGTTTCGTTCCGGCTCGTAATCAATCGGGTAACGGGCGAACATGAAGCCCGGCAGGTCGCCGACAAGATCTCGCTGGTTGCGCATCGTTTTCTCGATATGGATATACCAACGCTGGGCTACTTAAGCGACGATACGCATGTGATGCAGGCAGTCAAGAAGCAGGTTCCTTTCTCCATCGCATTTCCGGGTTGCTCGGCCGCGCGCGACATCGAGCGCCTGGCCTTGACTTATATGAATGTTCCGCAAATGAAGCCGAGGGATACTTTGTCAGGAATCAAGGGATTTATGCATAAGTGGTTAAAGCTAGCGAAATGATTCTGCATGAAGGAACAGGAGTGGAACAAACGATGCCTTATCGAGTGTTGGTAGTTGACGATTCGGCGTTTATGCGAAAAATCATATCCGATCTGATCGAACAGGACCCGGTATTTCACGTGCAGGGCACGGCTAAGAATGGCCGCGAAGCGATTGAGCAAATCGCCAGCCTGAAGCCGGATCTGGTGACCATGGATGTCGAGATGCCGGAGATGAACGGTCTGGATGCACTAAAAGCGATTATGAAGGAGCATCCGCTTCCGGTCATCATGCTCTCGGGGATTAACGAGCAAGGCATGCGGGAAACCATCATGGCGCTGGAGTTGGGCGCATTCGACTTCATCCGCAAGCCCTCGGCGTCCACCAGTTCGCATGACATCGAGCAGGTGGGACGCGAGCTTCGCGAGCAAATGAGCGTTGCGATGCTCGCGAAGGAGCGCAGGGACGCGCGGGCGGCTGCGCTGCTTGCCAAAGCGCCGGAACTTCCGGCCGCGGCACGCAAAGCGCCGCAGGTTACGGCTCTCAAGCCGCCGCCTCCTTGCTGGGCGCGACGCTCCAGGGGATGCAGCGATGCACGGTTTGCGGCAAAGAGGTCGAGGTCGCTGCGCATTGCGGCCGC
>NZ_JBNYYG010000052.1:0-37964 GCF_050565405.1 Paenibacillus macerans | reverse complement strand
TTTATCAAGAATAACGTTACGAATCCCGGCAAGCGGAAACGGTTATTCCGCAGATTGGCCGAGACCGATATATTGACTTCGATCCGGGAGGGGAGCTTCCGCCCGTGGAGCGAAGCGGCGATGGCCGCCTGGATCGAGGAGCACACGGAGGAATGGGAATGACGAAGCGTACGATTGTGGTGGGAACCAGACAAAGCCAACTGGCGTTAACGCAGACCGGGCAAGTGATTGACGATTTAAAAGCGCTATGCCAAGCTCACGGGCTGCCGTTTGATTTTGAGATTCGCAAGATCGTCACCAAAGGGGACCGGATCCTGGATGTCACCTTGTCCAAAGTGGGCGGCAAAGGGCTGTTCGTCAAAGAAATCGAACAAGCGATGCTGGACGGCGAGATCGATCTGGCGGTACATAGCATGAAGGATATGCCGTCCGTACTGCCGGACGGCTTGATAAACGGGGCGGTGCCGCGGCGGGTTGATCCGCGGGACGCGCTCATTTCGCGAAGCGGCAAGAGCCTCGACGAGCTGCCGCAGGGCGCCAAGGTCGGCACGAGCAGCCTGCGGCGCGCGAGCCAGCTTCGCGCCTATCGCCCGGATCTCGTGCTGGAGCCGATCCGCGGCAATATCGATTCCCGGCTGCGCAAGCTGGAGGAAGAGGGCTTCGACGCGATCATTTTGGCAGCCGCGGGGTTATACCGGATGGGCTGGGAACACCGGATCACGGCTTTTCTTCCGGCGGAGATCTGTTTGCCGGCCGTCGGCCAGGGGGCGCTGGGCATCGAGTGCCGGGAGGATGACGCGGAGGTGCGCCGGCTGTTGTCGCTCTACAACGATCCGGAAACGGCGTTGACCGTAGCGGCGGAGCGCCGTTTCCTCGGCGTGCTGAACGGAGGCTGCCAAGTGCCGATCGGAGCCTATGCCACATTGGCGCCGACCGGTCGGGATGTCGAAGAAGCCGGGAAGGGGCAGCAAGAGGACGGGCGTTTGCGGCAACGTTTGATTTTAACGGGGATGGTCGGCTCGCCGGACGGTTCGACGATCTTGAAGGAAAGCGCGGCCGGGGACGATCCTTCCGAGCTCGGCGAGCAGGTAGCCGGCCGATTGATTTCCATGGGCGCGGCCGCTTTATTACAGGAAGCCGGGGAGTGAACGGGATGGCGGGTAAAGTATATCTGGTCGGAGCGGGTCCCGGCGATGCGCGGTTGATTACGCTCAAGGGGCTCGATTGCATCGAGAAAGGCGACGTAATCGTTTACGACCGTTTGGCCAATCCGAATCTTTTGAGGAAGGCCAAGCCCGGCGCGGAGAAAATTTACGTTGGTAAACGGACCGACCGGCACACGATGAAGCAGGAGGATATCAATCAACTGCTGGTCGATTTGGCGCTGACGGGCAAGACGGTGGTCCGGCTGAAAGGCGGGGATCCGACGATCTTCGGACGCGTGGGCGAGGAAGCGGATCTGCTGCGGCAACACGGGATATCCTATGAAATCGTGCCGGGGATTACCGCGGCTATTTCGGTGCCCGCTTATGCCGGGATTCCCGTGACGCATCGGGATCTGGCTTCTTCCTTGTCGATCATTACGGGGCATGAAAGCCCGGATAAGCTGGATCTGTCGATCAATTGGGAAAAAGTGACGAACGCCACGGGGACGCTGGTGTTTATGATGGGCGTAGCCAACATCGGCTATATCAGCAAGCAGCTGGTCCATTACGGGCGTCCGCCGGAAACGCCGGTGGCCTTGATTCGCTGGGGAACCCGCGCGGAGCAGGAGACGTTGACCGGCACGCTGGCCGATATCGAGGCTAAGGTTCAGGCTGCCGACTTCAAACCTCCGGCGGTGATCGTCGTCGGCGAAGTCGTGAACCAACGCGAGCAACTCAAGTGGGCGGAGTCGCTGCCTCTGTTCGGCAAGCGGATCCTCGTCACCCGCACCCGTTCGCAAGCGAGCGAGCTGGTCCGCGGCATCGAGGAGCTCGGCGGCGAGCCGTACGAATTCCCGGTGATCGACATCGTGATGCCGGAGGGCAATGATTTATCGGACACCGACATGTCGTTGGAGCGGTTGGAGCGATATGATTGGGTGTTTTTTACGAGCGTCAACGGGGTCGAGTATTTCTTCCGGCACCTGCAGAGACTGGGGAAGGACGTGCGAGGGCTGCACCAAGCGCGGATCGCCGCCGTGGGGCCGGCGACGCAAGCGGCCCTGCGGGAACGCGGCATAGCGGCCGAAGGACTGCCGGGCAGCTTCCAGGCCGAAGGGCTGATGGCGGCGTTTGGCCCCGAGCTGTTGGCCGGGCAGCAGGTGCTGCTGCCGCGAGGCGATCTCGCCCGGGCTTGGTTGCCCGAGGCCCTGCGTGAGAGGGGGCTTGCCGTGACCGAAGCGATGATGTACCGTACGGTTCCGGCAGGCGAAGCGGACGACGAGCTGCTGAAAATGCTCGAGAAAGGCCGCATTCATGTCGTGACCTTTACCAGCTCTTCGACGGTCACGAACCTGCTGGCCGCGCTGGCCGGCATGGGGGTCGCGGATCCGGCTGCGGCGCTGCAGGGGACGGAAATCGCCTGCATCGGGCCGGTGACGGCGAAGACGGCCGCGGCCGCGGGCCTTAAGGTATCGATCCTCGCCGAAGAAGCGACGATCGACAGCCTGATTCGGGCGTTATGCGATTGGAAGGCGCGAACCGCGCCCAAGGCATAAGCGTAAAGCGAACAAAAGCCCGGTGAACAGGACCGGCAAGAGATAGCATTTTTTACACGGGGCATCCCCCGTGTCATATACAGGAGGTTAATAACATGAATTTTCCCGCAGTAAGACATCGCCGTTTGCGTCAATCGGTCGCCATCCGCGGCATGGTGCGCGAGACCGTGCTGACCGTGGACGATTTCGTCCAGCCGATTTTCGTGGCCTACGGAAGCGGCGTGAAGAACGAAATCAATTCGATGCCCGGCGTATTTCATTTCTCGCTGGATACGCTGGAGGAGGAAGTCAAAGAAATCGTCGATCTGGGCATTCCGGCCGTGCTGCTGTTCGGCATTCCGGAAACCAAAGACAGCGTGGGCACTTCCGCGTTCGTGGAAGGCGGCATCGTCCAGGAGGCGACGCGAATCATTAAATCGCGTTATCCCGATTTGCTGGTCATCGCCGATACCTGCCTTTGCGAATTTACCGATCACGGCCATTGCGGCGTGGTACATACTTACGAACGGGACGGGCATGTATGCGGCGACGTCCTGAACGACGAATCGCTCGAGCTGTTGGTTAAAACCGCCGTTTCGCAAGCCCGGGCGGGAGCTGATATCATCGCCCCGTCCAATATGATGGACGGATTCGTGCAGGCGATCCGTTCCGGACTCGACGAAGCCGGCTTTAGCCATGTGCCGATCATGTCGTATTCCGTCAAATACGCTTCGGCTTTCTACGGACCGTTCCGCGAAGCGGCGGATTCGGCGCCGCAGTTCGGCGACCGCAAGACGTACCAAATGGACCCGGCCAATGCCCGCGAGGCGCTGCGGGAAGCGGAATCGGACGTGATGGAAGGCGCGGACATGCTGATGGTCAAACCGGCGCTTGCCTTCATGGACATCCTGCGCATGCTGCGCGATCAGTTCGATCTGCCGCTGGTCGCCTATAACGTGAGCGGCGAATATTCGATGGTCAAAGCGGCGGCCCGTCAAGGCTGGATCAACGAGCGCGCGATCGTAACGGAAATGCTGCTGGGCATGAAACGGGCCGGCGCGGACATCATTATCACGTATTTTGCCAAGGATATGGCTCGTTGGCTGCGCGAGCGGCAATAAGCTTGCCTTGCAAAGCGAATCGAGCGAAGGAGGAGTTATCGAAATGAAGGATTCATTAGGGCGGCGCGGCGAAGAACGGTCGCGACAGGCTTTTGAGGAAGCGAAGAAGGTACTGCCCGGCGGCGTGAACAGCCCGGTCCGGGCATATAAATCCGTGGGCCTGACGCCGATGTACATCGACCATGGGATCGGATCCCGGGTATACGATATCGACGGCAACAGCTTTATCGATTATGTAGGCTCCTGGGGGCCGTTAATCATGGGCCATGCCCATCCGGACGTGGTCCAGGCGCTGCAGGAAACGGCGGCCAAAGGAACCAGCTTCGGCGCGCCGACCCTGCTGGAGACGGAAATGGCCAATCTGGTGGCGGACCGGGTACCGTCGATCGACGTCGTGCGGATGGTCAACTCGGGAACGGAAGCGACGATGAGCGCGATTCGGCTGGCCCGCGGATATACCGGCCGCAGCAAAATCATGAAATTCGAAGGCTCCTACCACGGCCATGCCGACAGTCTGCTCATCAAGGCGGGGTCCGGCGTGGCCACGTTGGGATTGCCGGACAGCCCCGGCGTGCCGGAGGGCGTTGCGGCGAATACGATCGCGGTGCCGTACAACGATTTGGCGTCGGTGGAGCTGGCTTTTCAGCGCTTTGGCGAGGAGATCGCCGGCGTCATCGTGGAGCCGGTGGCCGGCAACATGGGCGTCGTGCCGCCGTTGCCGGGATTCCTGGAGGGCCTCCGCAAAATCACGGAGCAAAACGGCAGCCTGCTGATTTTTGACGAGGTCATGACGGGCTTCCGCGTGCATCGGAATTGTGCGCAGGGTCTCTTCGGGATCACGCCGGATTTGACTTGCCTCGGCAAAGTGATCGGCGGCGGACTGCCGGTGGGGGCGTATGGCGGCAAACGCGAGATCATGGAGCGAATCGCCCCGAGCGGGCCGATTTATCAGGCGGGAACGCTGAGCGGCAACCCGCTGGCGATGATCGCGGGCTTCACGACGCTGTCGCTGCTCACGCCGGAAGTGTACGAGCGGTTGGAGCGCCTGTCGGCGAAGCTGGCAGCCGGATTTGAACGGAACGCGAAGGAGCGGGGAATTCCCTGCACGATCAATCGCATAGGTTCAATGGTTTGCCCGTTTTTTACCGAAGAGAAAGTCATTAACTACGATACGGCCAAAACCAGCGACCTCGATTTGTTCCGCCGTTATTTCGCCGCGCTGCTCGAACAGGGCATCAACGTGGCGCCTTCGCAATTCGAAGGCATGTTCGTTTCGGGCGTGCATACCGAAGAGGATATCGAGCTAACGATCGAAGCGCATCGTCTGGCGCTGCAGAAGCTGTGAGCCGGCCGGCGGCGTCCGCACGGCGCGGCGAATGGCTGGAGCTGATGCCGGGCCGGTTGCCGCTGGCGGAAGGCCAAGACCGGCTGGCGGCGGCGTTGGCCTGGCTGGAGGGGAGCCTTGGCGCTCCCCCCAAGCTGATCCGCAAGCTGCAGGCGGAGGACGGCATCAAGCTCGCGGGAGACCGCATTCGGCTGCGGGCGTTTCCGCCCCGGGTTTCGCAATACGCTCCGCTTGATGCGGAGCTTGATGTTTTATACGAGGATGATTTTTGCCTCGTCGTACATAAGCCGGCCGGCGTAAAGGTACATCCGGAAGGCTCCGGCGGGGCTCCTGGTCCGCACTTGCATGCAGCGCCGCAGGACACGCTGGCAAGCCGGGTCGCCGGGCTGTTTGCCGGGCGCGGGGAGCCGGTTGCCGCGGCGCATATTCATCGGCTCGACGAATATACGTCGGGTCCGGTGTTGTTTGCCAAAAACGAATACGCCCAATTGAAACTGGACGACGCGATGAGCCGCAAGGAGATCGGCCGGACGTACGTCGCGTTCGTGAAGGGGATCGTCAGCCCCGAGCTGAAGGTGATCGACCGGCCGATCGGCCGGGACCGCCACCATAACCGGCGCCGGCGGGTTTCTCCCGGCGGCAAGCCGGCGGTGACGCGCGTGGAACGGCTGGAGGTTTTTCCGCGACATGAAGCGAGCTTAGTCCGGCTCACGCTGGAAACCGGCCGGACGCATCAAATCCGCGTTCACCTAAGCGCTGAGGGACACCCGCTGATCGGCGACGCCTTGTATGGAGGCAACGCGAAATGGCTGCCTCATCAAGCGCTGCATGGGGAACGGCTTGTTCTTCCCCATCCGCTGACCGGAGAACCGGTTGATCTTACGGATCCCTGGCCGTCTGCCTTGCAAAGGCTATATGAACAATTAACATGATGAACTTTACGGCATTCTTGGCCTCATAACCGGGCTCGTATCTCGGCCTAGGCAAAAAGCTGGCATGCACTCCTTTTTGAAGCATATAGATAAAAACGAGGGTGATTTTGGATCATTGGCAATGGATGCTAAATCATGTTTGGATATGCTGAAAGGAGGTAGCGTTTTGGCTGATCAATCCTATGGTCTTCGATTTGATATTTACGAACGCGTACATCTATCGGAAGATGTGATCGGCATTGAGGAGCTGGAGGAAATCGAGCTCTTCCCCAAAATCCAAGTGGTTCCCGGGGAGGAATATGCCGCGCTGCGCGGTCATTTGCTGTTATCGGGCCTATATCGGGGGGACGGGGAGACGCGGGATCTGGAGCACTGGATTCCCGTGGAGATTACGATACCGCTTAGCCGGGTCAATCGGTTGGAGGATATCACAGTCGAAATCGAAAATTTCGACGTGGACCTGCTCAGTTCGAGAAGCTTGAACATTACGGGGGTGCTGTCGCTGCAAGGGGTGGAAACCTCCTCTTTGCTGCCCGAAAACGATAGCTGGAAAGACCGGGAATTTACGACGGCGCACGTCGTTCCGGACATCCGCGGCGAGGAACGGGAAGCGGAAGAAACAGTGGCCTTGCCGCAGCTTGAGGAGGAGGTCCGTTCCCAGTCTCCGTTCGCTTGGGAATCGCCGGAGCCTCAAGGAGTTCTGGAGACGGAGGAGCCTCCAAGCCTTCAGGTGCCGCAATTTACCCCGTGGCAGTCATTCCCGGAGGAGCTGCTGTCGGTCCAGAAACGAAGTGCGGACGAGCAGGAAGAGGTCCTGACCTGGACCGAGGACGTGTCGGCGTTTCAGGAGCCTGGTTCATGGGCGGACAAGGAATACGAAGCATCTCCGGCGGAGGAGCCATTGAACTCGCCGGAAGATCAGGACAGCCATGCCTGGTTCAAAGGGGAGCTTCGCCCGTTTGCCGAATCCCAGCAGATCGAGCGATTCAGCGAAACGTTGGAGGAATCGGCCGATCAGGCGCCAACCTCGTACGACGCCAACGAAGCAGGAACAGCCTCGCCTCATGAAGCTGTCGGCGAGTTGTCCTCCGAGCTGGAGAACGTCGAAGGGATCGAGGCCGACAACCCGCCGAATGCCCAACCTGAAGAGAAAAAGGAAATGAAAATCGCGCTCGGCAGCAAAAAAAGCAACGAGGCGGAGGATAGGGAAAGCTTCGGATTGACCAAGCTGATCTCCTCCTCGCGGATTTCCCCGGAGCCTCTGGAGGATTTCGAGGATTCCCTTGCGGGGTTCGACGGCTCGGAAACCGCAGACGGCGAAGAGTTGCGGTGGAAGAACCTGTTCATCAACAGCCGCGAGGATCAAACGCCGTTTCGCAAAGTAAGGCTGGTCATCGTTCAACGGGAAGAGACGCTGGACGATATCGCCCAACGATACCATTTGAGCTCGCGGGAACTGCAATTATACAACCGGTTGTCGGAACATCATTTGGCCGAAGGGCAAATCCTGTACATTCCTTAGGAAACATGCCCGTTTGAGGGGCTTATTATTGACTCCCGTTCCTTTCCAAGTTATGATAATATAGATTAAAGCAAAATGATCTATGGCAAAGACTTGGAATGGGAAGAGTAGGCAGTGAACCCTTCAGAGAGCGGAATTGGATCGCTGAGAGATTCCGCAGGACATGTAGCTCGCCGAAGTCGCCCGGGAGTCGTTCGTTTGAGCAGCTTTTGGACTGTTAGAACGGACCGGAAGCAGCCGTTATCTGCGTGAGTGTCGTAAATTCATGCGCTCCGTTCCCCTTTGGAACGTAGGCGCAAGTTTGCGAAACAAAGGTGGTACCGCGAAAGTAAAGCCTTTCGTCCTTTGAGACGAAAGGCTTTTTTTATTTTCTGCAGCAGGCAAGCCGAAATAAGGGCCACCCGCTGAGCACGATTATCTTTTGATTGCCAAGGCTATGCTTATTTGTAACGGAGGTTGAATGGGATGACAGAAAATCAAGGTCAACACGCGTCGACGGAAATGCCGACGACATACGATCCGAAATCGGCGGAACAGAAATGGTACCGTTACTGGATGGAAGGCGGCTTTTTTAAGGCCGGTCAGCGCCCGGACGCCAAGCCCTATACGATCGTGATTCCGCCGCCGAACGTCACCGGCATGCTGCATATCGGGCATGCGCTCGATTTTACGCTGCAGGATATTTTGACGCGGACGAAACGCATGCAAGGGTTCGACGCCTTGTGGCTGCCGGGCTCCGACCATGCCGGAATCGCCACGCAAACCAAGGTGGAGCAGAAGCTGCGCGAGCAAGGCGTGACCCGCTACGATCTGGGACGCGAGAAGTTTCTCGATAAGGTCTGGGAGTGGAAGGACCAATACGCGGCCACGATTCACGAGCAATGGGCCAAAATGGGCTTTTCCCTCGATTTTTCGCGCGAGCGCTTTACGTTGGACGAAGGCCTGTCGGAAGCCGTTCGCGAGGTGTTCGTCAAGCTGTATGAGAAAGGCTTGATTTACCGCGGGAAATATATCATCAACTGGGATCCGGCCGCCCGCACGGCGTTGTCCGATATCGAGGTTGAATACAAAGAAGTTAACGGGCATTTGTACCATCTGCAGTACCCGCTCAGCGACGGCAGCGGTTCGATCACCGTAGCGACGACCCGGCCGGAAACGATGCTCGGTGATACCGCCGTGGCGGTTCATCCGGAGGATGAGCGCTATCGCCATCTGATCGGCAAAACGCTGCGGCTGCCGATCGTGGACCGGGAAATCCCGATCATCGCCGATGAATACGTCGAGAAGGAATTCGGCAGCGGCGCCGTGAAGATTACGCCGGCCCACGATCCGAACGACTTCGAGGTCGGGCTTCGACACGATCTGCCGCAAATCAACGTCATGGACGAAACCATGAACGGGGAAGCCGGCAAGTACAAGGGTCTGGACCGCAGCGAATGCCGCAAACAGATCGTTAAGGATTTGCAGGAAATGGGCGTCCTGATCAAAATCGAGGATCACGTGCACCAGGTTGGCCATAGCGAGCGCACCGGCGCGGTGGTCGAGCCGTATTTGTCGACGCAGTGGTTCGTCAAAATGAAGCCGCTGGCCGATGCGGCGATCGATGCGCAACAGTCGGGCAAAGGCGTCAATTTCGTGCCGGACCGCTTCGAGAAAACATATTTGCACTGGATCGAAAACGTACGCGATTGGTGTATTTCCCGGCAGCTCTGGTGGGGACACCGCATTCCGGCTTGGTACTCCGAAGCGACCGGGGAAATGGTCGTGGCGCGCAGCGAGGAGGAAGCACGCGCCAAGCTGGGGCGCGATGATCTCAAACAGGACGAGGACGTGCTCGACACCTGGTTCAGCTCGGCCCTGTGGCCGTTCTCGACGCTGGGTTGGCCGGACGAGAACAACGCGGATTTCAAACGTTATTTTCCGACGGACGTGCTCGTGACCGGATACGATATCATCTATTTCTGGGTGGCGCGGATGATCTTCCAGTCACTGGAGTTTACCGGCGGAATTCCGTTTAAAGACGTGCTGATGCACGGCCTCGTCCGCGACAGCGAAGGGCGCAAAATGTCCAAATCGTTGGGGAACGGCGTCGACCCGCTCGAGGTCATCGATAAATACGGCGCGGATGCGATGCGTTACATGATTTCCACGAGCAGCACGCCGGGGCAAGATTTGCGCTTCCGCTGGGAACGCGTGGAACAGGCTCGCAACTTCGCCAACAAGATTTGGAACGCTTCGAGGTTTGCGCTGATGAATTTGGAAGGCGTGACGTACGACGATATTGATATCAGCGGCGGCTTGTCGACGTCCGACCGCTGGATTTTGCACCGCTTCAACGAAACGGCGAAGGAAATTACCCGTCTGATCGATGCGTATGAATTCGGGGAAACCGGACGGTTGCTGTACAATTTCATTTGGGATGATTTGTGCGACTGGTACATCGAATTCGCCAAGCTGTCTTTCTATGGAGAAGATGCCGCGGCCAGGAAGAAAACCCAGTCCGTGCTTGCCTACGTGCTCGACCGTACGCTGCGCATGATCCATCCGTTCATGCCGTTTATTTCCGAGGAAATATGGCAGCATTTGCCGCATCATGGCGATACGATCACGCTGGCGGCTTGGCCGGAGTACGATGCGGCCTTGGAGGCGCCGGACGCCGTTCAGGAAATGAACCTGCTGATCGACGTCATTCGCGCCGTGCGGAACATTCGCGCCGAAGTCAACGTGCCGATGAGCAAGAAGGTCGAATTGGTGATCAAGCCGGGCAGCGCCGAAGTTCTGGAGGTGTTGGCCCGCAACGAGCATTACATTCGCCGTTTCTGCAACACTTCGGAGTACGAAGCTTCGTTGACGATTGCCGTGCCGGATAAAGCGATGACCGCGATCGTGACCGGAGCCGAGCTGTTCCTGCCGTTGTCGGGGTTGATCGACATCGGCCAGGAAATCGAACGGCTCTCCAAAGAGCTCGACAACCTGAACAAGGAAGTCGAACGCGTGGAGAAGAAGCTGGCCAACGAAGGTTTCGTGGCCAAGGCTCCGGCAAAGGTGATCGAGGAAGAACGCGCCAAGATGGCGGATTATGCCGAGAAACGCGACAAGGTTTTGGCCCGGATCGCAGAATTGAAAGGCTGAACTGTAAAACAAAATTGATGAAGGTGACGGTTATGGGGGATCGAACAGACGAAGAAATACAGCGGCAGCCGCTTGGCAGCTATGCGGAAGCGGTGGATTGGATCAACGGGCTGCTGACCTTTGGCATCCGGCCGGGATTGGATCGGATCGAGCGGTTAATGGAGCGGCTCGGCCATCCGGAGCGTAGGCTGAAGTTTATTCATGTCGCCGGAACGAACGGAAAAGGCTCCTCATGCGCCTTTTTAACCCGGACGCTGCGGGAATGCGGGTATCGCGTGGGGACGTTTACGTCCCCGTATATCACGAAATTCACCAACCGGTTCCAATTCGATGAAGAGGACATCCCGGAAGGGACGTTGCTGGAATTGACCAACCGAATTGCCCCGTTGGTGCTCGAGATGGCCGATACCGACATCGGGTCTCCAACCATGTTCGAGGTGAGCACGGCGATTGCGATATTGTATTTTGCCGAAGTGTGTTACCCTGATGTCGTGGTATGGGAGACCGGGCTTGGGGGAAGGATGGATGTTACCAATATCGTGACGCCGATCGTTTCTTTGATCACGAATATCGGGTACGATCATATGGACGTGCTGGGCGATACCATCGAACTAATCGCTCGCGAAAAAGCGGGCATCATCAAACCCGGCGTTCCCGTCGTCAGCTGCGTGGAGCAGCCCGAGGCAATCGCCGTCATGAAGGATGCCGCTCAGGCGAATCATGCCTCCTTGTATTTGCTGGGAGAGCAGTTTCGTTACGACCGCTTGCACGTAAGCGAAAAAGAGCAGTTGATGCGGTTCGAGGGACCTTTTCGCGAAATCAACCTGACGACCCGAATGCTGGGCGAGCATCAATGCAAAAATGCCGCCGGAGCCATGATGGTGCTGGAGGTGCTTCGGCAATACATGGCTTTCATGCTGGACGATGAGCAGGTGCTGGACGGATTCCGCACCACGTTTTGGGCCGGGCGGCTGGAATTGGTCAAGGAAGAGCCGCGCTTGGTGCTGGACGGCGCGCATAATCCGGAAGGCGCCGCTTCGCTGGCCCAAAGCTTGCCCGAAATATACGGCTTCCGCAAGCTGCATTTGATGATGGGGATGCTGGCCAATAAGCATCATCACGGCTACTTCAAGCATATATTACCAATAGTGGATACGCTTATTCTGACCGAGCCCGATTTTCGCCGAAAAATGGATGCCGAGGCGTTGTACGATCTCGTGGCTGAACTTAAGGGAACGGAAGCGAAAGCGGATTTGGAAATCATCGTAGAACGTGACTGGAGAAAGGCCCTTTCGCTTTTGGAGTCACGGACGGAACGGGAAGATCTTGGGGTAGTAACGGGCACGCTGTATTTGATATCGGACGTGCGGGGAGCCCTTTTGCATCAAACCGATTCTGAAAAAGGCTGGTGACCATTTTGTTGAATACTACGGAACAACATGTACATTTTATCGGCATCGGAGGTTATGGCATGAGCGCCATTGCCCGGGTCATGCTGGAAATGGGCTATACCGTCACGGGATCGGACGTAGCTTCCCAGGAGTTGACGGAGAAGCTGGCCGCCAAAGGGGCGAAGATTTACATCGGACATACGGCCGAGCACGTGCACGGAGCGGACCTGGTCGTTTACTCCACGGCGCTGCCGCAGGATAACGTGGAGCGCATCGAAGCGCAGGAACAGGGAATTCCGATCCTGCACCGCTCTCAGATGCTGGCCCGGTTGCTGAACGAACGAACCGGCGTCGCCGTTGCCGGGGCGCACGGAAAAACGACTACCTCGTCAATGATTGCGCTCGTGATGGAGCTTTGCGGGACAGACCCGACTTACATCATCGGCGGCGAAATCATGGACATGGGAACCAACGCCAAGGCGGGCCAAGGGAAATGCGTGGTGGCCGAAGCGGACGAAAGCGACGGCTCGTTCCTGCAATATCACCCGTCGCTTGGCGTCGTAACCAATATTGAAGCGGATCATCTGGAGAATTACGGCGGCGACTTCGGTCGCTTGAAGGAAGCTTACGTGCAGTTCCTGAACCAGGTGAAGCCGGACGGAAAAGCGGTAGTCTGCGGCGACGACCGCAATGTGCGGGAGCTGCTGCCCAAGCTGCAGTGCCGGGCCATCACGTACGGCATCGATACGGCATGCGACTATACGGCGCACGATATTAAGCTGGGAGACCGCTACGTAAGCTTCAAAATGAAGCGTGGAGATCTGGAACTGGGATCCGTGGAGCTGTCCGTTCCCGGCAGACATAATATGTATAATGCGATGGCAACGGTAATCGTCTGCTTGGAGGCCGGCATTCCTTTTGCCGATATCGCCAGGGCATTGCCGCATTTCCATGGCGCGAAACGACGTTTTCAGGTGCTGGACGAAACGAATGGCATCCTGATCATCGATGATTATGCCCATCACCCGACGGAAATCCAGGCGACGATTGCGGCAGCCAAGGCGACCGGGAAGCGGATCATCGCCGTGTTCCAGCCGCAGCGCTATACGCGGACCTACTTCCTGCTGGATGCGTTCAGCCGGGCGTTTGGGGAAGCGGATGAAGTGATTATCACCGACATTTATTCTCCGGCGGGGGAAAAAGCGATCGAAGGCGTGCATTCCTCCAAGCTGGTGGACCTGATCAAGGAGAACAGCAATGCCGGGGCAAGGTATTTGCCGACCAAGCAGGACGTGATCGCCGATTTGCAGAACCGGCTTCTGCCGGGGGACCTCGTGCTCACGATGGGCGCGGGCGATATTTATAAAGTAGGCTATGAGCTGGCTAAAGGACTGTCCAGCTAATCGACGAGCATCGCCGCGATTTGCGAGTTTAAGCGGGCTTTGCATGAAAAGCCGCCCTTGGGTAATTGAAACCCTGGGCGGCTTTTTTGCCTGCTTTATAAGGGGGCTCCTTTTCTTGATGCCGGTCCGGGCTCGAGGTTGGCTTGGCATATAAGTTCGCCTTTGTTCATATGGTAAGTTAGAAGAATGGACAAGGAGCGTGCGGACCGTGAACAAAGCCAAGATGACATTCCGGTTTGACGGTGAGGGCCGGGAAATCCGACCTAAACAACAAGAAGCTTTTGGGCATCCGGAGACCCAAGGAGAACAACCGGAGGCAGCTCAGTCCCTCCTGGATACGACTTCGCGTTATCGCGTTGTAGAGACCGCCCAGGAGTGGGGCGATCCTTTTACGGATCATACGGGCATGGGGCTCGCCGTTTTTCCGGGAGGACGTGAGCAGAGGAGCCGATTCCCGGAGCGGGAAGCGGGGTTCGAGCAGCGTAACGAAGAGTACGAGGAACGGAACGAAAGGGATGTTTGGTACGAGGACGGGGGGAGACATGGAGATAACGGCCCCGTGTATGACATGACGGCGGAGACGATGGGGCATTCTCCCTATTATTCCCGCCCCAACCGGACATCCTGGTGGAAGGTGGCCGGTTCTTTGACCGGAGCGATCGTCACCGGCGCGTTGTTCGGCTTTGTCGTGCTTTCCCTGTTTAATCAGGAAATCGAGCTTCCGCTCCCAGGCATCGGCGTTCCGAAGCAGAGCGATTCGGGACAATCGGCCAGCCTTCCGGCCATGGGAGAGATCAGCGAGGAAGCGGGCCTTCCGGAGGAAAACGTGCCGCGAATCAGCATTCGACTGCCGGAGCAAACGTACTATTTTCTGCAATACGGGGTGTTCAGTACGGCGCAAGGCGTCCAATTGGCACAGCAGGAGCTGCAGGCTTCGGGGATCGCTACGGCCCGGGATACCGTCGATGAGAAGCGGGTGTATGCCGGGGTTTCGACGGATCGGGAACAGTCCAAGCTGCTTAGCGGCCAATTGAAGGCTGCCGGGGTACATCTGATCCTGCATGAAATCTCCATTCCGGCTTCGGCCGATGTCGAATTTACCGGAGAGCCGGAGGCGGTAGAAGGGTTTATGACGCAAAGCGCCGAACTCGTCAGTATGCTCAGCTCGGCTTCCGCTTCGCTGTTAACCGCTGCGGAACCAAAGACGAAAAGCGCCGATGAGCTTGGGCAATTAGGGCTAAGGCACCAATTATGGACGGAAAGCGCATCGGCGATCCGAGGCAAATGGTCGGCGTCCCAGGAGCCCTATGCCAGCGAAATGGAGAAGGCGATCAACGGGGCCGTGGAAGCGATGGGTGAATACAATAAAAGCGGCGCGAAAACGCTGCTTTGGGAAGTGCAAAACGAAATGATGCGCTTTATCATGGCCGAGCAATCGCTGGTAAACGGCGGGGTATAAGGCGGCATGAGCCGGTACCGAAGACAGGGAACTGGAAAAAGTTTCCCCTGTCTTTTTTGTGTTTGCACCCAAGGCTCAAATAATCATATAATAGGTTAGTGTCAAAAAATGGCGAGGTTGACAGCGATCCGCTGTCGATTCCCGCAGACTGGAAACGGAGCCGACAGCCATGACGGAATACCGTTTCTTCTTAGTATTTATTGAGATTGTTCAAAAACGTCAAAAATTGTCAGAAGCCGGATGTAACCATTCGTGCCATGAAATCGTCTTTACAAAGGAGAGTCGCGTCATTGGAATCATCGGATTTGCGCCGGATCATTCTTGCATCAACTTCGCCCCGCAGGCGTGAATTGATCGCATCCTTACATATTCCGTTTGATGTCGTTCCCAGCCATGCCGACGAATCGACGCCGGAAACGTGGACGCCCGAGCAAATCGTGATGGAGCTTGCCGGACGTAAAGCGGACGCCGTCTATCATGCGCTGGAAACTGCGGAGCGGAACGGGGTCATTGTCGGAAGCGACACGATTGTCGTCAGAGACGGGGATGTGCTTGGCAAACCGCAGGACGAACGGGAAGCGGCGGACATGCTCCGTAGCTTGCAGGGGCGCAGCCATACCGTATTTACTGGCGTTGCTTGCGTGGATGCTTTGACCGGAAGAAGAAAGATCGACTTCCGTTCGACGATCGTGACGATGAAAGCACTGTCCGAGGAACGGATTCAGGCCTATGCCCGAAGCGGCGAAGGGTTGGACAAGGCGGGGGCTTACGCCATTCAAGGCCTAGGGGCAACGATCGTAACGGGAATTGAGGGCTGTTATTTTAATGTCGTAGGCTTGCCTTTATCGCTGCTTGTGGACATGCTGGACGATTTCGGGCTTCATGTGCTTTAAGTTGCGGAGGCGCCGCATACGTCATCCAAAATTCGGGAAGTGATAAAGCATATCCTTCCGAACTATTTTGCAGGCAAAGCCGGGTAAGCCGGCTCTAGCCCAAAACATTCGGAAGCGAGGTATAACGATGGAACAAATTCCTTATATGCTGCGGGATCTTCCAGTTGAAGAACGGCCAAGGGAAAGAATGATGAAATACGGGGCGGGCGCGCTTAGCCATGCCGAGCTGCTGGCGATTTTGCTCCGAACGGGAACGCGGCAGGAATCGGCGATCCATATGGCGCAGCGGATGCTGTCCGGCATAGGCGGGCTTCGCGGTTTGGTTGACCTTAGCCTGGACGAGTTGATTCAATTGAAGGGTATCGGCCCTGCCAAAGCCATTCAGCTTAAAGCGGGGATCGAGCTGGGACAGCGGCTGGCCAAAACAAGGCTGCCGGACTCCGAAGTGATCCGCAGTCCGCATAATGCGGCCGAGCTGTTAATGGAGCAGATGCGTTATTTGCAAAAAGAGCATTTCGTTTGTCTCTTTTTGAATACGAAAAATCATATCATTGCTCAAGAGACGCTTTCCATCGGAAGCCTTAACGCTTCGATCGTGCATCCGCGCGAGGTGTTCCGCGCCGCGATCAAATGCAGCAGCGCTTCCGTCGTCTGCGCCCACAATCATCCGAGCGGGGATCCGACGCCAAGCCCGGAAGATATCCGAATGACCCGCAGGCTTTGCGAAGCGGGGGAGATTGTCGGCATCGACGTGCTGGACCACATCGTGATCGGCGATGGGAAGTTCGTCAGTTTAAAGGAGCAGGGCTTGATGTAACAGTGCGTGTTCAAAA
Source organism: Paenibacillus macerans (assembly GCF_050565405.1). Taxonomy (GTDB): domain Bacteria; phylum Bacillota; class Bacilli; order Paenibacillales; family Paenibacillaceae; genus Fontibacillus; species Fontibacillus macerans_B. Next base: position 21,253 of record NZ_JBNYYG010000052.1, on the reverse strand, counting down.
AAGTCAGGTTTTAGCATTCTTGACTTGAATCGGATCAAAAGATGACTTTTTGAACTACCTCTAATATAATAGTTTAGATACAGAAGGAAAGGAAGAAGCAGCATGTTGGGTGGTTTTACGAAAGACTTGGGAATCGATTTGGGAACGGCGAATACGCTGGTATATACGCGAGGCAAAGGCATCATTGTCAGAGAACCATCGGTGGTAGCAATCCATACCGATACGAAGAATATCGTCGCCGTTGGCGAATCCGCAAAGAAGATGATCGGGAGAACGCCAGGCAACATTCGGGCGATTCGTCCGATGAAGGATGGGGTCATCGCCGATTTCGACACGACTGCAACGATGATTAAATATTTTATCAGCCAGGCCCAGAAGCAGCGTTCGCTGTTCCAACGCCACCCGAACGTGATGGTTTGCGTGCCGTCGGGGATTACGGCGGTCGAGCAGCGGGCGGTGGAGGACGCCACCAAGCAGGCGGGCGCGCGCGAAGCTTATACGATCGAGGAGCCTTTTGCTGCGGCGATCGGCGCCGATTTGCCGGTATGGGAACCTACCGGAAGCATGGTCGTCGATATCGGCGGCGGCACGACGGAGGTCGCGGTGATTTCGCTGGGCGGCATCGTCACGAGCAAATCCGTGCGGGTAGCCGGCGACGAAATGGATGAAGCCATCATCCAATATATCAAACGCCAATATAATCTTATGATCGGCGAAAGAACCTCCGAACAGCTTAAAATGGATATCGGTTCAGCGTTGGCGCTGGAACAGGTAGAGACCATGGAAATCCGCGGGCGCGATCTCGTATCGGGTTTGCCGAAGACGATCACGATCACCTCGGACGAAATCTCCGACGCGCTCAGCGATACGGTCGGAGCGATCGTCGACGCCGTCAAGGTGACCTTGGAGAAATGTCCGCCGGAACTCGCCGCGGATATCATGGATCGGGGCATCGTATTGACCGGCGGCGGAGCGCTGCTGCGCAATTTGGATAAGCTTCTGGCCAGCGAAACCGGCATGCCGGTCATCGTGGCGGAGAATCCGCTCGACTGCGTGGCCATCGGTACGGGTCGGGCCTTGGACAATATCCATTTATTCAAATCGAAAAGTAGTTCAGCCCTTCGTTCCAAACGATAATTTCGCATGGATGAAGGCACCCCTGATGATAAAGCGGCGCCGTCCTATAAGAGGCAGTACTATAAGTTTAAGTTCAAAAGTCAGTGAACAACCTCTAATAGGGCGGCCAATGCCGCTTTTTTCTAAGAAATAAGTAAGGTTGGAGGGTGCTAAAACTGTTTAAGCTGCTTGGCAACAAAAGATTGTTTATTTTGTTGATGGGACTTATTTTATTTATCGCGGTGATGGGATTCACGCTTGGTCCGAGAAATGCCTTATCCTGGCCGGAGAAATTCGTCAAAGACACGGTTGGTTTCGTTCAATACGTGTTTTACAAGCCCGCTAGCTATGTAGCGGGCTTGTTTGAAGATATTTCGAACCTCCAGGCGCTCCAGGAGGAGAACGAGCAGCTGAAAATCGCGCTGGCTCACTATACCCGCGACAAGGCCACTTATAATTGGATCGCTCAGGAAAACGAACGTTTGCATAAGATGCTCAGTTTTACGAAGGCGCAAGAAGAGCTTTACGATTATACTTGGAAAATCGCGCAGGTGGTCAGCGTCAACGATGATCCCGTGAACCGGACGATCGTGGTCAATCTTGGAGCTCGGGAAGGCGTGAAGGAAGGCATGGCCGTGACTTCCGAAAAAGGCTTGGTTGGCGTCGTCAGCCATGTCAGCAACTTTACGTCCACCGTTCGGCTGGCTACCTCGATGGACGCCAAAGACCCGAATTCGAACGGGATTGCCGTTACGGCGCAAGGCAAGGAGAACGACGTGTTCGGCATGATCGAGACGTTTGACCAGGAACAGAACATGTTCCTGATGACGCGGATCGAGGATGCCAATCCGCTTAAGGAAGGGGATTTGATCGTGTCTTCCGGGATCGGCGGCGTATTCCCGCGCGGGATGGTCATCGGTACGGTCAAGGATATCCAAGTTGGTGAATACGGACTTACGTACACGGCAACGGTAGAACCTGCCGCCAGCTTCACGGACTGGAAAGAACTGTTCATCGTGTTCCAACCGGAAGGTGAAGGCGAGTGAAGAAGCGTAAATATATTTTGATCCTGCTGCTGTTCGTGCTGTTCATTCTGGAAGGAACGATCGTCCCCTGGCTGGTCCCGGAGGCGTGGCAAACGCGCATTACCCCCCATCTGGTATATGTCGTCATTCTCTATTTTTCGGTTTATGAAAACCGGCACACGGGACTTATCCTCGGCCTGGTCTTTGGCCTGCTTCATGATATCGTATTTTATGGAGCGCTCATCGGGGCGTATTCTTTTGCGATGGGCTTATCCTGTTATTTGCTCGGCTTATTGTCCCGTTCCCAGCGGGCGCCGCTTCCGCTGATGATGATTATCGTCCTGATCGGCAGCTTGCTGCTGGATTCGATTTTGTTCGGCACCTATTCGCTTTTCGAGCTGACGCATCAACCGTATACCTGGGCGCTGAAAAATCATATCATTCCCAATGTTTTCGTGCAGTTCGTGTTTGCCCTGGCTATTTACGTGCCGTTGCGCCGCCAACTGGAGATCATGACCCGAAGACGTTCCCCCGAGGAGAATGCTTGAGTTCCCGCGTACTTTTCCTTGTCGCAAGCAGGAACTTGCCCGCTCCTGCACGAATTGATTAGGAGGGAGGGACAGGCTAATGACAGTGAAATCCAACCACGTGACGATAAAAGGCGTTAAAGATGGCCTGGTTTTCCTGCTGGACGACAAATGCGATTTTTCAAGTCTTCTGGAGGAACTGAAGTATAAATTGGAGTTTAGCCACCAAAACATACTTACCGGCCCGATCATCCATGTCGACGTGAAGCTGGGAATGCGGCTCGTGACCGAAGATCAGAAGGAAATGATCCTTGATATATTGAAGCAAAAAGGCAATCTGCTCGTCCGCTCTTTCGAAATGCCGGAAATTTCCCGGGGAAACGCGGAGGACGCTTTGACAACGATGGCGGGCATTGTCCGTTCCGGACAGGTCCTTCATCATGAGGGGAACTTGCTGTTTATCGGCGACGTCAATCCGGGAGGAACCATCTGCTGTACCGGCGATATCCTGATCCTCGGCGCGCTGCGGGGCATGGCGCATGCGGGATTTGCGGGCAACGAGAAATCGGTGATCGCGGCTTCCTATTTGTCGCCGACACAGCTGCGAATCGCCGAAACGATCAGCCGTCCTCCGGACGAATGGGAAAATCGGGAGACGAGCATGGAATTCGCTTTTTTGCGGGATGGGAAGATGCAAATCGACAAAATGATCAATATGTCCCGGGTCAGACCGGATTTTAACGTGTTTAAAGGGGTGTGAATCATGGGAGAAGCTATCGTAGTTACGTCCGGTAAGGGCGGTGTCGGCAAAACGACCACCTCGGCCAATATCGGCACGGCGCTCGCCCTGTTGGGCAAAAAGGTCTGCATGGTCGATACGGATATCGGCTTGCGCAATCTGGACGTGGTCATGGGGCTGGAAAATCGGATTATCTATGATTTGATTGACGTAGCCGAAGGCCGCTGCCGATTGAACCAGGCTTTGGTGAAGGATAAACGGTTCGATGAGCTTTACATGCTGCCTGCTGCGCAAACGAAAGACAAAAACTCCATTTCGCCCGAGCAGGTGAAGGACATCGTGCTGGAGCTCAAGAAGGAATTCGAATACGTGATTATCGACTGTCCGGCCGGGATCGAACAAGGCTTCAAGAATGCGATAGCCGGCGCGGACCAGGCGATCGTCGTGACTACGCCGGAGCATGCCGCCGTCCGCGACGCGGACCGGATCATCGGGCTTTTGGAGAACTCGCATATCGCCTCGCCCAAGCTCGTGGTGAACCGGATCAAAATCAACATGATGAAAGCCGGGGATATGCTGGATATCGAAGGAATCCTGCAGGTGCTGAACATCGATCTGATCGGTATCGTGCCGGACGATGAGCTGGTCATCAAAGCCGCCAACAGCGGCGAACCGACGGTCATGAATCCCGATTCCTCGGCCGCGATCGCTTATCGCAACATTGCTCGCCGGATTTTGGGGGACACCGTGCCCCTGATGCTGTTGGATCAGAAGAAAGGCGTATTTACGCGCTTCAAGAAGTTTTTCGGAATGGGTGGATAAGCGTTGTTTTTTAAACTGAAAAAATTGGACTGGCTCATGGTGGGCGTCCTCGCCTTGTTTATGCTGCTGAGTACCCTCTTGGTACGCAGTGCCATTGCTCCGTATGAGACGCAATTCCAAGGGTATGATCTCAAAACGGCGATTTTTTACATTTTGGGATTTTTCGTGGTTTTCGGCGTGGCGTTGGTCGATTACCGCACCTTGCTTCGGTACAGCTGGTATTTTTACGGGGCGGGTTGCGTGCTGCTGGTGCTGGTTTATCTGCTTGCTCCCGAAATCAACGGGGCCCGTAGCTGGTTCCGCATCGGAGGCTTGCAGTTTCAGCCGGCTGAGCTGGTCAAGGTCATCTTGATCGTAACGACGGCATATCTTCTGGGCAAAAAGCAGGGGCAGCCTCTGCAATTCCGGCGCGACATCATCCCGATTGCCCTGGTGACCATGCTGCCGTTTTTTTTGGTGATCATCCAACCCGACCTGGGGAATGCCATCATCTATCTCGTGGTTCTGGTCGGGATGCTGTGGATCGGCAACGCGAGATACAGCCATGTCCTGATCGCTTTGACGGCTGCGGTGGCGGCGCTGATTTTGTTCGTGACGCTGTTCAACGCCTACAATACGCAAATTCAGGATTATCTGGAGAAGCATCAGAAGCTCCATTGGTACCAGCGGATCAACACGTTTATCAATCCGGACCAAGCCTCAAGCGACGATAGGCACCAGTCCAACTACGCCAAAATCGCCATTGGTTCGGGCGGACTGCTCGGGGACGGATACATGAAGGGCGACTTGAAAAATAAGAAGTTCGTGCCTTATCCTTATTCGGATTCGATTTTTGTCGTGGTAGGAGAGGAGTTTGGATTCGTCGGCGCCTCGCTGCTGCTGCTGTTATATTTTCTGTTCATCTACAGGATGATCCTGATCGCCCTGCATTGCATCGATAAACGAGGGGCCTACGTCATCGTCGGGATCGTGGCGATGTTCCTGTTCCAGATTTTCGAAAACGTCGGCATGATGATCGGGCTGATGCCGATTACCGGCATTACGCTGCCGTTTATCAGCTATGGGGGAACGTCGCTGCTGATCAATATGTTATGTATCGGACTGGTGTTCAGCATTATGCTGCATCAGGAAAAATATAAGGTGGACTGAGAACAAACCGGTGCCAGGGGCATCGGTTTTTTTGTTCCAAACTTCCTCTCCGTTACTGAGCACCACAGTAGATGACGTTTGCCCGTCTCGCGACAGAAGAGCAAGATAACCAGACCCTGCGCTGGGTAGGCGGTCGGTTGGGGGAGGGCAGAGGAGAGTTGGGCGGGGGATGTCGCCCGGATTAAAGTGCCGTAGCTTTTTGCCGTGGGAGAGGGGAACCGGTCCAGAGACACGGTACGGCTTAAGCCAATGCAGGTGGCGGGCGTAAATTGTTCCGTCACGAAATAGAGGAAAAAAGGGGCGTTATTCTTGCCAATTCAGGAAGTTAGGGCGGAATAGGGCCCTTTTTTGGCGCTATTTTGGGAGAATGGGCAAATGAAGTGCCTTTTTGGGTTGGAGTTTTCCAATAAGGCCATAAAATACCGCTATTCAGCGGATTTTGAGCAAAGTGGCAGGAATAGCGACCTAATTTACCGCTATTTTAGCTTCGAGCGAGGAGAGTTATATTCGTCAGAGGGGCGGAGACGCGGACGGAGACAGAGAAAGCGACAGAGACGCACTACAGGGTGCACCAACACAAGGGGACCCAGACCATATAGTTTACGTCAAATGCTGACCGACTCGCCGCGCGCGGGTACCCGAGAAGACTGCGTCAGGATTCGCTTCATGCGCTGCTCGGGCTTGTTCATATTCCGCGCTTGCGGCTCATAAGTATAAGTACAGGCCCGGAACGAGGGAAAAGGGCTGCGGCGGGAACGGATATGATTTGTGAGGAACGAAGGACAAACCGTGGATCGGACCGGAGGGATCAGAGCATGGACGTGAAATCGAATGTAAAAAAACGGAGAGCGGAACGAATCCGGCAGCTGACGATGGAAGACGCGGTGGGTCCGCTGCCGGCGGAGCGGGGCTGGGAATCCGTGCCCGGGAAGGTACAGGCCCCCCTGAGGGAAAAGAACAGGGTTTCCAAAGTCGAGAGCGTGGACGTCGCCGACCCCGATCCCGAGCTGCTCTGGAAGCGTGGACAAGGCCGCTGGCAGAATCCGTACGAGAGTGCGTATGGCGGCGGTTCGGAGGAGCCGGTCTTTGGGCCGAGAAAACGCTCCTCCTTTTGGACCTCGATGTTTGCCCGTCTGGTCATCTGCGCCCTGCTGTTCCTGGGGATCTGGGGGATGAACCGATATGAGCCGTCCTGGTCGACGCCGATTCGCGCGTTCGTCGCGCAATCGCTGACTGAAGAAATGGATTTTCAGTCGGTGGAAGCTTGGTATGTACGTCATTTCGGCGGGGCCCCGTCGTTTATTCCGATATTTAATACGCATGAGGATAACGGGTTGAAGGTGGGAGCGGCCGGCAGCTTTGCCTTGCCGGTGAGCGGCAGCCTGGCCGGGCCGTTTGCCCTTAGCCTGAAGGGGGTCGAGATTATTCCGGTCGCGCAGCCCGCCGGCGGCAACGTGCAGGTAAAGAGCATCGAAACCGGACGAGTGCTAATCGTTGCGAATGATGCTATCACCGGGAAGACGGTAACGGTACAGCATGCCGACGGGTATATCTCGGTTTATGGCCATCTGGAACAGATCTCCGTGGAAAAAGGGGATTGGCTGGAAGGGGGCGATGTTCTGGGAAGCCTTCCCGCCGGGACGCGATCGCCGCTCCCAACGCTGTATTTCGCCATCAAAAAAGATGACCGGTACATCGATCCGGCGGATGTGATTCCGTTTGATTAGATGGGGCGGCATCAAGATATCTTTTCACCCTTTGTTCGTCATCATCATGTTAACATCGGTGCTAACCGGTCATTTCCTGGAATTGCTCGCTTTGTTCGCGATCGTGTTCATCCACGAGCTGGGCCACGTCGTTGCGGCCCGCCTGTTCGGGATTACGGTGTTATCCGTGCAGTTGCTGCCGTTTGGTGGCGTTGCGGTCATGGAGGATACGGGCCATTTAACGGCCGGACGGGAAATGGCCATTGCCCTGGCGGGGCCTTTGCAAAACGTCCTGATGATCGGAGCCTCCTTGGCGCTGCATGCCGCCCGTTTATGGGACGGTCCGTTTCTGGACTATTTTATTCAAAGCAACCTGTTGATCGCCTTGTTTAACCTGCTGCCCATCTTGCCGCTGGACGGCGGGAAAATCAGTCAGGCCTTGTGCAGCCTCCTGCTGCCTTACTACGCCACATTGGTCTGGTCGCATCGCATCAGCCTGTTATTCAGCGCCTTGCTGATCGTCTACTCGCTGCTGCCGTTGCTGCTGGAAACGAGCGGTTTGCAGTTCAACCTGCTGCTGATCGGCGTTTTTTTGCTGTACTCCAATTCGATGGACTATCGAAATATTCCTTACCGCTTCCTGCGTTTCTTGGTCAACCGGGACCGCAGCTTCTCCAGGCATCTCTTGAACGGGACTTTGGCCCAACCGATCATTGCCGAGAAAACGAAACCTTTGGATCATATTTTGCGTCTATTTAAAAGGGAAAAGTACCATTTCATTTATGTGATGAACCATCAGGGGAACATCGTGGCGGTCGTACCGGAGCAACGGGTGATTTCCTCTTTCTTACAGGGGAGTCCCGGAGCTTGAAGGGCCGAAGTCGTGTTATAATATAACGGGCATGTTTCTGATAGAATGCAAGGAATATCGTCTATCAACTTACATTAATAGAAAGACGGATCGCATAAGCGGTAGTTTTTCCCCACGATTATAGAATTGTTCAGCTCCGCTGAAAATTATGGATTCTATAGTCATAAGAAGGGTGAGATCATGAAAAGGATGATTGTTCACTGCGGATCCGGCTCTACCGAAATGGCGCTTCTTGAAGACGGCAAAATGGTGGAGTATGCGGCGGAGCATTCTCAGAACAGAGGACTGGTAGGCAGCTTTATCAAAGGAAAAATCGTGAATGTCATTCCCGGCATGCAAGCCGCTTTTGTGGATATCGGGCAAAAAAAGAACGCGTTTCTTTATATCGATGACGTGCTGCACCCTCATTTGGAAAAACAGCCGAAGCAAAAGCCGTCGATTTCGGAGCTGCTGAGGCCGGGCCAAGAGCTGGTCGTACAGGTGGTGAAGGAGGCGATCGGCAATAAAGGCGCCAGGGTTACGACCCATTACTCGCTTCCGGGACGTTGGATCGTGTATATGCCGACGGCCGGTTATGTAGCCGTATCGAAGAAGATTGGCCGCGAGGAGGAAAGACTTCGCCTGAAGACGGTAGGCGATGAGCTTCGCACGGAAGAGGAAGGCTTGATTCTGCGTACGGTTGCGGAGGACGAAGACGGCAACGCGATCGGCGAGGACTTGACTCTGCTGCGAAAGCAATGGCAAGCCATATCGGATATGGCGAAGCAAGCGGATGCGCCGGTCGTTCTGCATCGGGACCTGAGCATGACGCAGCGGTTGATGCGGGATGTCTACAGCCCGGAGACGGACGAGCTGATCATGGATTGTCCGGAGCAGGCGGAGGAAGCGTTGGCTTTTTTGCAAGGCATGCTGCCGGGGGAGTCGCCGCGCGTGGTCGTATATGACGGCGAGGTTCCGCTGTTCGAATATTATAACGTAAAACCGCAGCTGGAGAAGGATTTTCAACGGAAAATCTGGCTTCCGGGCGGCGGCTATCTGGTCTGGGATACGACCGAAGCGCTGACCGTGATCGATGTAAATACCGGGAAGTTTACCGGCGGGGATAATTTGGAGGATACCGTATTCCGGACGAATCTGGAGGCCGCGCAGGAAATGGCCCGTCTGATCCGGTTAAGGGACACCGGCGGCATTATTATCGTCGATTTTATCGATATGGCCAGCGACGATCAACGGGCGGCGGTTTGCGAGCGGTTGGAGCAGTCGATGTACGGCGACCGAACGCAGCATCACATATTGGGGTGGACGAAGCTGGGGCTGCTCGAAATGACGCGCAAAAGAATGCGGGAAGAGAACACGGTTATGAGTTGATTTTCCGCAGGTTCCATGATAGTATATTAGGGTATGTGTCATAAGTCAGCTTGTGCACATGCTGTAACCGCTCCGATCGGGTCGACAAGACATCCTCTTTACGGCAGGGTGCACCTGAATCAGGCGAGTCTGAGACATGAGGAGGTGCAAGCAAATGTACGCAATTATCGAAACCGGCGGTAAACAATACCGCGTTCAAGAAGGCGATGTTCTTTACATCGAGAAACTGAACGCAGAAGACGGTGCAAGCGTAACGTTCGACCGTGTGTTGGCGGTATCCAAAGGTGAAGGATTGGTAACGGGAGCTCCATTGGTATCCGGCGCAAGTGTGACGGCGAAAGTCGAAAAACACGGCAAAGGCCAAAAAGTGATCGTCTACAAATACAAACCGAAAAAGAACTACCACAAAAAGCAAGGTCATCGTCAACCTTACACGAAAGTAACGATCGAGAAAATCCAAGCGTAAGAAGGTGCGGTAATTTGATTATCGTCTCCATATTGCGCCGGAAGGATAATGGCATCGCGGGCTTTGAAGTGGATGGTCATGCAGGTTATGCCAAGGCTGGAGAGGACATCGTGTGCGCAGGCGTTTCGGCCGTTACCGTAGGTACGGTTAACTCGATCGAGTCGTTGACGGGCATCGTGATGGACTCCGGAATGAAGAACGGCTTTTTGAGCGCGCATCTTCCTTCTGCGGTTGAACCGGAAGCCGGGCAACAGGCACAACTGCTGTTGGCTTCGCTAGTCGTTATGCTGAAGAGTATCGAAGAATCATACGGGAAGTATATTCAGATACAGGACGTCATTATTTGAAGAAGGAGGTAGACTACAATGTTGAAATTGGATCTCCAGTTATTCGCTTCCAAGAAGGGCGTAGGCTCCACGAAAAACGGACGCGACAGCATCGCGAAACGCCTTGGCGTAAAGCGTGCTGACGGCCAAACCGTTACGGGCGGCAGCATTCTCGTCCGCCAACGCGGCACGAAAATTCACCCGGGCACGAACGTAGGCATCGGTTCCGACGACACGCTGTTCGCGAAAGTCGACGGCGTCGTGAAATTCGAACGTTGGGGTCGCGATCGCAAAAAAGTGAGCGTCTACCCTGTGGAAACCGCTCCAGTAGCGGCTGCAGTCGAAGCTTAAGAGCTGAATGCAAAGCCCTGGCACTTTGGTGCCAGGGCTTATCTTTTTTTCATTACATAACAAGAGCGATATTCAGAAAGGTTTATGTTATACTGGGTAATGATGTCAGGGTGGATGCCCACCCAATCTGTTAGAGGAACGGGGAAAATATGAAACATCGGTTCATGGTCCGGGCGATGTTCGTGCTGTTTGCGGCCGTTTGCCTGGCTCTTAATTATTTCCTGAAATCGCCGATAGGACATGTTATCTTAAACGCGGCCCTATTCATCCTGTTTTGGGCTTATGTTCGGCATATCCGGAAGAAGGAAGCCGCCGAGCGGAAGCATTTGCTGGAATCGGTCCAAAGGACGGCCTCGGCGACGTTGGGCCATCACCGGCACGATTGGATGAATGACCTGCAGATATTGTACGGATATATCCAGTTGCGAAAAATTGATAAACTGGCCGACTGCGTGGAAAGAATAAAAGCACGAATGGCCGTGGAAAGCAAAATTTCCAGGCTAGGCATTCCGTCCCTGGTCTTTTATTTGCAGTCGTTCCGCGAGGTCAACGGTTCGGTGATGCTCGAAATCGACATTGAGGATGAACTGCAGCTGGGCGGCTTGCTGATGCCCGATGATGCAGAAGAACTGACGGATGCGATCATCGAAACGGTACGAGCTTATCAATACACCGGGCGATCCTCCTGGGGAGAGACCTTGCAGCTCAAGATGTCGATGTATCGCGAAGGCGACGAAGTGATGGTCCGCTTTGAACAGATGGGCACGGGGGGAAACCGGGACGCGCTCGGACGCCATATCCAAGAGTGGATCGAGGGAAAACGGATTCGGGCCGATCGACTCGATGAGGAACGTAGCTCGTTAAGGCTTCGGATGTCTTGCGCAAATATAAATGAGGTGAATGCATGTTTGTAGATAAAGCGAAAATTTATGTCAAAGGGGGCGACGGCGGCGACGGCATCGTATCTTTTCGGCGCGAGAAGTACGTGCCGGAAGGCGGTCCGGCCGGCGGTGACGGCGGCAAAGGCGGGGACGTGATTTTCCGCGTGGACGAAGGTCTAAGGACGCTGATGGATTTTCGGTACCAGCGGCATTTTAAGGCCCAGCGCGGCGAAAAGGGGCGCAACAAAAGCCAGCATGGAGCGAACGCGGAGAATATGATCGTCCGGGTGCCTCCGGGCACGGTCGTCATCGACGACGATACGCAGGAGATATTGGCCGATTTAACGCGTCATGGACAGCAGATCGTAGTCGCTCGCGGCGGACGCGGCGGACGCGGCAATATCCGGTTTGCCACGCCGACGAACCCGGCGCCTGAGCTGGCCGAGCATGGGGAAGAGGGCCAGGAGCGTTGGGTCGTGCTGGAACTGAAGGTGATGGCCGATGTCGGGCTGGTGGGTTTTCCAAGCGTGGGGAAATCGACCTTGTTGTCGGTCGTATCGGCAGCGAAACCGAAGATCGGCGCCTATCATTTTACGACCATCACCCCGAATCTCGGAGTGGTGGAAGTGGGGGAAGGGCGTAGTTTCGTGATGGCCGATTTGCCCGGTTTGATCGAAGGGGCCCATGAAGGGGTCGGCCTCGGCCACGAGTTTTTGCGTCACGTCGAGCGGACGCGGCTGATTATCCACGTCGTGGACATGGCCGGTTCGGAGGGACGGGACCCGTTTGACGACTGGCAAAAAATCAACGACGAGCTGAGACAATACAATGCGGATTTGGAGAACCGCCCGCAAATCGTCGCCGCCAACAAGATGGATATGCCCGAATCGGCGGATAATCTGGAGAAGTTCCGCAAGCAGGTCGGCAAGGCGCGCGGGGATTTGGAGATCATGGCGATTTCTTCTTTGACCCGTCAAGGCATACAGGAGCTGCTCTATCGCGTAGCCGATCTGCTGGATCAAATTCCGGATGCCCCAGCGATCGAGGAAGTGACGGAGCTTCAGGAACGCAAAATATACAAGCTGGATCAAACCGAAGACGAAGGCTTCACGATCAAACGCGAAAACGAAATGTTTATCGTCGAGAGCGTGAAGATCGAGCGGATGATGAAGCGGATGCAGCTGAATTCCCATGACGCGATCTTGAAGCTGGCGCGAACGCTGCGCCATATGGGCGTCGACGAAGAGCTGCGCAAGCGGGGGGCCAAGGACGGTACGCTGGTCCGCATCGGCGATTTCGAGTTCGAATTCGTGGAAGGCAGCAGCTATTACTACTAATACAAGAGAGCACCTATGGGTGCTTTTTCTTGTTATTGCATGGAATAAAACCATTGCCACAATTTCCGCTTTCCGTTATAATGTCCACTATACAAAAACAAAGGTCTCTAAGGAGAGGACGTTTTGTGAAAGAACATTATTATTTGGTACGCGAGGATATTTTGCCTGAAGCGGTGGTCAAGACCCTCCAGGTCAAGCAGTTGCTGGCATCCGGTGACGCCAAAACGGTCCATGAAGCCGTGGCTCAGGTGGGGTTGAGCCGGAGCGCTTTTTATAAATACAAAGACGGCATTCATCAATTGAATCAAATCGAACGGGAGAGTATCGTGACCGTATCCTTTGATCTGGAGCATCGCTCGGGAATTTTGTCAAAGGTGCTTGCGCTGATTGCCAGTTCCGGCGGGAACGTGTTGACCATTAATCAGAGCATCCCTTTGCAGGGCAAGGCGAATGTCGTCATCTCCGTGGAAACTTCGCGGCTGACGGAAGAGCTGGACGAGATGCTGCAGTCGCTGCAGGGCATTACCGGCGTACGCAGAACCCAAATCGTCGGGCAAGGGTAGGACAATAGGCAAATGGGGAATACCCCATAGGGAAACGGGAGGGGACGGAAGTGAAACCTGTGAAAGTGGGTCTGCTTGGACTCGGCACGGTGGGAACCGGCGTCGTTCGGATTTTGGAAGGGCATCAAGAGGATCTCAGCAGCCAGGTCGGCTCGCCGATCCAGATCGAGAAGATTGCGGTCAAGAATTTGGAGAAATCGCGCAATATCGAGGTGGATCCCGGCAAATTGACGGAGGACCCGTGGGAGGTCATTCGCGATCCGGAGATCGATGTGATCGTCGAAGTGATGGGCGGCGTGGAGCTGACCAAAACCTACATTCTGGAAGCGCTCGAGCGCGGCAAGCACATCGTCACCGCCAACAAGGATTTGATGGCGCTGTACGGCTCGGAAGTGTTGGCCAAAGCCATGGAGCATCAATGCGACGTATTCTATGAAGCAAGCGTGGCCGGCGGCATTCCCATCATCCGCACGCTGATCGAAGGATTTTCCTCCGACCGGATCATGAAAATCATGGGGATCGTCAACGGGACGACCAATTATATATTAAGCAAAATGAGCCAGGAGGGAGCCGGCTACGAGGACGTCCTGAAGGAAGCGCAGCAGCTCGGGTATGCCGAGTCGGACCCGACGTCCGATGTGGAAGGACTGGATGCGGCTCGAAAAATGGCGATCCTGGGCACGCTTGGCTTCCGCACCAATGTAGAGCTTGGCGATGTGCAGGTGCGGGGGATTTCCTCCGTATCGAAAGAAGATATTTTATACGCCAAACGCCTTGGCTATGAAATGAAGCTGCTTGGCATTGCCGAACGGCAGGACGACGAATTCAGCATCACCGTGCAGCCGACGATGGTTCGGAACACGCATCCTATCGCCGCGGTGAACGGGGTGTTCAACGCCGTTTACGTCTACGGGGAAGCGGTGGGCGAAACGATGTTCTACGGAGCAGGCGCGGGGGAAATGCCGACGGCTACTTCCGTCGTGGCGGACCTGGTCGCGGTCGTCAAGAACCTGAAGCTTGGGGTCAACGGCCTGAAAGCGATCGTTCCTTATAAGCCGAAGAAGTTGAAGAGCGATGAACAAATCGCCTTTAAAAACTTCCTGCTGCTCCATGTGGACGATAAAGCCGGCGTATTGGCCCAAATCACCCAAGTCTTCGCCGAATACGAGGTCAGCCTGGAGTCAGTCGTGCAATCGCCGAACACGAATTTGGCCGGCGCGGAGATTATGATCGTGACGCATAACGCCAGCAAGGCCAGCATGGATAAGGTATTGGCCCACTTTGAATCGCTGGACGTCATTCATCGAATCAAAAGCGTGTACCGGGTTGAAGGGTAAGATTTAGGGATAGGATAGGGGATCAAACATTTTAGATAAAGGGGTTCTAATTCATGAGATATCTCGGATTGCTGGAAACTTACCAAGAATACTTGCCGGTGGGCGAGAAGACGCCGAAGCTGACTTTACAGGAGGGGAATACCCCGTTGGTCCGGGCGGAGAACCTGTCGCAGGAGCTGGGGCTGGACCTGTATTTTAAATATGAAGGGTTGAATCCAACCGGTTCGTTCAAGGATCGCGGGATGGTCATGGCCGTGGCGAAAGCCGTTGAGGAAGGCAGCAAGACGATCATGTGCGCCTCCACGGGGAACACCTCGGCGGCGGCGGCGGCTTATGCGGCCCGTGCGGGAATCGACTGCATCGTGCTGATCCCCAACAACAACATCGCCTTGGGCAAACTGGCTCAAGCAATGATTTACGGCGCGAAAGTGATCGCTATTGAAGGCAACTTCGATCGGGCGCTGGAAATCGTCCGCGACATTACCGCCAAACATCCGATTACGCTGGTGAACTCGGTCAATCCGTACCGGATTGAAGGCCAAAAGACGGCAGCTTTCGAGGTGTGCGACCAATTAGGCAAAGCTCCGGACGTGCTGGCCATCCCGGTCGGCAACGCCGGTAACATCTCGGCTTATTGGAAAGGTTTCAAGGAATATTACGAGCGCGGTAAATCGTCCTCTCTCCCGCGGATGGTCGGCTTTGAAGCCGAAGGCGCGATGGCTATCGTGAAGGGCGAGCCGATCCTTGAGCCGGAGACGGTTGCGACCGCCATCCGCATCGGCAACCCGGCTAGCTGGAAGACGGCCGTCGCGGCTGCCGAGGAGTCGGGCGGCCAAATCAATTACGTGACGGACGAGGAAATCCTGACCGCATACCGGACGATCGCCGCACGGGAAGGCATTTTTGCCGAACCGGCTTCGGCGGCTTCGATCGCCGGGGTATACAAACTGCAACGCGAGGGTTATTTCAAGGGCGGGGAAACAGTCGTATGCGTCTTGACCGGACACGGCCTTAAGGATCCGAACATCGCGATCAAGAGCATCGGCGGCAAGCCGCTCGTCGTGCAGGATACGGAAGAGGCGGTTATGGATGCGATCGCCAAGCTGCAAGGGGCACGGGCATGATTCGCCGCGAAGGGGTCCGGGTGAAAGTGCCGGCCAGCACGGCGAATCTCGGACCGGGCTTCGATACGCTGGGCATGGCGCTTTCCCTGTACTCCTGGATCGAAATGAAACCGGCCGAATCCACCGTCTTCCACCTATATGGGGAGGAGATGAAGGGGCTGCCGGACGATAAAAGCAATCTGGTGTATCAGGTCGCGCAATCGGTGTTTGCGGAAGCCGGCGTGTCCGTTCCCGAATTGGAAATCTCGATGGTTTCGGATATTCCTTTGACCCGCGGGCTTGGCAGCAGCGCTTCGGCGATCGTCGGGGCGCTGTTTGCCGCCAATTTGCTGATCGGCGAGCCCTTAAGCCAAGCCAAGCTGTTCGACATGGCGACGGCGCTGGAGCGGCATCCGGACAATGTCGGGGCCTCCCTGTTCGGCGGGATTATTACGGCGGTTTGGGACGGTTCCCACGCGGATGTGCTGCGGATCGAGCCTCCGGCCGATTTGGAAGTACTGGTGGCCATTCCCGATTTCCAGTTGTCTACCTCCAAGGCGCGCGAGGCGCTCCCGCGGCAGGTCAGTCTGCAGGATGCGGTGTATAACGTCAGCCGAACTTCCTTGCTCAGCGCCGCTTTATCCGCAGGCCGGCTCGATTTGATCCCGGCCGCCATGCGCGATCGGCTGCACCAGCCTTATCGGGCATCGCTGGTCCCGGGGATGGCCCGGATTCTCGAGGAAGCGCCACAGCATGGGGCGCTAGGCGCCGCATTGAGCGGAGCCGGTCCGACGCTGCTGGCCTTGGCGGATCGACGCCATGCCTCCGGCAAGAAGCTTGAAGCCTTTCTCCTGGAGGTTCTGGGGGAACACGGGATTTCCGCGCAGACGATGTGGCTGAAACCTTGCACATTTGGGGTTATGGAGCTTACTATGGATAAGGAAGATTCATTTTTGGATTACACTCAAAGTGTGAGTTCAAAAAGCCGGGTTTTCGATCGAAAGATGACTTTTTGAACCACCGTTCTAATGAAAGTTCGAAAAGTCAGGTTTGGAGCACCAAGAAGGTTGAATGAAGCTAGGGACAGAGTAGCGGAGCGTAGGGTGACCTACGTGAGCAACGGAAGGCCCGGCTGAATTCAACATTCGACGCCGAATCCGCTACTGCGCAATAACTGCGTGATCGAAAGATGACTTTTTGAACCACTTTACAAAGGGGAAGTCAGGACATGAAACGAATAGCATTGCTGCCGGAGGGATCGGTATCCCATGAAGCGGCGCTGCACCTGTTCGGGGACGAACCGGTGGAATTGCTCCATTTCAAGCAGATTTCCGACGTGTTTTTGTCCACGGCGAGCGGCAAAAGCGATTACAGCGTGATTCCCATGGAGAATACGATCGAGGGCTCCGTCAGTTTGCATATGGATTGGCTTGTCCATGAGGTCGACATCCCGATGCAAATCGAATGGGTATATCCTTCCGTTCAGAATCTGATCGGCCGGGGCGAGGAGTTTGCTGCGTCATCGAATCCGGACGAAATCGATTACTCAAAAGTGACGAAGGTGCTCTCCCATCCGGTGGCCATGGCCCAATGCCTGCAGTTTATCCGCGCACGGATGCCGGGAGCGGAGCTGGAGCATGCCGGCAGTACGTCGGAAGCAGTGGAACTGGTCAAAAATCATCCCGGGCAAGGGTGGACGGCCATCGGAACCGCGCTGGGGGCGAAACGCCATGGCCTGGATATTCTGTCCAGGCAGGTCACGGATCATGATAACAACTATACCCGGTTCGTATTGATCGGACCGCAGCCGCTGATGCTGAAGACGAAGGCCGCCACGCAGAGCAAGACGAGCCTGCTCGTGACGCTGCCGGAGGATTTCCCGGGGGCTTTGCATCAGGTATTGTCTGCGTTTGCCTGGCGTAAACTGAATTTGTCGCGCATCGAGTCGCGTCCAACCAAGAAAAGACTGGGGAATTATTACTTCATCATGGATGTGCTCGAGTCGCTGGATTCCGTTCTGCTAAGCTCGGCGATCGGCGAAATCGAAGCGTTGGGATGTCAAGTACGCGTGCTGGGGAGTTATCCCAGCTTATCGTTTGGAGAACAAAAAGCGGAGGTGCCAAAGTAATGGCAGAGCAATTGATTTACTTAGACGGACAATACGTAACAAAAGAAGAAGCAAAGGTTTCCGTATTCGACCACGGTTTTTTGTACGGGGACGGAATTTTTGAGGGTATCCGCATTTATAACGGAAATATTTTCAAGTGCAAAGAGCACTTGGATCGCCTGTACGATTCGGCCAAATCGATCATGTTAAACATTCCGCTGACCTACCAGGAGATGGAGGATGCACTGGTCGAAACGCTGCGCCGCAACGAACTGCGCAACGGTTACATTCGTCTGGTCGTTTCTCGCGGAGTCGGCAACTTGGGCCTCGACCCGAACCGCTGCCCGAAAGCGTCGGTCGTCATCATCGTGGAACAACTGGCGATCTACTCGGAGGAAGCCTATAAAACCGGGCTGAAAACCGTCTCCGTGTCGACGCGCCGCAACATCCCGGACGCATTGAATCCGAAGATCAAATCGCTGAATTATTTGAACAATATTTTGGTGAAAATCCAGTCGAACCTGTCCGGCGCGGGCGAAGCAATCATGCTGAATGCGCAAGGCTACGTGACGGAGGGCTCGGGCGACAATATTTTCATCGTCAAAAACGGCATGATCACGACGCCTCCCTGTTATTTGGGCGCTTTGGACGGGATTACCCGCCAAGCAATCATCGAGATTTGCCGCAAAAAAGGCTACAGCATTCAGGAGCAGCCGTTTACGCTTCATGACGTGTATGTGGCGGACGAGGTGTTCCTGACGGGAACCGCCGCAGAGGTTATCGCCGTGCGCGAAGTCGACGGGCGAATTATCGGGGAAGGTCATGCCGGCCCGATCACGCTGAAGCTGCTGGAGGAATTCCGTTCGATCGTCGATCAAGACGGTTTGAAGGTCTGGTAATACCGCTTAAGCAACCGATCCTATTTTCCTTTCCAAGAGAGGGAGATAGGATTTTTTCTTTTTCCTGGATGTCAAAAACCGGGCTTCTGCATAGGATGTAATAAATGGGCCCCGGGCGATCATCACGTACCGGAGAAGAAACCTAGGAGGTCTTTAACGCGTGAAAATTCATATTGTGAAAAATGGCGATACTTTGTTTGAACTCTCAAAAAAGTATAACGTGCCTCTGCAGAAATTGATCGAAGCCAACCCGCAGATTGCGAATCCGGATAAGCTGAACGTTGGCGACAAGGTGAAGATCCCTGCCGTTGCCGTGCCGATTGGCGGGGAGCCGGGGAATACTTACAAGCATGTCGTGAAACAGGGAGACACGCTGTGGAAGCTATCGAAAGCGTGGGGGCTTCCGCTACAGTCCCTGATCGCGGCAAACCCCCAATTAAACGATCCGAACCAGTTGAAGGTGGGAGACATCGTGAACATTCCTTCGGGCTCGGGGGCTGCCGGCGGTGCTGCTAATCCGCATGGGGCTAACACAGGGCTGTCGCCTGCCCAGACCGGAAAGAAAAACACAGCGCCGATCGCCGGGACGGGAACCAAGGCTCCTACCAACGTAAAGCCGGAAATGACGGCACCGAAGCCCGTGAAGGAAGCGCCAAAAGCTCAGCCGATTCAGGCGGCAAAGCCGAAAGAGGAGCCTGTTAAAGTGGAACCGGTCAAAGTGGAGCCGCCGAAACAACAGCCGGTTCATGTGGAGCCTCCTAAAATGGTACCGATGGACATCAAAATCGAAGTGGAGCAAATTCAATACGAATCCACCAAGCTCCAGCCGATTCATTATGAACCGCCAAAATACGAGCCCGCAAAGTATGAACCGATGAACTACGAGCCCGCGAATTACGGGCCGACGGCAGTCAGTCCTTACACCTACCAGCCAATGAAAGGCGAACCGATGGGAGTGAGCCCTTACGCTTACCAACCGATGAAAGGGGAGCCGATGGGGGTAAGTCCTTACGCATACGAGCCGATGAAGGGGGAGCCAACCGGGGTAAGTCCTTACGCCAACGGCCCGATGAAAGGCGAACCGACAGGAGTGAGCCCTTACGCTTACCAGCCGATGAAAGGCGAACCGACAGGAGTGAGCCCTTACGCTTACCAGTCGATGAAAGGCGAGCCCACAGGAGTGAGCCCATACGCATACGAGCCGATGAAAGGCGAGCCAACCGGGGTGAGTCCTTACGCTAACGAGCCGATGAAAGGCGAACCTACGGGAGTGAGCCCATACGCATACGAGCCGATGAAAGGCGAACCTACGGGAGTGAGCCCTTACGCTAACGAGCCGATGAAAGGCGAACCCACGGGAGTGAGTCCTTACGCTAACGAGCCGAATGTTTACCCGGCGATGCATCACCAACCGGTTTATCCTAATCTTCCAGTGCCGCAACCTCCGTCACTACTCCCGGCTATGGGTTACGCCCCGTCCCCATGCGGGTGCTCGGGAGCATCCCCTTATTCCTATCAATCGCCGGAAAGTTACCACCCGTTCGCTCAATATCAGGTTCCAGCCGAACCCGTATCCGCTTTTTACGATAATCCGCAGTATCCGCAAATGGGACCGACGGCGTTATCGCCTGCTTCCGGTGAATACCCGGGCATTTCGAACGCTAACGCCCCCGTTTCCCAGATTCCCAATTTGGGCGGGGTCAGCCATTATGGAGAAAATATGCCGAACGCCGGCATCCAGCCCTATGGGAACCAACCGCAGTACCTGTCACCCGAAACTTACGGCAATACTCCATACCCACAGGTAATGGATTGGCAGTATGGTACTGGCTCCATGCCTAGTTTTGGTCCTCCGGTTCCAGGTTATCCATCTGCCGCATATCCAGTCGCCCATTCCGTTCCTTCGATGCCGGGGTATCCGATGGCTTATGCCGGCCCTCTAAATCAAGCTCCGGTTGCCAATGAACCCTTAAAAGGCGAAGTCGGCGGACTGGAAAACATGAAAGGTTCGCTTGGTCGCGTGGCGCAAGCATCGGAATCGACAGGAGGAGAGGCACTGGCGGATGAACCGGGGATCGCAAAATCAAAGTCTCGTACTTCATCCAAAAAGAACGTGAAAATCTCAGGCAGCCCTGATGTTAAGCAAAGCCGGAAAAAGTCAGGCAAATCGAGCGGGGAAACTGCCGCAAAAAAAGAACGGCGCCGAAATCCATGGATTAACGAATAGGTTGATCGGAGCGAGGGAGATGGTTAGCCCTCGCTCTTTCCTTTTTGGCTTCCGTAATTTCCCGGCAATTATCGAGGAGATATTGCTTGAGCTGACACAAAGATTATGATATATTAGATGTCCCTGTTAAGCCCGATAGATTTGTTGCGGGACGGGGAGGCAATCCGGAAAGTGAATAGTAAGGATCTGGAACAAAAACTTTTTTTAAAAAAGACTTGCTATTCGAATCTCAACGTGTTATATTATTTAAGTCGCCGCTGAAACGCGGTGATGAACGAAAACGAAGTTGATCTTTGAAAACTGAACAACGAGTGAGTATAAAAATGAGAAGAA
>NZ_JBNYYG010000051.1:0-38143 GCF_050565405.1 Paenibacillus macerans | reverse complement strand
CCCCTACTGTTGTTTCCAGTATACAAAAAGGTACCCATACGCTAAACACTTTTTTTGAAGTGTCCAGTGGATGGGTACCAGTTTAAACTATCTTGCATCGTCATTTCCTCTTTTTGAAGCGCCCGAAGAGAGAATAAGGCCATTTATTAGACTTGTTGTCTCTGCATGCAGCTTTGCACGATTATCCCTTTCGCCAGGGGTTGGGTTAGGGTTAGGGTTGGGGGCTAGGGTAAGAGATAAGGAAAAAATGAGGCGGTTCAGGTGAGATTTTTGACTTGATACAGGAACGTGTGTTTGGCATAATGGAATAAATCGAACGTGCGTTCGTGAATTCTTCATTCGGGGTGAGCGGCCATGGAAGTCAATGCGGGAACCGGTCTTCAACCATTTAGTAGCCGTTATCACAGCGAGCAGGCCTGCATGGAGGCGCTGATCGCGATCCTGCAGCCAGGACCACGGTCTTTTCACTTTTTTTCGGCGTCTCGCCCCTCCCTCACGTTCGGTCTGCTTCATTTCGCCCAACCCCGATTTTTTTTCCCAAGACCGTCTCATGATCTCGAACCTATCTGCTTTTCCACAAAGTATTTTCTGCTCCCGGCTTGTTTTGTTTCTCTGCTACCTGATCAAACGGGATAATCGTGCAAAGCGGCCGGACAGCGGGTCCGCGTTTCTTGCCATGATCGGCTGCCGGCTTGACTGTCAAGCACCTCTATCCCAATTCGACCTGCATCAAAATAGTGCTATAAATGAACAGAATAATGTTTGTTGATGGATAGAAAACTCATTTATAATTATATGAAAACGCTTTTATTTAAATTTTATCGGCTTGGCAAGGTTGCTCGCTGGAAGGTGTCTGGCAAATTTTCCGGCTGGAGGAATGCGTAATGATCAAAGTGCTTATTGTTGACGATGAACCCAAACTGCGGGAAGGCCTGCGGACGTTCATCGACTGGGAAGCCCAAGGCTACGACGTCGTCGATACGGCGGCGAACGGTAATGAAGCGCTGGATAAATATAAACTACATCACCCCGATCTGGTGGTGGCCGACATCCGCATGCCCGGCATGGATGGGCTGCAACTGATCGAGAAGCTGCGCATGCAGGACCCGCTCCTGCATATTTTAATTCTCAGCGGTTACGCGGATTTCAGCTACGCCAAGAAAGCCATGACGCAGCGCGCGGACGGTTATCTGCTGAAACCGGTCGACGAGGATGAATTGACGGATTATTTATGGAAAATCAAGCTGGAGATCGACGAGGAAAAGGCCTCGGAGCAATGGAAGCACGTGACGGCCGAGTGGAACCGGGAAGCGTTGATCCAGTCCGTGCTTACCGGCACGGATCAAGAGAACACCGCTCCGCTGTGCGAGCGGGCCGGGCAAGTCGGCATTAGCGGCAAGGCGTTTCAAATCCTGCTGCTGGCCCTGCAAACCGAGGAGGATGCCGAGGCTAACTCGCTCGCCCGCAAAGCCTTGACCCGTCTGTTCGAGGACCCCGGCCGCGGCTATGTTTTCGCCATTCACGCCAAGCTGGGCGTCCTCCTGAATGAACCGCTTTTGTCGGTAGAAACAGGCGGGGTGTACCGCGAAATCGGTGCGGCGTTAGCCGGGACGGGAGCGCATTTTTCCGTGGCGCTGGGCGAGAAGGTCGGTTGCCTAACGGAGATCCGGGATTCATATTTGACCGCGTGCGAGCTGATCCGGCACCAGTTCTTCCTGGATCATGGATCGCTGTTGTCCCCGGAAGCGATGCAGGCCGGAGCTTCGGCGGACTTCGCGGATCCTACCCGGCATTCGGCCGAGGAGTTGGGGGAACAACTCTATTATGCCGTTGACATCGGCAACCGAGATGCGGTCAAAATCCTGCTGCGCCAGTTGGGGGCGGTGTATATGACCGAAGGCTCCTCTGAACAAGAGATCAAAAGCCGTTATGTGGAATTGCTGACGACGCTATTCAGCAAAGTCCTAAAGCAATCGCCGGAGCTGCAGAGCCGCGGCAAGGAATTTTCCGACGGCTTCTCTGAGATTCAGAAAGCCCGTACGATCCTGAGCCTGTACGAAAAAGCGGAAGGCTTGCTGCAGCAAATCATAAACCAGCTAGGGGAAGACGGCAAGCATCGGGAAGTCAAAATTATGCTAGATCTGATCCACCGCAATTACGGCGAAAACCTGAAACTCGAGATGTTATCCGGTATCTTTAACTATAACAGCGCTTACTTAGGGAAACTGTTCAAAAACACGACGGGGGAGTATTTCAACACTTACCTCGACAAAGTGCGGATTGAAAAAGCGAAAGCCTACCTTGAAGAAGGGCTGAAGGTGTACCAGGTGGCCGAGAAGGTCGGGTATACGAACGTCGATTATTTTCACAGTAAATTCCGTAAATACGTCGGGACTTCGCCATCCGCTTACCGCAAGCAGGCGAACCATGCCTGACCGACCATGCCGCAAGCACCGCAAGGTGCTTTTTTTGTTGCGGAATCCTGGCTAAGGGCATGCGATATTTTTATATGAAAAGATGACTAATGTTCCGTGTATTAAGCGCTTTCGCGGCGAGCTATGATAGGATTGGCAAAAAAAGATGCCAGTAGCAGGGCTCGTTTCTTAAGCGCTTACAGAAAATATAGAGTATAGGGGCGAGGTAATCGTATGATGGACAACACGAACCAATATCCTTTTCAAAACCCGGATTTGCCGCTGGCGGAGCGGGTTGACGATTTAATTTCCAGATTCACGCCGGACGAAAAAATCGAGCTGATGTGCCAATTTCAAACGGAAGTCCCGCGGCTTGGCGTCAAAAAATACAAGCACGGCACGGAAGGCGCGCACGGCATGGCTTGGTTGGGAGAAGCGACGGCATTCCCGCAAAATACGGGACTGGCCTGTACCTGGAATCCCGAGCTGCTGCGTAAAATCGGCTCGGTGATCGGCGATGAGGCGCGGGTGTTTTTTCAGCGAAATCCGGAGATCAACGGGTTGACGATCTGGGCGCCGACCGTCGATATGGAGCGCGATCCGCGGTGGGGCCGGACCGAAGAGGCCTATGGCGAAGACCCTCATCTGACGGGGGCGTTGACGACCGAGCTGGTGAAGGGTTTGCAGGGCGACCATCCGTTCTATTACAAGGCCGTGGCGACGCTTAAGCATTTTTACGGCAACAACAATGAAATCGATCGCGGTTGCGAATCGGTCAGCATCGACCGGCGGAACAAACGTGAATATTATTTGAAGGCGTTCGAACGGACATTCTGCGAAGGCCGCGCCGGCTCGATGATGACGGCATACAACGGGATCAACGGTACGCCTTGTAACTTTAACCATGAAGTGAACGACATCGTCAAAGGCGAATGGAACATGGACGGTTTCGTCGTGGGCGACGCCGGCGACGTGATGGGTACGGTGATGGAACACCGTTACGTGGAATCCTACGCGGAAGCGGTGGCGGGATCGATCAAGGCTGGCATCGACAGCATGACGGACGATCAGCCGATCATGTTCCAGGCGCTGCGGAACGCGCTGGAGCAAGGACTGCTGACGGAAGCTGATCTGGACCACGCGCTGCGCAATGCGTTCCGCGTCCGTTTCCGGCTCGGCGAATTCGATCCGGAGGAGCGGAATCCGTACAGCAACATGCCGGAAGAAAAGCTGTGCGCGCCGGAGCATGCGGCTTTGTCGTTAACGGCAACCCGCGAATCGGTCGTGCTGCTGAAAAACGAAGGTTTGCTTCCCTTGTCCCGGGACCTCGGTTCGATTGCGGTCATCGGGCCGCTGGCCGACGAGGCGTTTACCGACTGGTACAGCGGCACGCCGCCGTACCGCGTGACCCCGCTGCAAGGGGTGAAGGAGAAAATGGCCGATCGTCCCGTCCAGTTCGGAACGGGTCTGGACCGCATTCGCCTGCGTTCTGCGGCAAGCGGCAAATACGTCTGCGTCACGTCCGGCGAAGGCGCTGAAGCCGTCCTGGCGGCGACTTGCGATCATGAAGCCGATGCGGCGGTATTTGAACGAAACGACTGGGGCTGGGGCTCGATCACTCTGCGGTCGGTGGATACCGGCAAATATGTCACGGAAACCGAAAACGGCCTGCTGACGGCGACCTCGAATGAAGCCAGCGGCTGGTTCGTTAAGGAAGTGTTTGGCTTTGGTCAGGCATCAAGCGGCAAGGTAGAGATGAAGGCGTGGAACGGGCGGCCGATCGTCCTGAACGAGCGCGGCGGCTTGATCGCTGTAGGCGAAAACGTTTTTGATAATGCCGTTAAAGCCGATACCAACCTGCCGGGTGAAAAATGGATCGTGGAAATCGTGGAGAACGGTATCGAACAGGCAGTGAATGCGGCCAAATTGGCGGAGACGGCGATCGTCTTCGTGGGTAACAACCCATTCATCAACGCGAAGGAAACGATCGACCGCGCGGACATCGTGCTGCCGCCTGCGCAGCAAGCGCTCATTCAGGCGGTGCGGGCGGCCAATCCGCACACGGTGGTCGTCATCGTCGGCAGCTATCCGTTTGCGGTACATTGGGAAAACGACCATGTCCCGTCGATCCTGTTCACGGCCCATGCCGCCCAAGAGTTGGGCCACGCCGTGGCCGACGTGCTGTTCGGCGACTACAATCCGGCTGGACGCTTGAACATGACCTGGTACGAATCGGTCGATCAGCTGCCGGATCTGAAGGATTACGACATTATCAAAGGAAAACGGACCTATCAGTATTTCGATGGGAAGGTATTGTATCCGTTCGGGCATGGGCTTAGCTATACGACGTTTGAATATAGCGGACTTACGATGGATCAAACGAAGGTGGACAAAGACGGCGAGGTCAACGTTTCGTTCGACGTCCGGAACGCCGGCACGGTGGCCGGGGACGAGGTGCCGCAGCTGTACGTGCGGATCGAGCAATCGCGGGTGCCGCGTCCGCTGAAAACCTTAAAAGGCTTCACGCGCCTGCATCTGCAGCCGGGGGAATCGAAGCGGGTCACGTTTACGCTAAAGGCGGAGGAGCTGGCCTTCTGGGATGTGACCCGGGATCGCTACTGCGTGGAATCGGGCGAATATACGATCATGGTCGGACCTTCATCGGGCAGCGTGGCCGCCGCGGCAACGTTTACGGTGGACGGCGAAACCGTTCCGCCTCGCTCGCTGCGCGAACCGGTCCAAGCGGTCAACTATGACGATTATGACGGGGTATTCCTCGACGAATGCCGCGAGGGAGGCGAAAGCATCCGGCTGAAGCAAAACGGCGGCTGGATCGCCTTCCGCGACGTCGAATTCGGCGAAGGGGCTTCCCGGTTCGAAGCCCGCGTATCGGGGAACCTGCGCGGTGGCGAAATCCATGTTACTTTGGATGCTCCGGAGAGCGAGTCTATCGTGACCTGTCCGATCCTGCCTACCGGCGGACGCCAGGCCTGGACGACGGTAACCGCCAAAGCCGCGGCCGGCTTGTCCGGCCGGCACGACGTGTATCTGCATCTCCAAGGCGAGGCGCAAATCAGCTGGTTCAGGCTTTTTTAGAAGCAGCACTAAGTAAGGGGAAGTTTGAAATAACGGGATTTTCTCCCGTTATTTTGAGCCAAACTAAGGCGAGACGAAAATTAGCTGGAAATCTTCCAGCTAATTTTCGCAGTTAAGGGGTTTTAAGCGGATAGGGCCTTTCTTGGGCTACGCCTCCGCCTGCGCCAGCAGCTTCTTGCGGAACTCCGAAGGCGAGCAGTTCATGGACTTGCGGAAAACCCGGATGAAGTAGCTGATGTTGTCGAAGCCGACCTCCAGCGCGATATCGGAGATTTTGCGCTCCGGCTCGCGCAGCAGTTCAGCGGCTTGGCGGATCCGGTACGAGTTGATGTAGTCCATCGGCGTCTGCCGGGTCATCGACTTGAAGAAGCGGCAAAACTGGCCTTCGCTCATCGGGATCAGCGCGGCCAGCTCCGCCAGCCGGATCGGTTGGCCATAGTGATGCTGGATGTGCAGGATCACCGTTTTGAGCCGCTCGATTTTGGACGATTCGCTGCGGCTGCCGCTGGACGTGCGGCTGACGGCCCGGCCCACGGCGGCGATCTCCGCCAGCATCAAATAGAGATGGCCCTTGACGGCCCCTTCGTAACCCGGGGATTCGTTGCTGCAGCTTCGCATCATGGACAGGATATGCTCCAGCAGGGAGATGTCCGCCGCCTGTTCGCGCCGGATGTGGCGGGGAAACGTCGCTTTCCGTTCCTGCAGCGGCAGAATGAGGTTCTCCTGGACCGCGTCGTAATGGGCGCTGGCCAACAGCTGCGTGTCGAACACGAGGGAGAAGAAGGTGCAGCCCTGCTCGCCGTGCGCATGCGCGGCGTGGATGTCGCCGCCGTCGATAAACACCGCTTCCCCGGCCCGGACCGGGAAATAGTCGGTGTCAACCTGAAACAGCGTTTCGCCTTCGAGGCAATAGAAAAACTCGGCTTCGTCGTGCCAATGGCAATCGATGACGTGTTCGCCCGGGCCGTAGCGGTACCAGTAGGTGCCGAACGGAAGCCGTTCGTTGCCGTGGCTTTTGCTTTCCTTCAGGGAGCGGCGGAGCGCTTGATCCATGTTTGTTCACCTCGTCAAAATAGTGTTATATTTTCGCTCGATTATGTTAGTTTATTGATCATAGTATCAGTATAATGCAAGTATAAAACGTTTTCAGCAGAAAAACAATGTGACGAGAAAGGCGGTAATTTACACATGAAGTTCACCGATGGCAACTGGTTGATTCGCGACGGATTCACGCTGTCCACCGCGGTTCAAGCCTATGATTTCATGGTCCAAAACAACACGCTGATCGCTTCCGCATCGACGACCCCGATTCGCGGCCGCGGCGATATGATCAATACGACGCTGCTGACGATGCAGTTCCATTCTCCATTGCCGGGCGTCATCGGCGTGAAGCTGATTCATTTCGCCGGCACGGTCGACCATGGCCCGCATTTTGAATTAGCCGAAGGCGGTTCCCACGCCGAAATCACGGAAAACGAGAAATACGCCGAACTGAAGAGCGGTAACCTCAGCGTCCGCATCAATAAAGGGCCGGGGTGGTCGGTCGATTTTTATCGCGGCGACGAGCGGATTACCGGCAGCGGCTTCAAATCGATGGCCCACGTGACCGAAAATAACGGCAACACTTACATGCGCGAAGAGCTGGATCTGCGCGTCGGCGAGTGGGTGTACGGATTGGGCGAACGCTTCACCTCGTTCCTCAAAAACGGCCAAGTCGTCGATATTTGGAACAAGGACGGCGGAACGAGCTCCGAGCAGTCCTATAAGAACATTCCTTTTTATGTCACGAACAAAGGGTATGGCGTACTCGTCAACGATCCGGGTGCGGTGTCATTTGAAGTTGCTTCGGAAAAAGTGAAAAAAGTACAGTTCAGCGTTCCCGGCGAATCGCTCGAATATTACGTGATCGACGGCCCGGAGCCGAAGGACGTGCTGGACAAATACACCGATCTGACCGGCAAGCCGTCGCTGCCGCCGGCCTGGAGCTTTGGCCTGTGGCTGACGACCTCCTTTACGACCGATTACGACGAGGCGACGGTCAATTCCTTCGTGGATGGCATGGCCGAACGCGATTTGCCGCTCCACGTGTTCCACTTCGACTGCTTCTGGATGCGCGAATTCCACTGGACGGACTTCAAATGGGACGAGCGCGTCTTCCCGGATCCGGTCGGCATGCTGAAGCGCCTGAAAGAAAAAGGCCTGAAGATCTGCGTGTGGATCAACCCTTACATCGGGCAGCGCTCCCGCCTGTTTGAAGAAGGCAAACAAAAAGGCTATCTCGTGAAAAAGGCCAATGGCGACGTCTGGCAATGGAATTTGTGGCAGCCGGGCATGGCGCTCGTGGACTTTACGAATCCGGAAGCGTGCGAATGGTTTGCAGGCTATCTCCGCGAGCTGGTCGACATGGGCGTCGACTGCTTCAAAACCGACTTCGGCGAGCGGATTCCGACGGACGTCGTGTACCACGACGGTTCCGATCCGGTGAAAATGCACAACTACTACACGTATCTGTACAACAAAGTCGTCTTCGAGGTGCTGGAGCAGAAGCTGGGCAAAAATGAAGCGGCTCTGTTCGCCCGCTCCGCAACGGTCGGTGGCCAGAAGTTCCCGATTCACTGGGGCGGCGACTGCTACGCCGATTATGAATCGATGGCGGAAAGCCTTCGCGGCGGCTTGTCGCTGGGCCTCGCCGGCTTCGGCTTCTGGAGCCACGACATCGGCGGGTTCGAAAACACGGCGCCGGCGCACGTGTTCAAACGCTGGCTTGCCTTCGGCTTGCTCTCCAGCCATAGCCGCCTGCACGGCAGCAGCTCGTACCGCGTGCCTTGGGCATACGACGACGAAGCCGTCGACGTAACGCGCTTCTTCACCAAGCTGAAATGCCGTCTGATGCCGTACATGTTCGATACGGCCATACAAGCGACGCAGCAGGGCGTTCCGACGATGCGGGCGATGTTCCTGGAATTCCCGGACGATCCCGCCAGCGAAACGCTGGACCGCCAATATATGCTGGGCGATTCGCTGCTCGTGGCGCCGGTATTCAGCGAAAAAGGCGACGTGACCTACTACCTGCCGGAAGGCCAATGGACGCATTTGTTGACCAAACAAACGGTGGAAGGCGGCAAATGGCGCAAAGAGAAATACGACTTCTTCAGCCTGCCGCTGTTCGTTCGCCCGAACTCGATCCTGGCGACCGGGTCCAGCGACACCCGTCCGGATTATGACTATGCGGATGGCGTAGAGCTAGGCTTGTACCAGATCGAAAGCGGCGTGACGTCATCGCGAACCGTATACAACGCCAAAGGCGACGCCGAGCTTCAAGTGACCGCCGTTCGTGAAGGCAATACCTTAAAGCTGACCGCCGAAGGGGTGGGCAAGCCGTTCTACGTAACGCTGCACGGCATGGGCGAAGCGGCTTCCGTGCAAGGCGCAACGCTCGCAAATAGCGGCGCGGTGGAGGTTTCCTCCTTCAGCGGCAGAACTGAACTTCAGATCACTTTGAAATAATTGGTGCCGGACCGAAAGGCGCGGCTAACTTAATACGTGACAGGCATACCCGGCGGCCCGATGGCTTGCCGGGCATGCCTGGATATCCCCTTTCCCCGGCAAGAAGGGGATATTTCTCTTTTCAGGAGGTGTTCTCATGCTGGATAAAATCATCCGTACGACCAACAATCTGAAGCTGAAGCATAAGCTGCTCATTTCCTATATCGTCGTCGTCATGATCCCCGTGCTGATCGTCGGGGTGGCGGTTACCGCCTATTTCAGACAACAAGCGATGGATAGGGCGATCGCGCAGACGACCAATAACGTCGAGAAGGTCAAGACCCGAACCGCCACGATGCTCCGCGTCCCTACCGACATCTCCGATATCTTTATGCTCGACCAGGGCCTCCAATCGATAGTGGACACCCGGTATGCCGATGTGCTCGATTTGACCAAAGCTTATCTGGCTTATGACGATTTCCGCGACTATGTCCGGCAATACCGGGAAATTTCCGGGATTCGCTTTTACTACGACAATCCGACCTTGATCAACAATCTGGAATTGATTCCGGTGAACGAGGATATCGAAACGTCGTATTGGTATAAGCAGGCCATGTCGGGGAAGAGCATCGGCTGGTTTTACATTAACGATAATCAGGAAATTCCGGTCCGCAAATTGAGCCTGGTCCGGCAAATCTCTTTTGAAGACACGCGAAAAAGCGGGGTCCTGATGGTTGTCATGAACCAGGATGAATTGAACCGGATGCTCCAGCAGGAGCCGTTCGAAACGTTGATCACCGATGATTTGGGGTACGTCGTGGCCGCCAAAAATCCTTCGCTCGTCGGCAAAACGCTGGAAGCGCTCGATTACGGCATCGATTTGCGGACGCAGCAAAAAGGGACGTTTAAGGTGGACGTCCAGGGGGAGCCGTCCTATCTCGTGGTCGACACGTTGACGCCGGAATCGAGCATGAACGGCCTGAAATTCATTTCGGTGTTTGCGACCGAACCGATCGTCAAGGACGCGAATACCGTCAGCCTGATCGGGCTTCTCATCATTCTGCTCGTCTTGCTGATCGCGCTGGTGTTCGTATATATCGTCTCTTTTCTGACGACCAGTCGGATGCTGCGGCTCAGCCGCCACTTGAACCGCTTGGCGTTAGGCGATCTGACGGTCGTGTCCCGGATCGACGGGAACGATGAAATCGGCCAGCTCTCCCGGCAGTTCAACTACATGGTGGAGAGCATCCGCCGCCTGATGAACCAGGTCGTCGAGACGACCGAGCAGAACAATGCGCTGGAGCTGGCGCAGCGGGAAATCAAGCTGAAGATGATGGCCAGCCAGATCAATCCGCATTTCCTGTTCAACGCGCTGGAATCGATCCGCATGAACGCTCACCTCAAAGGGGATAAGGAGATCGCCAACGTCGTCCGGATGCTGGGCAAAATGATGCGCAAGAACCTCGAGGCCGGACGCGAAAGCACGCCGCTCAAGGAAGAGATGGAGATGGTCGGATCATACCTGGAAATCCAGAAGTTCCGGTATGAGGACCGGCTGAAATTCACCCTGGATATCGATCCCGCGGCTGCCGCGGTCCGCGTGCCGCCGCTGATCATCCAGCCGCTGGTGGAGAACGCCGTCGTGCATGGCGTGGAGGACAAGGAAGAGGGGGTGCATGTGGAAGTGAAGATCGAGGTGAAAGACGGTTTGGTTTACGTCTCGGTTCGCGACAACGGCATGGGGATGACCCCGGAGCGCCTGGACGAGGTGATGCGCTTTATCGGGGGAGCCAAGGAGCCGGAGCAGGGACGGATCGGTTTGCGCAACGTCCATCAAAGGCTGGTCTTGTCCTATGGGGAGGAGCACGGCCTCCTGATCGCCAGCGAAAGCGGCGCCGGTACGCAAATCAGTTTTACGATCCCGCTCTAAGGCAATATCTAATTATTATATGGTTTTGTTCGAAATCTCTCGGGTATTTCCGATTCCTCCCATGGCTTATCATAAAACTATAGCAGAGAAGGGGGGAAACAATGCATGGAAACGCTATCAGCTCAACCAGAGACTAGAAATGAAAGCGCAACCCCTAAACCGTCGAAAAAGCGGACGAACGGAATCTGGCGGAGCATAATGCAGCAGAAATATCTTTATTTTATGTCCATGCCATTTGTCATTTGGTTGTTTGTTTTTAACTATCTTCCGGTCTGGGGATGGACGATGGCTTTTCAGAACTACAAGCCGTCCAAATCCTTCACGGACCAGAAATGGGTGGGATTTAAAAACTTCGTGGACTTATTTCAGGATGAGCGGTTTTATCTCGTGCTTCGAAATACGCTGGCCATGAGCATCATGGGACTGATCGCCGGATTCATCATTCCGATTGCCTTTGCGGTCTTCCTGAACGAGCTTCGCGGCAAATACTTCAAACGAACGGTGCAGACGGTTTCTTACCTTCCCCACTTCGTATCGTGGGTCGTTGTCGCGGGGATCATCACGAAAATGCTCTCCATCGACGGAGGGATCGTCAACGAAATCCTGGTGGCGCTGCATATCATCGACGAGCCGATCCAGTTTATGGCTCAAGGCAAATGGTTTTGGGGAATTGTAACCGCTTCTGACGTATGGAAAGAAACCGGCTGGAACGCGATTATTTATTTGGCGGCCATCACCGGCATCGATAAGGAACTTTACGAGGCGGCCAAGGTCGACGGGGCCGGGCGCTTCCGGCAAATCTGGAACATTACGCTTCCGGGAATCCGGACGACGATTTCTGTGCTGCTGATCATGTCGATCGGCCATCTGATCGGCATCGGATTCGAGAAGCAATTCCAGCTCAGCAACTCGCTGGTTACCGACTATTCCGAAGTGCTGGACTTGTACGCCCTCAACTACGGCATCAATATCAGCCGCTTCTCGTACGGTACGGCGATCAGTATGTTTACTTCGGTCGTAGGCATCATCCTGCTGCTGACGGCAAACGGCATCATGAAAAAAACAACCAAAGAAAGCATCATGTAAGGGGAGGGAAACGAAGATGGCGAGCAAAAGCAATGCATTCAATCTCACCAGAGGCGACAAAATATTTAACTTCTGCAACATCATTCTCATGTCGCTCA
The DNA here is from genome assembly GCF_050565405.1 of Paenibacillus macerans. GTDB lineage: Bacteria > Bacillota > Bacilli > Paenibacillales > Paenibacillaceae > Fontibacillus > Fontibacillus macerans_B. Next base: position 26,033 of record NZ_JBNYYG010000051.1, on the reverse strand, counting down.
TCCTGGTCATCACGTTGTACCCTTTCCTGAACGTGCTGGCCATATCCCTGAACGATTCCACGGACACGGTTCGGGGCGGCATTTATATCTGGCCGAGGGAGTTCACTTGGGAGAATTATAAAACGATATTCAGCTACACCGGCCTGATTCAGGGCTTCAAAATCACGATTTACCGGACGGCTCTCGGCACGGTGCTCGGTTTGATCAGCGCCTCCATGCTGGCCTATACGCTAAGCCGGCCCGATTTCAAATCGCGCAAATTCGTTTCGACGTTCCTTGCGCTGACGATGTACTTCTCCGGCGGTTTGGTTCCGACTTACATGCTGATGCGTCATTTGGATCTGATCGGTACGTTTTGGATTTATGTCCTGCCGGGCATCGTCAGTGCCTTCAACGTATTCGTCATCCGTTCCTTTATCGACGGTCTGCCTTATGCGCTGCAGGAATCCGCCAAGCTGGACGGGGCCAACGACTTTACGATTTACTACAAGGTCATCCTGCCACTGTGCAAACCGGTACTCGCAACGATTGCCTTGTTTCTGGCGGTAGGCCAGTGGAACTCCTGGTTTGACACCTACCTTTACAACGGGAGCAAAGCGCACTTGACTACCCTACAGTACGAGCTGATGAAAATTCTGCAGAGCACCAATCAGGGCGCGAGAATGACCAACGCCAACGATATGGCCAACCAGATGGCCCAGGTGTCGCCGGAATCGATCAAAATGGCGATTACCATCGTCGTCACCGTGCCGATCTTGTTCATCTACCCGTTCCTGCAACGCTACTTTGTGGACGGGATGACGCTTGGAGCCGTCAAAGCTTAGTGGATAATCGTGGCAAGGAATGAAAGCCCTTACTTGTCCGGAAACGGGGCAAATAGGAAGTTTGAAGTCGGTATCAGCAGGCAGAGCCTGTTATACAATATGAGTTCTATCAAGACTACGAGGGGGAAAGTAGAAATGAAATGGAAAAGCCCTAAAACTTTTGCAGCCATCTTACTCGCTAGTACGATGCTGGTAGCCGGTTGCGGAAACAACAACAATGCGGCCAACAGCGGCAACGCAGGCAATGCAGGCAACACCGGCAATGCCGGAACGAATGCGGAAGCGGCCATGGATACAAGCCCGATCACCTTCACGTTCTTCGGCGCCGACGCTAGCCCGAACTGGAACAATATGCAGGACGAAGTGGGCAAAGTCATCACGGAGAAAACCGGCGTTACGATCGAAGCCGAGTATGACGTAGGCGCCGGCGGCGGCGAAAGCAAAATCGCCCTGATGACGGCGAGCGGCGATGTGCCGGACCTGATCTTTGCCAAAGGCGAATTGAGCAAGATGGTAGATGCCGGACTGATCGTCGACCTGGCGCCGTTGATTGAAGAGCATGCGCCCAATCTTAAGAAAATGTTCAGCGAAAATATGAACCGGTTGAAATATAGCAACGAAGACCAGGCCATTTATTCGATTTTTACCAACGGCGGCGTGGACCAGCAATACTTTGATGCCGGGGGCGGTTTCGAAATCCAGCAGCGCGTGCTGAAAGAGCTGGGTTATCCGAAGGTTCGCACGGTACAGGATTTCGAAAACGTGCTGAAGCAATACGTCGAGAAAAACCCGACGACGGATGGCCAGCCAACGATTCCGCTCACGCTGAGCGCCGACGACTGGAGAATCATGATCACAGTAACGAACCCGGCCTTCCTTGCGACCGGCGCTCCGGACGACGGCGAATACTACGTCAATCCGGAAACGTACGAAGCGATGCTGCACTACAAACGCCCGGAAGAGAAAGAATACTTCCGTTGGCTGAACCACATGTATAACGAAGGTCTGCTCGACAAAGACACGTTCGTGCAAAAAGAAGACCAATATAAAGCGAAAATCGCCAGCGGCCGCGTGCTTGGTCTGATCGACCAGGAATGGGGTTATCAGGATGCCGAAAATGCGCTGAAAACCGCCGGCAAAGACGAGTATACTTACGCGCACTTCCCTGTTACTTTGTCGGAAGAATATGAAGATCATTCCTTCCAGCAGGCTGGCGTCGACGGTTACGGCATCAGCATTACAACGGCATGTAAAGATCCGGTACGGGCGATCAAATTCATCGATTGGTTGTCTTCCGATGAAGGCCAAGTGCTGAGAAACTGGGGAATCGAAGGCAAACACTATACGGTCGATGAGAGTGGCCAGCGCGTCGTTCCGGCTGAAATTCAAGACAGAAAGGTCAATGACACCACCAACTTCACGAAAGAATCCGGCATCAGCTTGTACAGAACCTTCGGCGCCAACTATGGCGACGGCGTGAAGGATTCGACAGGCAACTATTACACCACGAACTTCCCTGAGCAAATCGTGGCAGGTTATACCGAAGCGGAAAAAGAAACGCTGAAAGCGTATAACGCCACGACCTGGAAAGACCTGTTCCCGGGCGAGGATGCATTCCCGGCGAAGGATTGGGGCGCTCTGTACAACATGCCGGTTCCGACTGACGGCGACTACAACGTGATCTTCCAAAAAACGCAGGATATCATCCGCAAGCGGATTCCGGAAGCCGTCCTGGCCAAAGAAGCCGACTTCGACAAAGTGTATGACGCCTTCCTTGCGGAACTGAATAAAGCCGGCGCCGAGAAAATGGAGGCCGAGTATACCGAACTGGTCAAAGCCAGAGTATCTTTGTTCACCGGCAAGGACGTTCAATAATCAGTTGAATTAATGATGCATGCAAAAGGCCCGTGATTCCTTCGGGCCTTTTCTGCCAGTTTAGGGGCTTATTGGGAAGGAGTGGGGAAGTTGAGTTATTCGGAACAAGCGTCATGGAAATTGTGGTACGACCGGCCCGCATCCCGTTGGGAGGAAGCGCTCCCCGTCGGAAACGGGCGGATCGGGGGGATGGTATTCGGCGGGGTTCATCAGGAGCAAATCGCCCTGAACGAGGATACGTTGTGGTCGGGTTTTCCGCGGGATCCGCAAAACTACGATGCGCTGCGGCATCTGGGGCCGGCAAGAGAACTGATCTTCGCGGGCAAATATAAAGACGCGGAGCGGCTGATCGAAGCGAAAATGCTCGGCCGGCGCACGGAATCCTATCAGCCGCTGGGTCATTTGCGGCTGGAACAGCGGGAAGAAGAGAGCGTCGGCGCCTACCGGAGAGAGCTGGACCTGGCGACCGGGATCGCCGTCACGAACTATCGACTCGGGCAAGCGGAATATGCCCGGGAGGTGCTGGTCAGTGCCGTCGACCAGGTATTGGCCGTGCATCTGGCCGCGCTGGGCGACCGGCCGATCGACCTCGCCGCGTTGCTGGATTCCCCGCTGCGGCATCGCGCAGGCGGAGGAAGCGGGCCTGCCTGCATCGTGATGCAGGGGCGTGCCCCAAGCCATATCGCCGATAATTACCGCGGAGACCATCCGCAGTCGGTGCTGTACGAGGAGGGGCTTGGCCTTACCTTCGAGGTGCATCTGCGAGTGCTCCTGAAGGGCGGTAAGGCCGAGGTGGACGATTCGGGCCGGCTTACGGTCCAAGGGGCGAAGGAAGTGACGCTGCTGCTGGCGGCGGCCACGAATTTCGCCGGCTATGACGCGATGCCGGGCAGTCGTGGCGCGAACCCCGCGGAGAAATGCGCCGCGGCGCTGGATGCCGCGGCGAAGCTTGGTTACCGGGGGCTGCGCGAACGCCACGCGGAGGATCACCGCCGCTTGTTCGGCCGCGTGGAGCTGCAGCTGGGAAGCGCGTCCGCCGCGGCGGACCGGGCGGCGCTGCCGACCGACGAGCGGCTTGTCGCGTACCGCAGCGGGGCCGAGGATCCTGCGCTTGAGGCGCTGTACTTTCATTACGGCCGTTATTTGCTCATGGCCAGCTCCAGGCCGGGAACGGAAGCGGCGCATTTGCAGGGCATCTGGAATCCGCACGTGCAGCCGCCCTGGAATTGCGGATATACGACCAACATCAACACACAAGTGAACTATTGGCCGGCCGAGGTGGCAAACCTGAGCGAATGCCATGAGCCGCTGTTTGAGCTTATCCGCGATCTGAGCGTCACCGGCGCAAGAACGGCGCGGATCCATTACGGCTGCCGGGGCTGGACGGCGCATCACAACGTCGATCTTTGGCGCCAATCGACGCCGACGGACGGCGAGGCCAGCTGGGCGTTTTGGCCGATGGGCGGCGTATGGCTGTGCCGGCATCTGTGGGAGCATTATCGGTTCGCGCCGGAAGAGGCATTTCTACGGGAGACCGCATACCCCCTAATGAAAGGCGCGGCCGAATTTTGCCGGGATTGGCTCGTGTCCGGTCCGGACGGCCGGCTCGTCACGGCGCCGTCCACCTCGCCGGAGAACAAGTTCCTGACGGCGGAAGGGGAGCCTTGCAGCGTATCGGCGGGCAGCACGATGGATCTGTTCCTGATCCGCGAGCTGCTGGAGCATGCAGTCCAGGCCGCGGAGCTACTGGGCGTCGACGGCGAATGGCGCCAAGCGTTGGCCGAAACGCTGGAGCGCTTGGCCGAGCAGCGGATCGGTCCCGACGGCCGGTTGCAGGAGTGGAGCGAACCTTTTGCCGAGGCGGAGCCGGGACATCGCCACGTGTCCCATTTGTACGGATTTTATCCGGGCGAAGCGATCACCTTGCGCCAAACGCCGGAGCTCGCGGAGGCGGTCCGAAAAACGCTGGACGCCCGCATTCAAAATGGCGGCGGACATACCGGCTGGAGTTGCGCCTGGCTGATCAATCTCTACGCTCGGCTGGGCGAAGGGGATACGGCGCACCGGTTCATCCGGACGCTGTTGTCCCGCTCCACCTATCCGAATCTGTTCGACGATCATCCGCCGTTCCAGATCGACGGTAATTTCGGCGGAGCGGCAGGCATCGCCGAAATGCTGCTGCAGAGCCATATGGACGGCATCGACTTGCTGCCGGCGCTGCCCAAGTCATGGGCATCCGGGCGGATCAGCGGCCTTCGGGCGCGCGGCGGATTTACGGTCGGGATGACCTGGGAGGATGGCTGCCTGACTTCGGCCAGCATCACCTCGGCTGCCGGCGGCTGGTGCACCGTTCGCGGCCTGAACGGCCTCAAGGTAGGTTTGCCTGACGGATCGACGGCAGCGGATGGGGTTCGCTTTCGGACGGTAGCGGGAACGTCGTATTGGATCAAATAGACCGGGTTTGCTAATGCAGCCTGCGGAACTGCTGGGGCGTCATCCCCGTATGCTTGCGGAAGGTAGCGACGAAATGGCTGGCGTCGCGGAATCCCGTTTTCCCGGCGATGGCGGCGACGGTAATCCCCGGCTCGCTGGCCAGATGCTCCTTCGCCTTGTGGATGCGCATCTGAGTGAGATAGCTGTAAGGGGCGATGCCGAAGGTTTGCTGGAACAGCTTGCTGAGGTGCCTTCCCGACATCCCGATTACCTCGGCCAGGGCGTCCAGCCCGAGGTCGGGGTTGCCGTATTCCCGCTCCATCCAATGAAGCAGCGGCGCCAGCTTCGCCATGTTGCGGGGAACGGCGCTGTTGCTGACCTGGCCGAACTTGCTCAGCACCCCCAGGAAGCGGTAAGCTTCCGCGGAGGTTTCCAGGCCGAACAGGTCCTGGGTATGGTCAAGCCGGTTAAGCAGGTTCCCGAGGAGCGGGGCCACGGGAGCTTCGGGCTCCCAGCGGAACAGTGCGGCGTCTTGAATGCCGAACGCGGCCAGTATCGCATTGGCGGCGGCACCGCCGAACGTCAGGTAATAGGTTTCCCAGCCGCTCCCCCGTCTGGCTTCATAAGCATGAGGCATGCCCGGCGGCAGCAGCACGCCGTTGTTCGGGGGAAGCGGCACGGTTCCGTTTCCGTAGGTCAAACGGCCTTCCCCCTCGGCCGTTTGGAGCCAGTGATAATAAGGGTATCCGTTCGGACGGGAGATTTTTTCCTGATTCGGATTGTATCCGACGCTCTCCACGAGCAGCGGGAGATCCGGGGTTGCGGCGGGGGAGAAGACAAAGCGGGTGAAGGCCCGTAAACTCATGGATTTTTCCCTCCTCTTATGAACCATATTATTATATAACAAATCGCGATTATTATATATAAAGCGGATCAAATTGAACTTAAAATGGATTTATAATTATATTTGTCAAAGGATGTGTGGATGGTGATCAACGATAAATTGCCGAAAATTTGGTACGGCGGCGACTATAATCCGGAGCAATGGGGGCCGGACGTTTGGAAAGAGGACGAGCGGATGTTCAAGCTCGCCGGAATCGATGTGGCTACGGTCAACGTGTTCTCCTGGGCGCTGAATCAGCCGAGCGAAGAGACCTATGATTTTTCCCTGCTGGACGAAACGATCGATCGTTTGTACAAGTGCGGCGTCCATGTTTGCCTGGCCACCAGCACAGGGGCTCACCCGGCCTGGATGGCCCGGAAATATCCGGACGTGCTGCGCGTCGACGTTCAGGGGCGGAAACGCCGGTTTGGCGGACGGCATAACTCCTGCCCGAACTCGCCGACGTATCGCAAATACTCGGCCCGACTGGCCGGGAAGCTGGCCGAACGGTACAAGGATCATCCGGGCCTGCTGATCTGGCACATTTCCAACGAATACGGCGGATACTGCTATTGCGACAACTGTGCCGCCGCTTTCCGCGTATGGCTGCGGGAGCGCTACGCAACGCTCGACGAGCTGAACCGAGCCTGGAATACGCGGTTCTGGGGCCATACATTTTACGATTGGGAAGAGATTGTGGTGCCAAACGAGCTGAGTGAGGAATGGAACGGAAACCGCACCAATTTTCAAGGGATCTCCCTAGATTACCGCCGTTTCCAATCCCAATCTTTGCTGGAATGCTACAAGCTGGAATACGACGAAATCAAAAAGCATACGCCAAACGTCCCAATCACGACCAATCTGATGGGCCTCTATCCGGAGCTGGACTATTTCGAATGGGCCAAATATATGGACATCGTCTCCTGGGATAACTATCCGTCCTTGGATACGCCGGTCAGCCTTACCGCGATGACGCATGACCTGATGCGAGGGCTTAAAAGCGGCTTGCCGTTCATGCTGATGGAGCAAACGCCGAGCCAGCAGAATTGGCAGGCCTATAATTCGCTCAAGCGTCCCGGCGTGATGAGGCTGTGGAGCTACCAGGCGATGGCTCACGGCGCCGATACGGTGCTGTTCTTCCAGCTTCGCCGTTCCATCGGGGCCTGCGAGAAATACCACGGCGCCGTGATCGAGCACGTCGGCCATGAGCATACCCGGGTGTTCCGCGAAGTGGCCGAGCTCGGACGGGAACTGGAGCAGCTTGGCGATACGCTGCTGGATGCGCGGACGGAAGCGAAGGTAGCCCTCGTGTACGACTGGGAAAACCGCTGGGCCACCGAGCTGTCGAGCGGTCCGACCGTCGCGCTGAATTACGCGGGCGAAGTCCACAAATACTACGACGCCTTGTTCAAAATCCACGTGGAAAGCGACATGGTGTCGGTGGAGGAGGATTTCGGCAAATACGAAATCGTCATCGCGCCGGTGATGTATATGGTGAAGCCGGGTTTTGCGAAAAAAGTCGAGGAGTTCGTGGCGAACGGCGGTACGTTCGTGACCACTTTCTTCAGCGGCATCGTGGACGAAAACGATCTGGTCACGACCGGAGGGTATCCCGGTGAGCTACGTTCCGTTCTCGGCATTTGGGCCGAGGAGATCGACGCGTTGTTCCCGGGCCATATGAACCAAATCGTCCTGAAGCAGTCATGGGGAGCGCTCTCGGATCAATATGAATGCGGATTGCTGTGCGACCTGATCCATGCCGAAGGCGCGGAGGTGCTGGCGGAATACGGTTCCGATTTCTATCAAGGGATGCCGGCGGTCACCGTGAACCGATTTGGAAAAGGCCGCGCCTATTATGTGGCAACCAGTCCGGAACCTTCCTTCCTGCAAGGGTTCCTGAAGAACCTCTGCGATGAACAAGGGGTCAGGCCGTTGCTCGACGCGCCTGCGGGCGTTGAGGCGGCTCGTCGGGTCAAGGACGGCAAGTCCTTTCTGTTCCTGCTGAACCACAATGCGGAAGCCGCCGAAGTAGAGATCGGTTCGGCGGGCATGAAGGATTTGCTGGCGAATACCCGGGTTTCCGGTACGGTGGAGGTACCCGGACGGGGCGTCGTGATTCTGGAAAGCAGCAACTAGCACGCTTAGCCTCCCGAAGCGGCGATATTGAAGAAAACCCGCGTGACCAACAGGTCGCGCGGGTTTTTGTATGGCATGAGCGAGGCTGGACACCTCATTGAGAGCCCTAACGGACTCCAGTGACGTTAATTGCACGATGAATGCGATATGAGTAGTTTAACGGACTCAGAAGACGTTAATTGCAGCAAATCGGCCCAAATCGGCATGATTAGAGCCGAATAACGTCCACCCGGTCCGTTAAACCGGGAAATACCCGGGAAATGGGAGATTAACGTCATTACGGTCCGTTAAAGCGCACAGCGGCAGCCGGAAATCGGGCTGCGGCAGGAACCCTCAATCGCATCGGTGCAATGGGAGCACCTACTCAGCTGTTCTCCAGGATCGTGTTCAACGTGGTCCGGTCGAGACCGCGTACGAGTCGGATCAGCAGTTCCTTGGCGGCATCGTAATCGTCCGTATGAATGATCGACGACGACGTATGGATGTAGCGGGAACAGATGCCGATGACCGTGGACGGAACCCCGATGCCGCTGAGATGCACCTGACCGGCGTCCGTGCCGCCCGGCGAAACGAAATGCTGGTATTTGATCTTATGGGTATCGGCCGTGTCCTGAATATATTCAACCATGCCGCGATGAGTGATCATCGTCGGGTCCAGAATGCGCAGTAAAGCCCCTTCGCCCAGCTTGCCGAAGACGCGCTTGTCGCCGGTCATGTCGTTGGCTGCGCTGGCATCGAGCGCAAAAAAGATGTCGGGCCGGATCAGGTTGGCCGCAGTCCGCGCGCCGCGCAGCCCGACCTCTTCCTGTACATTGGCGCCGGCGTACACGACGTTCGGCAGTTTATCCTGATGGAGCTCTTCCAGCAATTCGAGAGCAAGGCCTACGCCATAACGGTTATCCCACGCTTTGGCCATGATTTTCTTCGGGTTGACCAGCGGGGTGAATTCGCAGATCGGGACGATTTGCTGACCGAGGCGAACGCCTGCGGCTTCCGCTTCTTCCCGGTTGTCGGCGCCGATGTCCAAATACATCGTCTTGAGATCGACCGGTTTGCTGCGCTGGGATTCATCCAGCAGATGGGTCGGAATCGATCCGACCACACCGGTCACCCGGCCTTTGGGCGTGATGATTTGCAGGCGCTGCGCCAGCACGGCCTGGCTCCACCAGCCGCCGAGGGGCTGGAACGATACCATCCCGTTGTCGCTGATGCCGGTGGTCATAAAGCCGACTTCGTCAAAATGTCCGGCAACCATGACCCGCGGACCTTGCTCGTCTCCGCGCAGTACGCCGAACAGTCCGCCTAATCGATCCTGCACGAATTCCTGCGTATACGCCGACATTTTCTCTTTGACGAGGGCGCGAAGCTCCCGTTCGAATCCGGGCGCTGCCGGGAATTCCGTCAGCTGTTTGAATAGCTCCCGCGTTTTTTGATTCATCGTATTCTCTCCTTCTTTCTCTAAATCGCAAGTGAACAATCTATATAAGTATGTACTACCTTTTTTCGATTGTCCATGCGCCTTTTCCTGCTTATCGGCCAACTGCCGTTTTTGGCACGCCGCATCCCGTAACGTCATATACTGCAGGGAAGCGGCAGCTTGATGGGCAAATGAGGGAGGCAAAGTATAATGGAGCGATATTCCAAGGATTGGCTGGTGATCTTGCTTCTTTTCATCCTGCTGGTCATTATTCTGCAGTGCCTTTGAAGCGGATCATGGAATTTCCCCGTTGATCGCACTTTCTATATACGTACCCCGTTAGTAATGCCACGAACCCCGCCGGAGTGATTTCCGGCGGGATTTTTCATGCCCGAAAGACGTTATGGATGATTTTCCAAACATAACAAGCCCAAGGATGACAAATAATGAATATACCTTGCAAGCCAGGAAAAAAAGGAGGGATGCCGTTTGCCAGCGAAAAGCAAGCCGGGTGCCCGGGTGAAACTGAATCATTTGCTGCTGACGGAACAGGATTACAAGCAGGTTGCCGATCAACATAAACCGAAACGGAACGTTTGGGTCAATTGCCTTCGCGCCTTTCTGGTCGGCGGATTCATCTGCCTGATCGGGCAGTGCATCCAGCAGTTGTTCATGACTTTCGCGGGGATGTCGGCCCGGGAGGCCAGCAGCCCTACGGTCGCCGTACTGATTCTGATCTCCGTCGTGCTGACCTCCATGGGAGTCTACGATAAAATCGCCCAGTGGGCGGGGGCCGGTTCGGCCGTACCCGTTACCGGTTTCGCCAACTCGATGTGCTCCTCGGCGATCGAATCCCGCGCGGAGGGGCTTGTCCTCGGCGTTGGCGCAAACATGTTCAGGTTGGCGGGGTCGGTGATCGTCTTCGGCGTGGTTGCCGCCTTTATCGTAGGCGTCATTCACGTGATCTTCGGTTTGGGAGGGGTGCATTAACCGATGCTGATCGGTCAGCAAACCTGGGAGTTTCCGTCCAAGCCGGCGATCATCGGGGCGGCTACGGTCGTTGGCCCCGAAGAGGGGGCCGGCCCGCTGTCGGACACGTTCGATTTTGTTTACGACAATCTGGAGATAGACGAAAAAACGTGGGAGAAAGCGGAACGCAAGCTGCTGGAGCACGCCTCGGCCCTTGCGCTGGTCCACGCCGGGATCGCGCGGGAGGAGCTGTCCTTTTTTATCGGCGGGGATTTGATGAATCAGATCATCACCGCTACGTTTGCCGCCCGAAAGATCGCCGCTCCGTACCTGGGGGTGTTCGGCGCCTGCTCCACTTCGATGGAAAGCCTGGCGCTCGCGGCGTTTCTCGCGGATGCCGGCGGTGCCCGCTACGTGATGGCCGGCACGGCCAGTCATAACTGCACGGTGGAGAAGCAGTTCCGGTATCCGACCGAATACGGCGCGCAAAAACCGCCGACGGCCCAATATACGATCACGGGAGCGGGCTGCGCCATCGTATCCTCGCAGGGCTCCGGCCCGCGCGTTACCCATGCCACGATCGGCCGGATTCAGGATCTGGGCATCAAGGATCCCTTCAATATGGGAGCGGCCATGGCGCCGGCTGCAGCCGATACGCTGGTATCGCATTTCCGGGATACGGGCCGGGGTCCGGAGGATTACGACCTGATCGTCACGGGCGACTTGGCTTTGGTGGGACATGCCATCGTCCTGGACATCCTCGGCAAAGACGGCGTCTCTATGGACAAAACGGAATTTGACGATTGCGGCCTGATGATTTACGACCGCGGCAAGCAGCCATTCGTGATTGCCGGAGGCAGCGGCTGCGGCTGTTCCGCCGTCGTGACCTATGGACATATTTTGCAAAAACTTAAAAACCGGGAGTTGAACCGGGTGCTGGTCGTCGCCACGGGAGCCCTCTTATCCCCGCTGTCGTACCAGCAGGGCGAGAGCATTCCTTGCATCGCCCATGCGGTTGCCCTGGAAAAGGAGGAAAGCGGATTATGATTTTTGTATGGGCTTTTTTGGTAGGCGGTTTGATCTGCGTTGTGGGGCAACTGATGATGGATGTGCTTAAATTAACTCCGGCCCACACGATGAGTTCCCTTGTTGTGATCGGTGCGATCATGGATGCGATCGGGTGGTACGACCCACTGGTGAAGTTCGCCGGAGCCGGGGCTTCCGTGCCGATCACGAGCTTCGGCAACTCGCTGGTCCACGGGGCGTTGACCGAACTGCAGCGCGACGGCTGGATCGGAGTCATTACCGGGATCTTCGACGTGACGAGCGCGGGGATCTCCGCGGCGATCATCTTCTCCTTCCTCGCGGCGTTGGTCGCAAAGCCTAGAGGCTAGTTTCCAGAAATAAATATTGCACTTTTACGGACCCATGAGTGTACTCCCTATCTATCTTCATGTAAAATAGGTAGATATATACAGGTCTTATTTGGGAGGGAAAAACACGTGCCCGTACAAGAGCAATCGTTGCGGACTTTGATCGCCGTAAAAAACAATTTGGAGTCTTGCATATTAGGTAAATCGTTTGAAATCAATTTGCTGCTCTCCGCACTTCTGGCCGGTGGCCATGTGTTAATCGAGGACGTCCCGGGTACGGGGAAAACGCAACTGATCAAAGCTCTGGCCAAATCCATGAGCGGCGATTACCGGCGGATTCAATGCAACCCGGATATTTTGCCCAGCGATATCACTGGGGTATCGGTGTTTCACCCTCATGAAGAACGTTTCGTTTTCCGGCCGGGGCCGGTTATGACTCATATTTTGCTGGCGGACGAAATCAACCGGGCCACCACGAAAACGCAATCGGCCCTGCTGGAAGTGATGGAGGAGCGGAGCGTAACCGCCGACGGCTTTACCTACGCTTTGCCGCATCCCTTTATGCTCTGCGCCACGCAGAATCCGATCGATTTTGAAGGAACCTACATGCTGCCGGAAGCGCAGCTGGACCGGTTTATGATGAAGATCGGCATCGGTTATCCCGACGCCGGCACGGAGAAGGCGATGCTGCAAACCCATAGCCAGGGCCAGCCGGTCGAGCTTTTGCAACCGGTTACGACGATGGAGGAGATCGCGGCGATCCAGCGGGAGGTTCAAGGCGTGCATATCAGCGAAGCGTTGACCGACTACTTGCTGGAGATCGTCCGCCGCACGAGAGAGCATGAAGACGTATTGCTGGGAGCGTCGCCGCGCGCTTCGCTTGCCTTCATGATGGCGGCGAAAGCCTATGCTTTCCTCCAGCAGCGGGATTACGTGCTGCCGGATGACATCAAGATTTTATCGCCGTATGTCCTGGGGCACCGGATCTTGCTGCGTCCGGAATCCCGGCTTGGCCACCGGAATGCCGGCGAGGTGCTCAATCAAATCTTGCGGCAGGTCCATGTGCCGGTTACCGTAGGACGGTAACGATGCGCACGCTTGTGGAAGGCGTCAAATCGGGGCTGGCCTCCCGTAAATTCTGGAAAGTGGCGTCCGTATGGCTGGTTTGCCTGCTGTACGTCTTGTTTCAGGGCGGCAAAACCTCACTGATGTTATTCATGATGGTTTCGGTGCTGGCCTTTTATTGGGCGATCGGCGGGCTGGCCGGCGTGAAGCGGATCAAGGGCGCCCGAAGCCTGTCGCTTGCCGGGGACCGCGGCGGCCTGTTGCAGGCCGGGGATCAGGTGCTGGTGAAGCTGCAGCTGCAGCTTCCGGCTTTTATGCCGCTTCCCTACATCGTGGTCAAGGAAACGCTGCAGCGACATAACGGGGATACTTGGGCGTTCGAAGACAGCGTGATTCCTTATTTTCGCGCCTGCTCCGAGCTCGTCTACAAAACGCCGCCGCTGGAGCGGGGAAAATACGTATTTACCGGCACGACGTGCAGCGCCGAGGATATTTTCGGACTGATGGAGCATACCGGCGTATTTCTTACGGGCGGAGAATTCCGGATCCTTCCCCGGACGGTGTTCATACCGCACTGGGAGCTGTACAGCCGCAATTCCCGCATGGCCGGACCGGAGACGGCCGTCACGCTGTCGCGCCGGGAAACGACGCAAATCAACGGTGTGCGCGATTATGTCTACGGCGACCGGATTTCGCGGATTCACTGGAACGCCACCGCCAAGACGGGGACCTGGAAGTCCAAGGAATTCGAACACGAGTCGCTGCCGAAAACCATCCTGGTGCTGGATGCACATACCAGCGCGTATCTGCGTTCCGCCCAGTTTGAACTGGCCGTATCGACGGCGTCTTCGCTGTTGGAATACGGAGCCAGGGAACGAATCAGCATGGGGCTCTGCACCCTCGGCAAAGCGTTCCGCTCCTTTCCGCCGGCGGAAGGATACTTGGAGCGGCAGCAGATGATCCATCATCTGGTCGATATCAATGCGGACGGCTACGGCAACTACAAAGACCATCTGGAAGCGCATCAGGAAATGTTCCAGCCGGGCGCTTTCTTTATCCTGATCAGCCCGCAGGCCGACGACAAAGTGCTTGGCATGCTGCGTTGGGCCAAATCGCGCCAACTGATTCCCTATCATATTCAAATCGGGGACGAAGGCGCGACGCCAGGCGTTCCGAACGCCTCGCGGATCAGCCGGCGCTCCGCTTGGCAGGGGGTTCTTCAGGAGCGGGGACTGCGCGGCATCTACGTAGCTTCGCTTCGCGATCTTCCCGCAGCGATGGGGGGTGTGAAGCTGTGAAAATAGCCGCAGAGCATCCTAACGCTTTTGCTTACCGTTTGCTGTCGTTGGCGTGGGTGGTGGTCATCGCCATGCAATGGGTCGATTTCACGGAGCCTTTGTGGTTTACCGTAACGACATCCTTGGTGACGGTGACGATCTTCGCGGTAGCTTTGGCGGAACTGCTGTTGCCGATCACAACGGCTTGGAAATGGACGATCAAAATCGCGTTGATTCTGTGCATATGGCGTGTCGTTTTAGTCGGTTATAACGTGTACGAACCTTACGGGCCTTTTTTCCCGGACCAGATCCGCGGCATGGCGCTGACCTTTACGCCGTATATTTGGTTTTCGCTGGCGGCCTGGGGGCTGCTGGAGGCCGTGCTGAGGCTCGTCGTGAACCGCCGGCGGATTTTGCTTTTTCTGGCGGCGCATCTGATCGTTTTGGCGATTCTGGACTCCTTTACTTCCTATTATCTTTGGGAAAATGTAGCCTGGACGGTGTTTGCCGGATTGGGATGGCTGGTAAGCTATCATTTTTACGAATACCGTTTGAAGTATCCGCAAGGCTGGCAGCGCCTTCGCCGGCAGCCCGTGAAAATCGCCGTAAACGTGGCAATCGTCTTCGCTTGCGTGCTGCTGATCGGCATCAGCATGCCGTCGGTATCGCCGACCTTGACGGACCCGTACACGGCCTGGATCAAGCGCAGCGGCGGATCGGGCAGCGGGTCCGCGCTGCTTTCGGGGGCGGAGGGCGGCAGTTCCTCCTCCGCCGCTCAGGAGGAGGTCGTCTCCGGATACAGCCGGGACGACACAAGCCTTGGCGACGGCTTCGAATTCAGTTATAGCCCGGTCATGTCGATCGACACGCCGGTAAGGTCTTATTGGCGCGGCGAGACCCGGCGCATGTATTCGGGTAAAGGCTGGGCCGATCTTGAGCAGGAGAACCGGGACACCCAGCGGTATCAAGGCGCTCCGGAAGCCGACCCGCTCGTCGGCGAACAACCGGCCAAGGTCGAAACGAGACAGGTGGAACAAATCGTGACGATGAACACCGACCGGGTTTATCCGGTCCTGTTCGGCGGCTACGCCATGGAGAGCGTCGAACTGCTCGACGAGCGGGACAGCGCGGCCAATATGCGCTGGGCGAGCCGGGAGGCCGAGTTGTTCTGGAACGGCTATCGCGATCCCGGAGATCAGCCGGATTATCCGCGCAAGTATAAGGTGGTCGCGAACATCCCGCTGATTCCGTTGGAAGAGCTGGGGAACGCGAGTTACGAAACGCTGTATCCGGAAGGGGCCGAGGCCCAAGAATCCTATTTGCAGCTTCCAAGCAATTTGCCGCAGCGGGTCAAAGATCTGGCGGAGCAGATCACGGCTGAAGGCACGACGCCTTATCGGAAAATGAATTTGCTGCAGACGTACCTGCGGCAAAATTTCGAGTATACGAATAAGCCGGATTTATCTAGAAAGCGAAGCGACGATTTCGTCGACAGCTTTTTGTTCGAAATCCGGCAAGGGTACTGCGATTATTACTCGACGGCCATGGTCGTGATGGCCCGTTCGCTGGGCATTCCGGCCAGATGGGTCAAAGGCTATGCCCCCGGCAGCCAGCCGAGCGAAGAAATGATGATGCGGAGTCCGGAGATAGGCCGGGCCTATAATGTAAGCAATGCCGATGCCCACTCCTGGGCAGAGCTCTATTTCGGCGATTACGGCTGGATTCCTTTCGAGGCCACCCCGGGCTTCGACGCGCCGATCCTGGAAGCGGAAGACGAAAGCGCCGAAACCTTCGAGCAGGATCTTGTCGAGGAGACGGACGTGGCGGCTGCGGAGGAAAGCTTCTTTTCCCGTCTGGATCCGGAAGTCATGCGCAACATCTTCTTTACTGCGGTAACCGTCCTGCTTGCGTGGGCGCTTTATCAATTGCGCGCCGAACTGTACTTCCTGTGGCTCCGCCTCCGGCTGGGCCGGCCGTTAACCGCTGGCGAGAAGACGATCTTTGAGACGCTGCGCGTCGTCAAGCGGCTCCGCCGCAGAGGATTCGAGCGCAGCGATCAGGAGACGTTGCGGGAAGCGTTCGGCCGCTGGAAGCTTAAGCAGCCGGAGCTGGCCGAAGCGCTGGATCCGCTGCTGATCTGCTTTGAGGAAGCAGGCTACAGCCCCGGAACGGTATCTCCGGCCCAATTCCGCAAGGCGCAGCAGTTGGCGCGCCAAGCGATCAAGCTCGCTGCGTCAAACGGCCGCAAGCGGTTTGGCTTTCTGCCCGGCAGCCGGTCCTCCGAATCGGTAGGGGCGGATCGGAGCCGTTGACCCGCTGACTGCGGCGGCAGATAAGGCAAATCGATTAACGCACGTCTTCCGCGCTTGCGCGGGGGACGTGTTCTTTTTTAAAATATAGAGAAGTCGGGGGAAGATTATGGTATAGTTTGTCGTATGAAACCGAGGTGAACGTATTTGTTTAAGAAATTTTTGCCGAATATGCGCGTGGACAGCGTATTCGAAATCGATCTGGAAGGGCTTTATGCCAAAGGCTACCGGGGCATCATCACCGATTTGGACAATACCCTGGTCGGTGCCAAAGCGCCGCTTGCCACTCCCGAACTGATCGAATGGTTTGAGAAAGTAAAGAAATGCGGGTTTAAACTCGTGATTGTGTCAAACAATAATTTGGACAGGGTATCGGTGTTTGCGAACCCTTTGAATATCGAGTTTGTGCACGCGGCCAGAAAACCGTCCGGAGCGGCCTTTCACCGGGCCATGGAAATGATGGGCCTCCGTCCGCAGGAGACGATCGTCGTCGGCGACCAACTGATGACCGACGTGTTCGGCGGCAACCGGCAAGGGTTATTCACGGTTCTCGTGCTGCCGATCTCCGTTCAGGATGAAGGCATGGGGACGAGGATTAACCGTCGGCTCGAGCGGATCGTGAAACGGCGGCTCGGCAAAGCAGGATTATGGCTGGAGGAGGAAAAAAAGCGATGACGGAGGTACGGAGCGCGGACAGCGCTCTTCGCTGCAGCGGGTGCGGCATCGCGCTGCAGAGCGAGGAACCGAACAAGCCGGGGTTCGTCCCGGAGCAAGCCTTAATGAAGGAACCGGTAATATGCCAGCGCTGTTTCCGGATCAAAAACTATAATGAATCATCGTCGGTCACGGTGGAGCAGGACGAGTTCCTTAGACTGCTCTCCCAGATCGGCGGCAAGGAAGCGCTGGTCATCCACATCGTCGATCTGTTCGATTTCCAGGGCAGCGTCATCTCAGGGCTCCAGCGGTTCGTCGGCAACAATCCGGTGCTGCTGGCCGTCAACAAAACCGACCTGCTGCCGAAGGTCACGAACTGGAACAAGGTGCGGAACTGGGTGCAGAAGGAAGCGAAGGATATGGGGCTGAAGGTCGAGGATGTTATGCTTTGCAGCGCCAAGCAAAACAGCGGCTTCGACCGGCTGCTCGACGCGGTGGCGGCGCGGCGCGGCGACCGGGACGTTTATGTCGTCGGCGCGACGAACGTCGGAAAGTCGACGCTCATCAACAGGCTGATCCGCGATTATAGCGACCTGGAGCAGGAGTTGACCGTTTCCCGGTATCCGGGCACGACGCTGGACATGGTGCATATCCCGCTGGATGACGGCCGGGCGATCATCGATACGCCGGGGATCATGTACCCGTCAAGGTACAGCGAGCTGGTGGCTCCGGTCGACCTGGGCGTCATCATGCCGGACAAAACGCTCAAACCGGCGGTCTATCAGCTGAACGAAGGGCAAACATTATTTTTCGGCGGCTTCGGGCGGTTTGACTTTATTCAAGGGGATCGCCAGTCGTTCACTTGCTTCGTTGGCGGACGGGTCCCGATTCACCGGACGAAGCTGGAAAGAGCCGACGAGCTCTTCGCGGAGCATGCCGGGGAAATGCTGGCGCCTCCGAGCAAGGAGCATCTCGCCGAGCTTCCGGAATGGACTCGCCATGAGTTCCGGATTCCGAAGGGCGGCCGGAGCGATCTGTTTATTTCCGGGCTCGGATGGGTTAAAATCAATAACGATTTCGGTGCCGTCGTGGCGGCGCATGTGCCTAAGGGAGTTAAAGTGCTCGTACGGCCGTCGCTGATTTAAACCGTAAGATACTCTATGTGCATAAAAGCGAGTCAAAGCCAAAATCTCGTGTCTTGTTATCTCTGCGTGCTCCTTTGCACGATTATCCCCTTTGTTAAGGGAGCTAAGTGCAGGGGGTAGCGTTGGGTTAGGGATAAAATAATAAGATCTGCGCCAAATAGGTTCTTCCTTCGACTTTGTCCGTTTCTTTGCTCTCTGGTCTGATCAAACGGGATAATCGTGCAAAGCGTCCGGACAGCGAGTGTTGACCTGAGTGTAGATCTTACGCCAACGAGCTACTTGGCCCTATTTTGGGGCGAAGGCGGATAAATGGCCCGTTTTACACCTCTATTTTCTCGGGGTTGGGCGATCGGAGGAGAAACGATGGAGGAGCAAGCAAACAAAGCGGGCCGGGAACGGGAAGGCGGCCAAGCCGAGCAGCCGATGCTGCTCGGCGTTATCGGCGACCCGATCCTGCACTCCAAGTCGCCGGCGATGCATACGGCGGCGCTCCAGGCGTGCGGCATCGCGGGGGCGTATTTGCCGTTCCACGTCAAGGGCGATCGCCTGGAGGAAGCGATCCGCGGCATCCCGGCTTTGGGATTCCGCGGCATCAACGTCACGGTTCCGCATAAATTGGAAGTAATGAAGTATTTGGACCGGATTGACGAAGGGGCCCGGCAGATCGGAGCGGTCAATACGATCGTGAACGACGGCGGCGTCCTCACCGGCTACAACACGGACGGGATCGGATATATCCGTTCGCTTAAGGAAGAAGCCGTACCAGACCTGGAAGGCAAAAGCGTTCTGGTGCTGGGCTCCGGCGGTGCGGCGCGCGGGATTCTCTACGCGTTGCTGCAGGAGAACCCGGGACGCGTGGTTCTGGCGAATCGCACGGCGGAGAAGGCAAAGCAATTGGCGGCCGAATGGGCGCATTTAGGGCCGCTTAGTGGTTGCGGCATGGACGAGACCGGGGCTTTGTTGCCGGAAACCGATATCGTCATCAACACCACCTCGGTGGGCATGTACCCGCAGGTCGGCGAGTGTCCGATCGACCCCGAGCGAATTCCGCGGGGCATCGTAGTCAGCGATCTGATCTACAATCCGCTCGAAACGGAACTGCTGCGGGAGGCCAAAGCCAAGGAATGCACGGTACACAGCGGCCTGGGAATGTTCATCTATCAGGGAGCTTACGCGTTTGAACGGTGGACCGGGCTGCCCGCGCCGGTCGACGCGATGCGGGCCGCGGTCATGGAGAGCATGAAGCGATAAAGTTATCGCCTATTTGAATGTTAAGGAGTCTTGAAACTACATGTTAACGGGAAAACAAAAACGTCACCTGCGCAGTATGGCGCATGGGCTGCAGCCTATTTTTCAGGTAGGCAAAGGCGGCACCAACGATCACATGATCAAGCAAATCGCGGAAGCGCTGGAGCGCCGCGAGTTGATCAAAATCTCCGTGTTGAACAACAATCTCGACGACCCGCAGGAGATTGCCGAAGCGCTCGCCTCGGGCGCCGGAGCGGAGCTTGTGCAATTGATCGGCAGAACGATCATCTTGTACAAGGAATCGCGCGAATACAAGCAAATCGAGCTTCCTTAAAGGTAGTTCAAAACCTAACTTTTTGAACTTTTAATAAAGGGTTTTGGAGGAACGCGAAATGAAGAAAGTCGGAATCATGGGCGGGGCGTTTGATCCGATACATCTCGGTCATCTGCTTGCGGCGGAAGCCGCCAGGGAACAATATCAACTGGAAGAGGTTTGGTTCATGCCTTCGCACATTCCTCCGCACAAGCATCAGGCCGGGGTCAGCGGCCAGCAGCGGCTGGAGATGGTGGAGGCGGCGATCCGCAGCCATCCGGCCTTTAAACCGCTCGATGTCGAGCTGCGCCGCGGCGGGGTCTCCTACACGGTCGATACGATCCGAGAAATCCGCTTGCTGCATCCCGAACTGGAATTGTATTTCATCATCGGGGCCGATATGGTCAACTATCTTCCCAAATGGGAAGGGATCGAGGACTTGGCCGGGATGATCTCGTTCATCGGGCTGCAGCGTCCGGGGAGCTTTCTGGAGCTGGATGCCCTGCCTCCGTTTATTCAGGATGCGGTGCTGCTGGCGGAAATGCCGCTCGTGGATATCTCCTCCAGCCTGATCCGCAGCCGGCTGTCCGCCGGGCGATCGGTGCGGTATATGGTACCGGATTCCGTGTATGAATACATGACAAGGAGCGGATTGTATGGGATACAGCCGTGAGGAGCTGATCGCCGCCGTTTCGGCCGGGATGCCGGCCAAACGCTGGAAGCATGTCGAAGGCGTGATGGAGAGCGCCGTCCGGCTGGCGAAGCGGTACGGCGCCGATCCGGTCAAGGCGGATTTGGCCGCTTTGCTGCATGATCTGGCCAAGTTCTGGCCGATCGACGAGCAGGAAGCGGTGATCCGTGACAACGGCCTGAACGCCGAACTGCTCGAGCACGACAAGCAACTGCTGCATGCCGAGGTGGGCGCCTTTGTTTCCCGCAGGGACTATGGGGTGTTGGACGCCGAGGTGTTGGATGCGATCCGTTACCACACCTCGGGCCGGATTGAGATGACGCTGCTGGACAAAATCGTCTGCCTGGCCGATTATATCGAGCCGGGGCGGGAATTTCCCGGGGTGGACCGAATTCGCGAGCTGGCGGAAGTCAGCCTGGAGGACGCGCTGATCGCCGGGTTCGATTCGACGATTTCTTTTTTGCTGGAGAAAGGGAAGCCGATCTTCCCGCTTACCGTGCTGGCGCGCAATGATTTGATAGGGCAACGAACCAAACAAAGGGAGGCTGAGTGAATGGCAGTAACACCGGGAGAATTGTTGAACATGGCGGTACAGGCCGCCGACGATAAAAAAGCGATGAACATCGTGGCGCTCGATTTGAAGGGGATTTCGCTGATTGCGGATTACTTCGTAATTTGCCACGGGAATTCGGATACGCAGGTACAGGCGATCGCTACCGAAGTACGGAAGAAAGCGCACGAGGCGGGGGCCAACATCCGCGGGATCGAAGGGATGGAATCCGCCCGCTGGGTGCTCATGGATTTGGGAGACGTCGTCGTCCACGTGTTCCACCGCGACGAGCGCGAATATTACAATATCGAGCGGCTGTGGTCGGACGCCAAAGTCGTGGAGACGGTATGAGCCTGGTAGCGGGTACTGTCGTTTCGCTGCCGATTGACCGCGAAGTCTCGCCGTACGGTTATTTTCTCAGCGCGGGCGGGCAGGATGTGCTGCTGCATTATTCCGAGCTGACGCGTGAGGTGAAGCCGGGCGAAACGGTCGACGTCTTTTTGTTCTTCGATACGGAGGACCGGCTGGCCGCGACGATGAAAAAGCCTTATCTGACGCTGGGCGAGCTGGCATTGCTGGAGGTGGCGGACGTCCATCCCCGGCTGGGCTGCTTCCTGGAGATGGGGCTCGGCCGCCAATTGCTGCTCCCGATCCGCGAGCTGCCCGAGCTGAAGGAGTTGCATCCGCAGGTCGGCGACCATGTCTACGTCATCATGGAGCACGATAAGCAAGGCCGGCTTAAGGCAAAACTGGCCGGCGAGCAGGAGCTGGCTCCGCACGCCTTCCATGCGCCTACGTCATGGAGAAACCAGTGGGTGGACGCCATCGTATACAAGCCGCTGCAAATGGGAACGTTCGTCGTGGTGCAGGGCGGCGTGCTCGGCTTCGGGGCGATCGGCATGATTCACGACTCGGAACGCAGCCGGCTGTTGCGATTGGGCGAACGCGTTCAGGTGCGGGTATCCCATATCCGCGAGGACGGACGCGTAAACCTGGCGATGGCTCCCCGCAAGGAGATCGGCATGGGCGAAGACGCGGAGCGGATTTTGGCCTATTTGGAAAGCCGCCCCGGCGGCGGCATGCCGTTTTCCGATGCGACGCCGCCGGACCTCATCAAGCAGCGCTTCGCGATAAGCAAGGCCGCGTTCAAACGGGCGATCGGCAAGCTGATGAAGGAAGGCAAGGTGGTCCAGAAGGAGAACTGGACATACCTGGTCCAACGGCAGCCTGCCGAAACGGAGAATCCGGGTCACCCCGAAGCATAAACGGGTGTAGGCGTTCGGAGCGACGCTGTAATTGCGTCAGCAGCCACTCACAGACAGAAAGCGCGGTGACAAATAAGAATGGCTTCATATCGAAAATTTGCCTACGTTTATGACGAATTGATGGAAGATATGCCTTACCCGGATTGGATCCGGTTTGCCCGAACCGCCTGGGAACGGCACGGCATGCCGAGAACGGTCGTCGATCTCGGCTGCGGGACCGGCAGCATTACGATTCCGTTGGTCAATGCCGGCTTCGAGGTGACGGGCATCGATTTGTCCACCGACATGCTGGCGGTAGCCAGGCGCAAAATGGAGACGACGCCCCAGGGCACGCGTTTGTTCCGGGAGGGCAGCGTCCGGTGGGTACAGCAGGATATGACGGAATGGGTGATGCCGGAGCCGGTCGATTCCGTCATTTCTTTTTGCGACTGCCTGAATTATTTGCTGGAAGAGGACGACATCGTTCGTACCTTTCGCCGTACATACGAAGCGCTGAAGCCGGGAGGAACGTTCCTGTTTGACGTGCATCACCCGAACACCCTGATCCGGTACGAGGAAGAGCAGCCGTTTATTTGGGACGAGCCCGGCGTATCGTACATCTGGACCTGCGAGCGCGATGCCCTTCGGAACGAAATCGAACACCATCTGACGATTTTTGCCCGCGAGGAGGAGCAAGGTCCAGGCTTGTACCGGCGTTTCGAGGAAACGCATATTCAGCGGGCTTACGATCCGGCGTGGATGAGAAGCGAGCTGTTGCGCTGCGGTTTCCGCGAGGCGACCATTTACGCGGATTTTGAATGGGTCGAAGCGGTGGATGACGCGGCCCGGCTGTTTTTTGTGGCGGTAAAATAAGCTGTAAATTCCGTATGCCCATGGAAGCGGCTCCGGGGAATTCATAAGCGGAAAAGAGAGGGAGAAGCATGGAGAAGCAGATGACGGTTTTATTCCAAGGGGATTCGATCACGGACGGGAACCGTGACCGCGGAAACGATCTGAACCATATCTTAGGGCATGGCTATGCGTACATCATTGCCGCCAAGTTGGGGAACGAATACGCGCATTTGCGCCCGGCGTTCATCAATCGGGGCGTGAGCGGGGATCGGGCCTCCGACCTGTACGCCAGATGGAACGAAGACGCCATCAGTCTGAAACCGGACGTGATCAGCCTGCTGATCGGGGTCAACGATGCCTGGCGGCAAATGGCAGGCGAGCCAAGCGGAGCGACCGACCGCTTTGAGCGGGCTTACCGCCATTTGCTGGAGGAGACGCGGGAGGTGCTGCCGGACGCGAAGCTCGTGTTGTGCGAGCCGTTTATCCTGAATACCGGGGCTCCTGCTCTGAAATGGGCCGAGTGGGAGCGGTTGATGAACCGCTATCAGAACGCCGTCCGCCGTCTGGCGGAGGCGTTCGGGGCGGTGCATGTCCCGCTGCAAGACGCTTTCGAAGCGGCGGCCCAGCGCACCGACGCCGCCTACTGGCTGTGGGACGGCGTTCACCCGACGGCGGCCGGCCATGATCTGTTGGCGGAGCGCTGGCTGGAGGTCGTGGAGCGCAGCGGATTGTGGGATTAGGTCCGTGCACCGCACCCGATACGTGTAATTATTAAAAAAGGGTTTAAAACGGGACTTATCCTGCTTTAAACCCTTTTTATTATGTTTACAACTTATTTTTGACGGAACATTTCCTTCAACACTCGATAAGCGCGTGCTTGTTCCTCGGCGGATTGCTCTTGCAGCAATTGCACGATTTGCCAAATCCGCGTTTGATCATTAAGTTGGTCGAACCCAGGAGTCCGGAATAAAGCATAGACGCTGACTTGCAACGCATCCGCGATTCGGTGCAACGTTTCAAGCTGCACGTTTTGTTCGCCTCGTTCCAGACGCCCGATGTACGAACCGTATGTTTCCGTTGACTCAGCCAACTGTTCCTGAGTAAGCCCTTTTAATTTGCGATAGTATCTTACATTCTTACCAACTTGTTTGGCTACATCCATACAGGCCACCCCTCGTAAATAAGTTTATCGATATGGAGGGGGAAACTGCAGAGCATCGAAAGTTTTATTATACATAAAAATAAGAATTCAAAAGTTCTTTATTGTATATTATTGACAAATATAAAGGAATATATTAGTTTAGAAGTAGAAATTAACCACCGACTAACAGGGATTTTATATCATATGTCCAATAAGTATTGAGAAATGAGGTTAGTGGTATGGTTGGTAGGAGTGGTTTGGGATGAGGCAAGCAACCACGATTTTAACGGAATTGAAAGACTTCATGAGACGGGAAGGCTTAAATATTAGCCAATTGAGTAGATTGGCGGAACTGAATTCCGGAACCGTGAGTTCCATTATCAACGGAAAGAAGGTGATGGGCGTTGAGCAATTGGATCGTCTAACAGCATCGATGGGATTGGCGGAAGGTTGCTTTTATGAAGAGTATCTTAAAGATTATTTGACCGAGGCTTCTCCAAATTGGCGTAGAATCAGACCTTTCCTATACCGTTGCGGGGAGCTTGAGAAACTGGACTGCATCCGGAGAACCGTGGTTTTATTGATGGAGAACTTAATGTATGCTTCCCCGTTGTTTGAAATTGCGGAGGACTTTTTTCGAAGCGGCAAGCCTGCCGCTGCCGCCATTTTATACGAAAGCATCGCCGAAAGTGAGCAAAAGCAACATTCGGAACGGTTGGCCGTTTGTCAGTATCGGTTGTTTATGATCAGACAAGGAAACGACCAAGAGTTGAATTATCAGGCGGCTATTCAGTTCGAGCCCTTTGTGGAGCGGTTGGATGAAATGGAGCAGTTGGATGCGTTGAAAGACTTGGCTAATACGTATCGCGCTCTAAACCGCTGGAATAAAGTAGAGAAAATCGTTCAAAAGTTGGAGTATAAAGCCAAGGTTTTCTATTCCTCGGAACGGGAGTGGAAGGGACAGTCCTCTAAAAAAACAAACAGGCCCTTGTTTTTTTATTTAGCTTACTCTTATCTGCTCTACGGAAATATTTATGAATTGCGGGGGGATTATAAGCAAGCATTACGTTATATTCAGCTTTATGCGGATTTAAGTTGGGTGAAAGAGAAAGATCAGGAAACGCAGCATTGGAAGAACTTGTTTCAAGAGTGGGCCGAAGCGAATTCACTATTGACTAAACTGTCTTCTGGAGATTTAAGTGTCTTTTCGGAATTTGTGGCCAATATCGAATCCAAAAAAGATGATATTATCCTTTCATTGCTAAATATCATGGAAAATGCTAATCGGTTTGATATTAATGTTGACGATATATTGCAACGCTTTGAAGTGGAAATCAACTCATTAACCAGACAACTGATCGCAATGGGAATGTACACTCAGCAGACGATTTCCGATTGTATTTCTCGACTTTTAAACGAGTTAGCTACATATTATTTGCGTAAAAATCAATATACGGACGGATTTAAGCATTTAATAGAAAGTATGAAAATATCTTCAAATACAAATAACAAAGTATGTATAATTAAGTGTGTAGGGTTGTTTGAACTTGGCTCTTCGCTCTACTGTGTGGGTTTAGTGCTAAATGTTAGTTTCATAACCCTTTCCGCCTGTAAGAGAATTTCAGAGATTGAAA
>NZ_JBNYYG010000050.1:0-38625 GCF_050565405.1 Paenibacillus macerans | reverse complement strand
CGATGTAAACCTGTGAGATAGTGAGCATGTCTTTGAGAAAGATAAACTTGTAGGTCAGGACTCCGGATTTAAGGGGCCTAGCCGCCTTTGCAGGAATTCGCGAGAGCTTGGCTTATTTTGAGAAAAAGTCTGCATTTTTGCAGGAATTCCTTGGAACTGCTAGGTACGGTTCGGTCCCCACAGGTTTCCCGGAAGCTTTAACGCAACGCTAATGCCGCCCGGCACAAATAAGCCACCCGGCTGTTAGGCCGAGCGGCTATTAGGCTGTATCGTCAGACCATCAGCCGACTGAACGGGTGCTTTCAAGCTACGGACTGACCGCCTCTTGAATTTTGTCTCCCCACGGAGCCCTTGCTTAATCCCGGCTAGCCAATTTCGCCAGCAGCCGCAGCATTTCCAGGTACAGCCACACCAGCGTAACCATAAGGCCAAACGCGCCGTACCATTCCATATATTTCGGGGCGCCCCGCTCGGCTCCGCTTTCGATAAAATCGAAATCCAGCACCAAATTCAGCGCCGCGATAATGACGATCACGAGCGAAATGCCGATGCCTACCCAGCCGTTGCTGTGGAGGTACGGGATCGAAATCCCGAAGAAGCCGAGGATAAAGCTGGCCAAATACACCAGCAAAACCCCGCCGGTCGCCGCAAACACGCCCAGCTTGAAGTTTTCCGTCGCTCTGATCAACCTGGTCTTGTAGGCGATCAGCAGCGCAAGGAACACGCCCATCGTCAGCAGCGAGGCTTGCAGGGTAATCCCGCCAAACTTCGCTTCATAATTTGCCGATACGGCTCCCAGGAACACCCCTTCGGCAATGGCGTAAAGCGGAACCAAATAGGGTGCCGTTTTGGGTACGAAGCTGACGATCAGCGCCAATACCAGGCCGATGATCGAGCCCGCCACGGCCATGCCGCCCACGCTGTATCCGTCAAAATAAAGCATCCAGGTGCTGAATGCGCTGCCGAGCAGGATGATCAGCGTAATAAACGCTTTGTTCACCGTGCCTCCGATCGTCATTTGATTCATGCCGGAGTATTGCTCCGGCCGTTCGAAAGTCGAATCTCGTAATGTAGGGTTGCCGCTGCGTCCGATCAAGGAATGACCACCTCATTTATGAATTTGTTCTCATAATATCACATTATATTCCCGAGGAACTAGAGTAGGACCGTAAAATCCCATATAAAAAGCATCCCCCACCAGAGCGGTGAGGGACGCTTACAAGAACCGGGTTATCCTAAGGGATTAACCTTCTTTATTGAACGGAGTATCCGCGATTTTGATGGAGTCCGTCGGGCAGCCGTCGCAAGCATCCTGGAGATCGTCGTGCAGATCATCCGGAATTTCCGTAACCCCGCGGTTTCCGTCTTCCCCGTAAATCACTTCGGCCAAACCCTCATCGTCATAATCGTAGATATCCGGTGCCGTCGCGCCGCAAGCGCCACACGCGATGCAAGTGTCTTTCTCAACCCAAGTATATTTCGCCATCTCTTATCTGCCTCCTGAATAAACGATACGAGTCCGGTGCTTTTAGAGGTTGTTCAAAAAGTCATCATTTGATCACGAAGTAAGTCAAGAAGCTTAATCGACATCGAATCTTGAATTCACCCGGGCCTTCCGTTGCTCACGTAGATCTGTCTACGCTCCGCTACTCACTCCCTAGCTTCATCCAACCTTCTCGGTGTTGAAAAGCCAACTTTTTGAACACACCTTTTATATCACCATGACCAATATAATATAAATAGTTAGCAATTTCAATGCGTTTTCCGTATTATTCCAATTCCCAAACGTGATCATTCTTTGAATTATTCCGGCTTTTCCCGGTCTTCGCGGAGAAAGTCGGTTTGCAGCGAAGTGCCGCGAATTTTGTGATTGCGGATCAAGGCCGACGGGTCGTCGGTGAGCATGCCTGCGGTCAACACGGCATTTTCCCCGAACTTGTCTCTTAGCATGTCCATCGTGCGGGTAAGCGACTCTTTTTTGGGCTGCTGCTCGTAGTCAAATAAATCCAACTGCAGCGCCGACTCCTCCTTGGGGACCAAATTTTGCAGGGTGATCCCAAGCAAACGCACCGGTTTGTCCTCGCTCCAGTGGCGGCGGTACAGCTCGCAGGCTTCGCGGTAAATCTCCTCCGCCTGTTCCGTTACCGTCTCCAGGCTTTGCGAGCGGGTAATCGTCTTCATATCCGGCGTGCGGATCGTGATTTGGATCGTCTGCGCCATCAGGTTTTGCCGCCGTAAACGCCGCGCGACCTGGTCGGCGATATTGAGCATGACCCGCTGCACGTCCTCCATCCGGCTGATGTCCTGCGGCAGCGTCGTTGTGTGGCCGATCGACTTGTTTTTTTCCCGCTCCTCGCTCACCGGGGAATCGTCGATGCCGCCCGCCGCCCGCTTCATCCAGGCTCCGGCCACGCCGAAGCGTTCGATCAGCTTCCGCTCGTCGGCCGCAGCCAGTTGGCCGATCGTGTAAATCCGCAGCTTCTTCAGCTTCTCCCCCGTCTTCCTGCCGATACCGAACAAATCGCTGCAGGGTTTATCCCAAAGCAAATTCGGCACGTCTCGGATGCGCAAAACCGTTATGCCGTTAGGTTTTTTCATATCCGAAGCCATTTTGGCCAGCAGCTTGTTGGGCGCGATCCCGATCGAGCAGGGCAAGCCCAGCTCCTCCCGGATCCGACGCTGGATTTCGCCGGCAATGTCGAGCGGCGTCCCGAACTGCTTGGAACCGGTGATGTCCAAATAACATTCGTCGATCGACACGGCTTGAAGCAGCGGCGTATATTCATACGCAATATCCATAAAGGCACGGGAATATTTGCGGTATAAATGGAAGTCAGGCTGAATGACGATGAGCTCCGGACATTTCTTCAGCCCTTGGCTAACCGTCATGCCCGTGGATATCCCCATCCTGCGCGCAGTATAGGAGCAGGTGACAATGACCCCCTTGCGCAACTCCACGCTCCCGGCCACCGCGGTGGGACGGTTCAGGTACTTGCCGGGCTCCTCCGCTTCATGCACCGAGCAATAGAAGGCATTCATGTCGACATGTAAAATGACCCTGCCCCGGGCGGGGTAAAAATCAGCGGTAGTTCTCACTTGCTTCCCCTCATTTATCTTTGGTTACTCCTAAATCCAGCATACCTTTCCCCGGAAACCCGGTCAACATTGGCCCATGCAAATTCGCAAAAAGCGTGTTACATTTAAAATAGCAGATGTTATAATTAGAAATTATACAAAACGGCGCTTTTAGTGCGAGTTCAAAAAGTCAGGTTTTGAGCACCGAAGCGTATGCTTCCGAAGTGCGTTTATTCAAAACGCTTTAGGTTGGATGAAGTTAGGGACTTCAGTAGCGCGACATAACGTAACGGACCGTAATGACCTTATTTGCCCATTTCCCGGCTATTTCCCGCTACAACGGACTCCAGAGACCTTATTGGGCTCTCATGGCGGCCATTTAGCCGCTTCTGACCGAAATAAGGTCCCCTCGGTCCGTTAGAATCGGAAACTGCCCTAAAGCGGGCAAATAGCGTTTCTGGTGTCCGTTAGCTTGCCGGAGGCTACGTGAGCAACTGAAATGTTTCCGCAGGAAACATGCTTCGGAATCCGCTTGGCTCGGCTGATGTCGATTAAGCTTCATGTTCTGCTTCGCGATCAATAGATGACTTTTTGAACAACCACTTAAAGAGGACGACCAAAGGGGGACACTTCCATCATGTCAAAGGCTATATCCATCTTCGACACTACCCTGCGCGACGGTACTCAAGGCGAGGGCATCAGCCTGTCGGCGGACGACAAGCTGAAGATCGCCAGGAAGCTGGATCAGCTTGGTGTCCACTATATTGAAGGCGGCATTCCGGGCAGCAACGGAAAAGACATCGAATTCTTCAAACGGGTTAAAGAGCTGGGGCTCCAGGCCAAAATTACCGCTTTCGGCAGCACGCGCCGCAAAGACAGCCTTGCCGAGCAGGATGCCAACCTGAACCGGATGCTGGAAGCCGGCGTGCAAGCCGCCACCCTTGTCGGGAAATCATGGGACTTTCACGTGCACACCGCCCTGCAGACGTCGCTGGAAGAGAACCTTGCGATGATCTACGATTCCATCGCTTATCTGAAGCGCAAGGGACTCGAAGTGATTTTCGATGCGGAGCATTTCTTCGACGGTTATAAACACAATCCGGAATATGCCCTCTCCGTGATGCGCAAAGCGGCCGATGCCGGGGCCGACTGGCTCGTCATGTGCGACACCAACGGCGGCACGATGCCGCACGAGGTGCACGATATCGTCAGCGTGCTCGCCGGGACGATCACGGACGCCGAGCTTGGCATCCATACCCATAACGATTGCGAACTGGCGGTAGCCAATTCGATCAGCGCGGTCCGCGCCGGGGCCCGGCAAATTCAAGGAACGATGAACGGATACGGCGAACGCTGCGGCAATGCCAACCTCTGCTCGATTATTCCGAACCTGCAGCTGAAGCTCGGTTACGAGGTACTCGAAGCGGAGCGCCTTAAGCAGTTGACCAATACGGCCCGCTATATCAGCGAAATCGCCAACGTGCATATGCCGGTCAACCAGCCTTACGTCGGCACCGCGGCGTTTGCCCATAAAGGCGGCATCCACGTCTCGGCCATCCTGCGCGACTCGCGCACGTACGAGCATATCGCTCCGGAGCTCGTCGGCAACCGCCAACGCGTGCTGGTTTCCGAATTGGCCGGCCAGAGCAACATCCTGTCCAAAGCGCAGGAGATGGGCATCGATTTTGATCCCGAGAATGAAAATACGCGCCAAGTGATCTCCAAAATCAAGGATTTGGAGCACCAAGGCTATCAGTTCGAAGGCGCCGACGCCTCGCTGGAGCTGCTGTTGCGTCAAGCGAACGGCGAGCTCAAGGAGCTGTTCGTGTTCGAATCGTTCAAAATGCTGGTAGAGAAAGCCGCCGACCGTCCCGTCGTATCGGAGGCGTTCGTCAAGCTGAACATCGACGGCACGAGCATCTACACGGCGGCAGAAGGCAACGGCCCGGTTAACGCGCTGGACAACGCCCTGCGCAAAGCGCTCATTACTTACTACCCGGGACTGAAGGAAATGCATTTGTCCGACTATAAGGTACGGGTGCTCGACGACAAGGACGCCACGGCCTCGAAGGTTCGCGTACTGATCGAATCGCAGGATTTCTCCAATTCCTGGAACACCGTCGGCGTGTCCAGCAACGTAATCGAAGCGAGCTGGGAAGCGCTCGTCGACAGTATCCGCTATGCCCTGCTGGGGCAAACCAAACGCGAAGGTTACGAAGAGATTCCTTCGGCCGGCTGGGGTTTGGTCAATCATTAAGGACCTTGAATTCAGAAACGGAAAAGGGGAGATTCCTACAGCCGATACGGGCTATAGGAATCTCCCCTTTTTGCTTAGGATTCCAGCATTTTTTTGATTTTGGCTTCAAGCTCTTCCGGCGGAATCACGCCCACGATCACGTCTTGAATAACCCCTTGTTCATCCACCAGCACATTGGTCGGGAAAGCGACGCCGTTGAACTTGCGATACGCGTCCTCCTTCTCGTCAAGCAGCACCGGGAAGGTGTATCCGTAATTTTTGACGAACGCTTTGGCTTCGTCCAGCTTATCATAAAGCGTTACGTTAACGGCGTAAATATCCAGCGAGTCCTTGTATCTGTCTGCCAAGGCGACCAATTCGGGCGCTTCCTCCTTGCAGGGATCGCACCAAGAAGCCCAGAAGTTCAGAAGCAATGCCTTCTCCCGTTTCCCCCCAACCTCATAGGTTTTGCCGTCCAAGCCCGGCAACGCGAACGCCGGAGCCGCTGTTCCCGGCTTAGGAGCCCCCTCTGCGGCAAGTACGCTGAGCGATGGGGCGTTCCCGCCCGAATCGGCTTTATCGTTGCCGCCGAAACCCGGCAGCCAGCCTGCCTGCCAGCCCCGATCCAGCAAAGCAACCGCCAGCAGGAGCAGCAATGCGGCCAAAATCCAACGATTTCGTCTCATGATTTTCGTCCCTTTATGTCGCTGATCTATTTTCTAGGTATACTTATGTTATTGTACCCTTTTTTAACGATTTGTTACAATGGATCGAAAAAACCGAAAACGCATAACCTGGACCAAGGAGTCTTTCTCATGAATCAGAAATGGATTTTGCCTTCGGTGGTTCGGACGGCGCTCACGGAGGACGGGCAACGCCGATACCCGGAAGAAGCCTGCGGCTTGCTTTTCGGTACCATTCGCGATAACGAAGCCGTGATCGAGCGTTACTTGCCGGTACCGAATCGGGCCAATGACCCTCTAAAAACCTTCGAGCTCGACCCGGAAATCTGGATCAAGAGCTGTTTTGACGCGAAGCTAATCGGCGTCTACCATACACACCCCGCGGCGCCGCCATTGCCTTCGCCAAAGGATTTGCGCGAGCTGCCGAACTTTGCGGCCCAAATCAAGCTTTATGCGATCGGCTCCCCGGCCATCCCAAAAAACAAGCCGCCCGGCGAACCGGACGGTTATCATATAAAGGCTTATGTTATTGAACCAAAGGCAGGCAGCTATTCCTTGCGTCCCGTTCCTTGGCATGTGGATACGGATCAAAATAAGTTCTGAGCTATGGACTTACGTTTTACTCAAGTACGTATACAAATCCCCGAGCGTAATGACTCCCCGCTCCTTCAGGCGGCCGATCAGGACCGTCCACAAGTTGGCGGTCATCTTCGCATCCTCCAGCGCATGGTGACGCTGCGTTACGGGAATTTCGTACACGGCCAGCCAATCGTCCAGCCCGGAAATCCGCCGATCCGGCTCCAGCTTGCGCGCGATCATCATCGTATCCAGCACGCGATGGCCGAGGTGGGCTTTGGTCGTTTTCCAAAGAGCCACATCCAGAAACGCCTTATCGTGGGCGCTTCCGTGGGCCACCAATACCCGGTCGTCGACGAATGACATGAACTCGCGCAGCGCTTCCAGCAGCGCCGGGGCGCCCTGGGCCATTTCCGGCGTGATGCCGGTCAGCTCGACGATCCGTTCCGGAATGGAACAGGCCGGCTTCGCCAGTGAATAGTAGACTTCGCCGCTAATCTGCTCCCCTTCCGCTTTAACGGCTCCAAAGGACAAAATTTCATCACCATAATGGTAATGAAATCCTGTCGTCTCCAAATCGAATACCGCCGTTTTCAGTTCGGCAAGCGGAACGTGAAGCGTCTCCGGACGGCGTTGCCCTTTGGTCAAAGAACGGACGAACGCGATTTGCTGTGCGCTGGGGGCGCCAAGCATCGAGGCAATCCGCGGCGACACGCCTCCGCCCTTCAAAACATCCCAAAAACCACCGTTACCCTTCATCGGTTCCTTCATAGCCATTTCCTTTCCGCATACCGGTGCTGCCTTTGGAGTGTCCGGTACATCAGCCTGACCGTACTGAGCGATTCCCGCAGCTCGCGCCGGAGCTCCTTCTGTTTTAACATCTCTTGAGGCAAGTAGTGGGTCCCCGTCAGCATGCCGTCTTCATTCTCCGGCGGGGTCAACGACCTTAATTTGACCGCCGTGTCGAAGGCTCTCCGGCAAGATTCCAGCCAGCGGGTAGGCACCGCCTCCAGCTGGTACAACTGGGAAATCCGTTCCCAAGTCGACGAAGACTCGACTCCGTATTGCAGCGCCAAATAACGCACGGCATTGACGATCGGAATGTACAAGCCGTATTTTACATCGAAATCTCCGGCATGCTCCCCCGTCGATTCCGTAATCACTTGGCCCAGAATATTGAGAGCCGCCTTATGGCGGACGGTATTCCGCAAAATCGCCGCCGTCATATCCCGCTCGCTGCCCTGATCCAGCTCCATAACCCGCTTCATCCGTTTGCGCAAGGCATCGGATAAAGCCGCATCCCCATATATATGGCGCATATCGGCGGCTATCATTAAATAGCGGACCTGCTCCCAGGCCAATACATCCCGCCACTCCATAAGCTGCCTCTCCCAATCTTCCAGGTTTCCCCGCCAAAGCGGGTTGGACAGCATGACGTTACCGGGACAAGGCGGATAACCGACCTGCTCCAGAATGGCCGAAAGTTTGTTGCCGTAAGTTTCAAAATATGCCGCAATCTGCGCGGGATCGCCTTCTCCGAATATCAACCCGTTATCCTGGTCGCTCCATAGGGTTTGCTCCGCCCGGCCAGCACTTCCAAAAGCGATGAAGGCATAATGAGAAGGAGGAGGGCCGAAGCCCTCCCGGATCATTTCCTCTTCGCACAATTGGCAAGCCTGGGTCATGACGGCATCATGCAGTTCTCCTACCTCGCGGTTCCAAACCTGAATCGGCATCGAGGTCAGCTTGCCATAGAGCCGATTCTGCTCGTCAATCCTGGCCGTCCTGAGCAATCCGGGAGAGGAAGCTGATCGGATTGCTTGTAAACCGGCGTTGTTCATGGCCGTTTCATGACTCATGGCCCCAACTTCCTTTCTTGTCCCGGATTGTCATAATCCTTATTCGGCAGAGATGCCGGAAGATGTGTTTCTGTTCAGCAAGTTCATTTGTTCCGGATAACCATAAGTGCCATGCTCGCTGATGTCGAGGCCCATTGTTTCTTCTTCCTCGGTAACGCGGAGGCCGATGACCCATTTCATGGCGCCAAGCACCAGGAAGGAGATGACCAGGACGAATGCGAAGGTTCCGATAACCCCCAGCAATTGCACGCCCAATTGGCCAAAGCCGCCTCCGTAGAACAATCCGGCTTCGCCGATCCCGGTTTTTTCAACAAGCTCAGGCGTTGCGAACAAACCGGTGGAAATCGCGCCCCATACCCCGGCAATCCCGTGTACGGAGAAGGCGTAAATCGGATCGTCCAGCCCGGCGCGCTCGAACCATCTAGCCGTGAAGAAAGTCAGGATCCCGGCGACCGCACCGATAATGATCGAAGCCCAAGCATCCACGAATGCACAAGAACCGGTAATCGCTACGAGAGCCGCCAGAACGCCGTTCAGCATGCTCGGGATATCCGATTTCCCCATGACCGCCCAAGAGATCAGCAGCGCCGCTACCGCACCGGCAGCTGCAGCCAGGTTGGTCGTCATCAATACGTAACCGAAAAATCCGTCATTCAGCGGGGTCAATGCGCTGCCCGGGTTAAATCCGAACCAGCCGATCCACAAAATGATAACCCCGAGCACCGTCAATACTTGGTTATGACCAGGAATGCTGTTCGGCTTCCCGTCTTTGTTGTATTTGCCAAGACGAGGCTTGAGCAGGATCGTTGCGGCAAGCGCTGCCGTCGCGCCGGTCAGATGGACCACGGTGGAACCGGCATAATCTTGCATGCCCAAGTTGCCGAGCCAGCCGCCGCCCCATACCCAGTGAGCGACGATCGGGTAGATGACGACGATAAAGATCGTGCCGAAAATGATATAAACGCTAAGTTTTGCGCGTTCAGCCATCCCCCCGCAAGCAATGGCCAACGAGACGGCGGCGAACGCCATTTGGAACAGGAACATCAAATTGAGCGGTACGCCGATTTCAGAGAAAACGCTGAAGGATCCGATATCGCCTTCACCGCCGAACAGGAACCCGGTCGTGCCCAGGAAGCTGTTGCCGTCGCCGAAAGCGAAGCCGAAGCCCAGCAGCCACCAAGCAAGGACGGAAATTCCTAGCGTCAGGACGGTTTTGCCGGCCACGTGTCCGGCGTTCTTCATCCGTACGGTGCCTGCTTCAAGCAAGGCAAAACCGGCTTGCATAAAGAACACCAGCATGGCTGCCACAAAAACGAATAGTGAATTCAGGCCCAGTTCCAGAACAGGAGCGGTAACTTCTCCCTCCGCCGCGAAAGCCGAGACCGGAAATGCAAAGACTGCGATAAAAACGAGCAAACCATAAAGCCACTTCTTTTTCATCTTTTAACACTCCCCTAATGTTAAGTTTCCTTACACAAAATGAATTGTTAAGGTGATTATAAGACTAAAGAAGGACGTATGACAATACTTTTTTGAAAAAAAATAGATTATTTACACTTATAGTAACATTGCATGTAACATTTCAATAACATTAAGCCCATAGTTACTAATAAAAGTAAAGCATGACGTTTGACTGTATGCTTATAGTTCAGTATCATAAATATAAATAAGATACAATTATAAGCTTTGGATTTGGCGGGAGAGGTGATGGAATTGGAGTAAAGAAACTGTACCGGATCGGAGAATTGGCCAAAGCCGCTGACGTTAGCGAGCGGACCATCGATTATTATACCAAGCTCGGGCTGATCTCCCCGGAGAAAAGAACCCAGACAAATTACCGTTTATACAGCATTGAAACCTTGACCAGACTGGAACGTATTAATCATTTAAAACAGGAGAAATATACGTTGGAAGAGATTCGCGAGAAATTGGAGCAGTGGAACCGCGTGACGCATGAGGAGCAGGTTTCCGAGAAGCTGAGCTCGCTCGAGCTTCACATGCAGCAGCTGGAACGGGAGGTCAAGGAACTTGAGCCGCTCATCTCCAACTTGCAGCCCAATCAGGCCAAACGCGCGTTTGCGAATTTGCTGCCGCAAAGCTTGGCTTGCATGGAAGCGATCCGGTTGCTGATGAACCATGGCCCTTTTTCATAATACTACGTATATTTCAATCCGCCTCTGTTTGCTTCTTTGACAACTATATTGCTTGGGGGAATGATTCATGTATTCAGACGTGATGCTGATTCCGATCCTGATCGCCTTCGGGCTTTCCCTGTGGGCTCAGTTTCGGGTAAAAGGAACCTTTAACAAATGGGCGAAGGTTTCGAATATGTACGGCATGACCGGACACGACGCAGCCAGACGCATGCTGGACGCCAACGGTTTGTACGATGTGCCGATCGAGCCCGTACGCGGAACCCTGTCGGATCACTACGACCCGATTCACCGCGTAGTGCGTTTGTCGGAGCCGGTCTATTACGAAAGCTCGATATCCGCCGTCGCCGTCGCTTGCCACGAAGTGGGACACGCGATCCAGCATCAACAGAAATATCCGATGCTGGTCATGCGCCACCGCATGTTTCCCGTCGTGAACTTCGCTTCCGGCATCGCTCCGTTCCTGCTGCTTGCCGGCCTTATCTTCGGCGCGCTTAACCTGATCGGACTGGGGATCATCTTCTTCTCGGCCGCCGTGCTCTTCCAGCTCGTTACGCTGCCGGTCGAGTTTAATGCCAGCAGCCGGGCCCGCAAAGCCATGCTGCAGCAAAGCTTCATCGCACCGGACGAAGCCCGGGGCGTGGGAAAAGTGCTGAACGCCGCTGCCCTGACCTATGTAGCCGCGGCGCTGATTTCGCTGTTGGAGCTGCTTCGCTATATTCTCATCTTCGTCGGCAACCGCGAATAAAGCGATACAACAAATCAAGGCTGTACGGTTCTCAAGTCGAGAGCCGTACAGCCTTTTATTTTGCCTTTTGCCAGAGGCAACCGTTTACATAAGTGACCGGTTACTGATTGGGCGGAGTATCGACCTGCAGGCCGAAATATTCCAACAGGAATACCCGGAAGGATTGGGCCACCAGAGGCAGCTTCTCGTCCGAACGATGAATGAGCCCGATCGTGCGGGTCACTTTCGGTTCGGAGATGCGCACGCGGATCGGCTGCAGCGTAAAGCTCTGAAACAACGCCATTTCCGGCAGGAGGCTAACGCCCATGCCGGCCGCCACCAGCCCTCGTATCGTATCGGTCTCCTCGCCCTCAAAGGCGATCTTCGGCGTGAAACCGGCCTCCAGACAGGCATGCCAAACGATAGGGCGAAGCGAATAACCTTTGCTGAATAATATGAACTTCTCGTCTTTCAGCTGGCTTAGCTTAATGCTTTGCTCCTCGGCCAAGGGATGGCCCGGCGGCAATATCGCCACCAAATCCTCCGTCAGCACCACATTTCCCGTGACCTGATCATGATTTTCAGGAAACGGTGAAATAAAAGCCAAATCCACTTCCCCGGAAACAACGTCGCGAATAAGCGTAGGATAAGTTCCTTGTCTGAAACGGAATTTCACGTTGGGATACAGCTTGCGAAATTCCGCCACCACGCTGGGAATCATATGGATGCCCAGGCTGTTGGGAAAACCGAGCCGAATCTCTCCTTGCTGCGGATCGAGAAACTCGTGCACCTCGTTCACGGCCCGGTCCAGATCCTTCAGAATCATTTCCACCCGGTTGCAAAACAACTGACCGACGGCGGTCAAATGAAGATTCCTGCCCTTTTGCATAAACAAACTGACGCCCAGCTCCTGCTCGAGCTGGTGAATCTGCCGGCTTACCGCCGATTGGGCTACGTGAAGCTCTTCGGCTGCCTGAGTGACATGCTCTTTTCTCGCCACTTTCACAAAATATTGCAGTTGTCTTAATTCCACGAATCTGATCGCTCCATTTCGCATTTGTTCCGATAACCGAATGACGCCTATTAGTGCGTGTTCAAAAAGTCGGGTTTTCAGCACCCAGAATGTTGGATGAAGCCAGGGACTTCAGGAGCGGAGCGTAGGCAAACCTACGTGAGCACCGGAAAGCCCGGGTGAATTCAAGATTCGCCGCCGAATCCCCTACATGATTTGCCGCGTGATGGAAAGATGACTTTTTCAACAACCTCTATTACTATAAATTTAATGTACCATTTACAATCCCTGGGTTCAACGCCGTTTTAAGATGCGGATGATCAAACCGTAAATAAAGAAACCGCCGACAAGCCCGCCGAGATGAGCCGACAAGTTGATCTGCGGGACCAGAAGCGAATAGATGACCCCGACGATCAGCAGGCTATAGAGCGTCTTGCGCGAGCTCTCGTCCATCAAATGACGCTGCAGCAAAGCGATGTAGAGAAACGCGCCGTACACGCCGTACACGGCACCCGACGCCCCGACGGAGATATGCCCCTCTGCGCTGAGCTGGTAAACCCCCATACTGATCAGATTGCCGACCAGTCCGCTACCTAAATAGAGCAACGCATACCGCCAGTGGCCCAGCAGCCGCTCCAGCGGCGGAGCAAACACCAGGATCGCAAACGTATTCGAAAATAGGTGGTCGAACCCCCGATGCAGAAACATGGATGTGAACAACCGCCAGTTCTCGCCGGCCAATGGGCCAAAGTCGACCATTGCTCCATACCTCAACAGCGTCTCCGGGTTGGTGGATCCCCCGTTCATGGCCAATACGATAAACATGGCGATATTCGCCGCCAAAATCAGACAGGTCACGGGGTAATACCGCAGGTAACTTCTCCAATTCTCATATCGCAAAAAAATCATGGGAACCTTCCTTTGCCTTCATTTTTTCCTGATGTTGGACATTTTCTTTTTAAAACGATTATAATTAATTTTGAATGAATAAATCCATCTATTTAGGAGGAAATGTACATGGCGCAAGAACGTGCAAACGTAGCTACATTTAAAGGCAATCCGATCACTCTGATCGGTCCGGAGCTTAAAGTTGGCGACACGGCACCCGATTTCCGCTTAAGCAAAAACCTGCTGGAAGAGGCCACCCTGCAGGATTACGCCGGCAAAATCAAGCTGATCAGCGTCGTTCCTTCCCTCGATACGGGCGTATGCGACGCGCAAACCCGCCGTTTCAACCAGGAAGCCGCCGGCCTTGGCGATGACGTGGTCGTGCTGACCGTCAGCGCCGATCTTCCGTTCGCCCAAGCCCGTTGGTGCGGCGCCGCCGGCGTGGACCGTGTCGTCACTCTGTCGGATTATAAAGATAATTCCTTCGGCCAAGCCTATGGCGTGCTGATCAAGGAATTCGCCCTCGACATGCGTGCCGTATTCGTCGTGGACAAGGAGAACAAAATCCAATACATCGAAGTACTGAAAGAAATGACCGAGCATCCGGATTACGACAAACCGGTAGCCGCCGTCAAAGCGCTGCTGTCCTAACCCCGGGCTAAAACGAAAAGCGAGTAGGAGAGGCCTTCTCTCTGCTCGCTTTTTTTGGCGTTGATCCTGGATTACGAGTTCGAAGATACTTTATGTGCCGCCAGCTTCTTGTCCAAGATGGAGAACAAATGCAGAATATTCCGATAGTTCGCTCCCAAGTCCCCCATGGATCCGCGCGTTGCCGAGTAAATGTCCACGGCGCTGCGGACGGGTCCGGTCGATACAATCGACACCGTGATGTCCATCGTGCGTCCGAAGCCGGTCCGTTTCTCCAGCGTAATCTCGCCGACGGATGGCACCTCGTGCAGCACCTTATAGCCCGGGATTTTTTTCAGGGTGGAGGACACTTCCTCCCAAATTTTCTCTTTGGATAATTGATAATACCTCGTCTTTAGCTCGGGCACCTTCGCTCGGTCGCTTGTACCTTCCTGGCTGCGAAAAATGCCGGTTAACGTTCTCTTGAATGACAACAGTTCTTCCTCCTTCACGACCCTTAAAACAACCTCATAAGGTATGCGTTTTCTTTCCTTATAGTTTATCATTGTTAGTTCACAAACAAAAGCGAGTAAACGTATTTCCGTGCAAACTTAAAAGCACCCCATTCCCTTTTCTGTGACAAAAAGAGTACAAGGTGCCGTCCTCAAGCTTGATAAAGACCCGCCTATGCCGTCCGGTTACATTGTCTCGAACCTGCATTAGCAGGTGGGTGACCGCAGCGACGTTTTTGAAGTCCCCTCATCCGCTGGATAGGGCCTTTCAGCTACGGCGCAATCTAGGTCTCCCGAGACTTTGTCATTGGTTCAAAACAACATAGAACCGAAACGTACATCGCAGGACGTAAACCTATTATAAAGCTTCGTTAACCAAATGTAAACTTGGCTGTAAAGCCATATTGTGGAAGAAATCAGTCTTTTTCCTTCTCTTCCCCCGTCGGCAAATCGAGCGCCAAATCTTCGTCGTCCGCCGCGGAGCCGGAGCCGTTCGACTCCTCTTCGTTCTGTTTCATTCTTTCCACTTTTTCCTGAATTTTGTTGTAGGCAATGTAGAAGTTATAAAAAGCGACCAGGGCCGTCAAACTGCCGAAACCGAACAGGATCAACCAGCCGAACCGCAGCGTCAGGAATCCGAGCACGCCGGCGCAGATCAAAGTGGACAACGTCCGGAACGGACGGAGGATCGTGAACAGGATCGCGTTCTTGATCAACTGCATCACGCCCAGATGGTAATGGGCCACCAAGGAGAAGAAGTTGAACAACGACAAGAACAGGATCAACAAGAAGAACAACATAATCATGCCGATCATCTGCAAATTGTCCATTTGGTTCATGTACACTTCATAATCCACGTACATGATCGCGAACAGCACCGTATAGAATATGCCGCCGAGCATGCTTTGCTTGTAGTTTTCCTTGTAGCCTCTGAAATACACTTTAATGATGCTCAGATCGCTTTCGCCCATGACCCATTTGCGAGTTACGGAAAACAAAGCCGCCGTAGCCGGAAAAAGTGTAAACGGTGCCAAAATGCCCATGACCCAAATCGTCAACGTTTCTGGCTGCGGGGTCGGCGATTGCAGCACGAGCATTAATTTCATAACCAGTACCAATATGAATGGCGATGAACACAGCAACCACAGCAGGTTGCTGCCCGAAATGCGCATGATCCATTCGGTTATTTTATAAAACCCGCCCATAAAACCTTTGTATTCCAAGTATACTTCCCCTCTCAAGCGTAGTGATTATTTCTGCCTATATTCACTATACATGATTCGTCCACCACGTTCCAGCGCCTAATTTGAGGCGTGCTGGGTAAGCGTCTAATCTTCAAGGGCCTTTGTGCCATAGTATATACCGTAACTTCAAAACATTAACAATTTTAAAGGAGGTTATCTCATGTCCCATGTAGGATATGGCGGAGGTTTCTGGACTTCCACAGGTACAATTCTGGTATTGTTCATTCTCCTCGTCATTGTAAGCCGTACAATTCTTCTGTAAACTTAGAAATTCTATATTTTATAAAAAAACAAAGAAGACGGAGTTCTGCTCCGTCTTCTTTCTGTTGGGCGGGACCGCCCGAAAATTAATTATCGAAGGATTGATTTTCGTTGAATTTGTTCGTTCTCCGTTCGCCGCCGCCCGAGCCGGATCCCGATCCGGAACGAGGTTTGCGATCGGAGGAGCGGTAAGAATCCCGTCCGCCATCTCGGTTGTAACCGCCGCCGCCTTTGTTTCCGTAGCCGCCGCCTCCTCGGCCGCCTTGGGAATCCCGACGGTATCCGCCGCCGCTGCGGTTGCCATATCCGGATGGCTTCCGTCCGCTGGAGCGGATGTCCGGATTGCGGCGTTTCACGCGAATCGGTTCCTCCGGCGTCAACTCGATGTTGGTCTTCTCGTTTTTCTCGCCGGTGATCAGCTTAAACGCAGCCGCAAGCAAATTCACCGAATCGTATTGCTCCAACAGTTGAATGGCAATGCCTTTGTATTCGTTCAATTCGCCGGCTTCCACCAACTCGATAATGCGCTCGGCGGTGATGCGCTGCTTGCCTTCGATCGCTTCGGCAATGCTTGGCAGCGGCTTGCGGGCGATTTTATGGCGCGTAATCCGTTCGATGAAATGAAGATGATCGATCTCGCGCGGCGTTACGAACGACCAAGCCGCCCCTTCCTTGCCGGCGCGCCCTGTACGGCCGATCCGGTGCACGTAGCTTTCCGGGTCCTGCGGCAAGTCGAAATTTACTACATGCGTTACGCCTGACACATCGAGTCCCCGAGCGGCAACGTCGGTAGCTACAAGTACGTCGATGCTTCCGTCGCGGAATTTGCGCATCACGTTATCCCGTTGGTTTTGCGACAAATCGCCATGCAGGCCGTCGGCGGAATAGCCGCGTTTTTGCAGGGCTTCCGACAGTTCGTCGACCCGGCGCTTCGTCCGGCCGAACACGATGGCGAGCTCAGGCGATTCCATGTCCAAGAGACGGGTCAAAGCATCGAATTTCTGGCGTTCATTCACTTCGATGTAAGCCTGGTCGATCAGCGGAGCGCTAACCTGCTTCGGAATCACGG
This sequence comes from Paenibacillus macerans, assembly GCF_050565405.1. Taxonomy (GTDB): domain Bacteria; phylum Bacillota; class Bacilli; order Paenibacillales; family Paenibacillaceae; genus Fontibacillus; species Fontibacillus macerans_B. The sequence continues at coordinate 21,703 of NZ_JBNYYG010000050.1, read as the reverse complement.
ACACATGCTCCGGATTTTTCAGGAACTGCTGGGCGAGCTTTTGGATATTCGACGGCATGGTAGCGGAAAACAACATGGTTTGGCGCTCTTCCGGAACGAGCTTCAGGATGGACTGAATGTCTTCCATAAAGCCCATATCCAGCATTTCATCGGCTTCATCCAAAACAACGGTTTGTACATCGTCAAGTTTGATCGTTTTCCGGTTGATGTGGTCTAGCAAACGGCCCGGCGTACCGATAATAATTTGGGGCTTCTTCTTCAAAGCGCGAATTTGGCGTACGATGTCTTGTCCGCCGTAGATCGGAAGGGAACGCGTACCTTTAAAACGGGAAAGCTTGCCGATTTCTTCGGCTACCTGGATGGCCAGTTCGCGGGTCGGCGTCATTATCAGGGCGACGATCCGTTCTTCCTCTTTCGGGATTTTGTTGATGAGCGGCAAGCCGAAGGCTGCGGTTTTCCCTGTACCCGTCTGGGCCTGTCCGATTAAATCGCGCCCTGTCAATGCGATGGGGATCGATTTGGACTGGATGGGCGTGGCTTCCTCAAAGCCGAGTTCCGTGATGGCTTGTAATACTTTAGGCTCTAGGCCGAAATCAGTAAATGTGTTCAAATTGTTCATACTCCTTCTATATAGTGGACATTCCACCAGCTTAACTGTATTCTTAAGTAGCATTTAAACGTTTATAGACTGTCCAATCAGCCTGTAATTTTTACATAGGTTGGAGCTTAAAAACTGGAAAAGGATACCTACTCAAGAATATCTCAAACATTATAGCACAAAACATAAACGGAATACCAGCAAGCAGGCTCTAGATACTTCCATATTTACGCGAGGTGAAAGATTGTGTACAAGGAAATCAGGAACGCAGTGGTAATTCTGCTCGGGGCGGCTTTGATCGCCGCGGGTTTTAATTTGTTCCTCGTTCCGCTCCATTTGCTCAGCGGCGGCGTCTCCGGCTTGGCCATGTTGACCGCCTATTTCTCTCCGCTCAGCATCAGCACCATGTATTTGGCATACAATGTGCCGATTCTGATCGCCGGGTTGTTCTGGCTCGGCAAACGGTTTATCGGACTTAGCATCTTATCGGTTGCCGCAACGACCTGGTTCATCGCCTTGATCCCGACGCCCGATAAGCTCCTGTCCTCGGACAACCTGCTTTCCGCCGTGTTCGGCGGCGTGCTGGTCGGCATCGGCGCCGGGGTCTCATTCCGCGTCGGCGGTTCGTCCGGCGGCTTCGATATCATCGGTTCGATCGTCACCCGCTTTCGTGATTTTCCCGTCGGCAACGTGCTGGTCGGGCTGAACGCAACCGTGATTTTGGCGATGGGCTACCTCGACGGCAACTGGGATTTGGCGCTGGCCTCCATGGTTTCGATCTATATCAGCGGCAAAGTCGTCGATTTCATCCATATCAGCCATATCAAAGTAACGCTGTTCATCATCACCAACCGGACCGATGAAATGCTCGAACGGCTGCTTTCGCTTCCCCGGGGCGTTACGCTGATCAAAACCCAGGGCGCTTTTTCCCATAAGGAAAAAGATATGCTCATGACCGTCACCACCCGTTACGAGCTTACCGAGCTGCGGGAAATCATCAAAAAAGCCGATCCCGAAGCCTTCGTGAATATCGTGGAAACGGTCGGCGTCATGGGCTCGTTCCGCCGGCGTTAGCGGATTTGGGAAGAACCGCCGTTTTCAAGCAGCCGGATCTTTGTTATAATAAGTCACAAGCGGTTCCTTAGTGAATTTCATATGTATCAGCTTTACCCGAATTTCACAGGCTTTATGCTTTTCCGATTTAGGATTGATTCCGATGGCGAATGATTCTGAAAGGAAAGGGTGATGGATGTGGAAATGGAAATGGAAACGGTAAAACTGGCACAGATCGTCATGAAGTGGTTCCCGGATATGCTGCCTTTTTTGAATCAGAAGGAACTTAATTCGACGATCATCCTCCGGGATGGCCTGACCATCTTGGAACCGCAGGATGCGCTCGAGATCATTCAATTCAGCATCTGCGAGCATCAAAATCCGGCTTATCTTCATTAAAACGTGCATCGCAATTTGCAGTACGAAGTCGTTTCTTTTGCCAAAGCAAAGGAAACGACTTTTTTGCGCTCTACTCTATGAAACTACGAAACCTATGAAACTCTGAAACATTTTACCAATTGTGACATTCCTGTTCTTTCTGGCAGCCGTTCTTCCGATATAATGAGTAGCGAGTGCACACAAGGGAGAGAATGATCATGAACATCATCTGGACACTGCTACTTCTGGCCTTGAGTACGGGCGGCGGTGCCGCGCCTCAGGAGCAGGCCACGGGGAATGAACAAGCAAGCTCCATATTACCTTCCATGGTTCAAACGTTTTCGGCGAATCTAGCGGAGGGACGCCTCGACAATCCTATCATGCCTGCGGATTTGAAGGTAGTCCCGCAAGAGGACGCCCCCAAAGTCAAAGGCATTTACGTGACGGCTTACAGTGCCGGCGGCTCGCGCATGAACCAGCTCGTCGACCTCGTCGACAAGACGGATCTGAACGCCATGGTCATCGACATCAAGGACGATATGGGGTATATCACCTACAAAACGGAGAATCCCGAGCTGATCAAGTTGGGAAAGCCGCAGCCGTTCATCCGCGATATGGGCGCATTAATGGCCCGTATGCAAAAGCATGACATATACCCGATCGCCCGCGTGGTAGTGTTCAAAGATACGATACTGGCCAAGAAGCACCCGGAATTGTCGTTCCGGAATAAAGACGGTTCCGTCTGGAGCAACGGCAAGGGCGACAGCTTCGTGAATCCCTACAGCAAGGAAGTATGGGATTACAACATCGACATCGCCAAAGAAGCCGCCAAGCTGGGCTTCAAGGAAATCCAGTTCGACTACGTGCGGTTCCCCGAAGGTTTCGAGAAACGGGCGGACACGCTGAAATATGAGAAGACCGCAATGAGCCGCGTCGACGCCGTCTCCTCCTTCGTCCAATATGCCAAGGAGCAGTTGGAACCGCTCGGCATTCGGGTATCCGTCGATATTTTCGGGTATGCCGCCTCCGTACCGGCCGCCGAGGGCATCGGCCAGGATTTCGTGAAGATCTCCGACAACGTCGATATTATCTGCCCGATGATTTATCCTAGCCACTATACGACAGGTTGGTTTAATGCCAAGGATCCCGATAAAGCTCCTTATCAGACGATCAAGGGCGCAATTGCGGACACCCAAACCAAGCTGTCGGAGCTGGGCGAAACGCAACCGATCATCCGCCCGTGGATCCAGGACTTTACGGCAAGCTGGCTGGGAAGCGGGCATTACGTCAAATACGGCAAACATGAAGTGGAAGAACAGATTCGGGCGCTTAAGGAAATGAAGGTGGAGGAGTATCTGTTGTGGAATGCCTCCAACCGTTATACGTCCGGCGTCACTTACGAATAATAACGAATAGTTGTACGGCAACCAAACCCGGGCCAACCAAGCCCGGGTTTGGTTTGGCTTGCCGAACCCAACTATTCCAGATCGGAGTTTACATATGAACGAAACGCAAACCCTGAAGCAAAAATACGGGCAATTTTTACGTATTCTCATCCCGATATTGGTCACGCAGGTCACGATGTCGTTGATGACTTTCTTCGATACGATGATGTCGGGCCACGCCAGCCCCGCCGATCTCGCGGGAACGGCGATCGGTTCCAGCCTGTGGATTCCCGTGCAAACGGGATTAAGCGGCATTCTGATGGGCATCACCCCCATCGTTTCGCAGCTGATCGGCGGCGGACGCCGAGACAAGGTCGGTTACCATGTTATCCAGGCCATATGGCTGGCGATCGCCGTCGGACTTGTCGTGCTGCTCGCCGGCGGATCGCTCATATCCCCGTTATTGAACACGATGAACCTTGAACCTAAAGTCCATCATGTCGCCTATTATTTTCTCGTCGCCATCTCCACGGGGATTCTGCCGCTGTTCGGCTACATTGTTCTGCGCTCGTTTATCGATGCGCTGGGACAAACCCGGATATCGATGATCATTACGTTGATCTCGCTCCCGCTGAATGTGGGCGCCGGGTATCTGCTCATCTTTGGGCATGCCGGATTTCCCCGGCTCGGCGGGATCGGCTCCGGGATTGCCACCGCTTTTACGTATTGGTGCATTTTCCTGATCGCCCTGTGGATCGTGCATCGCAGCGAACCGTTCGCTTCGTTCGGCGTATTCCGCAAACTGCACCGCGTATCGCTGGCCAAATGGCGCGAGCTCATGAGCATCGGCGTGCCGATCGGCTTTGCCATCTTCTTCGAAACGGCCGTATTCGCCGCCGTTACCCTGCTCATGAGCCGCTTCGATACGCTGACGATCGCCGCACATCAGGCTGCCAACAATTTCGCTTCGACGCTTTATATGATCCCGCTCAGCATCTGCCTAGCGCTTACGATCCTCGTCGGCTTCGAGACCGGGGCTAGCCGGTTGAAGGACGCGCGGCAGTATGCCGCCCTTGGCGTCGGAACCGCCGCCGGCTTGGCGCTGGTGTTAGCCGTCCTCTTGATGTTATTCCGACAGGACGTAGCCGAATTGTATTCGAGCGAACCTGCCGTCGTTGCTTTGATCAAACACTTTTTGGTTTACGCGATCTTTTTTCAATTGTCGGATGCGATCGCCACGCCGACGCAAGGCGTACTGCGCGGATATAAGGACGTCAACCCGGGTTTTTGGATCTCGCTCCTGGCCTACTGGATTATCGGGCTGCCGCTGGGATTCGTGCTCGCGAATTATACGACGCAAGGCCCTTACGGGTATTGGATCGGCCTGATTACGGGACTCGCCGTAGCCGCCGTCCTTCTGCTGTACCGCCTGGTGGTGATCCAGCGCCGGCTGGGCGCGCCCCGGACTCCGTCGACGGATCAGCACTGACCGTTAGCGGTGGCCGCCTGTCGCGATCACGTAGCCGACCCCCGGCGTGATCCGCTTCTTCTCCACGATCGTTAACTCAATCACCTCGGGCGCGGGCAAAAAATGCCGCTGCAGATGTTCTTCGGCAGCGGCAAACGCCCGCTCCTCCCCCTCGGCGGCTATCACGATGGCCAGCGGTCCGGCCGAAGTTTCGGATTCCAGTCGATATAAATACATGTCGTTTCCCCCTTCTTTGGCTATGCGTTCGATTGTAGCAGAACCCATCGGGTTCGCAAATAGAGGATGATTTCCCACGCACCGGCCATCTCGGCCAGATAGCTCCAACGGACTTTAGGCGACGCTTATTTGAGTATCCGCCGTCATGCGGCGACAGGCAAATAAAAAAGCCGGGCAAGGGTGAACCCCACTCGGCTTATTATCCATCTGCTTATTGCGACAACCGCGAAGCAAGTTCGTACAAATCCATGTCGAACGCTTTTTTCGTGGATACGACCGTCTCGATATCCGTCAGCACCATTTCGCCGCCGATCATGCCGCAGGCTTTGTTTGATTCGCCGGCGATCAGGCTGCGTACGGCAAAGTCGCCGAGTCGGCTGGCCAAGTTGCGGTCGAACGGCGTAGGCGATCCGCCACGTTGAATATGGCCAAGCACGGTAGCGCGCGGCTCCAGCGAAGGCTGGCGTTGCTTGATCGCCTGCACGACGTCTTCGCCTTTCCCCACGCCTTCCGCAACGATAACGATGCTGTGTCTTTTGCCTTTGTCGAAGTTTTGCCGCATGCGGTCGGCCACTTCGTTCAAATCGAACGGCACTTCCGGTACGAGGATCGTTTCCGCGCCGGCGGCCAAACCGGCATGCAGCGCGATATCGCCGCAGTGGCGGCCCATGACTTCGACGACGGAAGCCCGTTCATGGGAGGACATCGTGTCGCGCAGCTTGTTCACCGCATCCACAACGATGCTTACGGCCGTGTCGAATCCGATCGTGTAATCCGTGAACGAAATATCGTTATCGATCGTCCCCGGCAGGCCCATCGTTTTGATTCCCAGCTTGCTCAGCTTCTCGGCACCTTGATACGAACCGTCGCCGCCGACAACCACCAGGCCGTCGATGCCCTGTTCGCGCAAAATTTGCGCGCCTTTTTGCTGGCCTTCCGGCGTTTTGAACTCCAGGCAGCGCGCGGATTGCAGGATCGTTCCGCCGCGTTGGATAATATCGCCGACGCTGCGGATATCCATCGAGAAGATGTCATTGTTGAGCAGCCCTTGGTAGCCGCGCTGAATGCCGTATACTTCCAGGCCGTAATACAATCCGCTCCGCACGACGGCGCGAACGGCCGCGTTCATGCCTTGGGAGTCCCCTCCGCTTGTGAGAACTGCGATTTTCTTAACTGCTGACATAATAATTCCTCCTAAAAAGTTGGTATGCGAGCATACGCTTAAGTTTAACCCAAGTATTAGAGATATTTGCGAATCCAACGGCTATTGACGAAAAAGAACAACCGCATCAGCGGGCTTCTTCGCATCAAACGTTTGGATACCTCACGAATTTCTTCCTGCTGGCTTACCTTCGGGTCCGACAAATACAACGCCAGCAGCCCTTCGATGATCATCCGGTGGAACGAGGAAGCAGGGAGCTTCTGAATATCCCGCCGAGCTCCTTCGACAATCAACGTAATGCGACCCAGCATCGTTTCCTTGCTGTCGTAATAGCTGCAAAAGTTCAAATCGCCGCCAAGCTCGTCTTCCGCCTGATCGATCAGATAATCCAGCATAATATGTAGCCCGCAAACATGCGGAAAATAAGCATCGTGGATGATCTTGGCGCTTCGCTCATCCAGCTCTTCATGGCTTGCCGCCAGAAACAGCATAAACACGCCCAAGGTCGACCCCGTCGCCGCCGCGAACTCGTTCCATCTCAAGTGGGGGGCGCGATATTTATGGGCCGTCCACCAGCTTAACAGCTTCGCTTCGCGTTCTCGCGGATCAATATGCTTATACACCTGCAGATCTGTATACAAACTGACCAAATCAACGATATGCGGCATGGCCGCGCGGTAACCGCCAAGCTCGGCGATATGGGTCCGGCAGGTCTCGACCAGCCGATGCAAATAACCGCCGTCGTCCTGTTCCTCGCGCAAAGCGTAGTAATTTTGCAGCGTGGCGTCGGGATTTACCGCATCCAGCATGCTTTGGTGCAGCAACCGAAAATCCTCGGCATCCTTGGACGTACTCCGGTCGCACAGGTTGTCCAAATAGTCGCTGATGGTCTGAAAGGCTACGATTAACGGAATCAGTACGTGGCGCTGCGGCAAATTTGCGGCCGCGTAGACAGCGCCACCCTGACAATGGAACTCTTTGGTAGCTATACTGGCTAACGCCTGTCTTCTTAACTCAGGGTCGGGGATCGCTTCGGCATCCTTCTTCCAGCCATCCAATTCCTGACGGACATCCGGTAAAATAAACTTATAAACCCGGCTCATCAGCCTGATCGGCTCTCTGGGAATTTGGTTTCGGCTCCGCTCTAATTCAATCAATGGCCCGCCTCCACGAAGTTGTTAAATACGACCTAACTGAAAACCATTCTATATTATAATATGATCCAACTTTTTGCACAAATAAACAAAATCACAAGTGTCTTCTGGCCGATGGTTCGTCCTGAGACGTCCGGTACCAGATATGCAAGTCGTTGATTCGGCTGGCCAGCTCGGCAATTTCCCCGTTCAGCCGGCACGTCCGCTCGAAATCGGCCTCCTCGTTCATCTCATTCAGCATCCGTTCGATGGAACGCTCCAGCAGCATCACTTTGCTCGGAATCCGGCCACGGATGTCCTCCCAATGCTCGATCATCGCCAGCCGTTCGCCTAACTCGTAGTCCTCAAAAGGACGATCCAGCAACGGCACTTGGATATCCAGCCGTTCGTTGTATACAAAACAGGCATGGTTCATGGCAAAGCCTCCCCTAACAAAAAAGATTTTCGTCAACGCATCGCAAGTTAAACTTTATACCGCTGAATCCGCGTTTTTCTGGTATACTAGCAAACAATTACTAATGAAGAAACGGAGTTTGGGAATCAGCATGAAAATTCGCCCGACGGCCCGCCCCGACATTGGTTGGCTACGCGCCTTTACCTTTACAGTATACGGAACTAGTGTCCTTGTTTCCTCCTATTTCCCGCTATTTTACGCGCAACTGGGATTTTCGAATAGCCAAATCGGCTTGTTGTACGCGCTTGGCCCCATGATTTCGCTGGTCTCGAACCTGCTGTGGAGCCTGGCCAGCGACCGCTACAGGACGATCAAGAAGATTCTTCTTATTTTACTTATCGGCCAGATCGCCTTGACGTTTATCCTGTCCGCTTCCACCTCGTTTTCCGTCATCATGGCGGTGATCACGGTGTTTTACTTTTTCTTCTATCCCGTTTTTCCGCTGTCTGACACGATCTCGATCTCTACGGCCAAGCAGCACGGGATCAACTTTATCTCCATTCGCCTGTTCGGTTCGTTCGGCTACGCGGTCTTTGCCTTAACGATCGGTTATGTGCTCGCCCGGGTCGGCTCATCCAATACGATGTGGGTATCGATCACGATCGCCGGCCTGGCGCTGGCGTTCATCCTGTTCGTCAAGGACCAGCCCACGTCCGTGGCCAAAATGGACTTATCGGGAATATGGGCGATCCTGCGGCAAAAAGAGCTCTTATGGTTTTTCGGCTGCGTGTTCGTCCTGGCCATCGGCATGCGAATGAACGAAGCGTTCCTCTCGATTGCCTTAAAGGAGCTCGGCGCGGGCGAAAGCATTATCGGCTGGGCGATGCTGGCCTCTTCGTTATCGGAGATTCCCGTATTCATCTATCTCAGCTTCCATGGGGAAAAATATAAGGAGCTGCCGCTATTGCTGTTCGCCAGCCTCCTGTTCGCCGTCCGTTTCCTGCTCATGGGATTGACCGAGTCGGCTTACGGCATTCTCGCCATCCAGGCGATGCACGGGGTGACGTTCGGTATCTTTTACGTCACGGCCATCCGCATGCTGACCCGGCTGATCCCGGACGAATTCCGGGCGACGGGCATGGCCTTGTACACGATCATGTGGTCCAGTTTGGCCGGTTTGCTCAGCGGCACCTTCGGCGGCATCATCTTCGAGCAGTTCGGCCGGCAGCCGTTTTACCTCGTGGCCATGGGATCCTCGCTAATCGCGTTCATCGGCTTCGCCAGCCGCTATTTTCAGAAGCAGCCGGGCGAGAGCGCCCGCTCGAAATACGAGCATAAAGCTTAAAGGATCGTGGGGAAGGCCATCGCTTGGCCTTCCCCTTTTTGGCTTGTCCCTGTTCAAAGGGCGAATCTTCCTTTATAATAGTTATTATCAAGTTTTAGTACCTGGTATTAAAAAATAGTGAAGCAGGTGAAAAGTCATGGAGTTTGCTTTGTTCCGGGACGTGCTTAAAACCCGCCGCAGCATCCGGGAGTTTACCGAAGAGCCCGTCGGCCTCGCCGATATCGAGGACATCATCGACTGCGCCCGGTTCGCCCCAAGCGATACGAATTCGCAAACCTGGGAATTTATCATCGTCATGAATGCTGAGAAAATCAAGCAGATCGAGGAGTTTACCTGGGACAGCCTGCACCAAACCGCCGCGCGGGCTACGGAACAAGGATTGGAGCGGGAAGCGAAGCTGCTCGTCAAATCGTTTGGCCCCTACGCTACCGCCTTCTCCGGCGCGCCGGCGCTGGTCGTTTGCCTTTCCACTCCCTACACTTCGAAATTTCGCGAGAAAATCTTCGATCCGATTACATTCGTGCCCCCCGAGGTTTGGGAGGAAGAAGGGTTAAAGAGCAGCTGCCTGGCCGCCCAAAATTTGATGCTTGCCGCTCACGCCAAGGGGCTCGCCACCTGTCCGATGACCGGCCCGGTACTGCTGGCGGAGGACAAGCTGCGCGAGTATCTCGACATTCCCGCCGACCGCGGAGTAAACATGGTCATCGCGTTAGGCCATCCGGCCATCGCGCCGAAGGCGGTGCCCCGGAAGGAAGTCGCGGAGATTTTAAGGATCGTCGATTGAAGACAAGTCATCTAAGTGCGAAAAAGAGGTCTCCGGCAGCGAAGCAGCTGCTTGGAACCTCTTTTTTTGGCGAACAGCAACGGATGGCCCGGCTGAATTCAAGATTCGACGCCGATTAAGCTCCTTGTATCGCTTCGTGATCGAAAACTGACTTTTTGATCAACCGTTTCAATAAAAGAGCAAAAAGTCAGGTTTGGAGCACCGAGAAGGTTGGATGAAGCTAGGGACGGAGTAGCGCAGCGTAGGTAAGCCTACGTGAGCAACGGAAATGTTTCCGTAGGAAACATGCTTCGAAAGCATCCGCTTGGCCCGGCTGAATTCAAGATTCGATGTCGAATAACCTTCTATGAATAGCTTCGTGATCCGAAGATGACTTTTTGATCTACCTCTTACAGGCGTCCGTATGCCTTTAGGATCTTCAGTCTATCTACGGCCAGCCACCCCCGCCACTCCTGCTCTCCCGCCGGACTAACTGCCGGGAATGACAACCCCCAGCCTCCATCCTCCTGCTGCGTATCGAGCAGCCAGTCGAGATGCCGGTTGATCTCCTGCTCCGACACAAGCTTGGAAGCGTAGCTATCCGGGGTCGGAGCGTAGTCCAACACCTTGTGCACATAGCCGCCGGCCTGCGGGTCCTTCTCGATTCCGTTCGGCCCGCTCAGCCATTCGTCCAATCTGGATTGAAACCGGGCCGCGCGGTCGCGGTCGGGAACATGCTCCAAAAACGAGATCCACTGAACGGCGTCATGATAATCTCCGGGGAAACCTTCCTCCAAACAACGCCACAAGAAGCCGATCTGGCTCTGAAACCAGCTCTCCTCGCAGAAATCCCGGCGTTGCTTCGGCTCAAGAAGCATCCCGACGATGCTCCCGGTCGGATTCAATGAAGCAATCCCGTCCTGCTCCGTGGTCCACCAAGGGGCATGCGGGTACTTGTTCACTTCGGTCGTCGCCCTCGGCAACCCGCCGCCCGGAAGCGATATATCCCGCAGATACGTAAGCATGCCGTCCATCAGCGCGGACTCGAATCCGTCCGTTTCGCGCATCACCAGCAACGCCGTTTCCGTAGTTACCGGTTGGCTGTCCGGACAGCGCATGTCGGGCTCCAGGGCGTGACCGAATCCGCCGTCGGCATTCTGATACGGGCGGAGTGCCGTCAACACGTCCTCCGCCGATCCGTTTTCAAAGTGATAAGCAAAGCGCATCCGATCCAGCAGGCGCGCATGCGTATAAATGAACGTTTTTCCGCGTTCCAAAGCTTGCCGTTCTTTTATTCCCATAACCCTTTCGCTCCCTTCGCGATTAAGCTCGCGTCCGTTTATTCAGCTACCCGCCTAAGCTTCGAATACCCACTGCGGATTCCAAACGACTTCCCACAAATGGCCGTCGGGATCCTGGAAATAACCGGAATACCCGCCCCAAAAGGCGTCATGCGGCTCGACCGTAATGACGGCTCCCGCCTGCCTCGCCTGCTCGATGACCCGGTCTACCTCCGCTTTGCTCGCCACATTATGGCCTAACGTAAACTCCGTGGGACTTGGAGGGGTCAACTTCAAACGGGTATCATGGGCGATATCCTCACGTTTCCACACGGCCAGTTTCAAACCTGCCTGCAAATCGAAAAAAGCGACGGCACCGTGCTCAAACTCTTGGCCGACGATCCCGTCCGTAGACCATCCCAGCCCGTCCCGGTAAAACCGTAACGATCTATCCAGATCCTCCACGCCAAGCGTCAACACCATGATTCCCGGTTTCATTCCATCATCTCCTTCATTATTGATCGACCTAAGGACTACCGGTATTTTTCGGCCAGTACCCGAGCGCGGTCACGAATATCCTCCCGCATCCGCTGAGGTTCCAACACCTCGGCTTCCGGGCCCATGGCAAAAAAGAACGACACCGCCCAGCTCCATTCCGAAACCGGCAGCCGGCAATCGAGCAGCCACTCCTCCTCGCTGACCTGCTGAACCTCGTGGCCGAAATGCGGGTCCTGCTCCGCCATCAGAGAACCCCGATAGGACAGCTTGACGTGGAGATGGATAAGCGCCGGCTCAGCCGCCGCCGATTCCGGGGATCGCTGATCCCCTGCCGCCGCCTCCCCCCTGCCCGCTTTCGCAGCCGGCGGGGGAGAGGTCGCGGCGATGTCCTCGAAGCGGTCGACGCGGAACGTCCGCTTCTCGCCGTGCTCCAGGGATTCGGCTTCGCAGTACCAGAACCCGTGCGCGGCATATACGCGCAGGGGACGCATCGTCAAATGCCGGCGGTAATTTTGCGAGCGGTACAACACGCGCAGCCATTGCCCATCGGCGGCATGACCCATCAAGGCGCCGAGGTGAGGCGTCTGGATGCCCCGATCCGGCACCTCCATCTCCACGTGCCGGAGCAGCGGGCCGATTTGCCCCAGCATCTGCTCGGGCAAGGCGGAACGGATCTTGTCGGCGACGGTCCACTTCGCCTGCTGGAAGGGACTGTCGCTGTACTTGGCCATGCCGTCCAGCGCCAGCAGGACGGTCAAGGCCTCCCCGGCGTCAAGCTGCAGCGGCGGCAGCCGGAACCCGTCCATCAGGCGGTAGCCGCCGCCGGGTCCCGGCAGCGCATACAGCGGAACGCCAAGCTCCGAGAGCGCTTGCATGTCGCGCAGCACCGTGCGCTTGGACACCTCCAGCTTGTCCGCGAGGGACTGGGCCGTCTCCGGACGCTGCTGCAGCGCCATGACGATCGCCATCATCCGGTCCATTCGGTTCATCCTGCCTCCGCCTCCCGTTCATTTTCACTATAACAAAGGAATGGTGACAACAGTCTGTCACCGATTCTGAAGATGATGTACACCCGGGCGCCACAGATAACGCGCCGTATATACAAAAAAACACAGCCCTATAAAGAGCTGTGCCTTTCATTATCGCGCTTGGAACCAAACTTTATAAGTGATCCGTTTCCGGAAGTGATCTTATAATTTGATTACGTTAGCAGCTTGAGGACCACGGTTGCCGTCAGTGATTTCGAATTCTACGGCTTGGCCTTCTTCTAGAGTCTTGAATCCGTCGCCTTGAATCGCGGAGAAGTGTACGAATACGTCTTCGCCACCTTCAACTTGGATGAAGCCATAGCCTTTTTCTGCGTTAAACCATTTAACTGTACCTTTCAAATGAACAACCTCCTAAAAATAATCGTCATCATTGACGAATATCCATATTATACTCTATGCCCACGGACAATGCAACGTGTCAATTCCCCAAAGATAACTCGGTTGGGGAGCGGTGGGACGTACGGTTTTATTTGCTTTCCACCGGGGCGTGAGTTATCATTTTACATAAAATATTGCCAAATTTGCGCGGGCTTAAAACACCTGTGTCAGGAAGCCGAGATTGGAGAACCCAAGCGATGATCAAAAAACACGAAATATACAAAAAAGACAAATGGAATATGATGACGGTAGAGGTTCAAGGAAAGTACATCATCCTCCGCGAAATATCGGACCAATGGGGCGAAGAATCCCACACGTTCCTTAGCCGCCCTGCCTTGATGGATTGGGTGAAGCGCCGGTTTCCCAAAGAGGAGTACGCCGGCAATCTGGAGGAGTGGGACGACATCATGAACGCCTTCAAACAGGTTTAATCAACCCCGAAGACCGATTAACCAATCGGTGTCCGGCAGCGCCAACTTTTATGATGAAACGGAGCAACGATCATGGATAGTTCCAACTTTCTTATCTTCTTCATTTGCGCGTTTGCCCTGGGCATCGTGCTCATTTTGTCCAAAGACAACATTCCCCCGCGGCTTAAGCGCGGCCTGGCCCTATTTACGGTCATCATGATCGCGGTGGCTTTCGGCTTGATGGTTTACAGCTTCGTGGCTTGAGTCTTTATCCGCGGGTGGCAAATATTTCCCGCAGCAGGCGGCCATACTAGGAAAATGCCCATCGCTTGCCGGATACTCCATCCGGCTCGTACCGTGGGCTCCCGATCAATGAAAGGGAGGTTTCCTGGTTATGCGAATCAAACGCTGCATCCCCCTTCTGCTGTCCGGCTGCCTGCTGGTTTCGACAATACCAAGCAGCACCGCTGCGGGCCAATCCGCGTTAACATCTTACCCAAACCAAAGGAGGATTCCGATGAGCACAGTAGTGAAACGTTCCGAGGTACCGCAAGAGAATACCTGGAAGCTGCAGGATTTGTTTCCCGATCAGGCGGCCTGGGACAAATCGTATAACGAGTTGAAGTCTTTGAAGGACAAAGCCGCCGAATTCGAAGGCAAGCTGAACCATGCCGGGAGCATCAAAGCCGTATTCGAGCTGGAAGACGATTTGTCTTTGAGAATCGAGCGGCTTTACGTGTACGCCCACCTGAACCACGATGAAGATACTACCAACCCTACATATCAGGCACTTGTGCAAAAAGCGAAGAAACTGAGCGTGGAAGTCAGCGAGGCGCTGTCGTTCGTTACTCCGGAAATTCTCGCCTTGCCTGAGCAAGAGCTTGATCGGCTGATCGACGATCCAGCTCTTTCGGAATACCGATTCACCCTGCAGGAAATCAAACGCGAGAAAGCGCACGTGCTGAGCAAAACGGAAGAAGCGCTGCTCGCCCAGGTCGGCAATCTGTCGCAGGCGCCGCAGCAAATTTTCGGCATGATCAATAACGCGGACATGAAATTCCCGAAAATCAAGGACGAAAACGGCAACGAAGCCGACTTGACGCACGGCAGTTACATCCAGTTCCTGGAGAACCCAAATCGCGAGGTGCGCGAGCGCGCGTTCAAAGCCGTCTACGAAACATATCGCAAGCAAAAAAATACGATCGCGGCCACGCTGAGCTCCAATGTTAACAAAAACATGTTTTATTCGCGGGTGCGCAAATACCCTTCCGTGCTGGAAATGTCCCTCTACGGCGACAACATTCCGAAGGAAGTGTACACGAACCTGATCGACACGATCCATGAAAGCCTGCCGCTCCTACAGCGCTACATGAAGCTGCGCAAAAAGCTGCTGGGCGTCGACGAACTTCATATGTACGATCTGTTCGCTCCGCTGGTGGAAGAATACAAATGGGATATCACCTATGACGAAGCGAAAAAGATGGTCGAGGAAGGCCTGCAGCCGCTGGGCGAAGATTACCTGAAGATGCTGCGCTCGGGCTTCGAGGACCGCTGGATCGACGTCTACGAGAACGAAGGCAAACGCACCGGAGCATACAGCTGGGGCGCTTACGGCACCCATCCTTACGTGCTGCTCAACCATAAGGACAACCTCAACAGTATGTTTACGCTGGCGCATGAAATGGGCCACGCCCTGCACTCCTATTTCTCGGACGAAGCCCTGAAATACCGCGACGCCCAGTACACCATCTTCCTGGCCGAGGTCGCCTCGACGACCAACGAAGCCCTGCTGATGGATTACCTGCTGAAAAAGTCGACCGATCCGAAGCAAAAACTGTATCTGCTCACTTATTACGCAGATCAGTTCCGGACGACCGTGTTCCGGCAAACGATGTTCGCCGAATTCGAGAAGATCATCCACGAGCGCGCCGAAGCCGGCGATTCGCTTACGCCGCAGGAGCTGTCGGAAATCTACTACGACCTGAACGCGAAATACCACGGCAAAGACATGGTTGTCGACCAGGACATCGAAATGGAATGGGCGCGGATTCCCCATTTCTACACCAGCTTCTACGTGTACAAATACGCAACCGGTTTTTCCGCGGCGACCAGCTTCTCCAAGCAAATCCTCGAGGAAGGCAAACCGGCGGTGGACCGCTACCTCGGCTTCCTGAAGAGCGGCGGCAGCGACTATTCGATCAATATTCTCAAAAAGGCCGGCGTCGACATGTCTTCGCCGGAGCCGATCCGCGAAGCGATGAGCGTGTTCGAGGAAGTTATCGCGCAAATGGAGCAATTGACAAAATAACCCCTGATACAACCTCGCCGTTTCGGGAGATTGCCCGATTTCAGAAAATCCCTTGCCCCAAGCGGGCAAGGGATTTTATACTGTCCTAGAAGGAGGTGTTACCTCATGAAAATCCAATGGTCCTTGATTTTGGCCCTCGTCTTCGCTTTGATTACCGCAGTGTTTGCCGTCATTAACGTCGATCCGGTACAGGTGAATTTGCTGTTCGGCTCGGTCAGCCTTCCGCTGATTTTGCTGATCCTCGGCAGCACGCTGCTCGGCGGAATCATCATTGGGTCGTTCGGCATCTATCGCGGATACCGGCTGCAGCGGGAAGTGAAAAGCTTGAAGGCCAAGCTCGTACATATTCAGGACGCGACCGGCTATACGTTCCCGGAACCGGAAAAGCCGGAGCGCGGCAAGAAGAAAGCCGCCGAGGCCGAACCGCCCCAGGAAGAAGAGCCCCCCGTACCCGAAAGTTAAGCTATCCGGCGAATGAATGCCATCCCTAACCCTTAAGGAGGTTTCCCATGAATATCCAGCCGAATGAAACCTACATATTGAACTTGTTGAAAACGCTCCTCGATACACCCAGCCCAAGCGGCTTTGTGCACGGCATCATGACATTGATCCGGCGGGAGGCGGAGGCGCTCAGCATTCCTTTTTCGCTAAACGAAAAAGGCGGCGCCATCCTGACCCTTCCGGGCCGCGATTCGTCGCGCCGGATTGCGCTTAGCGCCCACGTCGATACGCTCGGCGCCATGGTCCGCGCGATCCGTCCGAACGGCACGCTGGCGATCACGTCCGTCGGCGGATTCATGATGAACAGCATCGAAAACGAATACTGCCAAATCCACACCCGCAGCGGCCGGGTCTATACGGGCACGATCCTTTCGACTCATCCTTCCGTGCACGTGTACAGCGACGCCCGCGACTTCAAGCGCGAGGAGAAAAACATGGAGGTGCGGATCGATGAGCTCGTGGAAACGAAAGACGACGTGCTGAAGCTGGGGATTTCCGTCGGCGATTTCATTTCCTTCGACGCACGAGCCGTCATTACGCCAAGCGGGTACGTGAAGTCCCGCCACCTCGATGACAAAGCGAGCGTAGCCGCCTTGTTCGGCCTGCTGGAATCGAGCCGGCGCGAAGGCTGGACGCCGCGGCATGACCTGGTCTTTCTCATCTCCAATTATGAGGAAGTGGGACACGGCGCCTCCTGGATTCCGGACGGCGTAAACGAAATGATCGCCGTCGACATGGGCGCGATGGGCGACGATTTAAGCTGCAAGGAGACCGACGTGTCCATTTGCGCCAAAGACTCTTCCGGCCCGTACGATTACGAAATGACCAGCCGGCTGATCGAGCTCGCCCGGGCCTTAAGCATTCCCCACGCGGTTGACATCTACCCGCATTACGGCTCGGACGCCTCCGCGGCGCTGCGCGGCGGCCATAACATCCGCGCCGCGCTGATCGGGCCGGGCGTGCACGCCTCGCACGCCATGGAGCGGACGCACAAGCAGGCGGTCGTCAACACGACCCGCTTGCTCGCCGCCTATGTCGCCGATTAATTGGCGGCGCTGGGGGATCGCCGCGGCTGCGGCGATCTTTATCGGCATCCTGCTGATGTTATGGTGGGGCAGCCGCTATCTGCTCCCCCACCATTATAACTACCATGAAACCGCCGCGGTCAACGGCGTTAAGCTGCATGCGCTGGCCGTGGACCCGGAGCGGGTCGAGCTGCGGGCGGCGGACCGGCCGCTGGGGCGTTACCGCGTATACGGGATCAACGGCGGTTTTTTTTACAACAACGCCGTGCTGTCGATCGCGGTGAACGGTGACCAGCCGGTCCAGGGCAAGCCCGGCGCTTACGGCTCCGGCTGGTTTAACGCCAAATACGCGCGCGGCACGCTGGTGTGGGACGAGACCGCCGGCCTCTTCTCCATACAGGTGGTATCTGCCGCGGATGAGCTGACGGTCGCCGACCGCTCCCGCTACTTTGCCCAGGGCGGCGTCAGCATGAAGCTGCAGGACGACGCCGGATGGCGGGCGGCGGTAGAAGCCGAGCATCTGCCGAATCCGGACGAGGACCGGCTCCGCTCCGGGCTGGCCTACGACGATGACGGCCGGCTATGGATGATCGTCACGCCCACGCGCTGCACGGCGGAGGCGTTCCGCGCCGCCGTCAAAGAGACGATCGCCGAGGGCAAGCTCGTCGACGGCATCTTTCTCGACGGCGACGGTTCGGCGCAAATGAACGCCGCCGAAACCAAACTTAACGGCGACTCCCGCGACCTGAAGCAGATCATTGCAATCCGGTAGCCGGATACTCGTTAGGGTAAGACATAGACTCTATTGGCAATCCACCTGGTAAGATCCCTGGACTCCCTTTACATTCGCCTCGCGCCCGGTTTTCCGTTTCAGCATCTCGACGAATGCCGGATCATACTCAACGCCAGTACCTATTCCCTTTGGTTCAATCGAAAAGAACCATGAATCACATTCCAACTGAAATGTAATCCATAGTTCTTTAAGTTAATGACATTGATTATCTACGAATGAGCACTACCCGCTATAAATTCTTTTGGGATAAGCGATCTTACCCTAACTGGCGTTTAAAGGCTTTAATAGCGAAGAAGTAAGTGATGACCATGATGCCGACGCACCAGGCAAGCGCGATCCAGATATCGTTGCCAACAGCCCCTTCATACAAGAGGGCACGAATTGCGTTCACGATGGAAGTCACGGGCTGGTTCTCAGCGAACACACGAACAATCTTAGGCATGGTTTCGGTAGGGACAAAGGCCGAACTGATAAACGGTAGGAAAATCAGCGGATACGAGAAGGCTGTCGCCCCTTCCATAGACTTCGCCGCCAATCCGGGAATGACCGATAGCCATGTCAGCGCCAGCGTAAACAGTCCGAGTATCCCGGCTACCGCAAGCCATTCCAGGATATTAGCGCTTGAACGGAAGCCCATCAAGAGCGCGACGAGGATCACTACCACGACAGTAAGCGCATTGGAAACAAGCGAGGTCAACACGTGAGCCCACAATACCGACGAGCGCTTGATCGGCATGGTAATGAAACGCGCCATCAGCCCACTCTTTACATCCCCAAACAGCCGGAAGGCAGTGTAAGAGACGCCGGATGCGATAGCCATCAGCAAGATTCCCGGCAATAAATAATTGACGTACTTGTCCGTGCCTGACTGTATGGCGCCGCCAAATACGTAGACAAACAGCAGCATCATCATAATCGGCGTAATCGCCACCGTAATAATCGTATCCGGGCTGCGCATGATGTTGCGCATTAATCGTCCTAGCAATACCCCTGTTTTGGTTTTCATTTACATCTCCTCCTTTTTGCCGATGATCGCGAGGAAGATTTCCTCCAATGTCGGCTGCTTTTCGATATACTCCACTTTCGCCGGCGGGAACATCTCCTTGAGTTCGGCAAGGGTACCGGTCGTGATGATTTTTCCGCCATGCAGGATGGCGATACGGTTCGCCAGTTGTTCGGCTTCCTCCAGGTACTGGGTCGTCAGCAAGATGGTCGTGCCGCTGCCGGCAAGCTCCTTGACGGTATCCCAGACTTCGATCCGCGCTTCAGGGTCAAGTCCTGTCGTCGGTTCGTCGAGAAAAATGACTGCTGGACTCCCGATCAGGCTCATGGCGATGTCAAGCCGGCGCTTCATCCCGCCGGAATACTGGTCCGCCCGGCGGCCCGCCGCATCGGTCAGGCTGAATTTCGCAAGCAGATTGTCGGCGACTTGAGCGGGATTGGAAACTCCCCGTAACTTGGCGATCATGATCAGGTTTTCTCGCCCGGTGTGCATGCCGTCTATAGCGGCGAACTGCCCTGTCAGGCTGATGCTCTGACGAATACGATCCGGTTGACGCTGGACGTCAAAGCCGCAAATACTTGCTTCGCCGCCATCGGGCTTCATCAGCGTCGAGAGGATGTTGACCGTCGTCGTCTTGCCCGCTCCGTTTGAGCCCAGCAGTGCGAAAATTTCGCCACGCCGCACCTCAAAATCCACTCCCTTTAAGACTTCCTTGTCTTTAAAAGATTTTTTTAACCCTTTTACAGAAATCGCTGCATTACTCATGCTTTATTCCTCCTTGATAGTCTTCTATTTAGTATGACTGATTATCAGTATGACTCATTACCCGGTCGAAAATATAACTGAATAGCGAAGGTGGCAATTCACATTAGTAACCAGCCATTCAGTCGGTATGATCTTCGGTATGATCTAGTGAGTTTATTTTTTTCTCAATCGTTCCAGGATACTCTGATTCAAATCTTCACGATACTTGGCGAAATAAGTTTTAGAGTTTACCACTAGCTCGTCGGCAAAGGACGCCACGTCGTCCCCGGTAATATCCAGCACTTGTCTGCCTTCCGCCGCACCGGCTTCGAACAACTCGATTAATTCATACTGTAAGTGCAGCATATCCATCCCGTTGCCTGCTGCGAAATTCCACATGTAGTTTTGAATTTTCTTAAATACAAACTGGTAGTCCTCTGGCAGGGCATCAACCCGTGCCATCATCAACTTGTACTCTTTTTTATCACCAATCATTTTTTTGAACATTTCCATCATGTTATTTTTCCTCCTTTTTATATACAACTGAACAAGACACTCCAAAATATCGGACGGAATATCTTGATTTTCGATGATACAAAATCCCATTTTTCCCAAAACAATTCAAGTTCCTGACGACCGGCCTCATTAAGTGAGTAAAACTTGCGGGGCGGCCCCATATCCGACGATTTCTTTTCCAAGTTCACCAGCTTTTTCTTTTCCAAACGCACGAGGATGGTGTAGACTGTCCCCTCTACGACTTCGGTAAACCAAGCTCGTTCAGGCGGCGGGTAATTTCGTAGCCATAGGTTTCATGTCGGCTAATGATTTCCAGCACACAGCCTTCCAGCGAACCCTTCAGCATTTCAGTCAAATTTTCCATGTTCAGGCCCCTATTCTGTCTGACGTATATTCAGTATAACGTAGTACCGAGGAAAATTTTTACTGAATAGCTTTTGGGAAACCTCGCTATTCAGTATTGCTTATTACATGTACATTGTATCACTGAGTAGTTAGATAGTCAACTCATTTTCTAAAACATTTTTTGCAACATCACTATTCAGTGGTGCAGGTATCTTGTGCGACTTACTACCTGGTACATCGTAACACGCAGTAGATGGGATGTCAACCGGATTTTCCTAACGTCCCCCCCTCCCTCTTTCCTTCCTACCTTTCCACCTGCGCGATGGGTTGGGCGGCAGATCAACAATCACTGTCCTGACGCTTTGCACGATTATCCCGTTTGATCAGGTAGCAGTGAAACAGACAAGCTCGGGGGCGGGGGGGGGGAGAAAATATGTTTGTGGGTAAGCAGATAGGTTCGAGATCATTAGACGGTCTTAGGAGAAGAAAGCAGATTTGGAGAAGGAGGCAGATTGGAGAAGTGAAGCAGACCGGACGGGAGACGGAGGACAAGATGCGGGGAAGCATAAAGACCGTGATTTCGCTGCAGCCTGCCCCCCCTTCTGTCTACAGCAATGCCCGCACCGCATATGCTAACCCACCCCATCAAGTTAAACCGCATCATGCTAATCCCTACCGTTCAAGCGCCTCGATCAGGCGGCAGCCGCAAGGGGCTGATTCGGTTGGCGCGCGATCAATTTCCGATAGGTAATCGCCGGAACCGCCATACACATGCGCAGCAACGTCTGCCGCATCGTTTCTTCCGTTCCGGGTAGGCGCAGCCGGCGGCGCACGGTGTACTCGTTCAGATACGCCTGCAGATGCTTCACGCCCAAGGCTACATACGTACTCTTCAGCGATTCCCACGCCTCTCTAA
>NZ_JBNYYG010000049.1:0-38892 GCF_050565405.1 Paenibacillus macerans | reverse complement strand
CCGTATGACGATGCAGTCGTTTCTGCTGACGGAAGGGTTTAGACTGCAGCAAGATCACAGTATTTTCGTTTCCACCGCTTCTTGTTTACTCCCTTAACGAAAGGGATAATCGTGCAAAGCAGCATGCAGAGGCAACAAGACTCGAACCCTATAGACCCCCACGCCTTAGGCCCTTTTTTGCCCTTATTCCCTTTAGACGGCAAAAGCCGGGAGCTTAAAGCTCCCGGCTTCTTTGCCGTAAGCCGTTAACCGCCTGAACGGCGATCCAACGGGCTATTAGTATTTCAGTTCCGGATACAGCGGATAACGGTCGGTCAACGCGGACACTTCCTTGCGCGCCTTGTCCAGCAACTCCTTGTCCTTCGGTGATTTGAGGACAAGCGCGATGATCCGGCCGATTTCCTTCATCGCTTCCTCGTCCATGCCGCGCGACGTGGCCGCCGGCGTACCGATGCGGATGCCGCTGGTGACGAACGGGCTGGTCGGATCAAACGGAATGGCGTTTTTGTTGACCGTGATGCCGATCGAATCCAACACGTGCTCGGCGTCTTTGCCGGTAATGTTCAGGTTGCGCGTATCCACCAGCATCAAGTGGTTATCCGTGCCGCCGGAGACGATGTTCAGCCCTTCGGAGATCAGCGTCTCCGCGAGGACCTTGGCATTCTTGACCACGTTCTCCGCGTACGTTTTGAAGGAAGGCTGCAGCGCTTCACCGAGAGCCACGGCTTTGGAAGCGATGACGTGCATCAGCGGGCCGCCTTGCGTGCCCGGGAATACCGCTTTATCGATCGCGGCCGCCCACGGCTGTTTGCACAGGATCATCCCGCCGCGCGGACCGCGTAGCGTTTTATGGGTCGTGGTCGTCACGAAATGGGCATGCGGCACCGGATTCGGATGCAGTCCGGCGGCCACGAGGCCGGCGATATGCGCCATATCGACCATAAAGAGGGCACCCACGTCATTTGCGATGGAAGCCAATTTCTCGAAATCGATGATCCGCGGATAAGCGCTCGCTCCGGCAACGATCAGGCGCGGGCGGTGCTTGAACGCGGCTTTGCGTACTTCATCGTAATCGATCAGGAATGAATCTTCCTGTACGCCGTAGGCCACGAAATTATAGAACAAACCGGAAGCGTTGACCGGACTGCCGTGCGTCAAATGTCCGCCATGAGCCAGATTCATCCCGAGCACGGTATCGCCGGGTTTGAGGGCGGCCAGGTAAACGGCCAGGTTCGCTTGCGCGCCGGAGTGCGGCTGCACGTTGGCATGCTCGGCGCCAAACAATTCCTTCGCCCGGTCGCGGGCGATGTTCTCCACGATATCGACGCGTTCGCAGCCGCCGTAGTAGCGTTTGCCCGGATACCCTTCCGCATATTTATTGGTCAATACGGAGCCCATTGCCTCCATGACCGCTTCGCTGACGATGTTCTCGGAAGCGATCAGCTCGATGTTGTTGCGCTGGCGCTTCAGCTCCAGGTCCATTGCCTCCAGCACTGCCGGATCTTGATTTCTCAAATTCTCCATGTTCC
Organism: Paenibacillus macerans; assembly: GCF_050565405.1. Taxonomy (GTDB): domain Bacteria; phylum Bacillota; class Bacilli; order Paenibacillales; family Paenibacillaceae; genus Fontibacillus; species Fontibacillus macerans_B. The sequence continues at coordinate 37,363 of NZ_JBNYYG010000049.1, read as the reverse complement.
GTTATCCTCCCTTATATGCATGAACTGCCTACTATCCTACTGCCAGAAAAATACGCAAGCCTACTCGCAAAGCGGGGAATCCGGCTCCTGCAGCAGCGCGTAAACCGCCCGCTCGCCGCCGATCAGCTTCGGCCGGGTCGTAGCCGCCGTAACGCGCGCGTGTCCGACCTCCCGCAAGGATGGGCGAAACGGCACCGCTACCCGGCGCAAATGCATGCCGATCAGCGTTTCGCCGATGTCGATCCCGGCATGGGCCGCCAGGCTTTCCGCCAGGCACGGCTCCCTGAAACGCCGATAGGCCGCAGCCGCCATCGATCCGCCGGCCTTCGGCACGGGAACCGCAGCCACCTCCGTCAGGCCGAGCCGTTCCAACACCGAACGCTCTACTACCAAAGCACGGTTCAGATGCTCGCAGCATTGAAAAGCGAGATCAAATCCGAATTTGCCGCGTGCCTGCTCAATCCCGGCCAACAGCTCGGCCGCGATGTCTTCCGCTCCGCCCGTGCCGATTTTCTTGCCCGCCACTTCGCTCGTACTGGCCCCAACGACCAACAGCTTGCCCGGGCCCAGCTTGGCCACAGCCGCCACTTCTTCCGCGATGGCCGCCGCCTGCGCCCGGATGGTTCCGAGTTCTTGCTTCTCCATGGTTGTTGCCCGCCCCTTTCCGCCTTAAGCCATAAGCACAGCCTTCATTTACAAAGTCTGTCCTTATTATACCTAAAAGCGCCGGAATGCGTGCCCTTAAAAATGAAGACGCCAAGCCGCCAGCTAACAAAAAAAGAGCAGAACGCAGCATATGCGTCGTGCTCTTTGCCCAGGCGACCGGCCGTATCCTCCGATGCTCCATCGTGGTTTGATCCACTCTTGTCGCCAGTTACATCGGAACTAAACTAACTGTTCTAAGAATAAAACATCAGGCAAGGAAATGCAACAGATTTTGCCGCGTTTCCCTAACCTCAAATCTTGTCATCGCCCCGTTCAAGCTTGGAGATCAGCTTCTCCAGCGCGGCCCGGATTTCCGCAGCCGCCCGGTCATAATCCGCCCGCGATCCGCCGAACGGGTCGGAAATGTCGTATGCCGGCATCCGCTGCTGCAGCTCGCGAAGCCGCCGGTCCTCCGCCGCCGGCCAATCCCGGCCCAGCACCCGCGCGAGCTCCCGGTCCGTGATCAACCGCTGGAGTTCCTCCAGTTCCGCTTGCGCCTTTGCGTCATCCGCGACGTATTCTTTTAGAGTATATATTTTCTCGGCCGTACCGGGATGCGCTTGAACCACCTGGCGTTTATGCCCCTGCGTCAGCGTGAGGATCAAATCCGCCCATTCGGCCAGTTCGGCGTAAAGCGGCGTGGATTCAAAGAAATCCGCAATCCCGTGATCCCGCAGGACCGCTTCGGCATGGCGGGAGATGGGGGCCCCTTTCATGGCGGCCACTCCGGCGGAACGCACCTGCAGATCAAGTCCCCGCTCGCGCGCCAGCTTGCGCAGCATTCCTTCCGCCATCGGGCTGCGGCATGTATTTCCGGTACATACAAACAAGATTCGCATGCCCCTTCACCTCCATGTCAGTTATTCTAAGGAGTTTCATAAATGCCCTTAGCTTCAGATACTAAATGACGGAACCTGTTCAACGTCGAAATTTGGATTCTGCGTGACCAAGCCTGTGCTGTAACGGACTGTACAGACCTTATTCGGGGCATTTCCCCCTTTTTCCAACGCTACCGGACACCAGCACTCTTATTTGCCTCATACTTCACTTAAAATCTGCCATAACCGCCAAATAGCGCCTCTGGAGTCCGTTAGCTTGTCAAAAGGCGCTTTTGCCCGCAAATAGCGTCCGTATGGTCCGTTAGCGCTGCATAACCTTACGCCCGGGCAGCCGCGAGCCCGGGCGAGGGCGGATCGGTCAAGCGCAGCCCTGCAGCACGCACTTCTGCAGCACCCTACAACTGTCTCTGTTATACAATCGAGCTTTGCTTGCTGCGCTCGCTCTATGGTTGTCATTTTATCAGAAGATGAACAGCAGTCCAAATGCCAGCAAAATCGCCCCGCCGGCCGCCTCCCCGTAATCGCCGAGCGAACGGCCCATTCCCCGGCCCATCAGCAGCCCGACAAACGACATCAGACCGCCGAAGAAGCCGAAAGCCAACACCGTAAGCAGCCATTCGCCGCGGAACATCCCCAACGATACCCCGACGGAAAACGAATCGATACTGACGCTTACAGAAAACAACAGCACGCCAAACCAGCTCCGGGGATTAATCGACTGTACGCCGCTGCCTCTCACTGAACTGACGATCATATGAGCGCCGAGCAGAAACAGGAGTCCCCCCGCCACATACCGGGCCAAATTTCCCAGCAGTACGCCAACATACTGCCCCGCCAGGATGCCCAGCAGCGGCATCAAGATATGAAACAGCGCCACCATTGTCGCGATGCGGAGCGCATCCCGCCGAAGGACTCCCCTCATCCCGATGCCGATGCCCAGGGAAAAAGCGTCCATCCCCAATGCGGCCGCCATCAGCAGGATGGTCAGCAGCTCCCCCAGCCGCTCATAAGCCTCCGTCATAACCGGTATCCCCCATGTCCGAGTGTTTTGTACAACCATATGCGGACAGGTCCAAGTTCATGACTTGGCGGGGGAAGCTCCGCCCCTCGGAGGAAAGCTCGCCTAAGGCTTCTTCATGCCTTCTGCATCGTGATCGGATCCAGATCGATCGAGGATCGAGAATGGAGCCGCTTAAGACACCTATACGTTCGAACCTCTGCAGGAGTTCCCTACCGTTATTCGTCCCAACCGGCAAACAGGTCCAATTGGCGAGGAGGCAGCTCGCGAGGCCGAAGCCCCAATAGCTCCAGCATCTCCAACGCATTGCCGGCAGCGTCCCCGCCCGAGTTATTGTTGAAGATCATGCCGATCTCCCGGGTCCCCTTGGAGGCGAGTTCGTTCAGCCTATCCCGCCACTCCCGCAGTTCCTCTCGCGAATAGCGGTACAATGTGCGGATCTCCCGCCAATTGGATGCCCCCCCTTGGCTCCAACCGACGGCGTTTCGGCCATGCATCCGGACGATCGTCAATTCGGGATGGGTCGGCTCCAGAACCGTAGGAACCGAACCCTGACCCGCTTGGGGCTCATCGCAAACGATATGAATCCAGCCTTCCTCCCGCATGAACTCCAGCGTACGCTCCTTCATGTCCGGGACAAACCAGCTTTGATGGCGAAACTCCAACGCCAGCGGAAGGTCGCCCATCCATTTGCGGACGGCCCGCAGCTGGCGGACATGCTCCGGATTGCAGTCGAACCAGGGCGGAAACTGGAACATCACCGCTTTCAAGCGGCCGGCCTCCACCACGGGACGGATCGAATCGAGGTAGGCCCGGAACATGTCGCCCGGCCCGCCGAACGGCGTTTTGCCCCGGGCATGCCCGGTCATGCCCTGATAGGCTTTTACGATAAACGTGAAATCGGACGGCGTCTCCGCCAACCAACGCCGGTATATCCCTTCCCCGAGCACGGCATAAAAGGAGCTGTCCACTTCGACCACGGAGAAATACCGCGCATACCACGCGAGTTTGTCCCTTGCCGGCGTCCGGGCGGGGTACAAATCGTCATGGTCGCCCCATCCGGCCAGCCCGATTTGGATCATGCGTCGATCACCCGGTGACCGGCGGCTTTCAGCAGCCGGTTCATCACGGCGGAGCCGAGTCCCTCCTCCGGACAGGACTCGGCGAGAATGTACGTGACGCCGCATTCGTCGAAGCGGCGGAGCGCCGCGTAGAGACGGTGCGCCGCCGTCTCCAGCTCGGACTCGGGGCCGAGCGATAGCGCGCAGTCGGCGCGGTAGGACGGGAGGCGCTCGTCGAAGGCGAGCACGCCCGTTTTCTCCCCGCGCGCCGCGGCCGCCGCGAGCTCGGCCTTGATGCGGTCCGCCACCCGGTCGGCGGACCCGCGCACGATGCGCAGCACCCCTTGCGGCGCATAGTGGGTGTACTTCATGCCCGGCGAGCGCGGCGCCGGGCTGTCGCCGCCCGCAGCCGCCGGCTGCAGGGCGGCGTCCAGCCGCACGCCCGCGCCGGCGACGCGGGCGAGCTGCTCCGCCGTGATCCCGCCCGGGCGGAGCACGGTCACGGCCCCGTCGCGGCCGGCTTCCACGACCGTCGACTCCAGGCCCACCCCGGTGGGCCCGCCGTCGACGATGCCGTCAATCCGGCCGGACAGGTCTTCCCCCACGTGGCTCGCCAGCGTGGGGCTCGGGCGGCCCGACCGGTTGGCGCTGGGCGCCGCCACCGGGCACCCCGCTGCGGCGATCAGCCGCAGCGCCACGTCGTGGGCCGGCATGCGCACGGCCACGGTGTCCAGCCCCGCCGTCACGCGCGGCGAGACGGCGCCGGGGGCCGCGGGCAGCACCAGCGTCAGCGGCCCGGGCCAATAAGCCTCCATGAGCCGCCGCGCCGTCTCGTTCACTTCCGTGACGAGACCGTCCAACTGGCTCATGTCGGCGATGTGCACGATCAGCGGGTTGTCGGACGGGCGGCCCTTGGCGGCGAAGATCGCCTCCACCGCCTCCGTATTCCGCGCATCCGCGCCAAGCCCGTACACCGTCTCCGTCGGGAACGCCACCGTTCCGCCGGAGGCCAATACCGCGGCCGCCTCGGCCAAGGCAGCCGCATCCCCGCCTGCCGCTTCCGCCAACTTCGAGCGCTCCCCCGTATCCTCGGCTTCTCCGCCGGTGCCGGCACCGGACGCCACCTTCCACCAGCGGGTCCGCTTCGATTCGGCACCCGGCATATCCCGCATAGCCGGCACCCCCTCGATCCGTTCCTCCGGATGGGTCTCATTGATCGTCGGTTTCGTCTTGTTCATCTTCATCTTCATCATCTCATCCCAAACTTTCGATATATTCTACTATTATAACCGAAGCCGTCCCGGAGAATAGCCCGCCCGCCGAGAACAACAGAAAACCGTACGGAATCGTTCCGTACGGCTGACCTATACCCCCTATGATCTTCGAAAAAAGTCCGTTTGCGTATCCGGAGTCTCAAATTCCAACCCGATCAACCAAACAGTCCCGTAATCCAGTTCCACAGCTTCACCAGCATATCCCACAAAAAGAAGCGTACTTCCGTCTGTTCCGGATCCACCTGCACGGCATCCCCGGGCGCTCCCGCGGCGGCCGCCTTTACGGCCGTCGTTCCGTCCTGGGCCAGCGCGTCTCCGCTGCCGGCGTCGATAAAACACAGCGGCGGAAACAGCACGCACCACCAGTTCTTGCCCTTGCCTTCGCCGAGCGTCACGCGAAGCGCCTCGTAGTCCCCGGCCGGATATACCGCCCCGCCGTACATTTTCGTCGGGAACGGCACAGTGCCGAGTTCCACTTGATAATCGTAGTTTTTCCCGTTTTCTTGGAGCGTTTTGCCGATTTGCTCTTCAATGGCGGGCATATTTTCACGGATGACGCGCCGTGCGTCTTCCAGGCTTTGCGGATTTTCGAGCTGGCTGACCCAGCCGTTCATTTGCTCGACCACGGCATCGCGAACGCGCCGTTTCACGACCTGATCGCCGGTTCCGTCCGAGTTGGCCAGGATGCGCAGGCGGATCGAATCCTGCGGAATCACCCCTTGCGTTCCCGACGCTGCGGCGGTGTCGACCATCTGTCCCTCCCAGGACATCAACAGCATAACGATAGAAAAAAAGAAAAGTGCGATTTTACGACGGGAAGGTCCCTGTTTGCCCATGACCCGTTTCTCTCCTAACCAAACCGATATTTCAGCTGATGTCTATCAGTATGTCCGGATAGGAGAGTTCTAAACCTATGAATCTAGCAAATTTTCATATAAGGGTAAAAAATGGCCTTATTGCAAAAAGCACCGCTATTGGGAGAGGGTCCCCCGCATCCTCCTATCCGTTAGACCCGGTCAACCTTGCCCTTCCGGCCGGGTTTTCGATTTCAGCGAGGAATAGCGCGGCGTCGGCACGGTTTTCTCCTCTTCCTTCTCATGCCCGTAAATGCGGATGCTCATCGCCACCCCGATGCTGGCCATATTGATCAGCAGCGAGGTGCCGCCATAGCTGATGAAAGGCAGGGTAATCCCCGTCAACGGCATCAGGCCGATGAACATGCCGATATTCTCAAAAATTTGATACAGCAGCATCGCCACGATCCCCACGATCAAATACGGCCCGCCGGTGTCGCGGCATTCCAGGGAAATCAGAATCAACCGGTGGATCAGCACAAAATAAAGCAGCAGCAGCACCGAGCTCCCGATAAACCCGAATTCCTCGGCGATGACGACGAAGATGGAATCGGAATAGGTCAGCGGCACGCGCTCCGACTGGACCGTCTCCCCTTTCATGTAGCCTTCCCCAGTCATGCCGCCGGAGGCGATGGCCAGCTTGGCGTTGCGGGTATGGTAGGAAGCGTCCTCCGACGCCTTCTCCGGCATCAGCCAAGGATCGATCCGGCTGATCCAGTGCTCCCGTCCGATCTCCACGAAAAAGGTATACACCTGATCATGGTACACCTTATAGGCGGTAATTCCGCCGATGACCGACCCGGCAAAAATCGCCAGCGCAATCAGCGCATGCGTATATTTGATGTTCCCGATCCACAGCATCCCGGCCAAAATAATGACGTAGCTTAGCGCGTTGCCCAGGTCGTTTTGCGCCATGACGGCCACGAACGGGATGAACGTCAGCAGGCAAATCGGCACGACGTCGCGCCAGAACGACAGGCGGGGCTTGCGTTTGCGCAGCAGCATAAACCCGAGGAAAATGACCAGCAGCAGCTTGAAAAATTCCGCGGGCTGAAAGCTTTGGTTGATGACCGGAATCGTCAGCCAGCCCGTCGCGTTGTAATACGTATTGCCGACGAACCTCACGACGATCAGCAGCCCGAAGCCGAAGAGGTATAAATACGGCGCATATTTGACGAGCAGCCGGTAGTCGAGAATGGAGACGGCAAAAAATACGATGAACCCCAGCGCATAATACACCAGCATGCGAAGATGGTAACCGTGGTATTGGGTATGCGACGTAGCGCTATAAAGCACCGCGATACTGATAGCCATGAGCAGCAGCAGGATAAACACGATGGTGTAGTCGATCTTTTTCAGTTTGCTCAGCATGATCATCCTCTTTTCCTTCTATTCGACAAGCGGACCTTCCGACTTAGGCGACTCGCATCATGCCCTTCTATGTACTACTTTATTAGAAACGATCCGAAAGCACAAATGGTTCCGTTCGCCCAAATTTATTTAAGCAAATGCATAAAAAAAAACGCCGACGCGGGGCGTCGGCGTCCGATCGGATGTCGGGAAAGGGGGGGGAGGGAAAACAGAGGCGAAAAGCGGTTAAACGTTGGTTACGAAGGTGATAATGCCGGTGGCGGCGGTCAGCGCGAAAATCCCGATGGTTTGAATATTGCCAAGGCCAACGGAAAACGTGCTGCCGCCGGTGATGGTTTGCACGAAAGTCGGGGCGTTGTAACGGGTGATGCGCAGCTCGACGTTACCGGCCGTTGCCGTCACGGTTACGATGCCGGAAGGTCCCAACGGGTCCGCGGCCACGAAATAACCTTGGCCGACGCCCGCCGCTTGCACATAAGGCAAGGTCAAAGTAACAGCCATGTCGAATCTCCTCCTTTCCGGGGTATACCATACTCTATGAAACTAGTTCTCGTAAGGTAAGCGGCATTTGCTAGAGGAAATTCACCCGATTTTGCATAAAACGCGCCGGAACACGGCCGAAGCTTCCTTGGAAAGCTCGGCCGCGCGCCGGCGCGATGGCGGGTTCGTAGATTTTCGGTTGGCTTCGATGTTAGAAAAAGGGGGCTACTCCCCGTGGGCGATGCCGAGCACATGGCGGTCGATGCCGGCGAGATCGGGAATCGTGACGATCTCGTTCCAGCAGCCCGCGGCGCGCAGCAGGCCCGCGACGTCGGCGGCCTGGCCCATGCCGAGCTCGAAGCCGATCAGGCGAGGCGGCCGCGGCAGCAGCGCGAGCTGCGCCATCAGGGTCCGGTAGGGCGCGAGCCCGTCCGGACCGCCGTCGAGCGCGCCGCGCGGCTCATAGTCGCGCACCTCCGGCTGGAGGCGCGCGATCTCTTCCGCCGGAATATACGGCGGATTCGACACCACGATGTCCAGCGGCTCGCCGGCGAACGGTTCAAGCAGGTTGCCCTGCTTGAATTCCACGGCCAGGCCGAGCCGCCGGACATTGGCCTGCGCCACCGTCAGGGCGTCCGGCGAGATATCGCTCGCCGCGACGCGCCACGCTGGGCGCAGATGGGCCAGGGCCGCGGCGATCGCGCCGCTGCCGGTGCCGATGTCGGCGGCGTACGGCGCGCCGCCGGGCCATAGCGAATCGCCATGACCCGCGATCGCCTCCACGAGCAGCTCCGTTTCCGGGCGGGGAATCAGGACGGAGGGGTTAACCTGGAAGGTCAACCCGTAAAACTCCTGTTCCTGGGTAATGTACTGCGCCGGCTCGCCCGCCGCTTTGCGGCGGATCGCTTCTTCCCAGGCGTCCCGCTTGTCCGCCGGGAACGGATCGCGCAGCGCGGCCAAATATGCCGCGCCCTCCAAGCCCAGCACATGGCGAAGCAGCAGCTCCGCGTTGGACTCGGGCTCGCGTACGCCCGCCGCCGCTAAAAAAGAAGAAGCCTCTTTACGGGCTTCCCAAAGGGTGATTGTTCCGGATAACCGGTATCTTTCTCGATTCAATCGATTATTCTCCTTTATCCATCAGGTCGGCCTGCTCCGCAATCGTCAGCGCCGATACGATTTCCTCGATCTCGCCGTTCATGACCTGGTCCAGCTTGTGCAGGGTCAGGCCGATGCGGTGATCGGTCACCCGGCTTTGCGGGAAGTTGTACGTCCGGATCCGCTCGCTGCGGTCCCCCGTGCCGACCTTGCTTTTCCGTTCGCCGGCGTATTTGGCTTCCTCTTCCTGCCGCTTCAGATCGAAGATACGGGCGCGCAGCACTTGCAACGCCTTCTCTTTATTGGAGTTTTGCGATTTGCCGTCCTGGCAGGTCGCCACGATGCCGGTCGGAATATGCGTGACCCGCACAGCCGATTTCGTGGTGTTGACCGATTGGCCGCCCGCGCCGCTCGAGCAGAACGTATCCACGCGGATATCCTTATCCAGAATTTCGATTTCCACGTCCTCGACTTCCGGAAGCACGGCTACCGTCGACGTCGACGTATGGATCCGTCCGCCGGACTCCGTCGCCGGAATCCGCTGCACGCGGTGCGCGCCGCTTTCGTACTTCATTTTGCTGTAGGCGCCGCGACCATTGATCATGAAGATCACTTCTTTAAACCCGCCGAGGTCGCTTTCGTTCATATCCATGATATCCACGCGCCAGCCCTGCGTATCGGCATACCGCGTATACATCCGGTACAGATCGGCGGCAAACAAAGCCGCTTCGTCCCCACCGGCGGCGCCGCGAATTTCCACAATTACGTTTTTATCGTCATTCGGATCCTTCGGCAGCAGCAAAACGCGAATTTGCTCTTCCAAAGCCAGCTGGCGCGCGCTCAGTTCTTCGATTTCCATCTTCACCATTTCGCGCATTTCATCATCCAGCTTCTCGGCCTGCATCGCTTTTGCGGCTTGCAGCTCTCCGATTACATTTTTATATTCGGTGTACGCCTCATAAGCCGGCTGTAAATCCGATTGTTCTTTGGAGTAATCCCGCAGTTTCTTCGAGTCGTTCGTCACGTCCGGATCGCAAAGCAGCTCGCTCAGCTTCTCATAACGGTCAGCCAGGGATTGTAGTCGGTCCAACAAGGGATGTCACCTCTCTTCATATCGCAATTTCCTGTAAAAGCCGCTTATCCCTCACGTATCAAAAAAAAAGGATAAACGACTTTTTATTATATCACAGAAAAAGCCGATTGACTAGACCTCCGTTGCCCATGTCTACCGGCCCGTACGCTGGATTTTCGCACCAAAAAAGACGCCTGGGGCGCCTTTCTTGGGATTTGTCTAGCAGGAATCCTGCATTCCTGCCTTTTGCATTGATGCGGTCTCTCACTCTTCGCGTCCCGCAAACCCTGCCGGCGGCCGATGCGCGACGATTTGTGCGATCAGCGACTGTTCGAGGCGTCCGTTCCAATCCCGGATCATTCCCGGGAGCAGGCAGGCATCCACGATCACCCACACGGTCAACGCAAGGCCGAATCCGATTACGGGTATCAGCAGGAACAGCGAATAGGCCGTCTCCGGCGAGTCGATGCTCTCCACTCCTGCGGCGATGGCAAACGCAAAATAGAATACGATCGCCAAAACGAATAAACAGAGCTGAACGACACCGGTGCCGATCCGTTTCAAATAGAACCGGTGCACGCCCAAATGACCGGCCAAGAGCATCAGGTAAGCAAGCCCGAGCGACTTCTCCCGCTTGTTCATTTCCGAATTCAGCAGCAGCAGCTCATTTGTGGTCAGGTCATTTTTCGTCACCATTAGATCGGAAACTCCGGAGATCTGCCGCGGTCGAAGAAAATCCGGTCGATGATGCGGTTTTCAATTTCGGCGTTGTGTTGTTTCACCCACGTATGTACCAGGAATGCATCCACGATCCACCAGATGCTCGTCGCGATTAACCCGATGACCGTAAGCGACAAAATCAGCTGGGTTACCGCCGTTCCCGTGCGCCCCATGTAAAAGCGATGGCCTCCAAAGATGCCCAGGAAATACCAAAGGATGTAGGCAACCACCATGTTTTTTCCTTGGTTTTTCACTTCGGATTCCAGCAGCAGCAGCTCCCGGGTATCCAGCTGCGCTTTCCTGGATATTGCGTAATCCATACTCACTAAAAACTCCCCCTTGACGTAAGTTCAGCAAAACTTGAATTAAGTATACAAACTGGAATCTATGAAAACAATACAAATATTTCCCAAATCCAAATCTTTCTATGATCAAGGTATTCTTAGATTTATCCAATTATTCGCCTTGTAAAATGTGTTAAAAAATGCAAATCGTATCCACCGGCAAGCCCCGCATTCCACCCCGGCCCGGCACTAAAAAAAGCCGCCCCCGGCATCGCAAAGCGCTTTTGCGATTCATGGGGGCAGCTTTCATCGCTGCCGTACGACGGCGGATTATACGTTAAACCGGAAATGCATGACATCGCCGTCCTGAACGACGTAATCCTTGCCTTCCAGGCGCAGCTGGCCGCGTTCCCGAGCCGCGTTCATCGAACCGGCGGCGACGAGATCGGCGTAGGACACGACTTCGGCGCGAATGAAGCCGCGCTCGAAATCGGAGTGGATGACGCCGGCCGCTCCGGGCGCTTTCGTTCCCTTGCGGATCGTCCAGGCGCGCACTTCCTGCACGCCGGCCGTGAAATAGGTGTACAGGCCAAGCAGACGGTAAGCCGCCTGAATGAGGCGGTCCAATCCGGAGGCGCTGAGGCCCAGTTCCTCCAGGAACATCGCTTTGTCTTCGCCTTCCAGCTCGGCGATTTCCGCCTCGACCTTCGCGCTGATCGGCACGACTTCGGCGCCTTCGGCCGCGGCGAAGTCCTTCACCTGCTGCACATAAGGGTTGTTGTCCGCCTCCGTAACGCCATCCTCGCTGACGTTGGCAGCGTACAGTACCGGCTTCAGCGTAAGCAGGTGCAAATCGCGCACGATCAGCTTCTCTTCTTCGGTCAGCTCAACGCTGCGCGCCGGCTGATCGTTATAGAGCGCCTCTTTGATCCGTTCCAGGACCTCGACTTCCTGCGCGTATTGCTTATTGCCGCCCTTCATATTTTTCTTGGAGCGTTCGATCCGCTTCTCCACGCTTTCAACGTCGGCCAAAATCAGCTCGAGGTTGATCGTCTGAATGTCGCTGATCGGGTTGATTTTGCCGTCCACGTGCGTAATGTTCTCATCCTCGAAGCAACGGACGACGTGCACGATCGCGTCAACCTCGCGGATATGCGCCAGGAACTTATTGCCCAGCCCCTCGCCCTTGCTTGCCCCGCGCACCAGGCCGGCGATATCGACGAATTCGAACGCCGTCGGCACCGTGCGGTTTGGCGTCACCAGTTCGGTCAATTTATCGAGCCGCTCGTCCGGCACCTCGACCACGCCGACGTTCGGGTCAATCGTACAAAACGGGTAGTTGGCGGATTCCGCCCCCGCTTGGGTTATCGCGTTAAACAATGTGGATTTTCCGACGTTCGGCAAACCCACAATGCCAGCTTTCAAAGCCATATGTTTGACAACTCCTCATTCATGTAATTGCTCATCTTCCTTCAACCATAGTAACGATACGCCGGAAATATTTCAAGGAGGTCGCGAAAATCCGCCGAATCGCGGCTGCGGCGAAACCGCCCCGATCGCACCCGGCTCCTTGTCCGGAAAAGCCGCTACGCCTTGACTTAGCTGCGCGCCTCCAACGTTTTGCTCATCTGAATGTCCGTGGCTTCGTAGCCCATTTTTTGATATAAGGAGTACGCTCTTTGATTATGGCCGAACACATGCAGGGAGATTTTATTCAATCCCAGCCGGCGAACCTCCCTCTCCAGGGCGGTCATCGCAGCTTTGCCGTATCCCTTGCCCTGAAAGGCCTCATCAATGAGGATGTCCAGAATAAACGCCTCGCGCCCGCTTTCCCGTTCCATCACGTTAAACCACAAATGCCCGACCGCTTCCGAGCTCGCTTCATCCCGCACGACGAACAGATAAGCTTCCGCCGTCTCCCGGCCGTCCGGGAGAAAACGCCGGAATGCCGCTTCCGCAAGCGCCGGCGCTTCCTCCGCTTTCCAGGCTCCCGCCGTTAACTTCTCCTCGGCATATTCGCGAACCGACCAACTGAGAAAAGCCCGATACTCCACTTCGTTCATCGGTACTAGCTTTACCATATCTTTCTCCCCCTTTCTGTAATTAAATAAGCCGGGCTGATAAAGCGGGCCTGATCGGACAGCGGCACTTCATGCACTAGCGTTGCATCAAACTGTACATAGTCCCCTCGATCATCGGGGCCTCCGCTTGCAGAATAAATAATCCTGCAAAAGCGTAGGTTTTCACCTAGTATTCTGGGCTGCCCCGTTCTGACTGAGGGTGCCCGATCCGGCTCGCGGCTTCCCGGTCGCAAGGGTGCCCAGAATGTGCTAACGGACCGTAAGGACGCTATTTGCCCGTAAAAGCGCCTTTTGAAAATCTAACGGACCCCAGAGGCGCTATTGGGCAGAAAATAGAGACTTTGAACGAAATATGAGGAAATAAGAGCGCTGGTGTCCGTTAGAACCGGAAAATGGAGAAAAAGCCCCAAATAAGGTCCGTACAGTCCGTTAGCCGCAGCATGGTTCCTCACACGCCACTAAAACGGGTACCAAAAACCGGCGAACGCCTGCCGTTTGAGCACGATGGCCGCGACCAGCAGCGCCGCGCACAACAGCGTAATCAGCTTGTCGCCGCGGGTCATCACCGTGCCCATATACCAGGTACGCTGCCGCTTCGTGCCGAATCCGCGCAAGTCCATCGCGTCGGACACCGATTCGATATGCTGCAGCGAGGATTGCAGCAGCGGCACGACCGCATGCGATAGATTGCGCAGCCGCTGCAATAGCGTGCCGTCGCCGCGCGAGATGCCTAACCCCCGCATTTGCAGGGCCCCCAGAATCATGCGGAATTCCTTCGTCAGATCCGGAATGTAGCGGAATGCGATGCTGACGGCGTAAGCAAGCTTATAGGGCACGCCCAGCTTATGCAAGCTTGCCGCAAACCGGCTGGGATGGGTCGTAAAAATGAAGAGCAGCGTGATCGGCAGCAGCGTTAAATATTTGAGCGACAACGTTAGGACATAAAACAACGTTTCCGCGTTGATCGTGTCGTACCCGAGCGGAATGAGCGGCGTATTGCTCCCCGTCAGCGTCGTCCCGAAACGGGGCGTGATCGCCAGGATGAACAGGCTGTTCACGACGGTGAATATCGTCAGCGCCCAGAACAGCAGGGCCATTTTCTTGGCGGGAATCCGCGCCAGCAGCAGCATCGTGATCCCCGCCGCCAGCAAAACCATAAATACGCGCAAATCCATGAACAGGAAAGTCGCTACGGTCCAAGTCAGCAGCAAAATGAGCTTGACCGCGCCATCCATCCGGTGAAAAAAGGAATTCCCCGCGACGTACAAGCTTCCCGTTTGGCCCATCACCGCATCACCTTCTTCTCCGCGGCGATAAAAGCCTGCACGAACCGGGCAGGCGAGTCCAAGCCCCGGGCCTTGGCGAACCGCGACAGGCTCGTTTCCCGCAGGTTGGCGCGCCCGGCCGCTTCGCTATCGGAGAGCACCTCGGCCACCGTGCCGCTCGCAATGATCCTGCCCCCGGCCATGACGGCCGCCCGGTCGGCATATTCCAGCGCCAGATGCATATCGTGCGTGATAAACAGAAAAGCCAAGCCTTCGGCGGCGAGCCGGTCGATAAAATCCATAAACTCGGTATAATGCCGGTAGTCCTGACCCGCCGTCGGTTCGTCCAAAATCATCAGCTTCGGCTTGAGTGTTAGAATGGCAGCGATGGTCAGCCGCTTTTTCTGACCGAAGCTCAGCGCGGACACCGGCCAATTGCGGTAAGGGTACAAGCCGCAAATGCGCAGCGCCTCCTCCGTGAGACGCTCCCGCTCCGGTCCGGGAATACCGCGGGCGGCCAAGCCGATGCCGACTTCGTCGCGGATCATATGCTGGGTGATCATGTGATGCGGATTCTGCATCACGTACCCGATCTCTTCGCCGCGGCGGCGAATCGACCAGCTGTTGATCGATTCGCCCCCCAGGCGGATTTCGCCGGCCTTCGGCTTCAGCAGGCCCGTGATCAGCCCCGACAGCGTCGATTTGCCCGCGCCGTTGCTGCCGAGCAGGGCGACCGTTTCGCCCGCGCGGACGGACAGCGAGACGCCGGACACGGCATCTTGCTCCGGTTCATAGGCAAACGATACCTCCGTCAGCTCCAGCAGCGTTTCCCGCTGGCCGGCCTTTCTCGGCGGCGGCGCCGAATGCGCCCAGGCCTCCAGCCGTTCGCGCAGCTCCGGCTCCGACAGGCGGAGACGATCTGCCGGCCGGGCCTCCACTGCCCCGGTTCCGTCCCGGCTTCCGGCCCCAGCGGCCGGTACTTCTCCGCCTTTAGCCGGCAATCTGCCTTCCGCCTCGTCAGCCTCGCGGATTCGCAGCCCTTCCGGGCTCGTCAGGCCGCTGAACTCACTCAGCGGCAGCCCGGCATGTCCGAGTGCCTCCAAATATAGCGGCTGGCGCAAGCCGTACTTGGGGAGGATACCCGCCGCAAGCAGCTCGTTTGGCGTGCCGACGGCAGCGATCGCTCCCTCGTTCATGACGACGATGCGGTCCACCCGCTCCTGAAGCACGTCCTCGACCCGGTGCTCGATGATGATCACCGTCTTGCCCTCGCGGCGGTGGATCTCGTCGATGAGCCGCATCGTTTTGGCGCCGCTGGCCGGGTCCAGATTGGCCAGCGGCTCGTCGAACAGCAGGATGTCCGCTTGGGTCGACAGCACGCCGGCCAGCGACACCTGCTGTTTCTGCCCGCCGGACAGCTCATGCGGCCCCTGCTCCTCGTAGGCGAGCATCCCGACCCGTTCGAGCGACGAGATTACGGAGGCTTTCATTTCGGCCTGCGGGACCGCTTCGTTTTCCATTTGAAACGCGACGTCCTCCCCGACGGTTTGTCCGACGAACTGGGTATCGGGGTTTTGCAGGATCGTGCCGACCCGGCGGCTGCGCTCGAAGATCGTCAGCTCCGAAGCATCCTGTCCGTCCAGCAGCAGCTGCCCGGATATCTCGCCGCCGTAAGAAAAGGGAATTAGCCCATTGATACAATGGGCTAATGTCGATTTGCCGGAGCCGCTGGGACCGGCAATCCATATTTTCTCCCCGCGCCCAATGTCCAGGTTGATGTTGCTCAGCGTCGGTTCGCTTTGGCTTTTGTAGCGGAAACTGAAGTGTCGAAATGATATCACAGGCTGCATCTCTTCAAGTAGCTCCTATCTGTCCACGCTCAGATTCGAATTGTTCCGGTTGCGTTTGACGTACGCCCATACCGCCGGCAAGCCCAGAATCAGAAAGACGGCAATATTCGCCAACCCTGCGGAAACGACCTGCACGACGATTTTATCGTTCGGCTCGCCCATCAGGACGGTGTCGAAGAAGCCGGAAAACGCCAGCGATACGAAGATCCCAACGACTCCGTAAATGACAAAGCGAACCAGGTGGCTTTTCTTCATGATCCCCTCTTGCGCGTTGAAGTCCTTGGACAAATAGATCAGGCCCATAAAGGCCGCCGTGATGCCCGAACCCAGCGCCCACCCCCACCAGACGGTACCGCTCGTAATCAAATCATTGATGACATGTCCGATGAATCCGGCGATAAAACCGACGACCGGACCGAACAACGCCCCGAAGATCGCCAGCAGCGCGATCGCCGGACGAAGCTGCGTATCCGGCGCGATCGGAATGCCGATCCAGCTGGTCGCTCCGTATAAAGCCGCTCCGATCCCGATGGTCACCACCGTTCTCGTGCTCCAGTTCCACAATGAAGGCTTCATTCTAACTCCCCCTTTGAGCGTGCTAAGCCCCTTGAAGGACTTGCCCCCGCCCATGTAATGACCGGCCGCCATTCCCTTATCTGAATTACAGGATGCCGTACGGGCGGTCCGGCGTTCACCTTCAATATAAGCGGTAATCTGCCGATTTGCAACGAAATTCTTACAAAGTTGGTTGGATTTATGGATCGCTGCCGCTACTCCCGGGGCACGAGCCGCGGCGTGTGGCGCAGCGCCGGAATGCTGCCGGCGCCGATGCCGAACATGGCGGTGCGGAGCTCCAATTCGACGCGCTCCAGCAGCGCGTCCAAACGCTCCTCCGAATGCACCGCCGGTTCGAGCAGCGCCCGGCCGAACCCGGCCAGGTCCGCGCCAAGCGCCAGCGCTTTGGCCGCGTCCACGCCGGTGTTCAGGCCCCCGCTGCCGATGAGGGCGCCGTCCGGGATCGCCGCCCGCACTTCGCGGATGCATTCGGCGGTGGGGATGCCCCAATCCGCGAAGGCTTCCGCCGCCGCGCGGCGCACGGGATCGCTGCCGCGGAACTTCTCGACCTGGCTCCACGAGGTGCCGCCGGCGCCCGCCACGTCGATGAACTCCACGCCCGCTTCCCGCAGCCGTTTCGCCGTCCCGCCGTCGATGCCCCAGCCGACCTCCTTCGCGCCGACCGGGATCGGCAGCTCGCGGCATACCTGCTCGATGCGCATGAGCAGCCCGCCGAAGTCCGTGTTGCCTTCCGGCTGGAACACTTCCTGCAGGCTGTTGAGATGCAGAACCAGCATGTCCGCGCCGGCGATTTCCACGGCTCGCTTGCAATCGTCCGGGCCGTAGCCGTAGTTCAGTTGCACCGCGCCCAAATTGGCGATGATCGGGATCGACGGCGCAAACCGCCGCACGGCGAAGGTAGGTGCAAGCTCGTCCCTTTCCACGGCGGCCCGGACCGAGCCGACGCTCATCGTCCAGCCGCGGCGCTCCGCCGCTTCGGCCAGGCGCGCGTTGATCTCCCCCGCCAGCTTGCTGCCGCCGGTCATGGAGCTGATCAGCAGCGGCGTGCGCAGCGAGGCGCCCAGAAACACCGTCTTCAGGCTGATCTCCGCGAAATGGAGCTCCGGAAGCGCGTTGTGGCGAAACCTGTATTTTTCGAACCCTGTGCGGATGCCGTCCGCATTCACCTGCTCTTCCAGGCACAAGCGAATATGTTCGGTTTTGCGTTCGGACGTATTGTCCATGGAGACCCTCCTTGCCGGGATTGCGAATGATGTGACAGGCCGAACGAAGATGCGCGTCCTGCTTATGCCTGCTTTTGCTTTTTTAGGATAGAAGCGTTCGGAACGCCGCGGGCCTTCCCCCGCTAGAGCAGCGGCGACAACAGCCGGGCCGCGGACTCCGCGAGGCGGATCGGAATTTTCTTATTCATGAACGTGTTCCTGTCAATGAGTTTCGTCGACAGCAGGTCTCGTTCGAAATTGGCTACGATCTTGGCGATGCTGTCGCTTTGGACGAGCAGCGCGTTCACCTCGAAATTCAAATGAAAGCTGCGCATGTCCATGTTGGCCGTGCCGACCGTCGCCACTTCCCCGTCCACGATCAGCAGCTTGGAATGCAGGAAGCCTTTTTCGTATTCGTAAATTTTGACCCCGACCTCCAGCAACGACGGAAAATAGGAATGCGACGCCAGAAACGGCAGCCATTTATCCGGTTTGGCCGGGAACAGAATGCGCACGTCGATCCCCGCCAGCCCCGCGACTCGCAGCGCGGTCAGGATATCCTCGTCCGGGATGAAATACGGCGTGGCCAGCCAGACCGATTTTTTGGCCGACGTAATCATCGCAAAGAAGATGTTCTTGAGCGTCCGGCTCTCGTTGTCCGGCCCGCTGGGCACGATCTGAACCGCACCGCTGCAGCCCAGTTCGAGCTCGGGGGACAAGTAGGCCAGGTCCATGATTTTTTCCCCGGTGATGTATTGCCAATCCTGCAAAAAAATGATTTGCAGCGACCGCACCGCTTCCCCTTTGACGAGCATGTGCGTATCGCGCCAGAATCCGTAGGTTTTGCTGCGGCTCAAATATTCGTCCCCGACGTTCAGTCCGCCGATAAATCCGGTATTGCCGTCGATGACGACGATCTTGCGGTGATTGCGGTAGTTCACCCGGCTGGATAAAGCCAGGAATCGCACCTCACCGTAGATGCCTACCTTCACCCCGGCCTGCCGCAGCTCGCCCAAGAACGATTTGGGCAGCCCGATGCTGCCGACCGCATCGAACATGAACCGGACCTCGACGCCGGCCCGGGCCTTGGCGATCAGCGTTTTCTGGATTTCCCGCCCGATATCGTCGGCTCGGTAAATGTAGTATTCCATATGTATGTGGTGCTCGGCCTTCTTGAGCTCGCGCAGCAAGGTGGAAAACGTCTCTTCCCCATTGGTGAGCACATGCGTGCGGGTCGCCATCGAATACGGCGTATGCGCCAACCGCTGCGACAGGTGCAGCAGCCTCTGCTGCCCCGGGCTGAACTGCGACAGATCGCGAGGCAGCGGATGGCCGCTGTGGTCGATCCGTTCGTAGCTCAAGCGGTCCTGCTCGGCTTTCTTATCGAACTTCCGCCGTTTGAAATAGTTTTGGCCGAGCAGAAAATACAGGGCGAGCCCGACGACCGGCAGCAAAGCAAGCACGATAATCCAGGCGACCGTACTGGAGGGGTTGCGATTCTCCATAAAAATGGCGAACCCGATCGTAATGACGGTGAGTGTTTGGAAAATACTAACCAGCGTACCCCCGAATTTGCCGAAGACGCCAAATCCGAAATAATAGAAAGCAAATAAAATCGCGGCGATGAAAATGATTTGAAGTCCTCGTCTCATCGTTGTACTCCTTTTTCTCTCTAGTCGTGCATGCTTCTATTCTACATGAAGGTCTGCTTTCTTCCTACTGGGGAGCGGAAAAATTGTCCGGACGCGCACATTTGTATCCGTCTGGGCTTTGTACTATAATCGAAAATGACCATCAAGTCAGATTGAGAACCAGAGGGTCAGAGAGGGGGTTCCACCTTTTTTGTCCACCCAATCCACCGACAAAAAGAAGCTGATTTTGCGAGCGGCCATGCAACTGTTTGCCGCCAAGGGCTCATCCGCCACTTCGATGCAGGACATTGCCGAAGCCTGCGGAATGTCCAAAGGCAGCCTGTACCTTCACTTCAAGTCGAAAGAGGAGTTGGAGCACAGCCTGTTCGACTACTGTTATCAAATGCTGCTTGACCACCTGACGCAGGTGGAGCTGCAGGAGGGGCTGACGCCCAAGGAGAAGCTGAGACGCCAGCTGGTCGTCATGCTCGAGCTGGTGCTCGAGCTGCGGGAGTTCCTGATCATGCAGTTCCATGACTGGGGCAAAAACGGCAAGTCATACAAAGAGCCGGAGGAGATCAAGGCCCACAACGCCAAGCTTCTCCGCCACGGCAAGGCCAAGCTGGAAGCCGTGTACGGGCCTGAAATCGAAGCCTACACGGGCGACCTGTT
Source organism: Paenibacillus macerans (assembly GCF_050565405.1). Taxonomy (GTDB): domain Bacteria; phylum Bacillota; class Bacilli; order Paenibacillales; family Paenibacillaceae; genus Fontibacillus; species Fontibacillus macerans_B. Next base: position 17,313 of record NZ_JBNYYG010000049.1, on the reverse strand, counting down.
AACCATCGCCTACGGGATGGTCGGCATCTATATACGCCTGCTGGTCGAACCGCATGTCTCGATCTCGCCGGGGCGGATAGCCGACCACCTGATCGAGCTGCTCGACCTTGCGGCGCAGCACCAGCTCCGGAATCGTCCCATGCCGCTCCTTCCCGAAGAGACGTTGCGCCTGCTTTACGAAGGCGCCCCCGGCAGTCTGGATCTGCAGCAGCATCCATTAATCGCGATCAAGGCGCTTAAGGAAGCGCTCGGCGGCATCGTCGCCGATCCCCCGCGACAGCAGGAAGCGATGGAATCCCTGCAGATCCTGGAGCACGAGATTCTCGAACTCCGTCCGCGCCGCGCCATCGTCAAGGGCATGCTGGCCAATCTGGCCGCCATGCCGGAGCTTGCGCCCCGTTCCGCCGAGCTGGAGCGGCTGCTGCAGATGTATTCCCAGCACTTGTAGATTATGAACCCCCTAGAAAGAGAGGAGTAGAGACCAGCTTATGAAAAGCATCATTCAGTTTTCCCTGCGCAATAAGTTTGCCGTCTGGTTGTTGACGGTCATCGTCACCGCCGTCGGTTTGTTCAGCGGTCTTACCATGAAGCAGGAGACGATCCCCAACATCGACGTCCCTTATCTTAGCGTGACCGCCATTTACCCGGGGGCTGCGCCGGAGGGCGTCGTCGAAGATGTCACCAAACCTTTGGAGACGCGGCTCCGGAACGTCGACGGGGTGAAGACGGTTACCTCCACTTCGATGGAAAACGCCGCCTCTTTGTTCATCGAATTCAATTACGGCACGAATCTCGACAACGCTACGGCGGCGGTTCGCGAAGCGCTAAACGACGTGCAGCTTCCCGAAGACGCCCAGAAGCCGCAAATCACGAGATTTAGCCTGAACTCCATGCCGGTCGTTTCCCTGAGCTTGTCCGATAAAGAAACCAGCGATCTCGAAGCCCTGACCCGGGTGACGGAGAACGACATCAAACCCGCCCTGGAGGATCTGGACGGCGTGGCTTCGGTGCAAATCGCCGGTCAATTCATCCGCGAGGTCAGCCTGAAATTCGACCAGGCCAAGCTGAAGGAGCTCGGGCTTGGCGAGGACACGGTCAAAGGAATCGTGCAGGCTTCCGCGCTGCGGGTACCGCTTGGCTTGTTTGAAATGGAGCAAGCCCAGAAGGCGGTTGTCGTCGACGGGAACGTCACGACGGTCGAGGATCTGAACAACCTGGCCATTCCGGTTGTTCCAAGCACGGCTTCCGGCACCGCGAATGCAGGCGCTGCTGCGGGTTCCGCCGCGGGCGGCGCAGGCAATGCCGGAGCGCCCGTTACCGGCGGCGCGGCGGCAGGCGGAGCGATGGGCGGCGTGCCGTCAGGCATTCCGACCGTGAAGCTGGGCGATATCGCCGACATCGAAACGATCGGCAAGGCCGAATCGATCTCCCGGACGAACGGCCAGGAATCGATCGGGATTCAAATCGTCAAATCCAACGACGCCAATACCGTGGATGTCGTCAATCTGGTGAAAGACAAGGCGAAAGCGTTGGGCAAGGAATACAGCCACATCAACTTTACCGTTCTGCTGGACCAGGGGCAGCCGATTACCGATTCCGTGAACACGATGCTGTCCAAGGCGTTGTTCGGAGCCTTGTTTGCGGTCTTGATCATTTTGATCTTCCTGCGGAACATCCGCTCTACCATTATCTCCATAATTTCCATTCCTTTGTCGCTGTTGATCGCGATATTGGCTTTGAAGCAAATGGATATCACGCTGAACATGATGACGCTCGGCGCCATGACCGTAGCGATCGGGCGGGTCGTCGACGACTCGATCGTCGTTATCGAGAACATCTACCGCCGCCTGTCCCTGACCGGCGAGAAGCTGAAGGGCGGCAAACTGATCATCGATGCGACGAGCGAAATGTTTATTCCGATCATGTCATCGACGATCGTCACGATCGCCGTATTCCTGCCGCTTGCCTTCGTTAGCGGCATGGTCGGCGAATTGTTCAAGCCGTTTGCGTACACGATGGTGTTTTCGCTGCTGGCCTCCCTGCTGGTAGCCATTACCCTCGTTCCTGCGCTGGCCCATACTTTGTTCCGCAACGGGCTGAAGAAAACGCATAACCATGACGAAAACCCGAAAGGCATCGCTCGCGGTTATCAGCGCATCCTGAACTGGACGTTGTCGCACAAGCTGATCACCTTCGGACTCGCCGTCGCCCTGCTGGTCGGCAGCTTGTTCCTGTATCCGCTGGTCGGCGTGAGCTTCCTGCCCGAGCAGGAGGACAAATATGTGATGGCGACGTATTCTCCGGCACCGGGCTCGCGCCTGGAAGACGTGGAGCAGGATATGCTGAACATCGAGAAATACATTCTCGACCAGCCGGGCGTCGATAAGATGCAGTATTCCATCGGCGGCGAAAATCCGCTGGGGATGGGCTCCTCCAATTCAGCCCTGTTCTACATCGCCTACGATCCGGACACCGACGACTTCAGCGACGTCAAAGAGCAGCTGTTTGAAGGGCTCCGAACCGAGCTTCCGGTCGGCGAGTGGAGCGACATGTCCGAGCTCATGATGGGCGGCATGGGCGGTAGCGCGCTAAGCGTGAACGTATTCGGGGATGATCTGGAACAGATCAAGCCGGTCTCCGACCAAATCCTGACCTGGGTTCAGGAGGATACGAAAAACTTCGAAAAAGGCGAAACCAGCCTTTCGGAAGCCTATGAGCAATATACCCTCGTAGCGGATCAGCAGAAGCTGAGCTCCCTCGGCCTTACGCCGGGCCAACTGGCCATGAAGCTGAGCCCGGTGCGGGAACGCCCTGTCCTGACCGAGGTTGAAGTCGACGGAAAGGATTATAACGTATATATTGAGACGGACAGCCAAACCTACGGCAGCATTGCCGATATCGAAAATGAAACGTTAACCTCGCCGCTGGGCATCCAGATTCCGATCAAGGACGTGGCGAAGGTGGAAAAAGGCAGCTCGCCGGACTCCATCATGCGCATCGACGGGAAAATGGTCGTCGAAGTCAGCGCCACGATCACGGCGACCGACGTACAAAAAGCTTCGTCCAGCTTGCAGGATAAAATCGACAAGATGGACATGCCGGACGGCGTCACCGTCAAATTCGGCGGCGTCACCGAACAAATCAACGATACGTTCGGCCAGCTTGGCATCGCCATGGCGGCCGCGATCGCGATCGTCTACTTCGTCCTCGTCGTCACCTTCGGCGGCGGCCTGGCTCCATTTACGATCCTGTTCTCCCTGCCGTTCATCGTGATCGGCGCCATGGTCGGCCTCTGGATCGGCGGAGAGACGCTGAACGTCTCGGCGTTGATGGGCGTGCTCATGCTGATCGGGATTGTCGTCACCAACGCGATCGTGCTGATCGACCGCGTCATCCATAAAGAACGCGAAGGCCTGTCGACCCGTGAGGCCCTGCTGGAAGCAGGCGCGACCCGGCTTCGTCCGATCCTGATGACGGCGCTGGCGACGATCGGCGCGCTGCTGCCGCTGGTCTTCGGATGGGAGCACAGCGCAGGGATCATTTCGCGCGGCCTGGGCATTACCGTCATCGGCGGCTTGATCAGCTCGACGCTGCTCACCCTGGTCATCGTCCCGATCGTGTACGAATTCCTGATGAAATTCCGCCGCCGCGACTTGTCGGCCAAAGAAGCGGAATAACCTCTGCGTCAAGCACGGTCAATATCGATTGAAAATTGGAAAAGGCGGCGCAAGGGAGTTATTCCTGCGTTGCCTTTTCCCGTTCTCGGCCATTGTCGTTTCGCCCCGGATGATTGACTCTAACGCTGATGACAAATGTTATTCCGGCGAATTCGGTGTTATGGAAATTCTAACGACGATGGGAAACTCTATTTCGATGAAGGCTGCTGAATTCGGCTATAAAAGCGGATGTTAAGCCCTGAATAAGCGTTAAAATCGCAAAACGATGATTTAGTTCCACTTAAGCCTCTGTGGCAAGCGTTAAATTATGAAACGAACATCAAAAGGACCTCATCCTCCGCTTTGCTGCGGATTTTGAGGTCCATTCACGTGTAAATCAGAGGAATCTCATTTTATGCAAATATTTTAGCCTTATTCCATCGCCGGCTGCTGGCTTTCGCGCCAGGCGCGGAGCTGCTGCAGATCCTCAGCCAGAAACTCTTCCATCAGCTCGGCCAAACCCGTATACAGCGGGCTGGACGTCGCTTGAAGCATTTCCTTGGCAAACGACCGGGCCCACTGCAGCAAGTGCGACTCGAGGAAATGAATTTGCGCGTCCGCGAGCGCCAGGCAGCTTTGCTGCAAATTCCCTTTCGTCAGCATGCCTTCGGCCAACACGGCCATGAATTCGAGTTCCAGGGCGATATGGTCGTCGCGCTCCCCGTTTAATTTATTGAAGACGATCCCGTTGTCCATGTAAATTTTCCGTACATCGGAGATGCAGGCAAACGCGCTGGCCCCTTCCGTCCGGCAGCGATAGATGCTTTCGCAGGAAGCGATCAGCGCTTCATGCCCCGTAAACAGCCGCTCGTATTCTTCCGCTTCTTTATAGCAAGCGCTGCGAAAATCCTCTTCGGGGATGCTCTCCAAATAAGCTTTTAACTTCCGCCCGCCCCGGCTAGTCGCAACCTTATGGTTCAGTTCTACTTTATGCCGCCATCCGGCGATCAAGGACATCCGCGGCGGCCGGCTCAGAAAATCCATGAGCAATTGATACACCGAGCCGCGAAACTCCAGCCACTGAACCTGTTCCTGCGTGTAGACCAGAGGTTTGAACAGCATAGCCATTTGAATTCATCTCCCTATAGAGGTTGTTTAAAATGTCAGCTTCCGATCGCGAAGCCATTGCAACGAAGGGATTCGGCATCGAATCTTGAATTTAGCCGGGCCTTCCGTTGCTCACGTAGCCTTCAGCTACGCTCCGCTACTCATCCCCTAGCTTCATCCAACCTTCTTGGTGCTCAAAACCTGACTTTTTAAACCTTCATTGAAACGGTTGTTTAAAATGTCAGCTTCCGATCACGAAGCCATTGCAACGAAGGGATTCGGCATCGAATCTTGAATTTAGCCGGGCCTTCCGTTGCTCACGTAGCCTTCAGCTACGCTCCGCTACTCATCCCCTAGCTTCATCCAACCTTCTTGGTGCTCAAAACCTGACTTTTTAAACCTTCATTGAAACGGTTGTTTAAAATGTCAGCTTCCGATCGCGAAGCCATTGCAACGAAGGGATTCGGCATCGAATCTTGAATTTAGCCGGGCCAAAGCGTATGCTTCCGAAGCATGTTTCCTACGGAAACATTTAAGTTGCTCACGCAGCCTCCGGCAGGCTAACGGACAACAGAAACGCTATTGGCCCGCTTTTGGGCATTTTCCGATTTTAACGGACCGAGGAGACCTTATTTCGGTCAAAAGCGGTTAATTGGCCGCCATGAGATCCCAATAAGGTTTCTGGAGTCCGCTACAACGGGAAATAGCCGGGAAATGGGCAAATAAGGTCTTTACGGTCCGTTACGCAGCCCCGCTACAAGCGTCCCTATTTTCATCCGAATCAATTGTTAAGGTTGCTCAAGGGCCGACTTTTTGAACTATCATTAATATAGACTTCGTTTCTGTGCGACTAAAAAAAGATGACTTCCTTATATGTGCCGGAAATCATCTCGAATGCATATACCGACACATGATTAAGGGGGATCACGTATCGCTTACTTGTATTATAACGCATCGTGTAAGCGCTTTAATGTGATCTTTTTTACAGTTTACTCTAGTACCATTGTATCATTGGATGCCACAGAATATACTTGAACAGTGTGTGTCAACGCATTGACGGTTCGCTCGAATATATATAAAATTTGAAGCACCTAGAGATGAAAGGAGGCAGTAACATGGAGCAGCTTCTTGACCCTTTTGGCCGTAAGCACGATTATCTGCGCATCTCCGTCACCGACCGGTGCAATTTGCGCTGCGTGTATTGCATGCCCGCCGAGGGAATGGTCTTTCAACCTCATGAGGAGATCATGAGCTATGAAGAAATCGCCGAGACGGTATCGGCTCTTGCTCCAATGGGCCTCCGTAAAATCCGGATTACCGGCGGCGAACCGCTGGTCCGCAAGGATTTGGAAAAACTGATCGCCATGCTGTCCGGCATTCCGGGCATTGAAGATATCGCGATGACCACCAACGGCATGTTTCTCGCAAAAAAAGCGGATTTGCTAAAAAAAGCGGGGTTAAACCGGGTGAATATCAGTTTGGACTCGCTGCGCCAGGACCGCTTTTCCATGATCACCCGCGGCGGCGAGGTGCAGAAGGTGCTGGAAGGCATTCAAGCCGCCGTCGAGGCCGGCCTCGAGCCGATCAAGCTGAACGTCGTTCTGATGAAGGGCGTCAACGATGACGAAATTCGGGATTTTCTGGCCCTGACGATCGACCGGCCGCTGCATGTGCGTTTTATCGAATATATGCCGATCGGCAGCGCGAGCGATAGCTGGCGCAAATCCTATTTGCCCTTGACGGCCGTGGACGACGTTTGCCGAGAGGCGGGTTGGGCGTTTGAAGACGCCGCCGGCCCCAGAGGCAACGGCCCGGCCGAAAGCCGGCGGATCCTCGGAGCGGCCGGAACGTTCGGCTTGATCCATCCCGTCAGCGAGCATTTCTGCGACAACTGCAACCGGCTCCGCTTAACCGCCGACGGTCACATCAAAGCTTGCTTGTATTGGTCGGATGAGCTTCACGTCCGTCCTTACGCGGCGGCCAAAGACCGGGACGGCATCCGGGCTTTGTTCCTGAAGGCGCTCGGAACTAAGCCGAAAAACCATGAAATGGCGCTGGCGCTGGAGCAAAAGCAGCAAAGCCATACCCCGACGGTTCGCCGGATGTCGCAAATCGGCGGTTGATCAGGCCGGGTCGGACGATTCGCCCAACCATGCCCGGGCTTCGTCATAGTCCTCCGGGCGATTCATATTAAAAGCGCACCATTCCTGAGGGAGACCCGAAGCTGCGGCAAGGGTCTCTCCTTCTGCATATTCGGCCTTCAGCGCGTCCGTCCAGGCGGTCATTTTGAGGTTGCCCGCCTGCAGCCGCCGTTCCAGACCCGGCAGCACGCTGCGCCGGTAGACGGCCAGCAGCGGGTGCACGCGGCCCTCCGTACGGGCAATAACGGCCTCGGTTCCTCCGGTGCCGAAGGCGCCGGCTGCTCCCGACTCCGCCGCTGCCGCGCGCTCCAGCAAGGCGCCGAACAACCCCCGATTGGCGAACGGCGTATCGCAGGCCACCGCCATGCTCCACAGCGACGCGGAACTCGTCAGCCCGGCATGCAAACCGGCCAGCGGACCCGCGCCGGGATACAGGTCGGCCACGACCTCTTTGCCGAAGGCGCCGTAAACCTCCTTGTCACCGGCGGCAATGATAATTCGCGAGGCCAGCGGCTCCAGTTCCCGGATCAATCTTTCCAGCACCGTCAGACCCCCCAGCTCCAGCAACGCCTTGTCGCTGCCCATCCTGCTTGAGCGTCCTCCGGCTATAATAATGGCCGTTGCATCCATCAGTTTCCCTCCTGCGCATAAATTTTGGCAATTCAATTAAAACTTGGTTTGTATCCCCTTTCACCTCTGTGTTACATTGAGAGCATAGTCACTTGCTCGGTTCGTGACGATTTGGACCCGAACAGAAAGGAATGGCGCGATTGCAGGACAAGAAACGACATTCGTCCTATTCGTTAATGCCGTTAGGGCTGCTCAACTTTTTCGTCTATGGCACGATGGTCATCTTCGCGGCCTTTTTTCAATTATATTTGCAAGATATCGGCATGGACAAGCTGGAAATCGGCAGCCTGATGGCCGTAGGTCCGCTCATTTCGTTGTTGGCTCACCCCTTCTGGAGATATATGAGCGATCAAAGGCAGAATCCGCGGGTCATCCTGCTCGCCATAATGCTTGGATTGCTCGTGATGGGCCATTTGGTGTTCAAGGTTAACACGTTTTCGATGCTGTATCTGACGATGATCCTGCTCTACTTTTTCCAAAGTCCGCTGCTCTCGCAAAGCAACAGCCTGATTCTTGGGTACACCGAAGGAACGGAACGGAATTTCGGAACCTTCCGGCTCTGGGGCTCGATGGGTTGGACCTTTATCGCGCTCGCAGCCGGTCCCATTATCGATGCGATCGGGCATCATGGGATTTCCCTGCTGTTCAGCGTAACGTTGATGCTTGCGATCGGCTCGGCGCTGCTGCTGCCCTCCATCCGCCAGACCACCCACACGCCTTGGTTCAAAGGGATGGAAATCGGACGAACGTTCCATCATAAATATTTCATCGCTTTTGTTTTGTTCGGCATGCTGGTGTCGATTCCCAATACAATGAACGGCATTTTCATGCCGCTGTACATCACGGAACTGGGCGGATCGCGGCTAGCGGTCGGAGGAGCCGTGTTCCTGTCGACGGCCTTCGAAATCCTGGTGTTCATGCTGCTGGACAAGTATATGAAGCGCAAGATAACCTATCTGCTGGCCTGCATCACGACCGTCAGCCTGCTGTTCGCCGTCCGTTGGGATCTGATGTCCGAGGTGACGCATCCGGCCCAGATCCTGTTCATTCAGCTTCTGCATTCCGTTACGTTTGCCGGTTTCTTCTACGTCGGCACCAAGCTGATCGGCTTGCTGCTGCCGCGGCCGCTGCGCTCCGCCGGACAAGCGGTGTACGCCTTTGCCGTCAGCGGGCTCGCCGGCGTATTGGCCGGCTTCTGGGGCGGCTGGATGTATCAAAACTTCGGCGCCGTGGTCATGTACCGGTCGGGCGTCGCCTTAACGCTCATCGGCGCTTTGGGCTTCGCCGCCATGTGGTACCGGATCCGCCATAACGGGTATTCGCCGCCGATCAGCCGCAGTGAGCCTTAACCTTGAATCGTCGGGAACGAAAGAAAACAATGCCTGGCTCCGTAACGCCCTCTTTGCAGGAGGTAACGCCGGACGATGGCATTGTTTTCTTTGCTGCATCCTCAGTGTAAAATATGAAATGCATTCCATAGCAAGGCATTTTTTCGAAAAATGATCATGATTACGTCCATAACGGGGAAGGAGTTGTCTTCATTGCCGAACATCAAACAGATTGCCGAAGCCGCCGGCGTATCGGTCACCACGGTGTCCCGCGTGTTGAACGACCATCCCTATGTGAGCGAGGCCAAGCGGAAAGCGGTCGAGGAGGCCATCCGGCAACTGAATTATTCGCGCAACATGAATGCCGTCCACTTGATCAAAGGCACGACGCAAATCGTCGGGGTGCTCCTGCCGAATATCAACCATTACTATTTCGCCAGAATCATGGAGGGGATGGCGCAGGAAGCCCTGAAGCACAATTATCAGCTTATGCTTTGCCAGACCGATTACCGCCCCGAAGAGGAACGCAAGATGCTGGAGATGCTGCGGAACAAGCAGATGGACGGACTGGTCATTTGTTCGCGCGCGTTGTCGCTAAACGAGGTCGAGGCTTACGCCGATTACGGTCCGGTCGCGTTGTGCGAAGCCGTGCAGGGCCGCAGGCTATCCGCGGTTTACATCGACCACTATGCCAGCTTCCAAACCGCCATCCGCTATCTGTGGGACAAAGGCTACCGGCGCATCGGATATACGATCAGCCGCCGCAACAGCCCCAGCAGCCGCAGCCGGCGGCAAGCTTACGCGGATACGCTGTCCGCGTTAGGCGGCCGGCCGCGGGAGGATTGGGTGCTGAACGGTTGCTACGATCTCGAGGACGGCGCCGCGCTGGCGGACCGGCTGCGGGCCATGGACGACCGGCCCGAGGCCCTGCTGATCACCGGCGACCAGGTGGCCGCGGGCTTCATCATGGCCGCGCGCCAGCGGGGACTGCGGGTGCCGGGCGATTTCGCCGTCATCGGCTTCGACAACCAGCCGATCTCCGGCATCCTGGGCATCACGACGATCGACAACCGTTTGTCGGAGATCGGCGCGCGGGCCTTTGCCATCGTGCATGGGCAGATCACAGGCGACGGGGCGCCCGTCACCGAGGAGCTCGGCTTCCGGCTCATCGAGCGGAGTACGGTATAGTTAGGGAGCGTTGGATTCGATTCTTGCCAACAGGAAATCCGTTGTTCGACGGAGTCCCCCGTTTGGCATCTAGCTAAGATAAAAGGAAGGAGCCTGCAAAAGCTGCAAGGCTCCTTCTCTATGCATCCTGATGGTTCGCTGCTCCGACGGCGGCTCCAACGCTGCCTTATTTCGGCAAATGGAACGAGCTTTTCAGTGACACGATGCGATTAAATACCGGATTTCCGGGCGTCGAATACTTCGTGTCAACGTTGAAATACCCGTGCCGGAAGAATTGGAATTTATCCTGCGGCTTCGCATTCTTCATGTCAGGCTCAACAAAGCCGCGGGCGATTGTTAGCGAGTTTGGATTAATGAGGTCGAGGAACGTTTTTTCTTCGGCGACAGTATCAGCCGTTTCTTGGATTGCGGCTTCCGTCTCGTCCACCGTACCCTCCACGGCTTCCTCCAGCGCCACGCCGCTCGTTTCCTCCGCTTCCTCTTCCAGAATCAGCGGCTCGTACAACCGGAACTCGGCCGGCACCGCTTGGGTGGCCTCGACCCAGTGAATCGTGCCTTTCACCTTACGGCCGGTGAATCCGGTGCCGCTTTTCGTTTCCGGATCGTACGTGCAGTGGATCTCGACCACGTTGCCTTCCCCGTCTTTAATGACCTCGTTGCACTTGACGAAATACGCATTCTTGAGGCGCACCTCGTTTCCCGGGAACAAGCGGAAATATTTGCTTGGCGGGTTCTCCATGAAATCGTCGCGTTCGATGTAAATCTCCCGTGAGAACAGGATTTGACGACTGCCCATCTCCGGATTCTCGCTATTGATCTCCGCTTCCAGCATTTCGGTTTGCCCTTCCGGATAGTTCGTGATCACGACCTTCAGCGGGTCCAGCACGGCCATCGTGCGGGGCGCCTTCAGCTTCAAGTCCTCGCGGATGAAGTGCTCGAGCATTTTCGGATCAATGGATCCGAAGTTTTTGGAAATTCCCGTTTCGTACACGAACGCTTTGATCGCCTCTGGCGTATAGCCGCGGCGGCGCAGCCCGGAAATCGTCGGCATGCGCGGATCGTCCCAGCCGTCGACGAGGCCTTCGTCAACCAGCTTTTTCAGCTTCCGCTTGCTCGTGACCGTTTGCGTCAGATTCAACCGGCCGAACTCGTATTGGCGGGATACGTTCGGCATTTCCGTTTCGGCGATCGTCCAGTCGTAGAACGGGCGTTGATCCTCGAATTCGGTCGAGCACAACGAATGCGTCACGCCTTCGATCGCATCCTCCAGCGGATGGGCGAACGTGTACATCGGGTAGATGCACCATTTGCTGCCGGTGTTATGATGCGAAGCATGCACGATCCGGTAGATGATCGGGTCGCGAAGGTTGATGTTCGGCGAGGCCATGTCGATTTTGGCGCGCAGCACTTTTTCCCCGTCCTTGAATTCTCCGGCACGCATACGTTCAAACAAATCCAGGTTTTCCTCGATAGAGCGGTCCCGGTAAGGGCTGTTTTTCCCCGGCTCGGTCAGCGTCCCCCGCAGCTCGCGGATTTGATCGGCACGAAGGTCATCGACGTAGGCTTTCCCTTTCTTGATCAGCAGCACCGCGCGATTGTACATTTCATCGAAGTAATCGGACGCGAAATGCAGCTCTTCCCAGTCAAAGCCCAGCCATTTTACGTCTTCCTTGATCGAATTAACGTACTCCACGTCTTCCTTGACCGGGTTCGTATCGTCGAAGCGCAGATTCGTCCGTCCGCCGAATTCGTCGGCCAAGGCGAAGTTGATCCAGATCGCTTTGGCATGTCCGATATGCAAATAACCGTTTGGTTCCGGAGGAAAACGCGTGACAACCTTCTGTACCTTGCCTGTTTTCAAATCTTCCGAAATAATGCTCTTGATAAAATTGGGAGGGGTATTGTTCACCACGGGTATCACCTTTCCATTCTTTTAGAGGTTCATTGAAACGGTAGTTCAAAAAAGTCATCTTTTGAAGATATAAGAATGCATGCTTATCGAAGTCCCGTATCCTTATATCGCAAGAAAAACTACCGCTAAACGCGGTCTGTCTTCTTTGAATTTACTGCGATAAAGTTTTTCCTATCACGAAGCAGGTCACGAAGCGGATTCGACGTCGTATCTTGAATTTACCCCGGGCCTAGACGTATGCTTCCGCAGCATGTTTCCTGTAGTCTCCAGCTACGCTAACGGACACCAGAAACACTATTGCCCCGCTTTTGGACAGCTTTCGATTCTAACGGACCGAGGAGACCTTATTTCGGTCAAATCCGGCTAAATTGCCGCCATGGGAGCCCAATAAGGTCTCTGGAGTCCCTTACAGCGGGAAATAGCTGGGAAATGGGCAAATAAGGTCACTACGGTCCGTTACGCAGCCTCGCTACCCGGCGTCCCTAGCTTCATCCAACCTCAAGCGTTTTGGACAAACGCACATCGAAAGCACCTGCTTCGGTGCTGAAAACCTGACCTTATGAACCTTCATAGAAACGGTAGTCCAATAAGTATCTGTATACTTTCCCCGATTTTTCTTCTTCTAAATATACCGATAACTTTCCAATAGTTCAATGCCTGAAGCAGCCGCTAAACGTTTCGCCACATTAAAATATCGTCCACATACCGCCCGTTCAGCAAAAACTCACCAACGAGCCGCCCCTGCTCCATGAACCCGCAGCTTTGGTAGAAAGCGACGGCCCCCGGATTGCTGGCCAGCACGCGCAGCGACAGCTTGCGTACGCCTCGTTCCGACGCCAGCCCCGCCAGTGCATCCATCAGCACGCGCCCGACGCCCTGCCGCTGATAGGCCGGATGGATAGCGATATTCAAATCGAACACATGGCGGTTGCTCGGGAGCGGAGTGGGCGATTTAAAGCCGATATATCCGCAGAGCTCCTCGCCAATCCCCGCCACGATCTGGCTCCCCGGCGGGCAGCTTTGCAGATACTGCTCCCGCGACTTCCATTCCAGCGACTCGGCAGGGGTATTATCCCGGCTCCAGGTGAGCTTGTCGATTTCCATTAATGCGGCCGCATCGCGCATTTCCGATAGCCGCGTCCAAATTTCACGGTTCATTGAATCATCCGTCCTTTCCTATGGTCGTTCACGGGTTAAAAGATTAACCGCACAAATAATTCAACCGGTTCAATTCGATAGAGCTGATCGTCAGGAAGCCAGACTGGCAGGCTGTTGCTCCTCGCGGTTCAATGCCGCATGCACCAGGAAGGAAACCGCCGAGAGCGCGGCGATCCCCACGGCCAGCCACGCAACCGGGATCAGGCCGTTCCAGTCGAACAGGACGCCCATCGCGTACGGCCCGACGACCCTGCCCGCCGCTCCCATGCCACCGACCAAACCGAGATAGAACGGGGCCGCTTTGCCGGTCCGGTCGGATATGAACGACGGAATCGCCGGAGAGATCAGCATCTCCCCGAAGGTCGTAAGCACCATCGCCGCCACCATGCTGGGATACGTGTGGAAGCCGAGAATGGTCGCATAACCTAGCGCATAGAAGATAGCGCTGGCCGTCATCTGCGCCTGGGCGGAGCCGGCGAAAGTCCGCTTCACCCACAAAATAAACGGTTGCCCCACGAAAATCAACAAGCCGTTCAACGTCCATAGAATGCTGTAATTCCATTCCGGCATGCCCCGGGATATCGTAAACGGCGATACGCCGTTGTTCCAGATGCAGTTGCCGAACCAGAGAAAAAACGAACCCAGTCCCATAAACAGGTAAACGGGATAGATGCGCATCAACTGACCTGCGCTTTGGCCCTCTGCGGCTTTTTTGCGTTTCTGCACCTGCAGCTCGCCTTGGTCTTTTTGAACTTTGTTCAAATAAATCCAGAAAAAAACCGCGAACACGGCCGAAGTCATCCCGTTGAGCATAAAACTCAGCTCGTACGAAATCTGCGCCAGGAAACCGCTGACCGCCGTCCCCAGCGCCACGCCGATATTATTCGCCACGTAGACAACGTTAAACAGCTCGCCGCGCCGTTCGGCAAAACGGAAGCCGATAAACGCCTGAATCGCCGGCATCGACGTCGCATTGAAAAAGCCGACCATCAGCATTAGCAGCATGAACATGTGCCAATCGCTGCTGCCGTAAGGCAATAGCATCAGGAACAGCGCGTTCAGGCCAAGCCCGCCCACGATCAGGCGCTTTACTCCGAGACGGTGATAAAGAGCGCCGCCGAGCAGTTGCCCCGCGATCCCGCCGATCGACATGACCAGGATCACCAGGCCGGCATCCGTTACCGAACGGCCCAGCACCTTGAACACGAACATCGTGATCAGCGGCCACATCAAGGAGCCGCCGGCCGAACTTATCAAACTGGCCACCAGAAAAACTTTAACCTCTCGCGGATAGGATTGCAGCCATTTCATTGTTATTTCCCCCTTTGCCGCAACGCGAAACCCTCAACCATCGCTCCCAAAAAACACTTCGACAACTACAAAAAGGGAGAGCCCCCAGGGGCTCTCCTCCTACCGTTTTCGCAACGGCGAATGAACTATGCTTGTACGATGCCCAGATTACAATAGTATCGCCTAAAAGTCCAAGTCAGGCAAGTACATTTACTTCGATTGCCGCTTTACATTAACGACGGTGGAAAAGAATACGGCCCCGCCGCCCATATCGGCGATCCGGTCCGGCGTCAAGGCGTTGGCGCGGGTCCGGCGGCCTTCGCCTTCCCGCTCCCACCAAAGCCCCTGGCTGACGACCGTGCCCGGCAGCATCTTGTCGGTGACGGCCGCCTTGACGGCGTAGCTCCCGCGGTCGTTCCAGACCGTCACCTCGTCGCCGTCCGCGATCCCGCGCGCTTCGGCATCCTGCGGGTGGATTTGCAAGAGCGGGCTTTTCTCCAGCGCCGCCAGCTTCTCCACGTTGCCGAACGTCGAATTCAGGAAGTTGTGATTCGGCGGCGAAACGAACATCAACGGATAAGCCGCTTCGGCTTCCGGGCGGCGTTCGCCGTCGTAACCCTCCACCAGCGGAACGTAAGTCGGCAGCGCCGGCAGCCCGGCCCGTTCCAGCGTGGCGGAATACAGCTCGATTCGCCCCGATGGAGTCGGCAGACGGTCCAGCCAGGTTTGCTGCGGTTCCATGTCGAGCTTGACGGCCCGCCGCTCCTTCAGCTTCTCCAGCGTGACGCCCTGCAAATAAGGATTATGCTTGAACTGCAGCGCTTGCCGAATCATATCCTCCTCAGTATCCTGGAACGCGTCCTCTTCAAAGCCCATCGCCGCCGCCAGCAGCTTGAACGTCTCCACGTTGCTCTTGCTTTCGCCTCGGGCCGGGATAACCGGCTCCTGGAGTTGAATATAATGATGCCAATAAGAGCCGTAGATATCCGTGTTCTCAAAAGTCGAGGTCGCCGGGAGCACGATGTCGGCGAATTTGGCCGTATCCGTCAGGAACAGGTCGTGCACGACGGTGAACAAATCCTCGCGCCGGAGACCTTGTTCCACTTTGCCGGTATCCGGGGCAACGACCGCCGGATTCGAGCAGTAGACGTACAACGCGCGGATCGGCGGATCCAGCGCCAGCAAAGCCTCGCCCAGCTGGTTCATGCTGACCGTGCGGGCGTCCGGATTGGGCCGCAGATCGGGCCGCTCCAGCGCCGTCGCGTTCATTTTCGCGTAAGCGCCATTGGATTTGAAGGCGCCGCCGCCGGGAACGAGCCACTGGCCGGTCAATGCCGGCAAGCAGCAGATCGTGCGGACCGTCATGCCGCCGTTGTCATGATGCTGCAGGCCGTTGCCGATATGGATGTAGGCGGGCGAGGTTTCGCCGTACAGGACGGCCAGCTTGACGATATCCCCGGCCGGCACGCCGGTAATGGCGGACACGCGCTCCGGCGTGTATTGATTCACATGCTCGCGCAGCTCGGCGTGCCCGTTCGTGTAGCGCTCAAGGAACGCTTCATCGACGAGGCCGCGGTCGAACAGCACGTGCATCATCCCCAGCGCCAGCGCGCCGTCCGTGCCGGGATACAGCGGGATGAACCAGTCGGCCCGCTGCCCCGTGCGGTTGCGGTGCACGTCGATGACGACCAGCTGCGCGCCTTGCTTGCGCGCTTTTTCGATCAGGGCGATCTGGTGCATGTTCGTGCTGACCAGGTTGCCGCCCCACACGATGATCAGTTTAGCCTTCAGTGTTTCTTCCGGGCTCGTACCGCCGCCGAAGCCCATCGTATATCTCCACCCCTCGTTGCCCGCGGAGTTGCAAATGCCCTGCTGCAGCCGGGTAGCGCCCAAACGGTTGAAGAACCGCCGGTCCATCCCGTCTACGCTCAAAATGCCCATGTTGCCGTAAAAGCTGTAGGGCATAATGGATTCCGGGCCGTACTCTTTGATCAGACCCTTATACCGTTCGGCGATTTCCGCCACCGCTTCGTCCCAGGAGATGCGTTGGAACTTGCCTTCGCCCTTGGCGCCGACGCGCTTTAGCGGATACAACACCCGTTCCGGATGGTAGACCCGCTCCGCCATATTGCGGACCTTGTTGCAAATTGCGCCCTGCGTGATCGGATGATCGGGATTGCCGGTCACCTTGACGATTTTTCCGTTTTCTTTATGGAGCAGCAAGCTGCAAGTATCGGGGCAATCCAGCGGGCATACCGCGGGAAACACCCCGTTCTCTTCATGGATCATGTTCCATCCCTCCCGTCTGTAGCTTATTGTAGAAAAAACGGCTCCCTCCGTAAACCCCGCCAGAAATTTCTCTTGGTTTGGTTGCCTGTAGCCGCTTCCTCTTGGAATGGAAGCCCTTTTCCCCGCTGGGCGGAGGTATGAGCTGCACGGCCGGACCGCTTCCGACGAGCTAAGAGCAAGCGCTGCGGTACGGAAGCCGCCCCCCGTTTCGCCGATATGGATCTTGGAACCGCCGCTTCACGCCGGTTTCAGGGCTTGGGTTGACTCCGTGCCGCGAACACCTAGCGGGTTTCCTTATCCGCCCGCGAATAAGGGTAATTTGTGGCCCTATTCTGCCTTTTTCGCTCCCTGCCCGAGAAATAGAGGACATTTATGCCCTTATTTCCCTCCACCCGCGCAACATCCGACCGTTTTTCGATCATCTCCCGAAAATAAAGCCATTTGCTTCCCTTATTTTGAGGAAAATCAATAAATCGGCGGAAATAAGGCCCTTTTTTACCCCTATTTTGGCTCGTCCCCCGCCGTGGAGGATGACGTAAAATTGTTTGTGTACCAAGTTTTGGAGTCTATCCAAAACACAAAAAAGTAGAGTATCCTCGGGGTTACGACGCCAC
>NZ_JBNYYG010000048.1:0-39543 GCF_050565405.1 Paenibacillus macerans | reverse complement strand
GATGGTACTTGGACCGAAGGGTCCTGGGAGAGTAGGACGCCGCCAAGCAAAGAAGAAAGAGCACTGCCGTTCATCCGGCGGTGCTTTTTTTTGCAGGAATTTCGGTAAAACCGGCGGTCTAGCCTTAAATTACTGCACCTTGCTATTTGGCTAATATCGGGCATGCACGATATTTCCATACATACCGGGATAACGCCAGCCGTATCATAAACTCAAATATGATATTTGTCTTATCATATTTACGTAATAAATATTATGTAAACTAAAAGGCGGACCTAACCATTTAACAAAGCCAATCAAAGGAGGTTAACCATGAGCAACAAAATTGAGGCAATCCGCGCGGATCATCAAAACTTTCTCGACAAGACGGAGGATGAAGTAAAGGAAGTTCCGGCTACGACCAATGTAAATGAAGCAGTAGAGGCGATCACGGCGCATATTAACAAATACGACGAGCCTGAGGAGAAAGAAAAGAGAAAATAAGGCCCGGAAATGACGTCGATTGTTTAAACACCCTAAAAGCCCCGGGTCTCCGAGGCTTTTAGGAGTAAGTTACATCATCAAAGCACTGTTGGCCATCTTAACGTCATGGGCTAAAAGCTGTTCCAGGTTGTAGGCTGGATAGTGCCCATGTTGATGCATAAAGTGGAACACTTTGGCATGCAGCGAGATAGCGCCCAGAAGCTGCTTCTGGAAGGTCTCCCGGAGCTGGGGCGTGGCGGTTTCCGTAATGGCAATGGCATAACTGCGCACGGCGGTTTTGAGGAAGCCAAGCAAGGTTGCGGCTTCGACCGCGGTCATATCCGGTCCGGCGTTACGGGGCATGGATGGCGCCATCGGATAGAATTTCAGCAATTCCCGCAGGTTTTGCTCCAAGGCTTTGATCGTTTCGGCGTAAAGGTTTTTTAAGGCCGGGTCTTGGATGGTGGGAAGCTTCTTCTTGAATACGGCCAGATGCGTAGATTGAAAGGCGACGAGTTCGTGCAGTTCCATCGTTTCATGCCAAGCCAGATGTTCATGGTTCCAAGTGTTGTTCACAGTTTCACTCTCCTAGGATAGAATTTAAAACAGTATATTCCGGCTGGGGGAAATTGGGTATTTGTCCTTGAAAAATCCGGAAAAGCAATGTTGGCGCGGTTTGGAAAAGTTTCTTTCGAGGATATATGCAAGAAGAACAGGGCAATAGCACATTCTAGGAATGGTCATAAAATACGTTTACTTTTGCAGCGTCATTTCCCTTTGCATATTCAGGACTACAATATGAAAGTCGATTTTTTGAGCAAGATGGAGGGAGCCGTTGCTCGATTGCCGATTCCGGATTTGATGCCGATGCTGCAGTCATTTACGCAAGCTCCCACGTCTCCCGTACCTGCGATACCAAGAACGGACGTACAGCAATTTAATGACCGCGAAATCGCGACTGCTTATTTGTTGACCCTGAAAAGAGCAGGCCGGGAGTACGCATGGGCGGCTATGGAAATGAGCGATCCGGAAATCCGCAGCTTTTTGGAGCATGCGTTTTGCATGAGTTCGCACCATGCCTATGATGTGTGGCAGTGGATGGTGAACAAAGGTTTCTATCCGCTTGAGGCCGCACCTGTTGCGACGATGGGAACTTTAAGCACTATGTATCAAAAGGTGCAGGAGCCTGTGGCTGCCCACTGAATCCGGTTACCAAGGCTGCTGAAAAGAGCGTACCGTTTTGTCTTTCGACGAAACGGCACGCTCTTTTTCCATACTATTTCCTGTAACCTTTGACCGCTTGGATGGCGGCGGAGACGATATAGTTTTCCAGCTTGGCTCCGGGAATCCAATCTTTAATGAACGCGATCGACTCGTCCTTCGGCTGAATGCTAATATCGGTAAAGCCGCTCCGGACCAGCATGTTCTCCAGCTCCTGGATGGAAGAAGCGCCGGAAATACAGCCGGCATACAGGTCCTCCAGATCGTTTTTGATTTCGGGCGGCAGCTCGGCCGTCGTTACGACGTCGGAGATGGCCAGACGGCCGCCGGGAGCCAGCACGCGGTAGGCTTCGCGGAAGACCTGTTCTTTGTCAGGAGAGAGATTAATGACGCAGTTGGAAATGATGACGTTAACGGATTGGTCAGCGACTGGAAGGTTTTCAATTTCGCCCAACCGGAAATCCGTATTGGCAAAACCTCCTTTGAGGGCGTTTTGACGGGCGAGGCTGACCATTTCCGGCGTCATATCTACGCCAATGACTTTCCCTGTCTCCCCAACCTGACGGGAAGCCAGGAAGCAGTCGAAGCCGCCGCCGCTGCCCAGATCAAGCACGACCTCTCCCGGCGAAATCCGCGCTATCGCTTGCGGATTACCGCAACCGAGGCCCAAATTTGCGCCTTCCGGCGCCGCATTTAATTCATCCTCGCTATAGCCCAATTCGGCGGATATCTCCTTGAAATCGGTAGGGGTGCTGCAGCAACCGGCAGCCTCAACCTCTGAAGAAGAACAACAGCCGGATACCGTCGGACCTGATTCGGATGCGTTCTGCACAGCCGCTTGCCGGTAGCGCTGCCGGACGTTTTGGCGGATCTCATCATTCGTTAATGGATTCATGGACATACACTCCTTCTTGATTGGATTGGAATCATCTAGCAGCAAACGGCGCAACAAGCTTCGGCTGGTTCCGGCTCACGTTCGAGAAGGGACGAAATCCGTTTTATGAATTGAAGCTTCGGTTTACTCGGTTCCGCCCATTTCCAGGCTTCCCGGCTTATTCGTTGAAGTTCTTGCTCTCGTTGCTTCATCAGCAACTCGATCGTATACCAATGTTCAAACATGCGAATCCCTCTTTCCATATTTGAATTTTACAAGTAATCGAAGACAGATCTATTCCCTGTGATGTGTAGCTTGGTTCGTTATAGTGCAAAATATAACGTTGGTTCATTTACCGGATTAATCCATCCCTTGCTATAAGTTATACTTTATTTATTTGCATAATGCAAATATTATTTTTGCATTACTCAATATGGGCGGTATTCCGGCGCGTCCGGACCCAATCGGCGGGCACATCCGGCGGTTTGCCGAAGAAGAATCGCAATAAACGAAAAGATCAGTGAAGAAAAGGCCGAATTCTTTTTTTATGATACAATATTTGCGAATGCCGCGCTTGGCATAACGAGACACTAGCAAAGAGGGTGCCGACTTTGGGGGCCGTATTTCATTACAATCCGGACCGGCCGTTCCGCGAATCGCCGGAGTTGTATTTATGCTATTGGGGAAAAGAACGCTGCGCGCCGCTCCATGCCTTTGGTCCGGGGGTGCGCGACATTTATAAAATCCACTTTATTCACTCGGGGCGGGGGATCGTGCGCGCGGAGGGAGAAACGTTCGAACTGACGGGCGGACAGGCGTTTATCGCTTATCCCGAACGGGTGATTTTTTACCAGGCCGATGAAGACGACCCTTGGACCTATTCCTGGGTTGGCTTTTGCGGCGAACAAGTGGCCGGCATCTTGGCCCGGACCCGGTTAAGCCCGGCCCATCCGGTGTTTCCGATGGACACGCGGCTGATGCCGCAGTTGTACGAACGGATGAATGAAGCGGAGGAGAGCCCTGCTACGCGGGATTTGCGGTTACAGGCGCTGCTAAACGAAGTGCTGACCGCGATGGTCGAGCTTGCTCCGGCGTCGGAGCCGCTGCCATCGGCAAGGGTTCAGGCCAAGGATACTTACATCCACCGCTGCCTCGATTTCCTGCACGGTCACTACAGCGAGGAAATTACCGTCGGCCAGCTGGCGTCGATCGTGGGGCTGGACCGCAAATACTTATCGTCCCTGTTTAAACGGGCTACAGGGGTGCCTCCGCAGCAATATTTGCTGAATTATCGGATGGAAAAAGCATGCGGCCTGCTGAGAAAAGGCCATTATTCGATCGGCGAGGTGGCGAGTTCGGTCGGATATCAGGATGCGCTGCTGTTCTCTAAAATGTTCAAAAAAACGGTAGGCCTGTCGCCCTCCGACTATCGGGCACATAATTAAAATAAGACATGGTGCCATATTTATCATCCTTGTTGATATAGGTATGTCGTTCCGATTGCATTATATTGGACACATATCGACTAAAGGAGGAACAAGCATTCATGTATCAAGCAGCCGATAATAGATATGAAACGATGACATATAACCGTTCGGGAAGAAGCGGTTTGAAGCTGCCGGCCATTTCGCTGGGCTTGTGGCACAATTTCGGCGGCATCGACGTGCTCGAGAACGGGCGCGCCATGCTGCGAAGAGCGTTTGATCTCGGTATCACGCATTTCGACCTGGCCAACAACTATGGGCCGCCGGCCGGTTCGGCGGAGGAGACGTTCGGACGCGTGCTGCGGGAGGACTTCCGCCCTTACCGAGACGAAATGATCATTTCGACCAAAGCCGGTTATTACATGTGGCCGGGACCTTACGGGGAATGGGGCTCGAAAAAATATTTGGTGTCCAGCCTCGATCAAAGCTTAAAGCGGATGGGCCTGGAGTACGTCGATATTTTCTATCACCACCGTCCCGATCCGGATACGCCGCTGGAGGAAACAATGGCCGCGCTCGATCTGGTGGTTCGCCAAGGCAAAGCCTTGTATGTCGGCTTGTCCAATTACCGGCCGGAGGAAACGCGGGCCGCTGCGAAAATCCTTAAGCAGCTCGGCACGCCGGCGGTCATTCATCAGCCGAACTATTCGATGATGAATCGCTGGATCGAAGAGGGGCTGCAGGACGTGCTGGAAGAAGAGGGCATCGGCTCGATCGTGTTCTCGCCGCTGGAGAAGGGCATCCTGACCGACCGTTACCTGAACGGCATCGCGCCGGATTCGCGCGCAGCCGGCCCAAGCGTGTTCCTGCGTCCGGAAGATTTGAACGAGGAGCGGATCGCGAAGGTGAAGCAACTGAACGATCTGGCTGCCGAAAGAGGGCAAAAACTGTCGCAAATGGCTCTGGCGTGGGTGCTTCGCGGCGGCAAAGTGACCTCGGCGCTCATCGGCGCCAGCAAGGTCAGCCAAATCGAAGATGCGGTCGGCGCGCTAAACCATCCGTCGTTCAACGCGGAAGAATTGCGCCGGATCGACGAAATTTTAGGCTATTAAGAAGATACGCCGTATTAGCGGCATTGCAAATGCAAGAGGCACCTTCCAGCCGGATGGCTTGGGGTAGGTGCCTTTTTTGCCTGAATTTCTACTAATTTTCTCCGCCGTATTGAGCTTGGGCCCCCTTAGCCTTTATAATATGACGAGTGTACCCTTTTAAGCTGAGTTTCCAACATAATTCATATAGAAAAGGTGTTATTAGCATGAGTATATTAAACGTAGAACGGTTAAGTCACGGTTTTGGGGACCGGGCTATTTTTACCGATGTGTCCTTCCGGCTGCTGAAAGGCGAGCATATCGGATTGATCGGCGCCAACGGCGAAGGGAAATCCACCTTCATGAACATCATCACGGGCAAGCTTCAACCCGACGAAGGCAAAGTCGAATGGGCCAGACGCACGCGCGTTGGTTATCTGGATCAGCATGCGGTGCTTACGAAGGGGATGACGATTCGCGACGTGCTGCGCGGGGCGTTCCAATACCTGTTCGACATGGAACAGGAAATGAACGACATGTACGCCAGGATGGGCGAGGTATCTCCCGAGGAGCTGGAACAGCTGCTGGAGGATGTCGGCACGATTCAGGATACGCTGACGAACCAGGATTTCTACATGATCGATGCCAAAATCGAAGAGACGGCCCGCGGGTTGGGCTTGACCGATATCGGCCTGGATAAGGACGTAAACGATCTGAGCGGCGGACAGCGGACGAAAGTGCTGCTGGCCAAGCTGCTGCTGGAGAAACCGGACATTTTGCTGTTGGACGAACCGACGAACTATTTGGACGAGCAGCACATTGAATGGCTGAAGCGGTATTTGCAGGAATACGAAAACGCGTTTATTTTGATCTCTCACGATATCCCGTTCCTGAACAGCGTCATCAACCTCATCTATCACATGGAAAATCAGGAGCTGAACCGCTACGTCGGCGACTACGACTACTTCCAGCAGGTGTATGAAGCGAAAAAACAGCAGCTGGAATCGGCCTACAAGCGCCAGCAGCAGGAAATCGCCGACCTCAAGGATTTCGTGGCCCGCAACAAGGCGAGCGTGGCGACCCGCAACATGGCGATGTCGAGACAGAAGAAGCTGGACAAGATGGAAGTCATCGAGCTGGCTAAGGAAAAACCGAAACCGCAGTTTAATTTCAAGGATGCGAGAACGTCCGGCAAGCTGATTTTCGAGACGACGGACCTGGTGATCGGGTACGATTCGCCGTTGTCGAAACCGCTGAACCTGCGGATGGAACGCGGGCAGAAAATCGCCCTCGTCGGGGCGAACGGGATCGGGAAAACGACCTTGCTGCGCAGTATTCTCGGGCAAATCCCGGCGATTTCGGGTTCGGTCCAGCTTGGCGATATTCTCGAAATCGGATATTTCGAGCAGGAAATGAAAGAAGCGAACTATAACACGTGCATCGAGGAAATCTGGAACGAGTTCCCATCGTTCACGCAGTTCGAAGTGCGTGCCGCGCTTGCCAAATGCGGCTTGACGACGAAGCATATCGAGAGCAAAATCGCCGTGCTGAGCGGGGGCGAGAAAGCCAAGGTTCGTCTCTGCAAACTGATTAACCGCGAGACGAACGTGCTCGTGCTCGACGAACCGACGAACCACCTGGACGTCGACGCCAAGGATGAGCTGAAACGCGCGCTCAAAGCGTATAAAGGCAGCATCCTGCTGATTTCGCACGAACCGGAATTTTATCGCGACGTCGTCACGGAAACGTGGAACTGCGAATCTTGGACGACGAAGATGCTGTAAGCGAGAAAAGAACAGGGCAGCCTTAAACCTACATGGCCTAACTGCTGCCACCATGAATGAAAATGTATTTGGCCTGTGAGTCTGCATGTTCCGTACTGGAACTGCAAATTACAGGCCAAAACTTTGTCGGTAGGAAAAACTCTGAGTTCCAAGGCGGCCGACTGTACCCCGCGAGTAAAAGTTTTATTAATGATGCAAACTTTGACAGAACAACAGTAATTCCTGATATTACTGCAAACTATACGGTTTCTTGGTTTGAAAACATTGATTTTATGTATGTGAAGAATCAAGGGGAGTCAGATGACAATCAATTCTTGACATTTATGTCCTCTGCGGTCGCCGGAGAGACTACTTGGGTATTACCAACGTTTAGTTACAAAACTAGTGGTGCGGTAAAAAGTGTAAAAAATGTAGTGGGGAGTAGAACATTTAACTATTATTCCACCACAGCACATAGAAATGGATCAATGGCTGTTGCGGCATATCTTGATCCATACGCGCCTAGAAATTCTTATGTGACTTATGCTGAAATAAAAGGGACTGGAGACAAAAGCATTGGATTAATACCTGTTGCTACACCTGCATCACCTGTTGTAATGCCATAATACAAATTGGTTCTAATTGTCTATTACTATCGCTAGAAATAAGATTTGTGTAATGTTTGATTACTTTACACAAGTCTTATTTATTTTAGAAGATAAGGAGATGTGAGTAATTGAAAAAAACTATTAAGTTTTCTATCATACCATTCATTTTAATTATCACATTTTTATATATTTACCAATTTCCTAAAACAATAGATGTTATTCGCCCTGCTATTTCTTTTAATGATAAAAATCCCGCATCACTAAAAAATACTTCTATTCATATATCAGGAACATTATTTCGGCCTCTATTTAGGCAGTATGTTTTCGAGGGCTCAATTAAAATTGATGGGATAGAGGAAACAGAAAACTACGAAACACTTAATACTGAAGTACTTAAAAGAAAAAATGGTATAAATATGGGAAACCTAATTTATAGTAATACTCAAAAAAAACCGCCACAATATGCCTTTATGCTTGGTATTATTTGGTTTGATAATAACTTTCAAGATATCGGTATTCTGGGTATAGATACCGAGGACAATCCAAAAGAGGCTTTTTATGTTGTAACGGGAGAGTCATATGAGGAAGGAATATCGAGACTGCAGAAAATGAGAGATAAGTACGGTTCCGGATTTATAAATTATGAATAAGAAGTAAGACTCCTGTTGTTTCTAGAAATGATTCCAAGATCGACGTGGGTGAAGGTATTGGTTGAGATCAAGCGGTTCGTGGGATTATCTCTACAAAGTGGTTGAAAATCGGTTATAATAGGGGAGTATATTAATTAGAAAGTGGGAAGAGTATGGGCCGCAAATGGAACAATATTAAAGAGAAAAAAGCTTCGAAAGACGCCAACACAAGCCGCATTTACGCGAAGTTTGGGGTCGAAATTTATGTTGCCGCCAAGAAGGGCGAGCCAGATCCGGAATCGAACCGCGCTTTGAAGGTCGTGCTGGAGCGGGCCAAAACGTACAATGTACCTAAATCGATCATTGACCGTGCTCTGGACAAGGCGAAGGGCAGCGGAGAAGAAACTTACCAGGAGCTTCGTTATGAAGGCTTCGGCCCAAACGGCTCCATGGTCATAGTAGATACATTGACGAATAACGTAAACCGGACGGCGCCGGAGGTGCGTTCCGCATTTAACAAAAACGGCGGAAACATGGGCGTCAGCGGTTCGGTTTCTTATATGTTCGACGCTACCGCGGTCATCGGGATGGAAGGCAAAACGATCGATGAAGTATTCGAGATCCTGATGGAAGCCGATCTCGAGGTGCGCGATATCGTCGAAGAGGACGAGTCCGTCATCGTGTATGCCGAACCGGATCAATTCCATACGGTGCAAGAGGCGCTCAGAAATGCCGGGATCGCCGATTTTACGGTGGCCGAGCTGACGATGCTGGCGCAAAACTACGTAACCTTGCCGAAGGAAGCCGAAGTCCAGTTCGAGAAGCTGATCGACGCGCTGGAGGACCTGGAGGACGTGCAGCAAGTGTATCATAACGTGGAATTTGAAGAATAATTCGGAGCTTGAACGGATGCAGCTTTGGGAGGAAGAACGGCTCAAGCGATCTAGTTCGTAATCAAATGGGCTGACAGGGAGGTGATCTCCTTGCAGCCCGTTTTGCTGCGTCGGCATGCAAGAGCCGCGGTAATAAGAGATGTGATATACCTGGTTGAGGAACTAATTTTCACGTAGGTATCATATACAAGAATGTAACGAATCCAACAAAGAAGGTCATCAAATTGCAAGAAAACGAAACAAGGAAGATGTTGTCTGTATGGTTTAACTTTAAATTCCGCCTGCTTGCAGGAGGGATCGTGGTCGGCCTCTTGGCCGGCATCGTCGTGGTGCTGTACCGTTATGCGCTGGAAGGGATTTTGGCAGGCGTCCTTTCCCTGTACGGGTACATGGTTCACCATATTTGGTTGATTCCCTTTTGGGTGCTGTTTCTGTCGGCCGCCGGATGGATCACGGGCAAGCTCGTTACCGGGCAGCCCATGATTTCCGGAAGCGGCATTCCCCAGGTCAAGGGAGTGCTGCAGAACAAGCTGCAGATGAACTGGTGGAAAACGGTGGCGGCCAAATTCGTCGGGGGGACGCTAAGCATCGGCTCAGGTTTATCCTTGGGCAGAGAAGGCCCATCCATCCAAATCGGCGCGAGCGTTGGACAGGGATTCAGCCGGCTTCTGCACCGCTCGAAAACCGAGGAGCACATGCTTATTACTTGCGGAGCAAGCGCCGGACTGGCAGCCGCTTTTAACGCTCCGATCGCCGGCGTGATTTTTGCGCTAGAAGAAGTGCACATGAATTTTTCGCCGCTGATCATGATTGCCGCGTTAGGTTCTTCATTGGTCGCCGATTTCGTCTCCAAAGAATTTTTTGGATTGAGTCCCATTTTTCATTTTTCATCGATCGGCATGATTCCGCTGGGACAGTATTTTCATTTGATTGTACTGGGGGGAATCGTAGGTATCGCCGGCATCGGATTTAACAAGGCGATTTACGTTTTTCAGGATTTGTACCGGAAAATCATTTGGCTTCCGACCCGGTTCCGGCCCATCCTCCCGTTTCTTCTGTCCGGCGTGCTGGGTTTTGCTTTGCCTCAGGTGCTTGGTGGCGGGAATGATCTAGTGAATGAACTTGTGTCGAATTCTTTTCCGATAATAATTCTCCTCTTGATCCTTATTGTAAAATTTGGGTTCACCATGCTCAGCTACGGCAGTTCGGCACCCGGCGGCATTTTCCTTCCGATGCTAGTCATAGGCGGTATGATCGGCGTCATATATAGCAAGACGGTAAACGGGATCATGGGAAGTCCGGTGCTGAGCGAAAGCAGTTTTTTGATCCTAGCGATGGCCGGGTATTTTACCGCCAGCGTAAAAGCGCCGATTACCGGAATCATCCTGATCACGGAAATGACGGGGTCGTTCACGAACTTGCTGTCCACGGGGGTCGTGTGCCTAACGGCTTATATGACGACGGAATTGTTCCGTTCGCATCCGATTTACGAAGTGCTGCTGGAGCGATTCCTGCATCAAGGGAAAGGGCGTTATCTTGAGGAACCGGCCGGAAAAATCATCATGGAGATACCCGTCCACCAAGCCTCTTCTTTGGACGGATTGCCCATCAAGAACTTCAAATGGCCGGGGCATTGCCTGATCGTATCGGTGAAGCGGGGGTCCCAGGAGCTTATACCCGCCGGCGATTTCGTCATGCGGGCAGGAGACTATTTGACGGTGCTAACCGATGATAATTATGCGGAGCGAGCCCGGCACATTCTGCACCAGGCGGGAGCGACCCATACGGTGGGTATTGGCTAGCACAGGCTCGCGCTCCTTTTCGGAAGCCTTTTGACCGTGATTTTTGGGATGAAATAGGGTACAATCTAAGGAATTATGGATTGAAGGAGCGCGTGTGAACTTGCAGGAAAAAACGGGTTACAAATCGATAGCTCTTGATATCGCCGGGCGGATCGTCAGCGGCGAATTTCCGGTGAGCAGCAAAATCTCGGGACGTTCGCTACTGGCCGGACAATACCATGTATCTCCGGAGACGATCCGCAAAGCCATCGGCTTGTTGAAGGACGAGAACATCGTGTCGGTTTCGCAAGGCAAAGAGATTATCGTCTTGTCCGATCAGCAGGCGCTGGAATATACGACGCGTAACAACTATTTGCGTTCCGCTTATACGTTGAAGCAGGACCTGCAGCAGCTGCTGGAGGAGAAGCGGGAAATGGACCTCAAGTTCGAGCGTTTGTTTACGCAGATTATCGAAGCGTCCGACCGGCTGCAAAATTTGAAGCCCTATCGTCCGGTGGAAATCCAAATCAAAGACCATTCGCACGTGATCGGCAAAACGATCGGCAATTTGCAGTTCTGGCAGAATACGGGAGCGACGATTGTCGCCCTTCGCCGGGGAACCCAGGTGACGATTTCTCCCGGCCCGCACGTCGTTCTAAGGGAAGGTGATATCGTGATTGCCGTCGGCGACGAGCACATGTATCAACGGACGGAGCAGTTTATGAACGAAACGGAGGCGTAGCAGGCTCACATCGGTAGTGCTTTTTTATGCAAAGATCGTTGAGAAAAACCAAAGCTACTTGGATGCAAAAAGTCCGGGCAGCTTTTTTTGTATTCGCACGAACAACCAATTATTAACATACAACTTATATTGATTCATTAGGTTGTCAGTTTAGCAAGCATCTGTTATAGTGGGTTATGTGTAATCGAAGGGGGCCGCCGCTAAAATTCATAAAGAATAGGAGGTTGACCATGCTCAAATTCGAACAGGTGGGCAAAAGCTATCCCAATGGATTTCAAGCCGTAAAGGATATTAGCTTTGAAATCTCCGCCGGAGAAATTCTTGTGCTGATCGGTCCCAGCGGTTGCGGCAAAACGACGACCATGAAGATGATCAATCGCCTCATCCCGAATACCACGGGCCGTATTTTTCTTCACGGCAAGGATATCGCACAGGAAAACCCCGACATGCTACGCAGAAATATCGGTTACGTCATTCAACAAATCGGATTATTCCCCCACTATACGATAGAAGACAATGTTGCTTTAATCCCGCAATTGAAAGGCTGGGATTCCGTCAAAAAGAAAGCAAGGGTAGAGGAAATGCTTCGTTTGGTCGGACTGGATCCTGCCGTTTTTGCCAAGAGGTACCCTAAACAGTTATCCGGCGGCCAACAACAACGGGTTGGGGTAGCCAGGGCACTCGCAGGAGACCCGGAAATCGTGCTTATGGATGAACCCTTTGGAGCGTTGGATCCCATTACGAGGGAGCAGCTTCAGGATGAGTTGTTAAGGCTCCAGAAGGAAGTTCGCAAAACGATTGTGTTTGTCACCCATGACATGGAAGAAGCGTTAAAGCTTGGAGATAAAATTGCCATACTTAAGGATGGAGAACTAGTGCAAATTGACTCGCCGGACCGCATCTTAAGCCGTCCTGCCAATGATTTCGTCGAAGGTTTCATCGGAAAACACCGCCTGTATCAAAACCCCGAATATATCCCCGTTATCGAAGTGATGCGAGACAACCCGTCCACGACAATGCCGGAACGTCCGCTCAGCGTTGCGCTTGCGCAGATGAGACAACGAAAAACGGATACATTGCTCGTATGCGACGAATCCAAAACATTGCTGGGGATCGTTTCCGCCTATGAGGCTGCCGCCAATATGGAGGAAAGCCACACCGTGAACGAATTGATGACGCCTCTATCAGTCGTGCTGAAAGAAACCGCTACGGCCAGAGATGCGCTGTCGCTCATTACGCAAGCGCCGCATGGCATTATCCCGGTCGTTTCGGCAAATGGGGTCCTCGTCGGCATCGTGACCCGCAGCAGTCTCTTAACCGCTTTTGCTTCCAAGTGGATCGGTGAAGAGGAGGTGGCCTTATGAGAGACAAAACGTTATGGGAACAAATCGTTCAGCAGCTGAACAGCCGCTGGGAAGATCTGCTCCAGTCCTTGGCCGTCCACATTGAACTCGTACTTATCTCCATGCTGATTTCCATCATCGTCGGGATTGCCTTAGGCATCCTGATCACGCGATTTACCCGCATAAAAGGCTTCACATTAGGCGTTGCCGGCATTCTTCAAACCATCCCCAGCCTGGCTTTGTTAGGGTTCATGATTCCGGTGTTAGGGATCGGAATAAAGGCAGCGGTAGCCGCTTTGTTCCTGTATTCACTGCTGCCGATTATCCGCAACACGTATACGGGCATCACGGATGTGGATAAATCGATTGTCGAGGCGGCGAGAGGCATGGGGATGAAAAAGCGGCAAATTCTGTTTAAAGTACAGCTGCCGCTGGCGATGAGCGTGATTATGGCCGGGATACGCACGGCGGCGGTCATCAATGTGGGTACGGCGACGCTTGCCGCTTTTATCGGAGCCGGAGGGCTTGGCGAATTCATCTTTTTGGGCATTCAGCGCAACATCGAGGCATTGACGCTGCTAGGGGCGATTCCGGCGGCTGTTTTGGCGCTGATTATCGATTATTTGCTGGGGCTGTTGGAGAAAGCGACGACCCCAAAAGGGTTGAAGGTTTGATTGGCCATAAATACGAATACCGGACAGGAGGCACAAATGAACAAAACTCAAAAAACGACGACGATGATGTTGGGGATGTTGGTTTCACTTGCTTTGCTGCTGGCGGCTTGCGGCGGTAATGACGGCAGTGCCCAAGCGGGGAGCGGCAAGGAAATCACAATCGGTTCCAAAAATTTTACGGAAAACGTGCTTTTGGCGCATATGATGGCTGACCTGATTGAGGCGAAAACGGATATTAAGGTTAAACGGACGATGAATCTGGGCGGTTCCAATGTCGTATGGAACGCCCTTAAGAACAACGAAGTCCAACTATACCCTGATTATACGGGAACGATTGTCGCTAACTATTATCAGGAGGAAACCAGCACATCGGAGGATACGCTAACCAAAACGAAAGAGCTGGTGCAGCAGGATGGTTTGATGTTCCTGGAGCCGTTTGGGATCAACAATACGTATACGCTGGCGGTCACGCAGGATACGGCCGAACAATACAATCTAAAAACCTTTAGCGATTTGGCTAAGGTATCTCAGGATATGGTGTTAGGCGTTGAATTCGAATTCCTTGATCGGGACGATGGATATCCCGGCATCCAAAAGCTGTACAATATGAATTTTAAGGACGCCAAAGGCATGGATCACGGCATCATGTACCAGGCGATCGAAGACGGTGAAACGGACGTCACCAACGCGTATGCGACCGATGCTCAAATCAAGGCGCACAATCTGGTGATTTTGGAGGATGATAAGGAGTTTTTCCCTCCTTATGACGCAGGTCCGGTTATCCGGCAGGATACGCTGGAGCAATACCCGGAATTGACGGAAGTGCTTAATGCGCTGCAAGGGCAAATGACGGAGGAAGAAATGCAGCGGCTGAATGCTGAGGTGGACCTTGAAGGCTTGAAGGAAGATGAAGTTGCTCGTGACTTTTTGGCGGAGAAAGGATTGCTGGAATAACCCCTTCCTTGACACGGCCCAACCTCAACCACATACTATACATTATTGTATAGTAAGCAGGTAAGGAAGGGGCTTTATATGTTGAATTGGAATCAGGACTGGCTTCGGACGGGGCAGCTATTGTCCCGTTACTCCACGTATGAAATCGGAGGAGAAGCCCGGTTTATGGCGCTGCCCCGCAGCGCCGAAGAGTTTCGGGAGGCACTGGAACTGGCTGCGTCGAAAGGGATCGTTCCCATTCTGTTCGGCATGGGCTCGAACATCCTGTTTCCCGATGCCCCCGACCGCGACGCCATGTTTATCTCGACGCGCGAACATGCCGAGATTCGGCTCGATGGAGACCGCCTGTTCGTTTCAGGGGGGACGCCCATGTCGGCGTTGGCGGTGATTGGGCACGAATTGGGCCTGGCCGATTTTGAATTTACCTTTTTGCTGCCGGGTACGGTAGGCGGCGGAATTTATATGAATGCCAAATATTTTGACCGCCATATCAGCGATGCGCTGGACTTGGTTTATTACATCGACGCGAGCAGGCCGGCGGATGGGATCAGGACGATTCCGCGGGAACGGTGCGGGTTCGGTTATAAAAAGTCGATTTTCCAGCAGAACGGCTGGTTTATCGTCGGGGCGGAATTCAAGCTGAGCGGACCTGCTGCGGCGAAGGAGGGGTTACCGTACTTCGGTCACCGTGCAGGGGCGGAAACGGCGTTTTCACATTCCGATTTGAAGGCATTTGCGGCTCATTACACCGGTTGGCTCCAAGCGATGAACCGTCCCGACGACCCCGCGTTGCAGACGCTTCGGAACGTGGTTCGCGACCGGATGGGCAAAATGCATTTTGCTCATCCTTCCTGCGGCTCCGTATTCAAAAATGATTATTCCGTCGGGGAACCGATCGGCAAGCTGTCGGACCGGATCAACCTGAGGGGAATGAAGCGCGGCCATGCGATGGTTTCGCCCGTTCACGGCAACGTGATTCAGAATCGCGGGGGAGCGAAGGCGGCGGACGTACTCGATTTGATCCGTTACATGCAGGAGGCTTTCGACCGACATTACGGGTTTGTGCCGGAACCGGAGGTGGTGCTCATACCTTCGGAGACTACGTTCGTCAAACCTTGAAGAAAAACCTTGAAGTTGCATGAGAAGGTTGTACGATGTTTCATAAGCAGTCACGTCTCTTTCTTTGGCACTTGCATGAATGTTGTAGAGTGGATAGTATAGGCCAATGTTTCACGAGAGCCAGGATTGAAAGGAGAAAGTGACAGGATGAATATCGTACATGAACTTCCAAGCGCAGCGGAATATCTAGCATTAAAAGACGCCGCCGGT
The DNA here is from genome assembly GCF_050565405.1 of Paenibacillus macerans. Lineage (GTDB taxonomy): Bacteria > Bacillota > Bacilli > Paenibacillales > Paenibacillaceae > Fontibacillus > Fontibacillus macerans_B. Next base: position 23,758 of record NZ_JBNYYG010000048.1, on the reverse strand, counting down.
CAAGCGGGCATGGTGGAGGAGGCGGTGAAAACCGCGCTGAAAAACTCCTTGTTCGCCGTAACCGCCCGCGGAGCGGATGGACGGCTGATCGGGATTGGGCGCGTGATCGGTGACGGGGGTTGTTATTATCAAGTCGTTGACGTCAACGCTGACCCGGCCTTTCTTGATAGCGGTCTGGACGAAGCCATCCTGAAGGAACTGCTGGAATATCTGGATCAACATGCCCCGGAGGGAGCTGCAATCATGGTGGTGGCGGACGTTCAGGGCATTCCGTTGTATCAGAAAAACGGCTTTAAGCTGATGTATCCCGATTACTACGGGATGGTCAGAGCCTGAATCCCCAAAAGAACCCGCCTCGGCATCCTTGCCGGGGCGGGTTCTTTGATGGAATGATGCAGGCGTCATGATGGGGAAGTCACCGGTATTTGTTCGATCGTACAGCCGAGTCTTTGCGATATTTCACGGGCCGCTTGCTGAACGCGCTCGGCAAGGTACGCAATATGCTCCTCCCCGAACTGAACCTCCAGCCCGGCGGTGCTTAAGGCGGCGATGATTTGGCCGGTGTGGTCGAAGATCGGCGCGCTTAGTTCGGCCGTATAATTCTCCAGCTCCGAACGGCTGAAACTGAATCCCGTGCAGCGGCACCGCTCGAGAACCTCGATCAGGTCCTTTTTGCTGGTAATCGTCCCGGAGGCGATCGGTTGCAGACGGACCCCGTCCAGATATTCCTCGCGCTCCTGTTCAGGCATGAAGGCTAAGATGATGCGGGAAGCCGCCCCGGCATACAAGGGGGCCTTCCGGCCGATCTTCGTAAATAAGCGGACCGGATTGTCAGTATCCAGCTTCTCGATGTAAATGCACTCGTTGCCGTCGCGGAGCACCAAGTGAATGGCCTCCTGAATGTCGTCCCGCAGCCGCTGCATCACGGGTAGGGCAATATGGCGGATATCAAGCCGTTCCGCGACCAGATTGCCGTATTGCAAGAATAAAAGGCCCAAGGAATAACATCCTTCCGGATCCTTTTTCAAAAAACCCATCTCTTCCAGTGAACCGATCATGCGAAGAACGGAGGTTTTGGGGATGCCCGACAGCTTGGCCATTTCGTTGATATTCAGCTTGGAATGAGTCAAAAATAATTGCAGCAGATCCATGGATCGAACCACGGTTTTATTTTTGTTTTTGTTGGTGGTTTGCACGTTTGCCTCCTGATTGGCCTCTAGTTCATTCTGTACTAGTATACAACGGAAGCGGAAGGGAAGAAAACCGGGAAGTATTTAAAAATTAATACTTGATTTTTGTCTAATTCCTACTATAATGATCGTATATATAGGCATTCGATTTTCGGATGATTAGTACCGAAATTCGGACTGTCAATGGGGTGCTTTTTCAAAATTTAATAGTAAAAAATCTTGATTTTTATGGAGTTCTAACTAACAATGGTTTAAACAGTGGTTTCATAAATTGGAACTGCGAATCCGAAAAACGGATGGGGGATGAATATGACACACTTGCCATCTACCGTACAAATTCCCATCGTTCCGCTCGGAGATTCGGCGCTTGTCGTAAAGTTCGGTGAATCGATTCATGAAGAAACCCATATGAGAGTCAGGCAACTGGCGGATTATCTGGAGAAACATCCCATGGACTGGATGATCGAGTTCGTGCCTGCTTTTACCTCGGTCACCATTTATTTCGACATCATGAGGCTGCTTTCGGAAGGTGCGGCTCAGGGGCAAGCCGAACAGCCGCAAAACGCCTTTCGCTTGGCGTCACGCCTCGTCGAAAGCATCATCCTCCAATTGCGGGACGTATCGGTTCCTCCGGCCAGAGTCATCAAGATTCCGGTGTGCTACGGCGGAGAATGGGGACCGGATTTGGATATCGTAGCAGCCCACAACGGTTTGTCCCCGCAAGAAGTGATCGACATTCATGCCTCGGCGGATTATTTGGTCTATATGCTGGGTTTTGCGCCGGGATTCGCTTACTTGGGCGGGATGTCCGAACGCATCACGACGCCGCGGCGGCAGACGCCCCGCTTGTCCATTCCGGCCGGAACCGTCAGTATTGCCGGAGATCAAACGGGCGTGTATCCGATCGATACGCCGGGAGGCTGGCAGTTGATCGGCAAAACCCCGATCGAATTGTTCAAGCCGCGGCAGATGCCGCCTACCTTGCTGGAAGCAGGAGATATCGTCCGCTTTTATCCGATTTCCCGGAAGGAGTTTGCCGCATGGGGGGAGGAGAAGCGATGAGCCTGCTCATTGAGAAACCGGGTTTGTTGACCACGGTTCAGGATCTGGGCCGGTACGGCGTACAGAAATACGGCGTGATCGTCGGCGGAGCGATGGACGCTTTTGCCTTACGGGTCGCCAATCTTCTGGTCGGGAATGACGAGGGAGAAGCCGGGCTGGAAATCACGATGCTCGGGCCGCAAATCCGCTTTGAGCAAACCGCCCTCATTTCCGTGTGCGGCGGCAATCTATCGCCGAAGCTGAACGGTACGCCGTTGCCGCTTTGGAGAACGATATTGGCCCCGAAAGGCAGCACGCTTGCCTTCGGTCCGATGAAGCTGGGCTGCCGAGCGTATTTGGCCGTAGGCGGCGGTTTCGATGTTCCGCTGCAAATGAACAGCCGCTCCACGTATTTGCGGGCCGGCCTGGGCGGCTTCGAGGGCCGGGCCCTCGTCAAAGGCGATCGGCTCCCTATCGGAGATTTAACGCCGCGAAGCTCGAACCTATTGGGGCGGCTCGCCAGGGAGGCTAACAACGAATTCGGCGCCGTAAGCCGTTGGTCGGTATTTTCGGAGATGCTGCCGAAATACGCCCCAAACCCGACCGTTCAGGTGATTGCGGGGGAAGAATACGATTTGTTCCAGGAAGAAAGTCTCCGTCTTTTTGTAAACGAGGAATTTGCGGTTTTGCCGCAATCCGACCGGATGGGTTACCGATTCAAGGGGTACGAGCTGAAATTAAGGGAAACGAAGGAGATGATTTCCTCGGCCGTGACCATGGGCACCGTGCAGGTACCGCCCGACGGCAACCCGATCATATTGATGGCGGATCGCCAGACAACCGGAGGATACCCTAAAATCGCGCAGGTGGCTTCTACCGATTTGCCCTTGCTGGCTCAAGCGAATTTGGGCGCTCGGGTGAGCTTCAAGCTGATTTCCCTCGAAGAGGCGCAGCATCAGTACGTAGCCAGGGAAACCGCGATTCAAACCCTGCACCAAGGGCTCGAACGGCTGGAGTAAACGGATCGGAGCGGGCAGGCATAAATAGAAAGCCTGAATGGAAAATTCAGTTTGGAGGAAACCAACTATGGAGATCAAAAGCCATCCGAAACTCGAAATTCGGGATTTGCGCGTAGAGTATTATTCCAAAGACCAGCGGACCGTGGCGTTGGAGGATGTTCAACTGAACGTGGAGGACGGCGAATTCGTCTCCGTGGTCGGCCCCAGCGGCTGCGGCAAATCGACGCTGCTGAAGGTCGTATCCGGATTGCTGAAGCCGGCGGCCGGCGGCGCTTATTTGGACGGGCAGCAAATCCAAGGCGTGCCGGAGCAGGTCGGGATGGTGTTCCAGAACGATGCTTTGCTGCCTTGGAAAACCGTCATCGACAATGTAAGGTTGCCGCTGGAAATCAAAGGCTTATCCAAAAACGACCAACTCGAGGAAGCGAATCGGCTGCTTGCCATGGTCGGGCTGGAGGGCTTCGGGCAATATCATCCGAAACAGCTTTCCGGCGGGATGCGCAAACGGGTGGCTCTGGCAAGGACCTTTGCCTACGATCCGGACATTTATTTGATGGACGAGCCGTTTGGTCCTTTGGATGCCCAGACCCGGGTGAAGATCGGGGAAGAGTTTCTGCAATTGTGGGAGAACGTGGGCAAAAGCGTTTTGTTTATTACGCATGATATCGAGGAAGCGATCGCGTTGTCGGACCGGGTCATCGTCATGTCCGCCCGTCCCGGAAGGATCAAAGCCGAGTTTAAGGTTAATCTGGAGCGGCCGCGGCCGTTTTACGATATCCGTTTCGATCCCAAGTTCAAGGAATTGCAAAAGGAAATTTGGGCGCAAATGTCGGACAGGGAATAAGAGAGGGGGCAATCGGGATGGCTACAATATCAACAGGGTCGGCGGCAAGCTCTCCTTCCTCCCGGCAGGGACGCAGAAAAACGGCCGCAGCCGTTTGGATCGGAAGAATCGTCGTGTTCATCGTCTTCGTCGGGCTATGGGAGCTTCTATCCGGACGGGCGTTTAATTCATTTTGGCTGAGCAAGCCGTCGCTGATCGTGAAACGGATTTACGACATGACGGTGAGCGGCGACTTGTGGTTCCACATGAGCATCACGCTGCAGGAATCGATCGTCGGCCTGATTATCGGGATGTTCGGGGGGACGCTGCTCGGGATTCTGATTGCGTTCAGCGGGATTTTTCAGAAGTGGGTGTACCCTTACATCATGGCTTTATACAGCCTGCCGCGGGTTTCGCTGGCGCCGCTCTTCATCGTTTGGTTCGGCATCGGGATGACGTCGAAGATTCTCATGGTCGTCGCGATGGTCATCTTCGTCGCTTTTTACAATGCTTACGAGGGCGTGCGCAACATCGACAAGGATCTGATGGACATGATGAGCACCTTCAAAGCCAAGTGGACGCACAAGCTGCGCTGGGTCGTGCTTCCTTCCATCACGGTGTGGATCCTGACGAGCTTGCGCTTGAATATCGGCATGGCTTTGATCGGTTCCGTGATCGCCGAGCTGGTCGGTTCAAACCGCGGTCTGGGCTACTATATCACGTATTCGTCCAACATGCTGGATACGACGGGCATTTTTACGGGACTTGTCCTCATTATGATCATCGCCGTCGTACTCGAACAAATCATCGTACAGGTCGAACGGCGTTTGCTCAGATATCGCTAAAGGAAAAACTTCGATTTATTTCATCCCATGAATGAATTGGAGAAACCATATCCAAAAGCCAACTATCCAAGGAGGGGAATCATGATGAAAAAAACAAAAACATTATTGGCTACGCTGCTGGTGCTGACGATCGCTTTGCTTAGCGCTTGCGGGAACAACGCGGCCGCGCCGGCGGGCAACAACGGCGGCAACGGAGGCGGAAATGCGGCAACGGGAGCGAACGGGGGGAACGGCGGCAATGCCGGACAACCGGAAAACGTCAAGATCCGCATCGGTTTCGTCGGCGGCGGCATGACCCCGATCATCGCCCAAATCGGCATGAACGACGGTTCTTACGAGAATGCCGGCATTACGATCGAAGAGCAAAGCTTCACTTCCGGCGCCGACATGGTGCAGGCGCTGGTGGGAGGAAGCCTGGACATCGCCTTGGGTTCCTACGAGCACGTATTGAGACAGCAAAAAAACGGTCTTGGGGTTAAAGCTTACGGCGAAATTTTCAACGGCGTCGGGTACGCCCTGGTTGTGAAAAAAGACGCCGAGTTCCAATCGTTGGCCGATTTGAAAGGGAAGACCCTGGCCGTGACCAAGGTCGGCAGCTTGTCCGATACCGGGCTGCGCGAAGGTCTGAAATCCGTGAACATCGATGGCGATAAAGATGTGCAAATCATTAACGGCGGCAGCGGAGCGACCATGCTGGCAGCGATCGAAAGCGGGAAGGCCGCAGGCGGCATGGTATCCGAGCCGACGATTTCGCAAATGGTGGCCACCGGCAATTACCGGGTGCTGTACGATCCGCCGTACGATTTTGCCGGCATCACCGTGATGGCGAAAACCGATTGGGTGGACAAAAACCAGGAGGCGATGAGACGTTTCCTGCAGGTCAGCAACGAGGTGAACGAACGCGTGCAAAAAGATCCGGCTTCCGCCGTCGAAGCGATGTTGAAGGAATTTGACCAAATTCCGGCCGATGTAATGGAAACCGCGGTGAAAAATCAGTTGGCCAAAGTGCCGGCAGGACTCAAATTGTCCGAAGAAGGCGCCAAGAAGGTGTCCGACACGCAAATCGAACAAGGCATCCTCGATCAAGAAATTCCGTTCGAAGACACGGTAGATTTATCGCTCCTTCCATAACATACCATACCATAGAAAGAAGGCGATCCGCTTCATGGCCAAAGATTTAAGAACCTACCTTGGACAACTGACCCGCTTTGACGCGAACAGCATCAAGCTGGTGGATACGGAAGTCGATCCGCGTTTCGGCATCACTGCCTATGCGGCGGCCTTGGCGGAGAAAGGCGATTATCCGGCGCTGATCTTTAATCGGGTGAAAGGCTCCGGGTTGGCGTGCATCTCCAATCTTCTGACCTCTTATGAACGCGTAGCTTTGTATCTGGGCTGCGAGGTGCAGGACATTCCGCGGGTGTACGGAGAGAAGCTGCAAAAGCCGATCGAACCCGTCGTCGTGGATCGCACTGCGGCCACGGTTAAGGAAAATGTCATTGAGGAAGCGGACGTCGATTTGAGCAAGCTGCCGATTCCCGTGCATAACGAGCTGGACGGGGGGCCTTATTTGTCGGCGGGCGTCATGATCATTCGCGACCCGGATACCGGGCTGATCAACGCGGGCATTTATCGCCACCAGATCTTCAATGAACGCGATATGGGCGTATGGTTCCTCGGAGCCCACCACGGCGGATTGATCTATAAAAAATACAAAAAGCAAGGCAAACCGGCTCCGATCGCGATTGCGCTCGGCCATCATCCCGGCTTTATCATGGGGGCCGTGTCCCGCGTCCAAGGCATCGGCGGCGAATATGAAGCGGCTGGCGCGCTGATGGGCGAAGCGCTGGAGCTCGTGCAGGCGGATACGTCCGATCTGATGGTTCCGGCGCATGCCGAAATCATTCTGGAAGGCGAAATTTTGCCGGACACTGATCACAGCGAGGGGCCGTTCGGCGAATGGCCGGGCCACTATCTCGGCGGCGGCTCGGTGCCGACGATCCGGATCAAGCGGATTACCTACCGGAATAACGCGATCTTCCAGGATATCGTCGCTTCGGGCCGCGAGCATCTCGTGGTCGGCGGGGTACCGCGTTCCGGCAGCATTTATCAAACGGTCAAGAAAATCGTGCCGGGCCTCAAGACGGTGAACGTGCCGTTCTACAGCCGGATGAACTGTTACCTGTCGATTCAGAAGGAGAAGGACGCAGACGTGAAAAAGGCGGCGTTCGCCGCGCTTAATACCGAACCGGAAAACCTGCGCCACATCGTCGTCGTGGACGAAGACATCGACGTGTTCAACGGCGAGGAAGTAGCCTGGGCGATCGGCACGCGGTTCGATGCGGAACGCGATTTGCTGATGATCCCGAAATGGAACGGTCCGGGCGGATTGCTGCCGACCAACTGGGAGTATAACGCCGAAGGCAAAAATACGCCGAGAATGTCCAGCGCGGTCATCGTCGACGCCACCAAGCCGGCCCCGCCGGTCATCTTCCCGAAACGGGCCGTCGTGCCCAAGGATAAAGTGGAACTCGCCGATCTGGCGGCGCTTCGCGGGCTGAACGGCGACGAAAAAACCAATTGGCAAATTTAAAGCGTATAGCCTCAAACGGTCACAGAGGAAGCAAGCCAATCGGCCTTGCCTCTCGGTCCGTTTGGGGCTGGCTTATTTCTTAATTCATGGCATGAATTATAGGTGGGAGGAGTAGGATGATGAACGTAGTGGATTTAAACTGTGATATGGGCGAAAGCTTTGGGGCATACAAGATCGGCAGAGACAGCGAGGTGTTGAAATACGTGACCTCGGCCAATATCGCCTGCGGCTTCCATGCCGGTGATCCGGCGACGATGCGGCAGACGGTGAAGCTGGCGCTGGAGCACGGCGTAGCGATGGGTGCGCATCCGGGGCTTCAGGACCTGGTCGGGTTCGGCCGCCGCGACATGGATATTTCGCCGCAGGAAGCTTATGACCTGGCGGTTTATCAAATCGGCGCCCTTTGGGGCTTCGTGCGTGCGCAAGGGGCTAAGCTTCAGCACGTGAAGGCGCATGGCTCTTTGTATAACATGGCTGCGCGCAACGCCGGTTTGGCCGAGGCGATCGCCGAAGCGGTTTACAAAGTGGAACCCGAGCTGATTCTGTTTGGCCTCGCCGGCAGCGAACTGATCAAGGCCGGCCGGAAGGCCGGGCTGCGTACGGCGAGCGAGGTGTTCTCCGACCGGACCTATCAGTCGGACGGCTCGCTTACATCACGCCGGCAGCCGGATGCCTTGATTACGGACGAAGATCAATCGGTAAAGCAAGTGATTCGCATGGTCGCCGAAGGCAAGGTCCTGTCGCAGCAAAACGTCGACGTGCCGATCCAGGCCGACACGATTTGCATCCATGGCGACGGCATCCACGCCGTAGAGTTCGCCGGCAAAATCCGCAGTTCCCTGACGGCAGCCGGAATTACCGTTCAGCCGGCAGGCGTTACGCTGGGACAACAAGCATAGGCGCAAAAGGAGGAGGCAGCAGGATGGAACCATTGCATTTACAAACCGATGTGCTGGTCGTCGGCTCCGGCGCCGCCGGGCTGATGGCGGCGAGAGCCGCGGCCGATGAAGGCGCCGGCGTGATTTTGACCGACAAGAGCTTGATCAGCCGCGGCGGGGCGACGATTCTCGCGCAGATGACGGTAGCCGTCGCTTTGGGCGAGGCCGAAGAAGACAGCACGCAAATCCATTTCGAAGATACGATGAAAGGCAGCCGCGGGCTGGCCGATCCGGCGATCGTCCGCGCCGTCGTGGAACGGGGACCGGAGGTTATTCTGGAAGCGGAGGGCTACGGCGTGAAATGGGCCAGAACGCCGGACGGCAAGCGCTCGCAAGCCTTTGCGCCCGGGCATTCCAAGGCACGCTGCGTGTACGTGGACATTTTGAATACGGGCGGCGCGACGGCGGCCGGTTTGAAGAAGGCGATTTGGAAGGACGAACAGATCCGTCGCCTTAAAAACGTGATGATCACGAGAGTCGTCGTCGAGCAAGGCCGGGCCGTCGGGGCGATCGGTTTCGAGATGGAGGAATTCCGTCCGATCAGCATCGCCGCCTCGTCAGTAATTTTGGCCACGGGCGGACTGACGGAGGTTTACGAACGCAATAGCGCGTCGGCGAATATGACCGGCGACGGCTTCGTCCTGGCCGCGGAAGCGGGCGCCGAGGTACGCGACATGGAAATGGTGCAATTCTTCCCGATCGCCCATCTGTTCCCGCCGCTCGTCGGCATCGATCCGATCATGTGGGACCCGTTCCGCTACAAGCTGGGCGGCCGCTTACTGAACGGGCTGAAGGAAGAATTCATGGATAAATACAACGGCGAGGTAGCCGGCAAATACACGGCGGCGCGCGACCAGACGACGCTGGCGATCTTCCGCGAGGTGGAAGCCGGACGCGGCACGCCGCACGGGGGAGCTTATCTCGATTTCACGATGGTGCCGGAGGACAAGCTGAAGGAAGCATTTGGCCCGGTCATCGGCATTTTGCGAGACCAGGGCGTCGACTTGACCCAGGATATGGTGGAAGTGGCGCCGATGGCCCACTTTATGCTGGGCGGCGTCCGTGTCGACGAAGCCATGCGGACCCGGGTGCCGGGATTGCTGGCGTCGGGCGAGCTTATTTACGGCATGCACGGCGCGAACCGGTTGTCCGGCAACGCAATCACGGAAGCGCTGGTGACGGGACGGATCGCGGGCGAAACGGCCGCGCGGGAGAAACAGGGCAAGCTGGATGCGGCTGCGGTCGAGCGCGCGTTTGAACGGGAGATCGCCCGGTTACGGCAATTTTGGCATCCATTTCCGGTCGATAAGGATACGGCATCGTTGCAAACCTTCAAGCGCAAGCTGCAAAAGGCGATGTGGAAAGGCGCAGGCCCGTTGCGTACGGATAACGGTTTGAACGAGGCGTTGAAGGAGCTGCGGGAGCTGCGCGAAGAGCTTGCCGACATTTCCTTGGCTGAACCGGGCAAGTTTGCCCTGTCGTTATTCGAGAAGCTGGAGGCGGCCAATATGCTGAAGGTCAGCGAGGCGATCGTACTGGGCGCGCTGGAACGCAAGGAAACGCGAGGGGCGCACGTGCGGCTGGATTACGACGACACGCTCGAGCAACCGTCCAGCTACAGCTATTCCCTGAATGAGGCGGGGGAATGGAGCGTGTCCGAGGTTCAACTGCCGGGCAGTGTGTAAACCGAAAGAAGGGAGAAGGTTAGCATGTCAGTTGTCACATTAAACGTCGTCCGCGGCGATGCCGAAAGCGGCGCTTCCCTGGAGAAGTTCGAGGTTCCCTTCTGGGACGGCATGAGCTTGCTGGATGCGATTTTTTGGATTCGGGAGCATAAGGATCCGTCTTTTTCGGTGAGGTATTCCTGCCGGTCCGCCAATGCCTGCAAAGAATGTTCGGCGTTCGTCGACGGCAAGGCGGGTTATTTGTGCAGCATCCGCGCCGTACCGGGCAGCGTGGTCAAGATCGAGCCGCTTAGCGGGCGACCGTGGATCAAGGATTTGGCGACGTCGCTGGAATAGGGGCAAGAGCTCTGCGGAATCCCTTTCCGTGGTGCGCCCGCCGGCTTCAACGGCCAGCTTGCGAATGATTCTATATGATTTTTCGTATACAATTCGCCAGATTCGAAAAAAACGATCCATTCTATACGATTTTTCGTATATAATTCGCTAAAACCGATGGAAATGATAGATTATATGCGATTTTTCATACAGATTTGTGATTTTCGCTGTTTCAAGGCAACATTTTGTATGATTTTTCATACAAATTCGACGACAACGGCTGCCGACAGCGGAGATAAACGGATGTATACGACAGCACTACACAACTTTTAGAGGAGGGGCAATTATGGCCTGGCTTCAGCCCCGCAGCTTATCCGAAGCGCTTGAGCTGCTTCAGGAGCGCAGCCCCCGCATCGTGTGCGGGGGGACCGATTTATTCGTGAACGCGCAGCGTAAATCCTACGAGGCAAAGCACACCGATTGGCTCGATATCCGGCGCGTGCCGGAGCTGACGAAGACCCGCCGGACCGAGGCGGGTCTGGAAATCGGGGCCGCGGTGACGGCCGCCGAGATTTGGGGGAGCGACGCGTTTAACGTCGTTCCCGCGCTGCAACAGGCCGCCCGCATCGTCGGCGGCTGGCAGATCCAAAACCGCGCATCGCTCGGCGGCAACGTGGCGAACGCCTCCCCGGCGGCCGACATGGTCGTTCCGCTCGCGGCTTACCGCGCGGAAATAAGGCTCGCCGGGGCGGAAGGCACCCGCAGCGTGCCGATCGCGGACTTTATCTCCGGGCCGAAAGTCACGGTGCTGCGCGAACGCGAACTCATCGCGTCGCTGTTCATCCCGGCCCGGATGCTCGAGGTGCCGCAGGTATTCTTGCGGCACGATCAGCGCGCAGCGACCGATATCTCGATCGTCTCCGTGGCCTTGGTGCTCCAAGGCCGGAAAGACGAGATCGAGTGGGGGACCGCTGCGGTCGGCGCGGCCGCGCCGAAGCCTTTCGTGCTGGACTCGGAAGAAGAGCGGCTATGGGCCGGCGAATTAAGCGCGGCCAAGCTCGGCGAGCTGAGCGGGCTCTATGCGCGGCGCAGTTCGCCGATCACCGATGTCCGGGCGAGCGCCGAGTACCGCCGCGCATTGGTCGGCACCTACATCCAACGGGCGGCGAATGCATTAATCGAAGGCCTGTAGCGATTCGAAAGGAGACGAAAAGGTATGATGGGAAAATTAACGCTGGCGATGTCGGAAAGCGACCGCACCTTAAAGCTGCTGACCGGCTCGAAACGATTGTCCGGCTTCGAGCTGGACGTGCAGCACGAGTCGATCGAGGATATTTTTGTCAAACAAATTTCGGAAGCCGCCTATGATGTATCCGAGTTATCGCTGGCTTCTTATTTAATCGCCAAAGGCGGAGGAGATACGCGGTTGACGGCGGTTCCGGTGTTCCTGTCGCGCTCCTTCCGGCATAACGCCGTTTACGTTCGTTCGGACAGCCCTTATACGCATCCTTCCGAGTTAAAAGGGAAGCGGTTCGGGTTCCCCGAGTTCCAAATGACCGCAGCCGTGTGGGTACGGGGCATGTTCCGGCATGAATGGGGCATCGCCAATCACGAGATGCAGTGGTTTACGTTCCGTCCGGAACGGGTACCGGTGGATATCCCGGCGGTACTGGCGGAAGGCGATATTTTTGAAGCGCTGTCGGAGGGGAAGGTCGATGCGATCATGACGGCCCGGCGCCCGCCGGAGAAGCTCTTTCCCGCTTCGGGAGAAGGCGGCGTGCTGCGCCGGCTGTTCCCCGATGTGTGGAACGTGGAGCGGGAGTACTACGGGCGCACGGGGATTTTTCCGATCATGCACCTCGTATCGCTGAAGGCGGAGACCGCCTCGCAATATCCCGAGCTCCCGGGGCAGCTGTACGAAGTAATGAGACAGATCAAGGACGAGGGGATCGCCGGCTTGCTGGAAACGATCCGGAACTATACCTCCGATCCGTTTATCTGGGAATCCTCCGAACGTTCGGCGAAGCTGATGAACGGCGATTTGTGGCCCTACGGCGTCGGGAAAAACTGGCCGCAAATCGAAACGTTTATCTCCTATCTGCAGGAAGACGGCTTGCTTGGGCGCGGCTTCACGCCGCAGGAAGTCTTCCATTCCTCCGTGCAAGAGACATAAGCAAAGGAAGAGGTGCTGCCTTATGAACGGCGGACATGAGCATAAAATGACGTTAAATATCAACGGCGAGGATGTGAACTGGGATGGCGATGCTACGGCTTCGCTCTCTGACGTCATCCGCGAGGGACTAGGCCTGACGGGGACGAAAATCGGCTGCCGTACCGGCGAATGCGGGGCGTGCACGGTGCTGCTCGACGGGCAGCCGGTCGTGTCCTGCCTCGTGCCTGCGGCTTCCGCACAAGGGCAAACGATCGAAACGATCGAAGGCTTGTCCCGGAACCCCGAATTCCAGGAGCTGGCGCATTCGATGCAGGAGTACGGCGGTGTGCAATGCGGTTTCTGCACCCCCGGGGTCATGATGACAACCTGGGCATGGCTGCAAAATCCCGGTTTGTTCCACGGCGACGTGGGAGCCGCGCTGAAAAATAACCTGTGCCGCTGCACCGGGTACCAAGGCATTATCGAGGCCGCCGAACACGTCCTGGCCGCGAAAGGAGCCGGGCGATGAATAAGATCGGACAAGCGGGCAAGGCGACCGACGCCAAAGCAATGAATCCTGCGGCTCCCAAGCAGCAAGCCAATCCCTCCGAGCGGAAAAAGTCGCCGCTCGACCTGCAATCCAAGCTCGAGGGGCAAACGCGTTACCTGCACGACATGAATTTCCCCGGACAATTAGTTGGCGCCATTTACCGCAGCCCGCACGCGCACGCCAGAATTACGCGGATCGACGCGGAAAAGGCGCGGCAGGTCGAGGGCGTCGTAGCCGTCATTACGGCGGACGATGTGCCTAACCATAAATACGGGCCAACCAAGTTCAAGGACTGGAACATCCTGGCCAAAGACCGCGTGCTGTTCATCGGCGATGAAATCGCGGCCGTGGCCGCAGAGACGAAAGAAGCGGCGGAACGCGCGCTGGCTTTGATCGAGGTCGATTTCGAACCGCTTCCGGGCGTGTTTGATCCCGAGGCGGCGATGGAGCCGGGCGCGCCGCAAATTCATGAAGATGTGGAACTGAACCGCCCTATGAAGGTAGAAGTGGCCCGCGGCGACCTGGAGGAAGCCCAAAAGGTAGCCGCGGTCGTCAAAGGCGGCCGTTACGTGTCCAACCGGATTTACCAGGGCCATCTGGAGCCGGTCGGAGCGATCGCCTATTGGTCCGAGGAGGAGGGCATCACGATCTGGGCGCCTTCCCATATCCCCTATCGGGCTCGGGAAGCTTATGCCGCCGGCTTCGGGTTGCCGGAGGATAAGGTGCGGATCATCGTGCCGCCGATCGGGGGCTCCTTTGGCGCCAAGTACGTGCTCAAGGTGCATGTGATCGCCGCGGCGCTCGCGATGGTTACGGGCCGGCATGTCAAGCTCATTCTGGACCGCTATGAGGACATGATCACCGCGCATCCGCGCGTGCCACTGACGTTCGATATCGAAATCGGCGCGGATGCGGACGGCCATTTTGTCTATAAGGACTTGACCGTCTACGCCGATGCCGGGGCCCGGGTGTACTGGAGCCCCAACGTGATCGCGACCGCCTGCACGCGGGCGGACAATATCTACCATTTCCGCAACGTAAAATCGACCGGCTATCTTTGCTACTCGAACAACAGCCCGACAACGTGCATGCGCGGTTTCGGGAATGCGGAAATGCTGTTCGCCGTCGAGAGCGTGATCGATGAAATCGCGCTGGAGCTCGGAATGGATCCGGCAGAGCTGCGGCTTAAAAACATCGTTCATGCCGGCGACACGACGCTGCACGGCTACCGCCTGGATACGTGCAAGCTGGACGAATGCATCGAGAAAGTCAAGGAATTGTCCGGCTGGGAACGCCGGAACGAGCTTCCTCCTTACCGGGGTCTTGGACTGGCCGTGGCGAACCATGTGTCCGGATTCCGGGCGATCGATCCCCGGTTCGACGGATCGACGGCGGTGATCCGCGTCAAGCCGGGCGGGCTCGTCGAAGTGGAAACCGGCGAAATCGAATTGGGCCAAGGCATGTCGATGACCTACGCGCGGATTGCAAGCCGCGTGCTGGGGATTCCCGAAGGCGATATCCTGGTGAGGTCCGGCGATACCGGACGTTATCCGTTCGGCATCGGCACGCTCGCGTCCCGAAGCACGGTGATGGGCGGCAATGCCGTGCAACAAGCGGCGGAAGCGCTGGTCCGCGAAATTCGGCGGTTGGCCGTGCAGGCGCTTGGCGAAGGTGCGGAGTATGCGACGGGCATCGTGAAGCATGGCGACCTTACCTTTACGCTCAGCGAAGTTGCCGATTGGTACCGGGCCCGTCACGCGGGAGAAGAGCTGGCGGTCAAGGAAACCTACGTTCCGGACACGGAACTGCCGGATGCCAGCTATTTCGGGCATCCGTCGCCGAACTATCCGTTTGCCGCGCACGTGGCGGAGGTGGAGGTCGATCCGGACACGGGCCGGACGAAAGTGGTCGGCTATTGGGCGGTGCATGATTCAGGTACGATCATCCACGAGACGATGGCGAAAAGCCAGGTGCTTGGTGCGGTGGCGCAAGGCATCGGTTGGGTGACGATGGAGGATTTGCTGGTTCGCGAAGGCAAAGTGCTTAACCCTTCGCTGATGGACTATCGCATGCCGGGCGCCAAGGATATGCCCGAAGTGCAGGTTCATTTCGTGGAGGACGCCGATCCGAACGGACCGCTCGGGGCCAAATCGCTCGGCGAGGTGGCGCTGGACCCGGTGCCGGGCGCGATCGCCAACGCGATCGCCCATGCGACGGGGCGGCGCGGCCAAGAGCTGCCGTTGTCGGCGGAACGGGTGTGGAAATCGCTGCATACCTGATCGCACATAATACAATTTTCGGGGCACATAACACGAAGACGGGAGATGACGGGAAGATGGAGGAACTAAGCCGTGAGCTGGAGGCCTGCCGGAGGGAGGGCCGCTCCTGCGTCGTCGCGACGATCGTCGACGTGGACGGCTCGGCCTACCGCCGCGAAGGCGCGCGCTGCCTCATCCACGCCGATGGGGAAGTGGCGGGCATCCTGAGCGGCGGCTGCATCGAGGAGGATCTGCGCGGGCATGCGCAGGAGGCGCTTCGCACCGGCGAACCGCGCAAGCTGTTCTACGACTTCCGTGCCGGGGAAGACGACGTATGGGGCCTTGGCCTCGGGTGCAACGGGGCCATCACGGTGTGGCTCGAGCCGTTTAATCCGGTCCGTTCCCCCGAAGCGGCGGACCGGATCATCGGCGACCTGCGGCAGCGCGAGGACACGCGCGAGCCGTATGTCGCGGCGACGGTGATCGGTTCCTCCGATCCCGCCGCCGTGCCCCCGGGCACGCGCTGGACGCTGGCCGGCGCGGCCTCGGAGGCCGGCCTGCTGGACGCGGGCCGGCGGGCCGGGCTGGTGCGGTCGCAGGAAGGCAGCGCGCAGCTGGAGCTGCTGCTGGAGCGGGTCGCACCGCGCCCGGAGCTGATCATCGTCGGCGCCGGCGACGATGCCCGTTTGCTCTGCAGCATGGCCCGCATGCTGCAGTGGCGGGTGACCGTCGCGTACCATGCGACGGACAAAGCGACGCGGGAGCGGTTCCCCGAAGCGGACGAGCTGCGGATCATTCCGCGTCTTGCGTTTGATCAGGTCGACGTCAGGGACAAATATATCGTCGTCATGTCGCATCATTTGGAGCTGGACCGGGAAGCGGTCCGGCGGATGTTGACCCCGGAGGTCGCCTATCTGGGCCTGGTCGGTTCCAAATACCGGCTGGAGCGGATCCTGGACCATATCCTTTGCAGGCAAGGACAGGGGGAGGAGGAGGAAGACGGCTTTGACCGGAGCCTGCTGGAGAAGCTGTATTCCCCGGTCGGCCTCGATATCGGGGCGGAAACGCCGCGGGAGATCGCGATGAGCATCCTGGCGGAAATGACCGCCGTCAAAAACGGCCGGACCGGCGGTTTTCTGCGCGACCGCAAAGGAACGGCCTCCGGCAGCTCCGGGAGACCGTCCCAGGCGCTGCCGCCGGTCGAACTGGATTTCCCGGAGTCCTGCCATGTCTGAGCAAGCTGCAGGAGGACGCGAAGTATGGGCGCTCATTCTGGCCGGCGGGGCCTCCAAACGGATGGGGGAGCCCAAGCTGCTGCTGCCGGCGCCGCAGGGAAACCTGCTGAGGCAAACGGCGCACCAGGCGCTGACCGCCGGAAACGTTCGGGTCGCGGTAATTGCGGCCGAAGACGGGCCGCTCCGCCCGGAACACTTGAGCGGTCTGCCGGTCGAATGGCTGGAGACGGCGGCCTCCCGCTCGGGCCTGGGGGCTTCGCTTGCCGCGGGGGTGCGGCACCTGGAAGAACGCCATGTACCGCCGGCGATTATGATCCTGTTGGGGGACCAACCGGAAATATCGCCGGAGGCCATCCGCCAGGTAGCCGATACCTATAGCCGAACGAGAGCCCGGATCGTTCAGGCGCGTTACGAAGACCGTCCGGCGCACCCCGTCTTGTTTGCGGCGTCGCTGTTCCCGGAGCTGACAGCCTTAACCGGCGACGTCGGTGCCATGGAGTTGCTGCAGAAATACAAGGAGCACACCGTATGGGTGAAGATCCACGGTCCGGCCCCGTGCGATATCGATACTCCGGAGGAATATGAACGGTATAAGCGGGCGGCGTTATCCAAAAGTTGACTTCCCGTAGGTTGACACGGTATCCTTAGGTCAATCCAAGCAAGGAGTGATGGAACGTGCAACTGAAATACCATTATAATCCGGAACGGATCTTTATCCGCGAGACGGCCAATGAAGACGACGTGGAATTCGAGATTACTTTCTTACAAGCCGAACCGTTGTTTTCACAAATGCGGGAGGTGCAAAAACGGTTCGAAGACAATGACGTTTATACCGATGTCTTGTTTTATTTGAATCAGGACCATGAACACCAATATAAGGTCATCGTACGCAAGGACTTTTACTCGGACTTCCTGCTCGCGCTGTTGAAATATCAAATCCTGAATAGACTCGAATGGGCCGGTTAACTCGCTCCCAATCATCCCCAAGGCACAAAAAGATCCGTTCCGGCTCGTTTGAACCGGTAACGGATCTTTTTGTCGTGCAAACTTAATAAGAAGACCGAACCTGCTCGCGGCGCAGCGCGCGCTTGGCCGACCATAACCGCCAGCCCGTCAAAGCCGCGGCGACCAGACAGATAGACGCCGAGGTCATGAATACGACGTGCATCCCGGACAGGAACAGGTCGGGGCGATCCGGCACCAGCCCGGTCACCCGGCGACCGGCCAGGCTGCTCATGACGCTGAACAGCGTGGTGGTCGCTACGGTGATGCCGACGACCATGCCGATGTTGCGCACGAGGGAATTGATGCTGCCAGCGATGCCCAGCTGCGTTTTGGGGATCTTCGACATGACCAGCGAGTTGTTCGGCGATTGGAACAGCCCACTGCCAAGGCCAAGCATACCGATCCACACGCCGACCAGCGCGATGGGGCTGCTGTCATGCAGCTGCGCCAGCCCGATTTGCGCGATAACCATCACGACGAGGCCGGCGAACGTCAGCAGTTCGGAGCCGATTTTATCGGACAACGCTCCGCTCAGCGGCGCGACGATGACCATGACGATCGGAAACAGCATCATAAGTAACCCAGCGTGGGAAGGCGAGAGATTCAAAAGGCTTTGCGTATAGAACGGCGCGATGATATTAAAACAGAAATTGGCCACGAACACCAGGAAACCGGTCAGGATGCTCAGACTGAACAGCGGGTTGCGGAACAGGGACAGCTGAAGCATCGGCTCGGCACTGCGCTTTTGCACCCAGAGAAACATGGCGAATACGATCACGGCCAGCACGAGGGCGCCGATGATCCGGAAGTCTTGATAACCGAGCTGCTGACCGAGCAGAAGGCCGGAGAACAAGGCTAGGATAAAGACCGGAAACAGCAGACTGCCGACCTTGTCGACATGGACCTTCAGCTTGGTGCGGTCCGCCGGGAGCATTTTCCAGCCGATCCCAATGGCAATCAAACCGACCGGGATGTTCACCCAGAATATATACTCCCAACCGAACCCCGATACGAGCAAGCCGCCTAGGCTGGGACCGGCGATACTCCCCAGGGAAACGAAGGTGCCGGTCAATCCCAGCGCTCTGCCGCGTTCTCCGGCCGGGAAAATGTCCGTAATAATGCCCTGACTGTTGGCCATTGTCATCGAAGCGCCAAGCGCCTGCAACAGCCGCGAGCCGACGAGCAACGGCAGGCTAAAGCTGAACCCGCACAGTAGGGAACCGACCGTAAAAATGACCATGCCCCATTTGAACACCTTGATTTTGCCGACGATGTCCCCCAACTTGCCGAAAAAGAGGATGGCAGCGCAAATCATCATCAAATAAGCGGTAACGACCCATTCTGCCTGAGCCACCGTCAATGCCATTTCTTTGGAGATGACGGGCAGGGCGATATTGACGATGCTGCCGTCGAGCGTCGACATAAACGTAAACAAATTAAGCACGATCAGGATCAGCCAGCGTTTGCGCTGGATGTCCGGATCGTCCTGATAGGAGGCTACGCGATGGTCCGAGCTCATGGATTTCATAGACATTACACCTCACTTGTCACTTTCAACCAATCATTTTGTTGCGTGTGCAACTATTTAGAACATGATCAGTGTACTCCAATTTAGTTGCGTGCGCAACCATTATCGTGTAAAATTTTTATTAATTCATGTTCACAAAGAGGTGCAGGGAATGAAAAACCATCCCATTAGCAAATTGATCGCTTACCTTCAGCGGATCAACCAAAAAGAACTGGCCGCCCTGTTGAAGCCACACGGTATTGGCGGCGGGGGAAATCACAGTTATCTGTTGGCCATTTTGACGCACCCCGGGTTAAACCAGGACCAATTGACGAACATGGTGAAGTTCGATAAGGCGACCACGACCCGCTGCGTCAAGCAATTGGAAGAGAACGGATTCATCGAGCGTCGGGTGGACGAGCATGACCGCCGGTCTATTTTGCTGTATCCGACGGAAAAAGGCCGGGCTTTCGAACCGACGTTACGGCGGATTTTGGCCGACTTTAACCGCCGGTTGACGGACTGCCTGACCGAAACGGAAAAGCAGCAGCTCGCGGCGCTGTTGAGCAAAATCTATGACAGCAAAGCCGATCCCGATTAACGTGCCTGCATCCTCTATTTTATCTCTACCCGCGAAATGATCGTTGATGAAACGATGTGATGTCGCGAAACAGCGATTTCCCGTCGTCGGCGACGGCAAAACCGCCGGTTAGCGGAAGGACCAGCGCCCGGTAGGGTTCCGGAACCCAGATGTATTGATGCACGTAGGAAGTGGCGATAAACCCGCAGCTTTCCCAAAAGGACAAGCGGTTTCGGTTAACCTCCGTGTCCTCCGCTTCCGCTTCGATGATTATGGCTTCGGCTTGATGCTCTATCGCAGCCCAATCGCGGATTTGCGCAAAAAAGAGCCGGCCCAGGCCATTTCCTCTTCGGTCCTCGCGCACTGCCATATAATCGAGAATCAGACGTATGCCGCCTTGCGTGCCGCTGAAGCCGGTGACGGCCATTGCGACCGTCTCTTCCCCAAGGATTCCCGCATGCAAGCAGGCAATTCCGCGATCCAGCATGCTCCGCAGCACTTTTTCCGGCTTGGCTCCGTGCACAAACGCCTCCCGGTAGATCGGCCCCAGCTTGTCCCACCAGGTTTCGTCCCACTCCGTCAATGTTTTGAATGTCAGTTGCATGTCGTGCGCCTCCCGTGTACGTTCGAATCTGACCTTATTTTAACCATGAGCCGGACCGGGTTACAATGGCGCCCGCTTCTTTTTGCTTTCAGGACATATGTCCTTTCCAAACGGCAGAAGATATCCTTTAATAAGGTATTGACATAAAGGATCAGCGATCCGATAACGAGGAGAGAGGACATGAAGGGTTTGTTGTTTGCGTTTTTGGCCGGCGCGTTCATTACCCTGCAGGGGGTGGCCAATACGCGGATCAGCGCGGATATCGGGACATGGCCGGCGGCGGCGTTGACCCAGTTTACCGGCTTCGCGGCGGCCATGCTCATCTGGCTGTTCGTTCGCGACGGCGGCCGGCGGGACTTGCGGCGGGTGCATCCGCTGTATATTAGCGGCGGGGCTTTTGCGGCGATCATCATTTTTACCAACGTTACGGCCATCCAGCACGTCGGGGTTACCTTGACCATTTCGGCCGTGCTGATCGCCCAGCTGTGCATTACGTTTTTGATCGACAGCCTGGGCTGGTTCGGCGTACCGAAGCAGAAAATGAGGCTGCCGCAATTTATCGGCATTGCCCTGATGATCGCCGGCGTGGTCATCCTGAAATTTTAAAACGCCGTGGGAAACGGAGCGCGGGAAGGGAGAGCGAAAGATGAAAGAAATCGCGGAACGCGGGCAACTGGCGGCTTATCTGGATTCGTACGGGCTAAGAGAAGTGTTTCCCGAAGCGCTGCTGCCGTATTTGATCCTTTACAGCTTTGACCAAGGGGAGCTGATTTGCGCCCAGGGAGAACCCTCAAGCATGCTGTACGTGCTGGTGAAAGGCAAGCTGAAAATTTACAATACTTCGCCGGAAGGCCGGACGCTCGTGATCTCCTTCAAGAATCCGCTGGAGGTAATCGGCGACGTGGAGTACATCCGGGACGGGGACATCGTTAACACGGTCGAGGCGGTATCGCCTGTCCTGATGATCGGGGCGGAGTACCGGTGGCTGCGAAAATATGGCGGCGACCATTCGCCGCTGCTGCATTTTTTGCTCGATATCATCACGAAGAAGTTTTACATGAAATCCAGCTCGATGAGCTTTAATCTATTGTATCCGGTGGAGATCCGGCTGGCGAGTTATCTGCTGTCCGTATCATTCGACAAAGCGGACGCGCTGTTTCGAGGGAAGCTCGGCACCGCCGATTTGGCCGATGCGGCGAATTTGATCGGCACCAGCTACCGCCATTTGAACCGCGTGTTGCAAAAATTTACCTCCCGAGGACTGGTGGAACGAAGCCGGGAAGGGTTATGGGTCAAAGATCCGGACGGCCTCCGCAAGCTAGTCAACCGGAATATCTACGAATAAGAGGAGGGACATGTCGATGTTATTGGGATTGTTATTGGCGCTGACTGCCGGTTCGCTGGTCGGCACGCAAAACGTGTTTAACACGAAAGTCAATGAACAAACGGGAACCTGGACCACGACGACGCTGGTGCTGGGATTAGGGTTTGCCGCTTCCTTCGTGATCGGGCTGGCAATGGAAGGAGGGGGCATGTTTGCCCTGCAGCACATGCAGCCCTGGTTCTATTTCAGTGGACTGATCGGCGTTGGGGTGGTCACCTGCATGGTGCAGGGGATCAAGATGCTGGGACCGACGTATGCCGTAGCGATCATGATGACTTCGGAGCTAGGATTTGCCTTATTGTTCGACGCGATGGGTTGGCTGGGCCTCGAGAAGGTGCCGTTTACGCTCAACCAGTTGATCGGCGTGCTCGTGATCGTCGGCGGGATTTTCGTGTTTAAACTGGGCGGAGGACGCGAAACCGAGGAGTCGACCGCCCATAACAAAGAGGTATTGAACTGACTACAGCAAAGGGGGAATTCAAGTGACGGGGAACATCGATAAGATCGCCTGGATCAGTCTGCGCGAAGGACGGCTTTTAGGCGTACGTTCCAAAGGCAAGGAGCTGTTTTATTTTCCGGGCGGAAAAAGAGAGCCGGGCGAAACCGACGCCGAAACGCTACAGCGAGAAATCCATGAGGAGCTGTCCGTGCGCATCAAGCCGGAAACGATCGACTATTTCGCGACCTTTGAGGCCCAAGCCGACGGCAAACCCGAGGGCGTGCTCGTGAAAATGACGTGCTACTACGCCGATTACGATGGCGAGCTGCAGCCGGCCTCCGAAATCGAAGAGCTGGCGTGGCTCGGTTATGCCGACCGCGACCGTACGTCGCTGATCAGCCGGATCATTTTCGACAAGCTCCATGTGATGAATTTGGTATGACGGAGGTTCGCATGATCATCAGACCATTACTGGCGGAGGATAACGCAGCGATCGAAAAAGTGATTCGCGACTGTCTGATCGAATTCGACGCGAACCGGGAGGGCTTGGCCTGGCAGGACGACAGCCTGAGCGAGCTTCACCGTTTTTACGAGCCCGAAGGAAGAGCGTATTGGGTCGTGGAGCATGACGGCAAGGTGGTAGGCGGCGCGGGCATCGCTCCGTTCGCCGATTCCGCCGAGGTGTGCGAGCTGCAGAAAATGTACCTGTTGGGCGAGATTCGCGGGACAGGCATCGCGACTCGGCTGCTGGATACGTGTCTGGATTTTGCCAAGCGGCATTACGAGCAATGTTATCTGGAAACCTTGCAGAACATGCATGCCGCCAACCGATTTTACCGAAAGCATGGCTTCCGGCCGTTGGATGCGCCGCTCGAGGGATCGGAGCATTTTGCTTGCGACGCCTGGTATATTAAGGATCTGTAGGGCCGATAGGTGGGGCGGTAGATCATCAACACTCGTTGTCGGGACGCTTTGCACGATTATCCCGTTTGATCAGGCAGCAAGGAAACAGACATCTCGGGATAAGGAAACGAATGTTCGAGTGGAGAAAATATTTGATGGAAAAGCAGACAGGGAGATGAAGGACAAGATGCGGGGAAGCGAAAAGACCGTGATTTCGCTGCAGCCTGAACCCTTCCGTCTGCAGCAACGCCCGCACGGTTCATTCTAATCCAAGTTGATTCGTATCAAGGTAACCCCCACCGTTCAATCGACTCGATCAGGCCGCGGCCGCAAGCGGCTGATTCGGTTGGCGCGCGATCAATTGGCGATAGGTAATCGCCGGAATTGCCACACACATGCGCAGAAACGTCTGCCGCATCGTTTCTTCCGCTCCGGGCAGGCGCAGCCGGCGGCGTACGGTGTACTCGTTCAGATACGCCTGCAGATGCTTCAGTCCCAAGACCACATACGTACTCTTCAGCGATTCCCACGCCTCTCTCACCACTTTTCGCAAGGGCAAATATAGCCGAAAGGCTAGAGGGAACGATTGCACCGCCGATGTACGGAAATCCACATGCCCGTTGATGAACGCGGCGAGTTCGGGACGACTTGCCCTTTTTTCGGCGCCTCTCTTATGCGGCAACAGGTGGATT
>NZ_JBNYYG010000047.1:0-39639 GCF_050565405.1 Paenibacillus macerans | reverse complement strand
CGGAAGGCCCGGCTGAATTCAAGATTCGACGCCGATTAAGCTTCTCGTTCTGCTTCGTGATCGAAAGATGACTTTTTGAACTTCCTTATTATCAGGAACGGAGGAACAGGCCGGCGGCTCCAACCATCCCCGCATCGTTGCCGAGCGTGGCGGGCACGATTCTCATGCCTTTTTGCACCGGCTCGGGCGTCAGTCTGGCGAACACGCTGCGGACCTCGTTGAACAGAATATCGCCCGCCTTGGATACGCCGCCGCCGACGATAAACAGCTCCGGATTCAGCACGACGGCTACCGCCGCCATCGATTTGCCCAGATAAAAAGCCGCCCGGTTGACGATGCGGATCGCCGCCTCGTCTCCGGCTTTGGCCGCGTCGAAGACGTCCTTGGCCATGATATTCTCCACGAGCGACAGCGACGTGCGGTCGCCGCGCGCTACGGCGTCCTTGGCCATGCGGATGATGCCGGTCGCCGAAGAAACGGTCTCCAGGCAGCCCATTTGACCGCAGCCGCAGCCGATCGCTTCCAGATCCGGAACGACGGACATATGCCCCAGCTCGCCGGCCATGCCGGAGAAGCCTTGATAAATTTTACCGTTAATGATGATCCCGCCGCCAACGCCGGTTCCCAACGTATAGCACACGCAATTGTCGATGCCTTTGCCCGCGCCGCCCCAGGCTTCGCCCAGTGCCGCCACATTGGCATCATTGTCTATTTTGATCGGCTTGCCCAACCGCTGCTCCAAAATCCCGCGAATCGGGAAATCCTTCAAACCTACATTCGGCGCCAAAATAATGATCCCTTCGCGGACATTCGTAAAGCCGGCCACTCCGGCGCCTACTCCGGCCACCTGTTCCCAGGCAAACGGCGACTCTTCCACGATGTGCCGGACGTACTGCTCGATGTTGGCGACGATCGTATCCGCGCCTTTTTCGACTTCGGTCGGACCTTCGTAGGTATGAAGAAGCTGCCCTTCTTCATTGCAAATGCCGACTTTGACTGCCGTACCGCCTAAGTCAACGCCAATGTAGATTTTTTCAGACATGTTCACAAGCCACCTTTTTCTCAAATAAAATTCTTTGAATGGATAAGTTCATTCACGCCGAAAACGCGCAAAAAGGCCGGTATTCCACGTCTCTTCGCGTTTCGCGCGGGAAGGGAAAACGCCTCTTATTGTGCGGGCTCAACTACCTCTTATCGCAAGTTTGCTCTACGTACCAACTATAAGCGAACCCTTCGGTTCGGTCAAGAGACGGTAAGAAACGCCAATCCCAAGAGGCATAAGGGATTTCTGAATATGATGCAGATCACAGAGAGCGTCTGCGCCCCTGTGGATAAGGACTTTCCGGACAATGTTGCGGCAGCGCTAACATGCATCCCCTTGCCTTCATCCATTCGTTCGTCCGCCGCCAAAGGTCATGCGCACAAAAACCCCGGAATTCGCTGGGCGAACGCCGGGGCAGCCGTAGTTATTTACGACAAGATGCGTTTTTGTCCTTCCAATTCGCGGATCGGAGCGATGTTTTGCGTAAACTCCAGCGTTCCCAGATACCGCCCGTCCTCGCTGCGAACGGCAAAGTAACGAATGTACACGAATTTGTCCTTGATCGGAATCCAGAAATCCTCGGCATCTTTCGTGCCGGCCTTAAAGTCGGCCAGCAGTTGGTTCACCACATGCACGCTTTGCGGCGGATGGCAGTTCTGCACGGTACGGCCGATGACCGCCTTCGTCCGGGCAAAAATCCGTTCCTTGCCATGGGAAAAATACCGCACCACGTCATTCTCGTCGATAAACGTCAGGTCCACCGGCAGATGGTTCATGACCGCTTCCAGCTGTTCCATGGACAGCATGCCGGTCTCGAATTTCACGAAGCCCTGCGGCATAGTTGTGCTTTCGTCCGCAACAACGGCGGTCTCGCCCTCCGCATCCCCTCCATGACCGGGTACCTGCAGCGGCACGCGCTCCGGAATCCACTCCTGCTCCGGCGCCGTCAGGCAAAAGCCGATTTCGTCGCTTTCCCTGGCAATGCTGACCCACTCGTCCTCCGTCAGCTTCTCCAAGGCCATCGGCAGCAAAATATGTTCTTCCTTGAATATCATTTCGTTCACTTCTTTGATGATCCGTTCGAGATCCATAATGATCGTCTCTTTGTCCGCGCTTCCGTCCGCCAGCTTGCCCTTCGTTTCCTTGATCATCATGCGGATGCCGTCATCCACGCCCCACATGACCGTCGTCGGGCCGTAAATGCCGTACTTCTCCAGATACGGAAACAGCAGATTCTCCTTGCGCCCGTAGTGCTTGTCGAGATCCATCAGCAGGCTCAAATCTTCCAGCAGCTTAATGACCAGTTCTTCGCGATGTTCTTCCTTCCGGTATTTGTCGAGGTGAAGCTGCAGCTTGAAGTTCACCAGGCGCTCGATCTCGCGGTTCTCCAGCTTGAATGTATGCACCGGGTGGCCAGGCTGCTCCTCCGGCCTGGACGAGCGGTGAATTTCTTCGATCGAGCCTTTGAAAATCGCCGTATGCACCGAGCACAGCCGCTGAACCTCCTCGACCGGAATGCCCTCTTCCTCCATCAAGGCGTGTTCCATCGCGGAAATCTCCGTCACCGTCACATCGCCCACCGCTTCTTCAAACCGCACCTTCACTTCCTCTACGCTTTTGCCCTGATGCAGCTCCTTGATGATCTCCTTCAGAAGCTCCTGGCGGCGGCTTTGTTCCGGCGCGCCAACCTCCCGGTTGTTAATCAGCTCGCTCATCGCGCAATTCCTCCTTATTATCGACCGATCCTCATGTCCATCCGCTTCCGCTATGCCAATCCCGGTAAGCCATTGTTGCCGACCTATCCGACGAGTGATAACCATTCTCAGGTACAACGTAGCATAGGAAAAATCGGCAACTTGTGATTGCAATCACAAATTAAAGGTGGGAATGGTGAACGTCCCCGTTTCTTTTTTAGCCGGCTTTTGCCAAAATAGAGAAAGGAGGGAATTCAATATGCCTATCATCAACCTGTTATATATTGAGGACGATACCGAAATCGGAGAATGGGTCAGCCGTAACCTGCAAGAACGCGGGTATGCCGTGACCTGGCTGACCAGCGGGGAGCGGGCCGTGGAAAAGGCGGCGGATTGCCGGCTTGTCCTCCTGGACGTCATGCTGCCGGGGCTGGACGGCTTTACCGTCGGCGGACGGCTAAAGGGGCAGTACCCCGATCTGCCGATCCTGATGCTGTCGGCGCGCACGTCCATCGACGACAAGCTGCAGGGACTGAAGTTGGCCGACGATTATTTGACCAAGCCGTTCCATCCGGACGAGTTGGCCGCCCGCATCGAAGTGCTGCTGCGCCGCAGCGGAGGTTCGGCCGATGCGGCACCGCTCAAGCTGAAGCATCTGCTCGTGCATGAGAAGGAAAACCGGATCGTCGATCAGGAGACCGGCGAGGAAATCGTGCTGACCGGCAAGCAGTTTCATATCTTCGCTTATTTGCTGCGCCACCTCGGGCAAATCCTGACCAAGGAGCAGATCTACGAGGCGGTGTGGAACGAACCCTACCTCGACGGGGATAAAACCTTGATGGTCCATATCCGCCATCTGCGCGAGAAGCTGGAACGCGATCCCGCGAATCCTGAAGTGATCGAAACGATCCGCGGCATCGGTTACCGGGTGAGAGCATGAAGCTGCGAAAGGTCCGCAGGCTCCGCAAATCGCTCTTGACGAGATACGTGCTGATCCTGGCCATGGCGCTCGTGTTTATTCCCGTCTTGATTCCGGTCAGCTTTCTCGCCTCCTGGGGCGTCAACCTGCTGTTGAACCCGCACCAGGCGTGGCAAACCAGCCGTCCTTACGGGAGCGGGCTCGATATTGAAACCGCTTGGCACAAGGCCGCTGCCGGACTACGGGACGCGACTCCCGAGGTGATCGATGCCAAGCTCAAGGAGCTCAAACGGCGTTATCCCGACGCCGCATTGTATTGGGTCGATTCGGCCGGCCAAACCCGTCTGCAGCTCCCCGAGCAGGAGACGGTGCCCCCGCAGTGGACCCTGGAAGGCACCATCGCCTTCATGAAAAAACGCGTGGACGCCGACCCGTTTACCGTCGTCGCGTTCATCGGCGGGGACGAACGGGCGAAGCAGGGCTTTATGGTGCTGGAACTCCCGCGTAAACTCATGGTTATCGTCGACGAAAACCGGTCTAACGACAGCCGGTTTTACGGCGTGTTTCTGGCGATCATGCTCGGAGCGTTCGTCCTGCTGTCCTATTGGTTCTTCAGCGATATCCGCAAGCGGCTGCTACGCTTGGAAGCCGGCATGACCCGCACCGGTCCCGACGGACTGCCGACTCCGATCCAGGAAGGGCGGCCGGACGAAATCGGCCGTTTGGAGCAGGCGTTCAACCATATGGTCTATGAAATGGGGGGCAGCCGCCGGCGCGAACGCGAAGAGGAGGAGCTGCGCAAGAGCCTGATCAGCCACCTGTCGCATGATTTGCGTACGCCGTTGACCGTGCTGGGCAGCCATCTGTATTCGCTCCGGCAGGAACTTTTAACCGAGCAAGGCAAGCAATCGCTGACCCTGATGGAGACGAAGATCGTCGACTTGTCCGGCCTCATGGATCACTTGCTGTCGTATAACCTGCTCTCCAGCGGGCGCTACGCGATGTCGCCGGAGCGGCTCGACGTGCTGCGGGTCGTGCGGGAAAGCGCCGCAGCCTGGTATCCGGTCTGGGAGAAAGCCGGGATTAACCCGGACATCGAGCTGCCGGAGCAGCCCTTGTACTTGAACATCGACGCACAAGGCTTCCGCCGGGTGCTGGACAACCTGTTCCAGAACCTTGTCCGCCACGCCGGAGCCGGCGGTTACGTCGGCATCACGGTGCAGCATCGGGCGGGTGCCGCCGCCCTCGTCATCAGCGACCGCGGCCCGGGCATGCAGGCGGTATCCGCCGCCGCCGGCTCGGGGCTGGGCCTGCAAATCGTCGACCTGTTGCTGCGGGAAATGGGACTTGTCCGGGCCGTGGAGTCCACGGATGCGGGGACGAAAGTATATATTTACCCTGTAGATCAGCCGAAACAGCCTAGAAATTGACTCGAATGAGAAAAAAGGGATTAACCCGCTTGACGGAGAAAATACCAGCGAATCCATATTCCAAAAGGAGGGGCAATCATGGCGGCCTCGATGTTTTCGCTGTTATTTGTGTTGGTTGTCATTTTGGGCAGTATTGCGGCGATTTACTCTAATATTAAAGAGAACTCAAAACCGGGGCGCCGTAGCGGCCATCGTCGGCCATCCTCAACCAGAAGCTATTCAAGCAATAGCTCATCTAATAGTTATTATTATCACGATACATATAACGATGAGCTGAACGAGGAATACGAGCAGGATGATGATTCGAACGAGGACGGTTCCGATTACGGCGAGGGGGGCGGCGGCGATTCCGGAGACTCGGGAAGCTCCGGCGACAGCAGCAGCAGTAGTGATTAAGTTCGTTGTACCGCATGAATTTCATTCGTCATGAGTGATATTCCGGCGGTACTTTTTTTATTCGGCAAAGGAGGCCGGCCGGCTGGACTATCAAAATTTAACCAAAACTTAAACTTGCCCCGTCTTTCCCTTTAAACTCCCGACGGTATGATCATACCCGAGGTGATAAATCGTGAGTGACATGATCATTCAAACGGAAAACTTAACGAAAAAATACCGCGGCCGCGCTGCGGTTGACCATCTGAGTCTGGAGATCGCCAAAGGGGACATTTACGGTTTCCTCGGGCCCAACGGCGCAGGGAAAACGACGACCATCCGCATGCTGCTCGGCCTGATTCAACCGACGTCAGGATCGATCCGCATCTTCGACCGCGAGTTGCATAAAGACAAGCTGGCGATTCTGCGCCGCATCGGCTCGCTCGTCGAATCTCCGTCTTACTACGGGCACTTAAGCGCCATCGATAATCTGGAGGCGATCCGCCGTATTTTGCAGGTGCCGAAATCGCGCATCGACGAGGTGCTCGAAATCGTATCGCTTAGCGGCGAGGCGCGCCGTCCGGTCAAAGGTTTCTCCCTCGGGATGAAGCAGCGGCTGGGCATCGCGGCCGCGCTGCTCGGCAACCCGGAGCTGCTGATTTTGGACGAGCCGACCAACGGACTGGACCCGTCCGGCATCCACGAAATCCGCGAGCTGATCAAACGCATGCCCGAGCAATACGGTATTACCGTGCTGGTCTCCAGCCACCTGCTCGGGGAAATGGAGCTGATGGCCAGCAAGGTCGGCATCATCCGCGAAGGCCGGATGGTGTTCCAGGATACGATCGACAATCTGCGGCTGAGATCGGCGCATGATATGGAACTCGTCGTATCGGAGCCGGATTCGGCGCTATGGATCGCCCGCGATCTCGGAGCGTCCGGCACGCTGCGGAACGGATCGCTTTCGTTCCCGGGCATGGCCGACGCGCAGGTTGCGCATCTGGTCAAGCGGCTGGTGGAGAACGGGCATGCCGTCTACCGCGTCGAGCAGAAGAAAAAATCGCTGGAAGATATCTTCATGCAGGTCATCGGGGAGGGGACCGCGGTATGATGTTACGCTCCCTGTCAGCCGATTTCCTGAAGATCCGCCGCAAAGGCATCTGGTTCCTGGTCTTTCTCGCTCCGATCGGGCTCATCGCCATGCAGGCGCTCAATTACGGGTTGCGCTTCGACTATATGCTTAAGCAGCATGCCGATGATCCATGGGGCGGGCTGCTGCAGAACATTTCTTTTTTCGTGCCGATCGCCCTGTATCTGGGTTGTACGCTGGTCAGTTCGCTGGTCGCGAACGTGGAGCATCAATTAAGCTCCTGGAAGCAGCTGCTGGCCCTGCCGATCTCCCGGACCGCCGTGTTTAGCGCCAAGTTTCTGCTCTGCTTCCTGCTGCTGTCGGCATCCTGCATTTTGCTTCCGGCGGCCGCGGTGATCCTGGGGTTGTTCTTCGGTTTCGAAGCCGGCGCGATTCCTTACGCGGATTTGGCGCGAATGGGATTCTATCCGTTTTTTGCGGCGCTCCCGCTGTTAGCCCTGCAGCTTTGGCTTTCGCTCACGTACCGCAACCAGTCGCTGCCCGTGTCCCTCGGCGTAACGATATCGATCTTATCGCCGTTTACGCTAAACCTGTCCGAATGGTTTCCGCTGAACTGGCCGGTGTTCGGGTTCGGGGGGCCGCACCGCGAATGGTTCGTGGCCGCCGGCCTCGTCGTCGGCGCGGTCATCCTGTTGGCCGGCCTGATTCACTTCAACCGAAAGGACGTGGATTAAGATGAAGACATTCCTGAACGTCCTGTCCGCGGAACGCCTCAAAATGGCGCGGTCCCGCCTTTGGCTCGTGCTGCTGGCCAGCCCGGCCTTATCGGCCCTGATCGGCGCTCTGGTCGACCTTCCGGACGGCGCCGGTTCGGAGGCCTGGCCGCTTCTGATCAGCGCCATGTCGATGCTGCACGCGCTGCTGTTCCTGCCGATCATGGCCGGCTTGTTCCCGTCGTTCATTTGCCGCTACGAGCACACCGGCGGCGGCTGGAAGCAACTGCTGGTACTGCCCGTCTCCCGCGGCGCGGTGTATTTGGCCAAGTTTACCGTGGTTGTTACGCTGCTCGCGGGATCCCAGCTGCTGTTCTTCGCCGCGCTGTTGATCGTGGGCCAAATTCAAGGCATCGCGGGGCCCATCCCTTGGGACATGATCGCCGTCAGCTTAGTCGGCGGCCTGATCGCTTGCTTGCCGCTCGTGGCGCTGCAGTTGGGCGTGTCGCTGGTATGGTCCAGCTTTGCCGCTCCGCTGGCCGTCAACGTCTCGCTGACGATTCCGAACCTGCTGATCATCAACTCGGCGAAGATCGGCCCCTTTTACCCTTGGGCCCAGCCTCTGCTCGCCATGATGCCGCGCGGGCAGGAGGATTACAGCGCGTTCAACCTGCCGTACGAAAGCTTATTTGTAACCGTGCTGGGCAGCTTCCTGCTGTTCCTGGCCGCCGGCATGCTGTATTTCCGCCGTAAAGCGATATAAGCAGAGGTCCGGTCGGCAGCAGGATATGCGGTTACCGAAAAAAGGCCTGTTGATTAGCCAGATGAAGCAATTGCTCATCGTAGCTAATCAACAGGCCTGTATTTGATGGGATCGACTCTTGCGATCCCTCTCGTCTTCGAAACCAACTTGACGAGGTTATTCTTTGACGCCTCCCAAAGCTACGCCGGCAATAATATACCGGGATAACAGGAAGTACACCACAAACAACGGCAAGGCCGTCAACGCCAGCCCCATGTAAATCGAGCCGAACTCCGTTTTGTAAATATCGCCGCGCAGCAAGCTGACCATGATGGGCATCGTATATTTACTCTTGTCCGTCAACAAAATGAGTGGCATAAACAGGTTGTTCCAGTTCGCTACGAAGGCAAAAATGGCCTGCGTTGCGATAGCCGGCATCATCAGCGGCAGGATAATTCGATTGAACGTTTTGAACTCGCCGGAACCGTCTACGCGCGCAGCTTCCACGATTTCCAACGAGAGCGTCCCCAGCAGGTATTGGCGCATGAAGAACACGACCGCCGGAGCTGCAATGGCCGGTAAAATCAGAGGTAAAAGGTTGTTCGTCCAGTGTATTTTATACATGAACTGATAGAATCCGATCGAACTGGCTTGAGCAGGAATCAGCATGACGGCCATAATAAAGGTAAAGAACGGTTGCCGCAGCTTCCAGTTATAAGCCACAAGCCCGTAGGCTGTCAGGGACGAGAAATAGACCGTCAAAAGGGTTGCCGACGCCGAGATAATAAACGAGTTCATGAACCCTTGAAGCGGATCGAAGCTCTTGTCCAGTAGCACCTGCAGGTTGCTCATCATGTGGGTCGAAGGGAGTAGCGAGAGACCGCTTTGGATTTCCGCCGTGGAACGCGTGGCGTTGACGAACATGATCCAAAACGGAAGGATACTGAGGAGCGCCAGCAAAATGCACACGACATAAACAATCGTCCGATTGATTCTAAGGGCGACGGCACTGCCTTCCTTAATTCTTTCCATGGCTTATACCTCCCCCTTAGCTGCTGCGCGTTCAGCTTTTCTTTGCTGTTTGATCACTTTATTCAATTTCGCCGCATCGCGGTCGCGCATCAGGTAGAACAATACGGCGGACAAAAGGGCCGCGATGATGAACAGAAGCATACTTGCCGCTGCCGCGCGATTGTACATATAACTTCCTTTAAACGCTTGCCCGTAGATAAACATCGATGTTGTAAGCGTAGAGTCGTCCGGTCCGCCTTGAAGGAACAATTGCGGAATATCGAACATGGTCAAACCGCCGATCATCGACGTAATCAACGTGTACAGCAAGATGGTACGAAGACTTGGCAGCGTGATACGGAAAAAAGTTTGCCACCCGTTCGCGCCGTCAATCGCCGCGGACTCAAAGATAGCCGGATTGATACCCATAACGCCTGCGACCAGAATGATCATGGTGTTGCCGTACCACATCCAGAATTGAATAAAAGATACAATACCTCGCGCGGTCGTCTTATCCTGAAGGAAGAAGATCGGAGCGTCGGACCAGCCAAACATTTCGAACAAACTGTTGATCGGTCCCATCGGATAAGCAAACAAAGAGCTAAAAAGCACCGCAATCGTACTTGCAGTGATAATATTCGGCATATAGAGCATGATCTTGAACGCGCCTTGTCCCTTGACATTAAGGCGTTTGTTCGTGAACCATGCCGTGAGCAATAACGCAAGGCCCATCTGTGGAATAAAGTTGACGATCCAGAGCAGCCCTGTGTTGATCAGGGATTTCTTGAACGAGGCATTTTCAAATATTAAATCTTTGAAGTTCTGGAAAGGGTTATCAAGAATTTCCAACGGTTTAGGTATGATCCCCTGCATATTCGTGAAGCCGATGACGGCAGTGTAGATAATCGGGTACAGTGAAAAAACCAAAAATGCCAATACAAATGGCAAGGTAAAAATGTAGCCGTATCTCGTATAATTGACACCTTTGCGGCGCATGCTCTCACCTCTTTCATTGATATAAAGGGGCGGGTAATTGCCCGCCCCTTCGCATCTCCCGCGTATTCTTATTCGCTGTCGATGCCAAGTTGGTCTTTGACTTGTTGTTTGAAGGTTTTGATTGCATCGTCGCGGGATTTGTTGCCCGCCGTGTATTCACGAGTCTGGTCACGCCAGAGTTTATTGATCGTTTCGTCGTATTGAGTCAAGTTCTTACCGGAAGCGTTGGCGTTAGCCGGAACGAATATGTCGAACATGTTCTGACCGCCGAGCAATGGAACTTCGCCATTGGATTTCGCCATAACGACGGAGGATGCCACGCTGTCCTTCGTACCTTGTTCGCCCTCTTTCATCGTGCCGTTAGCCCAGTAGTACTGGAGACCCGTTTCGGAAGTATCGAGCGTTACCCAATTGATAAAGTCGGCAACGGCTTTTTTCTTGGCTTCGTCCTTGGTAACGTCTTTGTTGGCGAGCAGCCAAGTGCCACCCCAGAAGAACCCTGTCGGCGGCTCGGTAACTGCCCAGTCGCCGTTCGTGTCTTTCACTTGACCGTTCATGACGTAGTTAATGAGCCAAGCGGGACCGAAGAAACCGAAGATCGGTTGAGCGCCGGCGCCGGACATATCGGCATACCAGGCTTCCGTCCAGTCTGTCGTATCGTTGTGATAACCGTTGTCTTTCAACTTCTTGGAGAGATCCAGGAACTCTTCGCGCTTCGGATCGATACTAAGCTTTCCATCGACAATCCAGCCTTTATCGGAGCTGTTCTCGATGGCGTGCCACATATCGCCGTCGCCGGAAACGATGCCGTATCCTTTGGCTTTCAGTTTCTCTGCTGCCCCAAAGAACTTGTCCCAGCCAGGTCCGACTTCATTTTTGATGGCGGCCGGATCGTCCGTTCCGAAAACGTCCTTGGCGATCGAGCGGCGATAGATAAAGGCACCGCCGGTTGCTTGGTAGCCCAGGCCCTTCAATTGGCCGTCTTTGCTGCCGATATCAACCGAGTATTGTGCGATTCCCGCATCTTTTACCTTTTGATCGTCAAGGCCCAGGTCCGCGTAGTTCGCGGCATAGCTGGATGCATCGCCTTGCGTATACTTGAGCACGAAGGCTGCTTCAGCAGCATAAATGTCCGGTGCATCTTTGCCGCCGCCGGCCAGAGCTTGGTCAAGCGCAGGCTGGTAAGCGCCGTCAGTGGTTGCGATAACTGTCGTTTTGAACTCTACATTCGCGTCTGGATGCGTTTCCAAATACTTGGTCGTCATGTTCGGAATCTCGTCCGTAAAGCTCCAGAGGTTGATGGTGACTTTCTCGCCGCCTTTGGCTGGAGCCTCAGCGGTATTCGTTGATGGGGCTGTGGAGTTTGGGCTGGACGAATTGGAATTCGAATTTCCTCCACATGCCGCTAGAACAGAAGTCATCATGAGCATTGCAGAGATCCCGGCTAAAACACGTTTCATACGTTTCATACTTTGCCTCCCCTTTTTTTATTGATTATTATTCCTCGGTTTTTGTAACCGCATACATATTATAGAGCAGATAGTCCTAGTCCATAAGGAACCGATCATTGGGAAAAACTCCACTATTTTTGGATCTTGTTCCGTGCATATCGTTGCTATGCCGCCGATCCTATCGGCACCGCCTACGCTGATCCTCGCAGTGCACGAAGCGCCCCAACCGCTCGAAAGTTTCGCTGCGATGAACGTATACGCAAAAAAAGACGCGAGCGGCGTCTTTTTGTTCTAATGAAATGTCCCCCTATTTTATCGCGTCCTTCTCACTTTAAGCGCTCGATCGACAGGCTCACCTTATAATTGCCGATAGCCAGCAGCTCGTCCAGCAGTTCGCTCAGCGCGGCCGGCGACGCGACCTGCATCCGCATCCAATAGCAGCCTTCGCCGCTGACCCGGTGCGCTTCGATAATGCTGTCGTTTTCGGCGACAAAGCTCTGAAACCGCTTGTGGGAGGCGCCGGAATTCAAGAACACCGTCACGAAGGCGTGTACCGCAAGGCCGATCCGCTCCGGGTTCCACCGTACCGTGAAGCCTTCGATCACGCCCAGGTCCTGCAGCTTGCGTACCCGGGCCCCCACCGCTTGTCCGGTCAGATGCACCCGCGTACCGATCTCTTTGAAGGAAAGACCGGCGTCCTCCATCAGGATCCGCAGCAATCGCAAATCGATCTCATCCAACTCGGAAGCAAAGTTCATCCAAACCACATCCTTTCATGGCGAAAGCCGTTTGCGCCAATCCCTTTCACCGGGTTATGGGAGACCACGCCGCTCTCTTTTACAATGGAATTGTAGCAAATAACTTTTCTGAAAATAAGGGGGGTTTTCCGTGAAACTGCAATTGATTCGTCATACCGCCTTGTGGCTGGAATACGGGGACCGTCGGTTCCTGATCGATCCGATGCTCGGGGAAGCCGGAGCCATGCCGCCGATTCCCGATACGCCGAACAACCGGCGCAACCCGCTCGTGCCGCTCCCGCACCGGAAGGAACATTGGCTGCGGCAAGGGCCCGACGCCGTGATCGTCACGCATCTTCATCCCGATCACTGGGATGAGGCGGCGGCAGCGGCACTGCCGAAGTCGATCCCGCTCTACTGCCAGCCGGAAGACGAGGAGCGCCTCCGTTCGCAAGGATTTACCCGGACCGTACCGGTTCATGGCCAACTAACCCTGGATGGCACGGAAATTTCCTTGGCGCGAACGGGCGGACGGCACGGAACCGGAGAGATCGGCCGACGCATGGGAACCGTGTCGGGTATCGTGTTCCGGGCGCCCGGGGAACCCGCGCTGTATCTGGCCGGCGATACGATTTGGTGCGACGAGGTCCGCGAGGCGCTGGACCGGCACCGGCCGGACGTCGCCGTCGTCAATGCCGGCGGGGCCCGCTTCAACGCCGGCGATCCGATCACGATGGACGCGGACGACGTGGTTCGCGTTTGCCGTCACGCCCCGGATGCCCGGGTGGTCGCCGTGCATATGGAGGCGATCAACCACTGCCTTGTTACCCGCGACGACCTGCGGCTGCGCCTTGAAGAGAAGGGGCTCGCGCAGCGCGTAACGATCCCCGGGGACGGCGAGTGGATTTAAGCGGATCCTAATTCATGACAATTGTCATCCGCATTCCATGACAGTCCTTACTAACGGAGCTCCCGCGATTCTTATATCCTTGAAGCATCAAGGATATGGAGGCGAATTTTCGCGTGGAACCCATTATTGAAATGAACGGAGTCAGCAAAAGCTTCAAGGACAAAAAAGCGGTCGACGATATTTCTTTCCGCATTCCCAAAGGCACGATCACCGCCATCCTCGGCCCGAACGGCGCGGGGAAAACGACCGCGATCTTAATGCTGCTCGGCTTGCTCGATCCCTCGGCAGGGAGCGTCAAGTTGTTCGGCCATGCGCCGAAGGACCGGACGGTCCGTGAAAAAACCGGCGCGATGCTGCAGGAGGTCAGCGTCATGGACCGGCTGAAGGTGCGAGAGGTGCTGGAACTGATCCGCAGCTACTACCCGCATCCGATGGAGCTGGCCGAGCTGGCCCGCCTGACCGGGCTTAGTCCCGGCGATTTGAACCGGTACGCCGAGAAGCTGTCCGGCGGACAGAAACGCAGCCTCGGGTTCGCGTTGGCCTTGGCCGGCAATCCCGAACTGGTGTTCTTCGACGAGCCGACGGTCGGGCTCGACATCACCGCCCGGCGGCGCTTCTGGGACAGCGTTCGCCATTTGGCCGATCAGGGCAAAACGATCGTCTTCACGACGCACTACCTGCAGGAAGCCGACGACATCGCCGATCGGATCCTGTTGTTCAACCGGGGCAGCCTGGTGGCCGACGGCACGCCGGAAGCGATCAAGGCCCGCATCGTCAAACGCTCGGTCTCCTTCCGCCTCGACCGCGACGATCCCGAGCTGCGCAGCAAGCTGCTGGGGCTCCCCCCGGTCGCGGAATGCTTCGACAAAGACGGCCGCATCCACGTGACCACCGAAGACACCGATGCGGCGCTGGCCGCGCTGTTCACGGCCGGAGTGCCCGTACGGGACGTGCGGATCGACCAAGGCCGGCTGGACGAGGCCTTTGAACAACTCACGGCGAATCATGAAGAGGAGGCGGTGTAACGATGCGGACGTTGACGATGCAGGGCAAGGCGGAGATTTTACGCGTTTTTCGCAATCCTTATTATGTATTCTGGTCGCTGATGATGCCGATTTTGTTCTATTTTATCTTCACCAAAGTGGTGAATACCGGCACCGACGATCCCGGCGAGTGGCAGGCGCACTATCTGATGTCGATGACGACGTTCAGCGTGATGGGATCGGCGATCATGACGCTGGGCATTCGGCTGGTACAGGAGCGGACTCAAGGGTGGTCGACCTTCATGCGGATCACGCCGCTGCCGGGTCCGGTATATTTTCTCGGAAAGATGTTCGGCCAAACCATGATGCATCTGTTTTCCATCGCGTTTATTTTTCTCGCCGGCTATCTAATCAACGGGGTTTCGCTGTCTCCGCTTACCTGGATTTGCAGCGGCCTGTGGATCCTCGCCGGTTCGCTACCCTTTCTCGCGCTGGGCACGCTGGTCGGCTTGATGAAACGCGTGGATACGGCCAGCGGCGTCAGCAATGTGCTTTACCTCGTGCTCGCCGTCATGGGCGGCATGTGGATGCCGATGGAGATTTTGCCGCGCGTCATGCAGTCGATCGGAAAATGGCTGCCATCCTACCAGTTCGGCAACGGCGCATGGGCGATCATCCGCGGAGAAGCTCCAAGCTGGAGCAACGTGTTGATTTTACTGGGCTACCTCTTCCTGTTTATGGTACTATCCACTTATATCCGAAAAAAACAGGAAGCGGTGTAATACAGCATGACGCTCGGCAAGTTCCAATTGTTTCCTAAGAAATACGGCTGGTTCCCGTATATCTGGCCGATTTACCTCGTATTGCCCATCGTCAACATCCGGGATGAGCAAGGGATCAAGCTGCTGATCGGTTACGGGATGATCGCCCTGTTTGCGGTGACGTACCGGCAGCTTTACTTTGCTTCCGGCGGGATATTCAACTTTTGGCTCGCTTTGCAAATGGCGCTCATCCTTGCGCTCTGCGCGTTTTATAATCCTTACAACTTTTATTTGGGATTTTTCACGTCCAACTTCATCGGCTGGTACACCGACAACCGGAGATTCAATGTCGCCATTCTCTCCTTTGCCGCGGTGGAGCTGCTGTCGCTACTTTTCTCCCTCGGGCAATTGGCAACAAGCGACCTACCGTTCCTGCTGCCGTTTCTGCTCATCATGGTGGTCATGCCTTACGGCATCCGTTCGATGAACCGACGGCAGCAGCTGGAGCAGGAGCTCGACCGGGCCCATGAGCGGATCAAGGAGCTGGTCAAACGCGAGGAGCGCATGCGGATCGCCCGCGATTTGCACGACACGCTGGGCCATACGTTATCCCTGATCACGCTCAAAAGCCAGCTGGTCGAGAAGCTCGCGGCCAAAGACACCGAGCGGGCCCAGGCCGAGGCGCGCGAAATCCAGCGCACGTCCCGGGCGGCGCTGCGGCAGGTGCGGGAGCTCGTCTCCGACATGCGCGCCGTGACGGTTGCCGAAGCGCTGGCGGAGGCCGGCGAGATTCTGCGCGCGGCCGACATCGCCTTCGACGTGGAAGGCGACCCGCGGCTGGCAGGCGTGTCGGATTTGACGCAAAACATCGTCAGCCTCTGCATCAAAGAGGCGGTGACGAACATCGTCAAGCATAGCCGGGCCACCCGCTGCGCCGTCACGGTCGAAACGGCCCCGGCCGAGGTGCGGCTTCTGATCGAGGACGACGGGATCGGCCTCTCTGCGAGGGACGCGGGCGGTAGCGGAAGGTTCCTGCCGCCTGCCGGAGGCCCCTCGGGCAACGGCCTGAAAGGCATGGCGGAGCGCCTGTCGCTGATCGACGGCTCATTGACCCTCGGCTCAGGGGGCGGAGAAGAAAGCCGGGAAAGCGGCAGCGGTGCCGGCAAAGACGGCGATGGCGTCGCAGTCAGCTCCGGCCAGGGCACCCGGCTGCGAATCGCCGTCCCGCTGATCGTCAAAGAAGCCGACAAAGAAGGTGAAACCGCATGATTCGCATCGTGATCGCCGAAGACCAACGGATGCTGCGGGGCGCGCTCGCCTCCCTGTTGGACCTGGAGGACGACCTTGAGGTCGTCGGCCAGGCCGGGGACGGCGCAGAGGCGTTGGCGCTCGTTGAAGCTCTGCGGCCGGACGTCTGCCTGATGGACATCGAGATGCCGCTGATGAGCGGGCTTGACGTGGCCGAGAAGCTGCAGGCTCAGGGCTCGCCGTGCCGCGTCATCATCCTGACGACGTTCGCCCGGCCGGGTTATTTCGAACGCGCCGTCAAAACGGGAGTTCAGGGCTACCTGCTCAAGGACGAGTCCAGCGACCGCCTGGCGGAAGCGATCCGCCGGGTTATGGCCGGCCACCGCGAGGCCTCGCCGGAGCTGATCTTCGGCAACGTCCGCCGGGACAACCCGTTGACCGCGCGAGAGCAGGAGATCCTCCGGCTGGCCGCCGAGGGGCGCACCGCCGGCGAAATCGCCGCAGCCCTGCACCTTTCCTACGGAACCGTCCGCAATTATATTTCGGAAATTTTGAACAAGCTGGAAGTCAAAAGCCGCATCGAGGCCATTCGTTTAGCCGAGGAGAACGGGTGGATCTAGCGCATTGCTCGGTCGTGCGCGGCTGACCGTGGCCGTCAAAAGGTCCGGATCGAATTCATGTACCGTTATCTGCGGCCGTACGATCAAAACAGCTGTGCTTACCACATGAAAAAGGACGCCGCCCGGCGTCCTTTCTTTGTTCGTCTGCTGCTATTCTAAAACCGTGCCGAAAATAGAGGACTTTTTGGGCCTTATTTCGTCCTATCTGCACGATCCTCGCAAAATAAGGGTAAATTATGGCCTTATTTCCCTAGCAGGCCGCTACATACAGCTCTTTTTCAGGCTTCAGCGAATATAGGGCCATAAAATGCCCTTATTTCACCCATAACCCGCCTTTCCGCCCAAATAAGGCCCTTTTTTACCCTTAATTATGGGTTAGCAAGCTCCGTATCTCGTTGGCGATTGACGGCCATCTGTCTTCCCTCACGAGTCACGAGCCCGTCGGCCCGCTCCAATCATGCACCATGCTGCCTTCCAGGAATTTCTCGCAGTCCATCGCCGCCATACAGCCGGACCCGGCCGCGGTAATCGCCTGGCGATAGCGCGTATCCTGTACGTCGCCGCAAGCGAATACGCCCGGCACGTTCGTCTCCGTCGTTCCCGGCTTGACGACGATGTATCCGTGGTCGTCGGTTTCAACCGCCCCGCTCAGGAACTTCGTGTTCGGCGTATGGCCGATCGCCACGAACACCCCGTCCGCTTCCAGCAGTTCCTCCTGGCCGCCGGCATTGTCTCGCACCTTCAGCCCTTTCACCTTGCCGCTATCGTCCGTAGCCACTTCCAGCGGCGTGCGGTTCAGCGCGAACCGGACTTTCTCGTTGTCCCTGGCGCGGTCCTGCATGATCTTCGAGGCGCGCAGCTCTTCCCGCCGATGCACCAGCGTGACTTCCGTGGCGAAGCGCGTCAGGAAATTCGCTTCCTCCATCGCGGAGTCGCCGCCGCCCACAACGATGAGCTTTTTCCCGCGGAAAAAGAACCCGTCGCAAGTCGCGCAGGTGCTGACGCCCCGGCCGACGTTTTCCTGCTCGCCGGGAATGCCCAAATATTTCGCCGACGCTCCCGTCGACAAAATGACCGCTTCGGCTTCCAGGTCCTTGCCGCCTTCCACCGTCACCTTAAACGGACGTTTCGAGAAGTCCACTTGCGTGACCCATCCGGTCAGAAACTCCGCGCCGAAGCGTTCCGCTTGCTTCCGCATGTTGTCCATGAGCTCCGGGCCCATGATGCCCTCCGGAAACCCCGGGAAGTTCTCCACTTCCGTCGTCGTGGTCAACTGTCCCCCAGGCTCCAGCCCTTCGATCACGACCGGGCTCAGATTGGCCCGTGCCAAATAAATCGCCGCCGTCAATCCGGCCGGCCCCGTTCCGATTACCAACGCTTTGTGCATCCGTTCGTACCTCCTTGGTTTCTTAGAAATAAACAAATCAATTCCTATGTAAGAGGTTGTTCAAAAAGTCATCTTTTGAAGATCCAAGCTTCTCGGTGCTGAAAAGCCGACTTTTTGAACACGCACTGTAAATTGATTACTCTATCAAGTTTTCCCCAAGTTGGACTAGCTTTACCCGCAAATTATTGGACCGACGGAAAAATCGCCTCGATCTTCTCCTTGACGCCGCACACCTCATCCACCCGGCTTACGTACCGGCGGGCCGTCGATGCGGAAATATTGTATTTCTTCGCCACTTGCTCATACGTGACGGAGCAACGGTGCATTTTGGCCGTCAAATATTCCAGCGCCGCAGCCCAGCCCTCCGAATGTGAAATGGCGGGCGTTTCCGGATACAACCGGGTGAGAAAATCCACCCACAACGTCTCCATATCATGCTGCTGCTGAAGATCGAAGCTGCGTCGCATCTGCTGCATCGCCAGGTCGACGACGGCTTGCCATTCGCTCCGCCACACCGGCAGTTGGCTCGAAACCCGGCTGGGATCGACCATCGTCGTGGTGCTGCCGGAACGGACCACCAGCGGCTTGTTGACGCCGAGATTGCGGAGCACGAACAAAGCCATGTCCTTCAAATAGGCGTCTTCCTCCGGCTCCAGCAGGAATTCCTGCAGCGCTTCCTCGACCTCCCGGTCGGCGATCAGGCCCAGCGCCTGAATCACCTGCAGCTTCGTCTTCGCATCCCCATGACGCAGCGCCCAGAAGAACGAAGACCGGATCAGCGGATTCTCCTTCAAATCGGCCGGAATGGCGTTCTCCTCATGCTCCCATCGCTTCAACTGTTCTTCGAAAGGCAGCAGGTATTGGTAACTCACCGGAAAGTGTTTTACTCCGGGATTCCGGCGTTCTTCCGTCAAACGGCTTAAATAGAACTCGGGTACTCCCGAACCGGGATCCATTTTTTTGGCCGAATGCCACAGCTTGCGGGCTTCGGAATACCGCCCGGTATGATAAGCGGCTACCGCCGCATAATGGTACAGGCTGGGCTCTCCGACCATTTCCCCATTCTTCAGCAACCGTTTGAAATGGCCGAATGCCGCTTCATGGTTGCCCAAGATCCCCATCGTCGTCGCAAGCTTGAACACATGCTCCTGGTGGAACGGCACGACGTTGCAGAGGCGCTCCGCCAGTTCATCCAACGCCTCCCGGTTCCCTTCATGCTGATGGAAGATCGCCAGATTGCACAAGCCGTGCAAATTGCCGGGATCCTGGGACAGCACCTCGCCCACCGTATCCATCGCTTTGCGGAACAAGCCGAGATAATAGTAACCTAACGCCAGATTATTGCGGGCAGCCAGGAAATCGGGGCGGTTCCGCACAAGCTCCTCGAGGATTTTTACCGCTTGGGCAAACTTTCCTTCCTCCAGCAAGGCTCTCGCTTGATCATGCTCGTACACGCCCTCCCGGGATTTGATGCTTTTCAGCTTGGTCGGCCGATCCAGCTCGTATTGCAGCAGGTCGATCATTTCCTCCGCTTCGGTCAGGAACTGGCCGCTCTCGTCCTCTTCTAAATACGTGACCAGCGCTTCCTCCGCCGCCTCGAATAAATCCATGTTCGCGTAATTATTGGCCATGTAGAAATAACATTCCGTCATGGTCGGGTCAATCTCCTGCAGAACGGTCGTTAATACGGCATTGGAAGCCTCGTAATCTCCCATTTCCGATAAAATCCCGGCCATATTGCAGTGGTTCACCGGATTTCCCGGTTCGAATTCCACGGCCTTGCGAAAATATTTCAATGCCTTGTCATAGCGATAGCGGTCCAACGAAGAGACGGCTCTCTCAAAGAAAAACCCCGCATCCATCGAGATCGGCAGCACTTTACTCCGTTTGTTTCCGGCCGGTCGTTTTTTCTCTTTCAAGCAAGGCACCTCCCTTTATAACGTTCTTATTCATATCCTCATCCCCGCATTCCGTCATGATATCAAACGCAATTCCAAGGATGCCGGTTCGATTTCGTCCATCAACGTAAACTCTCCATCCCACAGTATACCATAGGTGAAGCTGTCCTCCCACGGGGAATCCTTGGCGGAAAATAACGGATTTCCGGAGACAAAAGGAGAACCGGCCTCCGTAGTCGAATCATAGAGTTAACTTGCGGAGAAAGGAGCTTCGTCCAAAATGACTTTTGTCTGGGAGAATACGATCATCGCCGCCCTGGTCATTGTACTGTTGCTCTATGCGGTATGGTCCATCTTCGGGTATGCCAGAAGAAGAAAATAAATCCCTATCCGAAAGGAGCCGTTTGAAGCTGAATGGAAGATAACAAATCGGGTTTTGCCACGATCGACGAATACATGGTTCAGTATCCGCCGGACATCCAGGACAAGCTGCAGCAAATCCGCCAAGTGATCCGGGAATCCGCGCCGGACGCCACCGAGAAAATCAGCTATCAAATGCCTACTTTCGAGTTGCACGGCCAGAACCTGGTACATTTTGCGGCATTTAAGAAACACACCGGGTTTTACCCGACCCCAAGCGGCATCGAGGAATTCCAGGAGGAGCTCGCCCCGTACAAAAAAGCCAAAGGGTCCGCGCAATTTCCGCACGACCAGCCGCTTCCTCTGGACCTCGTCCGCAGGGTCGTCCTATTCCGGGCCGCGGAAAACCTCCGCAAAGCGGAAGCCAAAGCCGCAAAGAAGAGAAAGAATTAGTCTAAGGTAATCAAAGCACACAGGACATTCCCTTTATATCCCATAAATTCCATATTCATTTTATCGGAGATCGGTCTTGGCGTAAACAAAAAAACCGCCCAAGCGGGCGGTTCTGCCAAACTTTTAAATTCCTCGATCCTTGAACAAAGCG
Source organism: Paenibacillus macerans (assembly GCF_050565405.1). GTDB lineage: Bacteria > Bacillota > Bacilli > Paenibacillales > Paenibacillaceae > Fontibacillus > Fontibacillus macerans_B. The sequence goes on along the minus strand of NZ_JBNYYG010000047.1, from coordinate 18,671 downwards.
GCGATCGATCCGCCCTCCATGATGAACTGCGTGGCTCTGGCCAGCATCGGCGCTACGGATAGCACCTGGACATGGGACGAATGCAGCTCCGGCTGGGCAATCGAATCGGTGATCACCACCTGGCGGATATTCGGGTGCCGGAGTTTATCCAGGGCATTTCCGGAAAATAGCCCGTGCGTCGCGCACACGTACGCATCCTCCGCTCCCCGCTCCTTCAACCCTTCCACGACATTGACGATCGTGGAGCCGGTATCGATCAAGTCCTCGATAATGATCGGAGTATGCCCGGCAACGTCGCCGATTACGTGCGTGATGACCGACTCGTTATGTGCGGGCCGTTTCTTGATCATGATCGCGAACGGCGAATCCAGCCCGTTGGCCAGCTTCTCCGCCATCGAGGCCCGTCCTGCGTCCGGAGACACGATCACGGGATTCGGAATGTTTTGGGCCCGCAAGTAATCCGTCATCAGGTCCAGGGCGGTCAAATGATCGACGGGAATGTTGAAGAAGCCTTGAATCGCCGGCGCGTGCAAATCGATCGTCACGACCCGGCTCGCTCCCGCCGTCGTCAGCACGTCCGCGAGCATTTTCGCCGAAATCGGCTCCCGGGGCGCGGACTTCCGTTCCTGTCGGGCATAGCCGTAATACGGCATGATGATGTTGACCGTCCGGGCAGACGCACGCTTGGCGGCGTCGATCATCACCAGAAGCTCCACGAACAGCTCGTTGATCGGATGGGCCAGCGACTGCACCAGAAACACGTCGGAATTGCGGATACTCTCCTCGTAGTGGACGTAAATCTCCCCGCTTTTGAACCGCGACAGCTTGACCTTTCCGGGCTCGACGCCCAGCCGGCTGCAAATGTCCGCCACCAGCGTCGGATTGGACGAGCCGGAAAAAATACGCATTTTGGCTACCATAACATCCTCCCGATTCGATCGAATAGGAACTCGACCGCGTCTTCCCTCTCATCGTACATGGATTTCCGATAGGCGTCCAGCCGGCGACTTAGATAAGTTATGCCGGTTCCAGCGGAATCATGGTCCGCTTGCGTCCTTCAAAGGTCGCCAGTTCCCGGACGCCCAGGTCGTACAACGTGCGTCGCGCCGTATCCAGATGCTCGCTCAGCTTTTGGGGATCATGCGCGTCGGACCCTACGGTAAGCGGAATCCCCATTTGGATCGCTTCCCGCAAAACCCGCTCGCTCGGGAACATTTCCGCGCAAGGCTTGGACAAGCCGGAGGCGTTCAGCTCCATGGCCACCCCGGCTTCGGCTACCGCAGCCAAGGCCAGACGTTCCAACCGCGCCGTCTCCTCCTGCAATGCGGGCTCCGGCTTATAGCCAAACCGCTTGATCACGTCGAGATGGCCCATGATATCGTATAAACCCGTTTGGGCCGCTTGGGACACGGCCTCGTAATAACGCCGGTACACCGCAAAAACGTCCTGGCCTTCCCAGTTATGCACCTGCCGGAAATCCGAGACGTCCCATTCCCCGAGAAAATGCACCGAGCCGACCACGTAATCCCATGGATACGCCGCGACGATCTTCCCGATTTGCTCTTCCCAGCCTTGGATATAATCGCCTTCCAGGCCGACCCTGACGTCGATTTGCCCGCGGTATTTTTCCTTCAGCGACAAAGCCTCTTCCACGTAGCGCGGCAGCTCCTCCATCGGCATGGCCATTTCCGGATAATACTTGGCCGGATCCACATGCAAGAGCGGCATGTGGTCCGATACGCCGATCTGGGACAAGCCGATTTCGATGCCCCGCCGGATGTATTGCTCCAACGTGCCGACGGCATGGCCGCAGCGTTCATGATGCGTGTGGTAATCGATCAGCATGTTCTCGCGCCCCCCAGCCTTAGTCGCGCCGCGGACGCTCGTGGCGGCGCTCCAGCTCTTGCATGATCTCGTCCAGCGGCAGGCTCCGCTCGCGCAGCAGCACCAGCAGGTGATAGATCAGGTCGCTGACCTCATAACGCAGCTCGTCGTTGTCGCCGTTTTTGGCCGCAATGATCGATTCCGCGGTTTCCTCGCCGACTTTTTTGAGGATTTTATCGAGGCCTTTCTCGAACAAATACGTCGTATATGCCCCTTCCGGGCGCTCCGTATAACGCTCGGCGATCAACCGCTCCAGCTCGGCGAGCACCTTGAATCGTTCGTCAACTCCCGCCCCGCCGCCGGTTCCTTCGGAGGAGGATGCCGCCGCTTCGGCCGTCGCCGCCGTGCGATAGAAGCAAGTCGTTTCTCCGGTGTGGCAAGCCGGCCCGTTCGCTACAACCTCGACCAGCAGCGTATCGCCGTCGCAATCATAGCGCAGCGCCGTGATTTGCTGGGTATTGCCGGAGGTCGCCCCTTTATTCCACAGCTCGGCGCGGGACCGGCTCCAGAACCAGGTTAATCCCGACTCCACGGATTTCTGCATCGATTCGCGATTCATGTAAGCCAGCATCAGCACCTCTTTGTTGCCGGCGTCCTGCACGATCGCCGGAACAAGTCCGTTCGCATCCCATTTGACCGCCTGCTCCAGTTCCTCCATCGAAAGCGATAACCGGAGCGGCTGTTTGTCCGCCGTCGTCATCGTATCTCCACCCCTTTGGCTTTCAAATCTTGTTTTAGATCGGGCAACGCAATTTCCTTATAATGAAAAATCGTCGCCGCCAGCGCCGCGTCCGCCTGTCCTTCGGTGAATACTTCGTAAAAATCGTCGATCCGCCCGGCCCCGCCCGAGGCGATGACCGGAATGCCCACCGCCCGGCTGACCGCGCGCGTCAGCGGCAGATCGAATCCGTCCTTGGTGCCGTCGGCGTCCATGCTCGTCAGCAAAATTTCCCCGGCGCCCCGCTTCTCGGCCTCCTGCACCCAGGCCATCGCCCGGATGCCCGCCCTTTTGCGTCCGCCGTGGGTGTACACTTCCCATTCGCCCCATTCGGCGTTGTATTTGGCGTCCACGGCCACCACGATGCACTGGGAACCAAAGCGGCGCGCTCCGTCCGAGATCAGCTCGGGGTTGACCACCGCTGCCGTGTTGATGCCGATTTTGTCGGCCCCGGCCCGCAGCAGGCGCTTCATGTCGTCCACCTGGGAGATCCCGCCGCCGACCGTAAACGGGATGGCGATTTCGCCGGCCGTCTGCTTGACGACCTCGATCATCGTCGCCCGGCCTTCGTGCGAGGCGGAAATGTCCAGGAACACGAGCTCATCGGCCCCCTCGCGATCATACAGCGCCGCCAGCTCCACCGGATCGCCGGCATCGCGGAGGTTTACAAAGTTCACGCCTTTGACGACCCGCCCGTCCTTCACGTCCAGGCAGGGAATAATACGCTTTGCGAGCATGTCGGTTCGACTTCCTTTCTTCGTTCGACTCTATCTTTATCAGTTGAACTATTGAATTTACGGAGTAGGGCAGCCTTGCGAAATGTTCTTACGATCGCCCCGTTATTGCAAAACTCCGATGGCCCTGATGGCCTGGGCCAATTCGATGCTGCCGGTATACAGCGCTTTGCCGACGATGGCGCCGCCGACCCCTTGGCCGGCATATTCGGCCAGCCGCAGCAAATCGTCCTGCACCGTCACGCCGCCGGAGGCGATCACCGTCTTGCCGGAAGCCCTGGCGAGCGAGCGGATCGCTTCGACGTTTGGCCCCTGCATCATCCCGTCGCGGGAGATGTCGGTGAAGATAAACGTCTCCGCTCCTTTGGCCGCGAGCTCCTTGGCCAACGCTTCGGCCTGCACCTCGGACGTTTCCAGCCAGCCGCGCGTGGCGACGAACCCGTCCCGGGCGTCGATGCCGATCGCCACTTGATCGCCGTATGTGCCGAGCACCGCCTCGGTAAATGCGCGATCCTCGATCGCCGCCGTGCCAAGAATGACCCGGCTCACGCCGAGCGACAGCAGCCGCTTCACGTCGTCCAACGTGCGCATTCCGCCGCCGACCTGTACCGGCACCTGCACGCTGCGGGCGATTTCGCCGATCAGCGCGTCATTGACGGGATGCCCCGCTTTGGCTCCGTCCAAGTCGACCACATGGATAAACGCCCCGCCCTGGGCTTCCCACGAGCGGGCGACCTCCACCGGATTGGCGTTATAGACGGTCTCGCGGTCATAGTCGCCTTGAACGAGGCGCACGCATTGGCCGCCGCGAATATCGATGGCCGGATAAATGATAAATGATGACATCGGTTGATCTTCCTCCCGCTATTCTTAATCGATAGCGGTAATTTTTGGTCTTATTTCGGCAGACTCGAGCGATTGGGGTCCTATTGGGCGCTCTCCCACGAAATAAGGCTATTTTGTACCGCTATTGTTCGGCAAACCCGCCAAACGGCTAAAATAAGGCCACAAATTACCGCTAATTCGTTTGGTTCCATGCCGGCTCAAGGCCGAACGCTGCTGTTCAAACACCCTGTCGCCAGGCAAGGGCCGGGCGCTGACGCTGCTGCCATGCACTCTTCTGGCGCCTCGTTCCCGCACTAGTCGAATCCCTTTGCGGGACGGGCATCAGCCCGCCTGCCGCTCCGCCAGCGCCAGGAAATTGCGCAGCAGCGCCATGCCGAGCTCGCCGCTTTTTTCGGGATGGAACTGCATCCCGAACACGTTGCCGCGGCCGACGATGGCGGTCACCGGATGGCCGTAGTCCGTCACGGCCAGCACATCCCCCTGCTGCTCGGGCAGCACGTGGTAAGAGTGGACGAAGTACACGTGTCCCTCCTCGAGGCCCGCGAGCAGCAGATTGCCCGGCTGCCGGAACTCCAGCCGGTTCCATCCCATATGCGGCACCTTGTAGCCTTCGGTGCCCGCAAACCGCACCGCCTTGCCCGGCAGCAGGCCCAGCCCCTCGTTCCGCCCATGCTCTTCGCTCTCGTCGAAGAGCAGCTGCATCCCGAGGCAAATGCCGAGCAGCGGCGTGCCCCCGGCGGCCGCCTGCCGCACCACGGCGTCCAAGCCCGAGGCGCGCAGATGCTCCATCGCGTCGCCGAAAGCTCCGACGCCCGGCAGCAGCACGCCGTCCGACGCCAGAATCCGCGCCTCGTCTCCGGTGACGAAGCCCTCGTAGCCGAGGCGCTCCACCGCTTTGCTTACGCTATGCAGGTTGCCCATCCCGTAATCGACGATAGCGATCTTCATCGGCTACAGCACTCCCTTCGTCGACGGCACGCCGCTGACGCGCGGATCGATGCTCGTGGCCTCGTCGAGCGCCCGGCCCAATGCTTTGAACACCGCCTCGATCATGTGGTGCGTGTTCTGGCCGTAATGCACGATCACGTGCAGCGTGATCCGCGCCTCCAAAGCCAGCTTCCACAGAAACTCATGGACGAGCTGAACGTCGAAGCTGCCCACCCGATCGGAAGGATACGCCGCGCGGTATTCGAAATGCGGGCGGTTGCTCACGTCGATGACGACTTGAGCGAGCGCTTCGTCCATCGGAATAAACACGCTGGCATAACGCTTGATTCCTTTTTTGTCGCCGAGCGCTTCCCGGATCACCTGGCCCAAGCAAATGCCGATATCCTCGACGGTATGGTGGTCGTCGATGTCGATATCGCCGCGCGCCTGCACCGCCAGATCAAAATGTCCGTGCTTGGCGAACAAATCGAGCATATGATTCAAAAAGGGCACGTCCGTCTCCAGTTGGGCATCCCCGCTCCCGTCTACCGCAAAAGCCAGTTGAATGTCGGTTTCGTTCGTTTTCCGGCTGACGGCGGATTTGCGCACCGTTGCTTCCCCGTTATCGTTGGCCATCGTTCTCTCCCGCCTTTCCTTCTTGTCGCAGCCGGATTTCAATCGCCCGGGCATGGCCTTCCAGCCCTTCCCGCCGCGCCAGCTCCATGATGGTCGCCCCGTTCTGCAGGAGCGCTTCCTTGCTATAGTAAATCAAGCTGGATTTCTTGATAAAATCGTCCACGTCGACCGGCGACGAGAACCTCGCCGTGCCGTTCGTCGGAATGATATGGTTCGGACCGGCGTAATAATCGCCCACCGGCTCCGAGCTGTAAGGCCCGAGGAAAATCGCGCCGGCATTTTCCACCAGTCCCAGATAGCCCATCGGATTGTCCACGATCAGCTCGAAATGCTCCGGCGCCAGCTTGTTGATCACGTCGATTCCGGCCTCGACCGAATCAACCAGGATGATCGCGCCGTAGCGCTCGATCGAAGCTCCGGCGATTGTCTTGCGCGGCAGGGCGGCCAACTGCCGCTCCACCTCCGCCCGGCACGCCTTCGCAAACGCCTCCGACGGCGTCACGAGGATCGCCGACGCCATCTCGTCGTGTTCGGCCTGGGACAGCAGATCCGCCGCCACATAGGCGGGATCGGCGCTGTCGTCGGCCAGCACGGCGATTTCGCTGGGACCGGCGATGCTGTCGATATCGACGACGCCGTACACTTCGCGTTTCGCCAGCGCGACGTAGATGTTGCCCGGCCCGCAGATTTTATCGACGGGCGCGATGGCGTCCGTGCCGTAAGCGAGCGCGGCAATCGCTTGGGCCCCGCCGACCCGGTAGATTTCGTGCACGCCGGCTTCCGCCGCGGCCACGAGGATGTACGGGTCGATTCCGGCTTTGCCGCCCGTCGCCGGCGGCGTCACCATGACGATCTCCGGCACGCCCGCCACCTGCGCGGGAATGACGTTCATCAGCACGGAGGAAGGGTATGCCGCTTTCCCCCCGGGCACGTACACGCCGACCCGTTTCAGCGGCCGGATGATCTGCCCGAGCAGGCTTCCGTCCGGCTGCAGGTCCATCCAGGAATTGCGCTTCTGCCGGGCGTGGAACAGGCGGATATTCTCGGCTGCCGCCTGAATCGCCGCCACGAACGACGGCTCCACGGCATCATACGCCGCCTTCAGTTCCTCTTGCGTCACGCGCAGCGCCGACGTCTCCAGCTTCATGCCGTCAAACTGCTCCGTGTAGCGGAGCAGCGCCGCGTCGCCTTCCTCCTTGACCGACTTCACGATCGCCCGGACCGCTTCGTTTTGCTCCGGCGATCCGTATTCGACTTCCCGCCGCAAATCAAAATCCTGTGCCGATACCAGTCTCATCCGGCATCCCCCCTGATTATATCGTCGATTTCCCGTTATGTTCTTTCCGATGCCGCTTTGATCCGCCGTCTGACCTCAGCCGTACTCTAAGCCTGCTTGACCGGGCCCGACTGAATCACCCGATTCAGCGCGTCGCAAACGGCTTGAATCTCGGCGTTTTTCATCCGGTAGCTGACGCGGTTGGCAACCAGCCTGCTCGTGATGTCGAATATCCGCTCCATCTCGACCAGCCCGTTCTCCTTCAGCGTTTGTCCGGTCTCGACCATGTCCACGATCCGGTCGGCCAAGCCGATCAGCGGCGCCAGCTCGATCGAGCCGTTCAGCTTGATCACCTCGACCTGCTGCCCGTGCTCGCGGAAATACCGCGACGCCACGTTCGGATACTTCGTAGCCACCCGTTGCTGAATCCCCGGCTTCCAATCCGGCAGCGCGATCACCGACATGCGGCAGCGGGCGATGCCAAGGTCCAGCAGCTCATAAACGTCCCGGTTCTCTTCCATCAGCACGTCCTTGCCGACGATGCCGATATCCGTTACTCCGTATTCCACGTAAGTCGGTACGTCGACCGGCTTCGCGAGAATGAATTCCATGCCGATTTCCGGCAGCGGCACGACCAGCTTGCGGGATTCGTCCACGTCGTCCGGAATATCGATGCCCGCCTCGCGGAACAAGGCGGACGCTTTTTTATAAATACGCCCCTTGGGCATGGCTACTTTGATAATTTGCCCCAATGGTTGGCCCTCCTTTCAGGCTTGGAAGCGGATCGGCTCGACTCAAAAGCTGACGAACGTGAGGATGTCTCCGTGCAAGGGCCCCAGCGGACCCGGACGCCGAGCCGCCGCATAAGCATCCAGCAAATCCTCCGGCCCGTTCGCATGTCGCATCAGCACGCTCCGGCCTTCCCCGCGCAGCTTCTCCGCTTCGGCAAAAGCCCGCTTCCGGTTCGGCGCGTCATACTGCAGCACGACCGGCAACTCCGGTTCGGCTTCAATCCCGTTCACCCCGTCGAGGATCCGGTTCGTCTTCAGCGAGAACCCGGTTGCCGGAGCCGGCCGGCCGAATTGCTGCAGCAGGTTGTCGTAGCGCCCCCCGCTGCAAACCGGGAAGCCCAGCTCCGCCGCATATCCCTCAAACGTCATGCCGGTATAATACGAGAAATCCCCGATCATCGTCAGATCGATCATGACGTGCTCCGCTACGCCGAAGTCCTCCAGCGCATCCCAGACCTGACTGAGATGCCCTACGGACGTTTGGGCGATCGAATTACGGCTCAGCTCAAGCGCCTGGCCGCAAATCTCTTTGCCGCCACGCAGGCGGAGAATGCCTTCCAGCTCTTCGCGCTGCCGCGACGATAAGGACAGCCCGGCCAGCGTTTCGCGATAACCGACGAAATCGCGGTGCAGCAGCCCTTCTTTCAATGCCTCACGGATATCCTCCCGACCCGGGACCGCCTCCTCCAGCAGCCCGTTCAGGAAGCCGACGTGGCCCACGGCGATCTTGAACGACGTCACGCCCGCAGCCTGCAGCGAAGCCACTGCCAAGGCGATCACCTCGGCATCCGCGTCAGCCGAGTCATCGCCCACCAGCTCGACGCCGGTTTGGAAAAACTCCGCTTCCTTCCCCGCCTCCTCCTCGATCGCCCGGAACACATTGGCGTGATAGGACAAGCGGAGCGGCAGCGGCTCTTCTTTTAATAAGGAAGCGACGACCCGAGCGATCGGCGCCGTCATATCGGAACGGAGAACCATCGTGGTCCCCCGGTTGTTCAATAGTTTAAACAGCTTCTGGTCCGACGTGGAGCTGGCGACGCCTACCGTATCGTAATACTCCATCGTGGGCGTCATAATTTGCCGGTAACCCCAGACGTCCATACAGTCCAGGACGCGGCGTTCGATCGTCCGCAGCTTATCCACGGCAAAAGGCAGATAGTCGCGGACACCCGCCGGTTTTTCAAAACCTTTTGGCTTCGACAAGTGTTTCACCTCACCGTTTCATCTTCCTTAAATACTTTATTATATTAAAGTGCTACCATGCTACCAAAGTAAAGAATAGCCATATCTTATCATATTTACTTTCAGACCGTCAATGCTTACAGCGCGTCCTTTCGGCTGCTTCGCTCGAATCTATTAAGTATTCCCCACGCGGGTGGCAAAACCCTTGCACAAGCTTATTTTTTTGAGGCGCCCCCCTCCAAGCACAGCAAAAAACCGGCCTGTTTCCACAGACCGGTTTGGTTCGGCCAAGTTACGTATTCGCATGAACCGATGGGGCTTGCCCGTTTTCCGGACTTCGCTTGGGTTTATTTTTGCGCAAGGAAGCCGGGACATTCCCGAGAAACCACGACGCGAACGGCAGCCGACAGAAGCTGAGCTGGACGAAGCCCCAGGACAGGAACAATGCGCTTAACGAGCCGACAACGATAAACAGGAAATAGGGCAGCGAATCGCCGGGTAAGGACTGCTCCTTCCGAAACAACCGATACACCAGCAGCACGAACGGGTGAAACAAATAAACCCCGAACGACAGTTCGCCTAGCCGGGTAAGCGATTTGATCCAAAACGCCGACCCTTTCCGATGTATGTAAAAAGCCGCCTTCATCAGCACCAACGCCGACAGCATCGAATGCACGTTCCATAAAAATTCGAACCAGAAGGAGTCGGGCACGCGAATCCCCTGCCGGTACGAATACCAGAGCTGGACATGCACGAACGCAATCGCCAGCCAACTCGTCCAGAGGCCAGCCGTTAAGGCTTTCTGGGGTTGGGACAGCGTTTTCCATTCGGTGGTCAGCCAGGCTTTGATTTTTCCGAAATAGATCGCCACCACCGCGCCCATCATGTAATAGGCCATATACGTGAGCGCAAAGCTACCTTTGTTGGGCAATAGCAGTTCATATCTGTTCCAGAACACGAACCCCCACTGCAGCGCGAGCCCGACCGGAAGGATCAACCCCAGCAGGACGTTATTTTTACGGAAAGACTGGAACAACCACAAGAAGAGCGGGAACAACAGGTAGAATTGAATGCTGATAAATACGAAATAAAGGTGAGTATATGCCGTTCCCGTCAGCAGCGCGGAGCCGAGCGACTTCAACTCGTACAACTTGGAGTTATTGATAAAATCATGACGATATAAAGCTACCACCAAGAAATACATGCAGGAAACCAACAGGTACGGAAGGATGATAAACGTTAGGCGTTTCTTATAGAACTTACCGACCAGCTTCCAGCTGATGGGCTGATCGTAATAATTGTAGAAGAGGACGAAGCTGCTTAGAAAGATAAACGACGGCGTACCGATTTTGAAAAAAATGTTCATCCAATTATAAAAGAAGTAGTACGGTGAATTCAGCGCTTGTTCAGCGGCTGCGAACGATGAGGCATGCACCTGGATTACGCTGAAGATGGCTAACGCACGGAAAATATCCAGCTGCGGCAAACGTTCCTTGATCACCTTGCTCACTCAACCAACCCCTATTCATAATTAAAAAGAATGCTTAACTATGTACTAGACGCCCGCCTATGGCAAAAGTTTCATCTTGGCTTGCCTAATACAACTATACCTTGAGCCTTTGGCCGATTGCAAAACTTTTTGGTAACTAGTTGAAAGTTTGTCATGTTCTAAAACCGTTTGATGCGGTGCTCCGTCTTTATGATAGGGAGTTGTTTTTTACCGGCCGGTAATCCCTTGCCGCTGCACTTTAAATGGGAAGGAAGGAGGAGCCCGCTTGTGGAAAAGAGAGAATGGGCCGCCGCTGCTTGCAGCGGAGACGAACAAGCCTTTTATCAATTGATTTCCGGAAATCGGCGGAAATTGTACGGCATCGCCTACAGTTAGTCGCGAAAATCCCCATCGCCTGGAGCGGCAAACCTTATGCGGGTATGCAAAAAATCGTTACGTTCAACTTGATGGTCGATACGGATAAAAAACAACTCCTCTTCCCGGATCCAGCCGCAAAGCAGGTAGAAGTCATTACCCGCGAACAAACTTTGGAGGTTCGTCTTCATATGAAAAACAGTCCCGATTCCAAGGTGGGGTTGCCTTTTACCGTTGACGAATACTTCAACGATAACGAAGGAACCAAATATCGGATTCTGCAGGAAAATGGCTCCCCTTCGTATCATCGGGGTGGAGAGGTGGGAACGGTTATCTTCCAATTCGAGAAGCGCCAATATGTCCAACCTTTGAACTTCACCCTCACGGAAACCTTGGAGTACACTCCTCAAGAAATTAAGATCAAACTTAAATAAAGCACCAAACATAATCGGTGCTTGGACAAACAAGAACACCATTCTAACAAAAACCGATATTAGATTGATCTTGAAATAACACGAAAAGCTGTCTCGTTCCGGCCAAATGCCGACTTCGAGACAGCTTATATTTGTTTCCGACGGCTCACCTCTCCGTTTCCCCGCCAACGTTCCCCGCGCCTTCCGGGCTCTTCCGCTCCAGCACGCGCAATGGGTTGCCGCCAACAAACGTGCCTGGGGCCACGTCCTTATGTACTACCGATCCGGCGGCCACGACCGCGCCATCCCCGATCGTAACACCCGGAAGAATCGTGGAGTTGGCCCCGATCATAACCTCGTCGCCGATCCGCACTTCCCCCAACCGGTATTCCTTGATTAAATATTCGTGGGCAAGGATGGTCGTATTGTACCCGATCACCGAGTTGCGGCCAACCGTAATCAGCTCCGGAAAAAAAACGTCCACCATCACCATCAATCCAAACGCGGTTTGCTCGCCGACTTTCATGCTGAGGACGCGCCGATAGATGGCGTTCTTCAGCGACAATATCGGGCAGTACCTGGCGATTTGGATAAACATAAAATTGCGGACGCCTTTCCATGGGCTCACCGTCCGGTACAGCTGCCAAAGCGCGTTTGGCCCTTCCACCGGATATTGCCTTACCTTTCTCACGGGTTCACAGGCTCCCATCCCAAGACACCGTATAAATCGGTCATGTCCTTCAGGATATAGTCGGGGTCGTATTTCTGCAACTCCCTTTCGCCTTTCAGCGACCAGGCCACGCCGGCGGAGCGAACGCCCGCCGCTTTGGCGCATTGCAGATCGGCCGCGCTATCGCCTACCATCAGCGTACGCCCGGGATCGGCGTTCAATTGGCGAAGCGCCGTCATAATCGGCTCGGGATGCGGTTTGGGATGGCTTACATCCTCCACCGTGACGATCGTCGTCATATAGGGCAGCAAGCCAAACATGTTCAGCGCGAGCGACGCCGTCTCCCGGATTTTCGTCGTTACGATTCCCATCATAACCCCGCTCTCATGCAGCTTGGCGACAACCTCCTTGACATGCGGAAACTCGCGGATCAGTTCATCGTGGCGTTCCCGGTTGTACTTCCGGTAATCCGCCACCAGGTCCGCTACTTCCTCACGCCCCGAGAAGGTACGCAGCTGGTGCTCCAGCGTCAAGCCCATGTGCGGGATGATTTGCTCGCGCGCGTACGGCCCCAGGCCATGCTTATCGATCACATGCAGAAACGTCGCGATGATCAGTTCATTGGTGTCGATGATCGTTCCATCCAGATCAAATAACACGGTGTCTATCATGTAGTGGTTACTCCTTTTTCGCTTCCTGACTTTCCGGGAGTTCCTCCGCGGACTCTACAACCGGCTCAGACTTCTGCGGCTCGTCCGCAACCGTTGCAGCCGTTGCCGTCGGCAGGCTTTCCGCCGCGGCGGTCTTCGTGCTGATAATCGGATCGCTGTAATAAGGCAATCCGCTTACGGTTCGACGACGTACAATAATGAAAATAATCGCGGCAACCACAAGGCCGATCGCCAGCAGCTGCGAAATTCTTACATTCCCGTAGGATGGAGCCAGATACCCCTGCTCAAAGCCAAACCAGGTCATCGGAGCCCACAGCCCGTTCACGAACGAAGCCAGCCAGGAAGCCCCCTGAAAAGCCAAGCTGTCGGTCCGCAGCGCCTCGATAAAGAAACGCCCGATCGAATACCAGATGAAATAGGAAGCGAACAGTTCCCCGGCCCGCAGAAACTTCTGTCTGCGCAAAATCATCAACAACACAATTCCAACCAAATTCCACAACGATTCGTATAGAAACGTCGGGTGATGGAATGTCCCTTGCACGTTCATTTGATTCACGATAAAGGACGGCAGATGCAGGTTATCCCGCAGGAAGCTTTCCGTCGTAGGACCGCCATAGGCCTCCTGATTGACGAAGTTCCCCCAGCGTCCGATCATCTGTCCAATGAGCAGTGAAGGCGCGCAAATATCGGCGATTCGCCAAAAGTTATAGCCGCGGCGCCGCACAAAGATGACCGCACAAATAATCGCGCCGATCAGAGCGCCGTAAATGGCTATACCGCCATTCCAGATTTTGAATACATCCCAGAAGTTGTTTTTGTAGTCGTCCCACTTAAACGCGACGTAATAAATTCTCGCCCCGATAATGGCCGACGGCACGCCGAGCAACAATAGATCCATGAAAAATTCCTGGGGAACGCGGAACCGTTTCCCCTCCCAGACGACAAACAGAAGCCCGATCAAAGCGGCGCTCCCCAAAATCAAGCCATACCAATGCACATTCAAACTCCCGATGGAAAAAGCTATCGGGTCCAATAACAAGGTACCCATCGTTCACGCTCCTAATCCAAATCGTCGATATCTTCCGCAATCGTCTCGGTGAGCTTCGTCGTAAATTGCAGCGCCGCATTGTAACCCATCCGCTTCAAGCGGAAGTTCATCGCGGCTACTTCAATGATGACCGCCAAGTTCCGTCCGGGACGGACCGGGATCGTGGCTAACGGTACGTCGGTGTCGATGATCCGCGTGGTTTCTTCATCCAGTCCCAGGCGGTCATACTGTTTCTCCTGCTGCCAGGCTTCCAGCTTCACCACCAGCGTAATCCGCTTATTGTTGCGGATTGCCCCGGCGCCAAACAGCGTCATCACATTGATGATCCCGACGCCACGAATTTCCAGCAGATGGCGGATCAACTCCGGCGCCGAGCCGTGCAGCTGATTGTCCGAGGTTTGGCGGATTTCCACGGCATCGTCGGCAATTAGCCGGTGCCCACGTTTGACGAGCTCCAGCGCGGTCTCGCTTTTCCCGATGCCGCTGCTGCCGGTAATCAGCATGCCTACCCCGTAGACGTCGACGAGAACGCCGTGAATCGTAGCCGTCGGCGCCAGCTTACGCTCCAGGAAGCTGGTGATCCGGCTGGACAGGATCGTCGTAGCCATGCTGCTGCGTAGTACTGGGATATTTTTGACCGAACTGATCTCGATCAATTCCTCCGGTACCTCCCAAGACCGGGTGACGATGATGCAAGGCGTTTCATCGCTGCTGCACAAGCGTTCCATCCGGACCTTGCGTTCGCTGGCCGGTAGCATCTCGAAGAAGGCCAACTCGGTTTTTCCTAGAATCTGCACGCGTTCCGGCGGATGATATTCAAAATAACCGGCCATTTCCAATCCCGGACGATACAGGTCATCGACCGTGATCGCCCGCTTTAGTCCCTGTTCTCCGGAAACGACCTCGAGCCCGAACTGGTTGACCAATTCGGATACTTTCACTTTTTTAACCATCATGCTCTTCCTTTCCCATACCGGCTTTCAGACGATCCTTCGTCTGCCCTTGCATTCCGGTTCCGATATACGCTGCCCTAAAGCTGAAATCATCTTTGTTGCTAGATCGCTCAATGTATTCATCGTAATGGAATTTGCCTCGTAAATCAATCTTCGCCGAGGAAGGGAGGTCCTTCTTCACCAAGCTGCTCCACTTTTCTCCGTATTAATCAAAAAAACCGCCCCGAAGGGCGGCTTCTCGAATGCCTAACGAATTAGCTGAAGAATACGTTGCGTTCTGTTTCTTTGTCAAAGATATGAATTTTGTTCATGTCGATGGCCAGTTTAACGTTGTCGCCTTCGCGAGTGTTGGAACGGCCGTCAACGCGTGCGATCAAGCCGTCGCCGCCAGCGCCGTTCAAGTACAATTGCATTTCATGACCGAGGTTTTCAGTCAGATATACGTTTGCCGTGAATGCCGTTTGTGGCGAAGCTTCCAGGAATACCGGCTCTTCATGGATGTCCTCAGGACGAATACCCATGATGACTTCTTTGCCGATGTAGCCTTTTTCTTTCAGAATAGCGGCTTTCCCTTGAGGAACGACTACGTCCATGTTGGAAGCCTTGAAACGTACCGTGCCTGCTTCTTCGGCCAATGTGCCGTTTACGAAGTTCATCGTAGGGGATCCGATAAAGCCGGCTACGAAAATGTTGCCCGGTTGGTTGTACAGCTCTTCAGGAGAAGCGGCTTGTTGGATGATACCGTCGTGCATAACTACGATCCGGTCACCCATCGTCATAGCTTCGATTTGGTCATGTGTTACGTAGATGCAAGTCGTTTCCAGACGTTTAACCAGTTTCGTGATTTCGGCGCGCATTTGACCGCGCAATTTAGCATCCAAGTTGGAAAGCGGTTCGTCCATCAGGAACACTTGAGGATCGCGGACGATAGCGCGGCCCAAGGCAACCCGTTGACGTTGACCACCGGAAAGAGCTTTCGGTTTGCGGTCCAGCAAATGCTCGATGTCGAGGATTCTTGCGGCCTCGCGAACACGTTGGTCGATTTCCTCTTTCTTCACTTTACGCAGTTTCAAACCAAACGCCATATTTTGGTATACGTTCATGTGCGGGTACAAAGCGTAAGATTGGAATACCATCGCGATGTCGCGGTCTTTCGGAGCTACGTCGTTCACGACGCGATCGCCGATGTACAATTTGCCTTCGGTAATTTCTTCGAGACCTGCGATCATACGAAGGGTCGTGGATTTACCGCAACCGGACGGTCCAACCAGTACGAGGAATTCCTTATCGGCAATATCAAGGTTGATGTCTTCTACAGTTGCTTTAGCAGCACCCGGGTATGTTTTGAAAATGTGTTCTAAGCGTACGCCTGCCATGTGTTTGGCCTCCCATAAAATAATAGTTTGGTCTTGCTAATGCTTGTTATCAGCTTTATGAAATCGGATACATTTTATATTTATATATTAAACGATAGGGGAAAACCCATCCATCCACAAACTGCACAAAAATTTCAGGGCCTTTTCGTCACTTTGTACAATAGCAGCTCTAGTTTGACCAAAACCGCGTCCCGAAATGTCCTCACATCCAGTCCGGTTTCTTGTTTAAATTTCTCGATCCGGTATAAGAGCGTGTTCCGGTGAATGTATAGACGTTTGGCGGTTTCGCTGACGTTACAGTCCAACGCGAAAAAGGTCTCCAGCGTCGTTAGCGTTTCTTCGTCCTGCAGCAATCGGGCGTGATTCCCGGTTTCCTCGGTAAACATCCGCCGCTGCGGCTCCGGAATGCTATAAATCAAACGCTCCAGCCTCAATTCCCAAGGCAGGTGGATTTGATTCGTCACATTGAATATCCGGCCAAGCGAAAGCGTCTGCCGCAACGACTGGGTTGCCGAAGTCAACTCGGCATCGCCGATTAAAGCATTGCCTACCGCAAGGTGAAATCCGCCCACCCATTCATTGGTGATCAGCTCATACAAGCCTTGGCACAACGCCCCCAGCATATCGCGTTCCGTCTCCGCCGCTTCCTCGCTTTCTTCCCGCAAGCTCGTGAGCAACTCCTCGCCTAACAGGATCAGCCACTCCTCTTTCAATGGGACTAAAATGACCTCTCCGCCAAAATAACTCCTCAGCAGCTTATTAAGCTTCGTAAATGAAATAGCCTGTCCTTGTCCTTGGTTGTCCCAACTCAGCAAAAAAGGCAACAGGCGTCCCTTCAATTTAGCCTTAATAGGCATATGCCCCGGAACCTGTTGATTAAAATCATTAAGGTCCAACCGCTCCTGCAGCCATTCCCCAAGTTGAATGCTGCGTGCTTCGTCATCGCGTTTGGGACTTGTTAACGGCGATGAAGCCCCTCCTCTTGCGATGGACAATAGCATCTGGACCAGCCCGGATTCCGTGTCCGTGACCTGAGCGGCCTCCGCTTCCAGCACGGTTACGGAGCTCCCTTGCATGTCCGCTAACCAGATCAATCGGCCGTTGGCGCGCAAAGGGCCGGTATCCGTGCTTCCCCATTGCGCGATCTGGGAGTGCCAGTCCTCAAGCTCCCACTTTGATATCGTCAGTGACGTACCGATTACCTGCTCCACTTGCTGCTTGAGCAATTTAATATCCATATAAGTTGCCTTTCTCTTTAGTTAATGTAGTGTTGAGTAATCCCATTTTAGCATACCGGACGTTTCAAACGTAAATCTTCCCGATCTCCCGACCGGAGAAACAGAAAAAGCCGTCAACCCTAAGGTTAACGGCTTTTCGAGATGAGCCATGAAGGACTCGAACCTTCGACACCCTGATTAAAAGTCAGGTGCTCTACCAACTGAGCTAATGGCTCGTAAAACTGGTGGAGGCTGATGGATTCGAACCACCGAACTCGTCAGAGAACAGATTTACAGTCTGCTGCGTTTGGCCACTTCGCTAAGCCTCCATATAAATTATGCTAACCTAAAAGACCACATACGATCCAAGGAGCATAAAAGTGGCTCGGGACGGAATCGAACCGCCGACACGAGGATTTTCAGTCCTCTGCTCTACCGACTGAGCTACCGAGCCATATGTAATTTGGTCAAAAAAATAAAGCGGTTAAGTTAGTAACTTTCCCACTTCATGGTGGAAATATTCAAATAAATGGCGGAGCCGACGGGATTCGAACCCGCGGTCTCCTGCGTGACAGGCAGGCATGTTAGGCCTCTACACCACGGCTCCGCAAAAGGTACAAATGGTGCCGGCGAGAGGACTTGAACCCCCAACCTACTGATTACAAGTCAGTTGCTCTACCAGTTGAGCTACACCGGCACGGTGTAATGAAATGTTGATGGCATAGATGGTGGAGGCTGAGGGGATCGAACCCCCGACCCTCTGCTTGTAAGGCAGATGCTCTCCCAGCTGAGCTAAGCCTCCGAGAAATAATGGTAGCGGCGGAGGGGATCGAACCCCCGACCTCACGGGTATGAACCGTACGCTCTAGCCAGCTGAGCTACGCCGCCAAGATATAAGCTTGTACAAATGGCGGAGAGAGAGGGATTCGAACCCTCGCACCGCTTACGCAGTCTAACCCCTTAGCAGAGGGTCCCCTTATAGCCACTTGGGTATCTCTCCAAGCCATAAATTCAAGGTTTAATCCTTGAAAACTGGATACGAAACGAATTTGCGCGTTAGTCTCCTGAAGTGCTCTGCTCGGCTTGTTCAGCCTGACGCCACTTTTTGGAGTTATTTTGGATAAGCCCTCGACCGATTAGTACCTGTCAGCTCCATGCATTGCTGCACTTCCACCTCAGGCCTATCAACCTCGTCGTCTTCAAGGGGTCTTACTAATTGGGAAATCTCATCTTGAGGGGGGCTTCACGCTTAGATGCTTTCAGCGCTTATCCCGTCCGCACTTAGCTACCCAGCTGTGCTCCTGGCGGAACAACTGGTGCACCAGCGGTGCGTCCATCCCGGTCCTCTCGTACTAAGGACAGCTCCTCTCAAATTTCCTGCGCCCACGACAGATAGGGACCGAACTGTCTCACGACGTTCTGAACCCAGCTCGCGTACCGCTTTAATGGGCGAACAGCCCAACCC
>NZ_JBNYYG010000046.1:0-40553 GCF_050565405.1 Paenibacillus macerans | reverse complement strand
TTAGGCCAAAGAAGCAGGCGGGGGTCCGTATGACGATGCAGTCGTTTCTGCTGACGGAAGGGTTTAGACTGCAGCAAAATCACAGTATTTTCGTATCAATCGCTTCTTGTCATGGATCTCCTCTCCGGTCTGCTTCACATCTACTAGCCCCCGACCTTTGCTCCCTTAACGAAAGGGATAATCGTGCAAAGCAGCATGCAGAGACAACAAGACTCGAACCCTATAGACCGCCACACCTTGGCCTGTCTTTATGCACATCGGGTAAATTGTTGGGTTTAATGCAACGCCTATGGCCGTTAAGGCTGCTTTTTCCGAAGTCCTCTATGAATCTCAGTTCATCTTGCTCGCTCTTTTCGCAACGTTCTGATCGTTTCGGCAATGCCGGATTCAAACGGCGTTGCCGGAATCGGCCCGATCAAGGACTCGTATTTCGTTCCGCTAAGCACGAAAGGCTCCTCCGTCAGATACAGCATTTCGACGATCTCTTTCATGACCGGCTCGAATAGTCCGATCAAAGACAAGCCCGCCTTTCCCAGGGGGATAACCGGTTTGCTCACTCCGGCGGCCCGCCGTGCGATGCGAACGATGTCCCGACCGGAAATCGTGCCGGGCCCCGGAATATGCCAGTTTTGCCCGTAAGCTTCATCCCGGCCGGCCAACTCCACCATCATCTTCGCCGCATCCGGCAAATACACGAATTCGCGCGGCGTGTGCATATTGCCGATGAACACCGCCGGCTTTCCCGCCGCGATCGCTTCCAGCGTCGAGCCCAGATAAGAGGCCCGATTCGCCGTGGGACCGTAGTAATCCGGGAGCCGGGCGATCAGGGTTTGCGCATTGCTCCACCGCTTATCGAACAGCATTTGCTCAAAGGACAGCCTGATTTTGCCCTTCCGGGTATGCGGGTTCTTCGGGTGATCCTCCGTGGCTTGGCTTGCCGTTCTTCGGCCATAGGGATAAATGCCGTCTACGGCAACCACCTTCAAGCCCAGACGATCAGCCGCTTTCATGACGCTTTCGCCCAAGGGAATCAGCTTGCCGACCATTTCGTGGTAAGGCACGTTGGCGCTATGGAAGATGACTTCAGCCCCGTCAGCCGCAGCCTCAATATCCTCCGGTCGGAATGCATCGCCCAACGCCAGCGTCAGGCCCTTGGGATATCCCAGCTCCGCGGCCATTTGCTCCAGCTTGGATTTGGAACGCCCGAAAGCTACCGTAGCGATTCCCCTGCTCACCAACTCAGCCGTAATTGCCGCTCCCGTCCCGCCGGTTGCCCCTAAAACCATTGCTTTTTTCATGTTTTTCCCGCCTCCCAATTTAGTAATTGATCAATCACATACTATGCTTGAGAACAATATAACGTCTTGTTAGTGATTAGTCATTAACTAATTTTTACGGCATAATGCCGCCGTGCCTTTACTTGCCCATCAACTCCGGCATCCCCAGTGCCATCGAAACGTTACATAACATCCCCCGCGCCAGAAAAATCAGGGTTCGCCCTTCCGGATCGGATATTCCCGCCTGCCGAAAGGCGTCGATCACGATTTGCCGAACTTCGCCGAAACCGCGTTGCATCGCCTCCCGGATTAATTCCTCCTGAATCGTCTGTGCCTGCATTTGCAGCAAAATTTCATTGCGGTGCGATTCCGCGATGCGCACGTAAGCATCAACCAACTCGGTTTCCAAACGTTCTACGGTTGCCGTAGCCACCACCTGCCGGAAAGACTCGACCACGCGGGTCCACGACACCTCTAACGCAGCCAGCAATAAAGCTTCTTTACTGGCGAAGAAGCGGAAAATATACGGCTGGGAGATTTGCGTCCGCTCCGCGACTTGAGCCGTAGTGGACCGAAAATAACCGGTTTCCGCAAATACTTCGATCGCTGCCGAAATGATTTCCGATTTGCGGTTCACTGATGTAGATGCATCCTTTGCCATGCGTACCCTCCTCCTTTTCAATGTATTGATTAGTCAATAACTAATCCAACTATAGCTCACTCGCTGCGGCAATGCAAATCCATTGGCCTCAATACGTATAATCCGGGAAGCCAAGGTTACACTATAAGCGGTTATCTACATACGTTATGCATAAAAACACACGGTGAATCCATGATGAAGAATAGACTTCGCCTAACGGCTTTGGCGCGGAGGTTGATTGCCCTCCCGTTGTTCCTCTTGTATTTGCTGTTTTCAGGAAGCATTTATCCGGCTCAGGCCGCTCCTTCCTTGCCGATCGTTTCGGAAGAAGGGATCTTCTCGCTTGAGGTATATCCCCAGCAGCATCGCCTGATCGTAAAACTTCAGGGCCAGGTTTACAGAACCTATCCCGTTGCCGTAGGCAATCCGTCAACGCCCACACCGGTGGGGGAGTATCAAATCACCTACAAGGGCAAGGATTGGGGCCCTTCGTTCGGGCCGCGTTGGCTGGGGCTTAACGTCCCCTGGGGATACTACGGCATCCACGGCACGAACCGTCCGGATTCGATCGGGCAGCACCTGAGCCACGGCTGCATTCGGATGCGCAACCGCGACGTGGTCGAGCTATTCGAGCTGATTCCGATCGGAACGAAGGTAACGATCTATGGCCATATCCTGGGGGATGCCATGCGTCAACCGCGGGACTTGGCGGAAGGAGATGTCGGCGGCGACGTCCAACTCATCCAATCCCGCCTCAAAAGCGCCGGTTATTACTCCGGCATCTGCAACGGCAAATTCCGCGCGGATACCGCCGCCGCCTTAACCCGGTTTCAACGCGACCATCAGCTAATCCCTAACGGCATGGTATCGCTACCGGTGTACCAGGCCCTCGGGCTTTGGGAATAACAACAACCCGTTCACTCTGCGTGAACGGGTTGTCTTTGTTTCTTTTGAGCCGATGGTTAAATAAACACTTGCTCCAGGTCGATCGATCGTTCCCTTGACAAATCGCGGAATCGTTCCGCGTCGATCTGCACCAGCGGCTTAAAGATGTCGATCGGGTTGTTCCATATGATCGTTGCGGTTTCGCCGTTGCTCAGCTTAGCTCTTTTGCCGATAAAGTTAGGCAGGAGATTGCGAGTCAATACCTGAACCGCTTTCTCGTTCAGCTTGCCGAAACCCAGCTCGTGAATCTTCCGGAGCACCGTCAGAAGGTCTTGCCGTGAACGGGAGCCGTCCGGCGAAGTCAGACCGATATAAGCATTGGCCACGGCGACGATTTCCGCGTATGGATGGATTTTTTCCTTCCGCAGTCCGGCTGGATACCCCGACCCGTCCTCCTGCTCATGATGCTGAAGCGCCACCAGGGCCGTGACTTCCTCGCCCGTCGATTTGCGGATAATCTCGTAACCGTACGAGGTATGGCGGCGCATTTCCTCCTGCTCTTCAACGGTCAACTCACGGTCGCGGTTGCGCAGCGATTGGCGAACTTGGCTTTTGCCGATGTCATGCAAATATCCGGCTTTGCTCACCTCGTAGCATTCTTCCGGCGAATATCCGAGCCAAGTGGCGATATAGTAGGACAATAGGCCCACCTGCAAGGAATGGTTATATATATTAGCGTCATCTTCGGTAAATGCGATCAGCAGCGAAACGACGTCCTTATTCCGGTCAAGCACTTCAAGCATAGGCACCAAATGCTGATCCACCATGGCTTGATTAAATTTCCCCGTAGTCAGCGCTTCTAAGAAGATCGACTGGTACCCTTTCAAAGTAAAATAAAAGTTATCCCGTAACCGTTGCGTGAAACTTTTGAGGTCGCCGGCCTCCGAAGCCTCTTCACCTTCGCGCAGTTCAATATCGACATAGTCGATGCTTTGCCGAATCAGTAGAGCGATTTCCTCCGTATGAATGCTTGTCCCCTTGGGAAGAACGTGCAGACCGGCCCGGTTAAACACATCCGATTTCAGCCGATCCCCTTCCTGAAGCTCCATGACGTGAGTTTTCATGTTTTCCCTCCCCTCATCCTTTTGCGCGACGAAATCAAATCCATTTACCTATAAATATCGATCAAATCCAGCATTTTCTAAATAGTGCTTTAGGCGGGATTTGTTGGTCGTACGAACCGCCTTTTGCCGCGCAGACTAGGCATTAAGCCCTTAAGGCTTCTCCTTCTTCCAAGGCGGATCTCCGTACCTGTGCAGCTTCTGATTGATCAAATAGACCACCAAGGGAATCGCCGTGGATAATGCGGCACAGACGATCACCCTGATGGACGGCAAGCGCTCCAATAGCAGCTGCCACATTCAATGGCCTCCTCTCATTCCATGACTATTTCGTTTCTACCGTGGAGCCGATAATTCTTACATGCACCTTGGTTTCGATGGTAATTTCGCTTTTGGCAAATATATTTTCGCCGTGATCCCAGTTATCCTCGATGTCTTTCCACACCGAAAAATACTCCTGCTTCAAATAATCCCCGAGCTCCATTACGTCGGTCGCGAATTCCCGCTGCAACTTCTCCACCGTTGACGTCGTTAAACGCAACAACTCACTCTCCGCTTCGCGCTTGATCTTGGCCAATTGCGACGGGTCCATTAAATCGATCTGCTCCTGCGTTTCTCCGACATTGCCTTCCATATTTATTTTTATCGTGAAGCGAATGCGCTCCGGGTCGGAGACGTCGGCTGTAATTTCCCGCCTGGATCCTTTGATTTCGAAAGCTACATATTCGTTATCCAGCTTGAACTCCAGAACCCCATCCTGCGCACTTCCCCTCAATAGATTGAGTCCTGACGTTTCGTCATCCTCAAGGTACCCCAATAATCGGTTTGAGGAACCGTTAAAAATAGCGGCTCCGGCTATCGATACTTCATTGCCCATTTTCCGCATTCGGGGGAGGGCAAAGCTTTTTTTGCCAATAATGAAGGATTGAACGTCACCGATATTGACGGGCGGATAAATCCTCGAGCTTTTGGTCGGGTTTTGCGCCACCGATTCAAAATACACAACCGGCAGCTTTTCGCTTTTCGGTTTGACGTTAAGCAGCTCCCGGGTGTCCTCTTCGGAAATCATCACTTTGGTCGCTCTTCTCATCTCATGGTCGCGCAGGAAAAGATCCAATGTCTTGACGAAATCGCCATCCTTAGCCATCTCTTCGGAAATGATGATCATGCGGATATGCTGCAAATAAGGGCTGCGACTGGTGGTATAGGACATGTCCCGGGCCGCCATGAACATCGTGTTGCCCGTCGAAGACAAATTAAAAAAAGCTTCGCCGCCGCTCCCTCTCCCGTCTTTGCCTCCGCCTTCCTTGCCTTGCAGCCCGCCGGGAATGACAAACTGAAAGGTCAAAACGTACTTGCCTTTCCCCTGCTCTTCCTCACCGGCCATATCGATCCCGGCGCCTACGACAAACCCTCTTTCTTCGATCTCGACCCGGTCCCAGCAGCCGCTAAGAAAGGAGAGGCCCAGCAGAAGGCAGAACGCCGCCCAGCCTTTACGCATGTCCTTTCACCCCGCGCAATAAGGCAATGAGCAGCAAAAAAGCCGGAATCACCATGGCAAAGCAAACTCCCGCATAGCTGATCCATTCCCCAAATACCGTGATCTCCCATAAATTTTGCGGTTGCATGACGATCAGGAAGACCGGCGGAGACAGCCATAACGTCAACGTAATCCGCTTGGCCTTTTTAAAAACGGATTCCAGCGCTTGCAGCGATACATCGAAGGCCATTGCTGCCGTGTTAAACAAGGTGATCACCCATATGGAAAAAAAGATCGATTCGAACCGTTCGAAGAAGCCGCCCGGCACCTCGACTTCCTTCGCCAGCTCCGCGGTTGGATAAAGCGTGCTCGCCGTGACTTCGGCCCCAAATACGCCGATCGTAAACAAAAAGACCAGCAAATAAAGCAGCAAAGGAAAGAGCATGCCCAACAAGGCCGCCTTCATGACTTTTTTGGGTTTTTTGATAAACACGTTGTAATACAGCAGGATCTCGAAGCCTAAGAACGAAAACGCCGACTCCTTCGAAGCAAGGGCCACCTCACGCCAGCCCGTGACAAAAAAGGGCTTGAGATTGCGAATTTCAAAAAAACCGATGTTCATGATGATCAATACGATCACCAGGAGAATCACGATCGGCAAAAATACGACGTTCAGCCGAAAGAGCGATAGGCTGGGCCCTACCACGCCATAAACGAGCACCAGCAAAAATACCAGACTGATCACTTCCACCGGAGTGCGGTCGAACAGATAAACCCGCGAAATACTGGCAACGCCTCGGGTTTCGTAGCTGACGAACATCAACATATATACCGCAAACAGCAACGTCAGGAAGACGCCGATCGGCTTCCCGATGATCGCGGATGAAATATCAAGCAGATTCTGCTTCGGAAACCGGGTTATCAGCTTAACGACAATCCAGGTGAATACCAAGGCCGTTATACCGCCGATCACGATGGACATCCAGCCATCGACCGATTTGGTGATTTCTACGGTAGATCGAGGCAGCGTCAATACGCCGAAGCCGATGACCATGTTGGCGACCGAAGCGAACACTTCGTTAGTCCCAACCTCTTTATCTCCGTATTCAAAGGACTTCATGGCCCGTCCTCCCCTGTTTTCATCCGCCGTTCATCCTTGGTTTGCATAAACTGCGGCCGCTTGTCCAGCATCACGATCGGAGCACGGATCAACACATCCCGCCAATCGTGGGGAAAACTGGGAGCCAACGGGGTCAGATACGGAACGCCGAAGCTGCGCAGTCGGGACAAATGGACGCTGAGCATGATCAGCGACAAAATGATCCCGTACAAGCCTAACATCGCAGCTGCAATCATCGTCGCGAACCGCAGCATCCGAAAAGCAATCCCGGCGTCGTAGGACGGGATGGCAAAGGACGAAATGGCCGTCACGGCTACGACGATGACCATAATCGGACTGACGATCCCCGCCTGGACCGCCGCATCGCCGATGACCAATCCTCCCACGATCCCGATCGTTTGTCCGATCGGCTTCGGCAAACGAACCCCGGCCTCACGGAGCAGCTCCAGCGTAAACTCCATCAGCAAAGCTTCCACCACGGCCGGAAACGGTACGCCCTCCCGGGAGGCCGCGATGGAAAACGCGAGCTTCGACGGGATCATCCCCTGATGGTAAGAGACGAGCGCAATATACAGCGATGGCAATACCAAAGAAATCCCCACCGCCAGATAACGCAGCGTGCGGATCAGCGTCCCGATCTGCCAGCGCTCGTAGTAATCCTCCGGCGACTGGATCAGGGACACGAACGTCGTCGGCATAATCAACGCGAACGGCGTCCCGTCGAGCAGAATGGCGACTTTTCCCTGCAAAATGGCGGCCGCCACCTTATCAGGGCGCTCCGTGTGAAGGATCTGAGGAAACGGCGACAA
Source organism: Paenibacillus macerans (assembly GCF_050565405.1). Taxonomy (GTDB): domain Bacteria; phylum Bacillota; class Bacilli; order Paenibacillales; family Paenibacillaceae; genus Fontibacillus; species Fontibacillus macerans_B. The sequence continues at coordinate 33,221 of NZ_JBNYYG010000046.1, read as the reverse complement.
AAAGCTGTCTTCGATCCATTGCTCAATCGTCCCGCTCTCCGGCGCGTCGTCGATCGAAATCGTATCCACCCTTCGTTTGACTTCTTGAATGATGGCCGGATGCACGATGCCCTCGATATAGACGACGACCAGCTCTTTTTTGGCCCGATCGCCGACCCGATACGTATCGAACCGCAGATCGGGATCGCGAAGCGCTTTGCGAACCAGGATGATATTCGTTTCGATGCTTTCGTTGAACCCCTCGCGCGGACCGCGCACGAGCGATTCCGTTTGCGGCTCCTCCACGCTCCGGCCCGTCCATTTCCGGCTTCCGATCAGCAATACCTGGTCGTAACCGTCCAGGAACAAGGCCGTATCGCCGGAAAGAATCGCGACGACGATATCGTCCAGCGAATTCGTTTTTTTATATTTATGGATCGACAAAAACTGCTTCTCCAGCATGCCGAGCATCTCATGGCCGGAGAACGGCTCCTTCTGCTTGCCTTCGGCTATGGCTTGCTGCAGTTGATATACAATTTGGTCGTTAATCATGGTCATATCCGACAATCCGGCTATGCAAATGACGGCGCAATGCTGTTTCCCATCGCCGAACGTAAAATAACGAGTCACCAAATCATCGGGGGAATTTAAGATGCCGACGATCTTGTCGACATTCGCCCGGGCTTGCCGGGAAATCGGAGACGCGGCGCCGTCCGCTTGCGGCGTATCGCTTTTTTTGAGCGGGCTAAGTTTCTTGACGGGTTTTCTGAATAGAAATCTAGGCATGTCGATTCTCACCCTCATCTATGTAACCATTCTCTGCGATTGCGATATGTTACCCTTTATAACCAAATTGCCGCGGAGTTATCCCTAATAAAAAGAACCGCCAGGCATACAGCCTGACGGTTCCGGAATGAAGTTCTATCGATTATGGCTGACCCGTCAGCGACTGGACGTCGACGAACGGGGTAGCCCCGCCCGTGACCTGCGGGAGTTTTCCGTCCCATTTTTCCAGCGCTTTTTCCTGCACCTCGATTTGCTTCAGCTGGACAAGCTCAGGCGTGACTTCCTGCTTCTTCAGCTTGAGCGATTTGGCTTCGGCCTCGGCTTGGGCGATTTTCTGCTGGGCTTCGATTTCGATCCGCTTCAAGTCGTTGCTCGCTTTGAGCGCCTGCTGCTGCGCGACCTGCTTCGCTTCGATCGATTGGTTGAACGCGTCGGAGAATTTGAAATTGACGATATTGATTTCGTTCACGATCAAATCGTATTTCGCCAGCCGGGAGGTCAAATGCTCGCTGATTTCCCCGGCGACCACGTCGCGTTTCGCGATCAGGTCCTCGGCCTGGTAACGGGCCGTGACTTCCTTGACGATCTCCTGCACGGCCGGGTTAATGATGACCGTATCGTAATTGCCGCCGATATTGTTCATCAGATTGTACGCCGCTTCCTTATTCACCGAATAGTTGACGGCGACATGCGTGGATACCGGCTGCAAGTCCTTGGAGGAAGCGGTCGTGTCCGTTTCCGTTTTGGTCACCTGCGTATTCACTTGGATTACCGTTTGTATGAACGGAATTTTCAAATGCATGCCCGGTGACAAAATGTTGCTGTTCAATTTGCCGAACGTTTTATACAAGCCTACGTGGCCATATTCGACCTGGGCAAAGCTGCTTGATCCGACGATCAGCAAGACGACGACGATAATGGCTGTGGAAATTACTTTTCCCACGGGAAGATTACTTCGTTTCGGATTCTGATTGGTTCCTGCTTCCATGTACATCCCTCCGCTTGATTGGTTGTTGCTCCAGACCTGGTTAAGCTGGTTTTGCTGGCCGGCTAACTATATCAAGTAATACGCAGGATGTACTCGTTTGGTAACAAAATTTGACTTGAGCGCGTGTCCCCTATCTAAACCGCTCATTTCCGCGACAACCAGGCACGCTCACGATTCCAGCGCAGCTCGACCGGAACCTCGAAGAAATCCGACAGGTTCCCTTCGCTCAACACCTCGTCCGTCTTCCCCTGCATGAACGCTTCGCCCCGGCGGAGCAGCAGCGTCCGTCCGAAGATCGGCAGAATTTCCTCCGTATGATGCGTAACGTACAGCATGTGGGGGGCGTTCGGTTCAGTCGCTAATTGCGCGATGCTTTCCAGCAGGCCTTCCCGGGATATGAAGTCCAGCCCGTTCGTCGCTTCATCCAAAATCAGCAGCTTCGGCGAGGCCATCAACGCCCGGGCGATCAGCAGCTTCTGCTGCTCCCCCTGCGAACAGGTCTGGTAGGTACGGTCCAGCAGGTGGCTGCAGCGCAGTTGATTCATCAGTGAGACAGCCCGATCGTAATCCTCCGACGCGGGTTGCTCGTACAGTCCGATGGAGGCGAACTTGCCGCTTACGATCAAATCCTGGGCCTTCTGTCCTCCGTGCAGCTTCTCCTGCAGCGACGAGCTGACCCAACCGATCGATTTGCGCAGCTCCCGCAAATCCACCTCCCCGAAACGGTTGCCCAGCACGCTGATTTCTCCGGACGTGGGCCACAAATAACCGCAAAGCATGTTTAGCAGCGTTGTTTTGCCGGAACCGTTCAAACCCAGCAACGCCCAATGCTCGCCTTCCCGGACCGTCCAATCGATCCCGTCCAGCACGGTTTTCCCCTCTCGGGTCCAAGTTACCTGATTCATCTCTATTATCGGTTTCATGCTAGAGTACCTCCCAAAGTAGGTTTACCGTATTTACAAGCTACTCCCGCCCCGGGAGGCTGTCAAGCGCCGCTCCTCGGTTTCTCGTGCCAATTCCCCAGGAATACGCTAGAATACTAGGGAAAGGAAGTGAGCCGTACATGCACCCTGCAACACATTGGAATGAAGTCGAGGCTTTGCAAAAAACATGCGAGCAGCACGACGGCATCGCCTTAAAACTGAATTGGGACACCCTGCTTTCCCGGAAGCCGAACGACGGGAACGATCTGGCCGAATACCGCGACGGCAAACTGGTCGCTTTCTTGGGCAGGTATCCTTTCGGCTCCACGATGGAAGTTTGCGGCATGGTCCATCCGGACTACCGCAGGCAAGGGATATTCGCCGGCCTTTTGCAACGCGCGATGGATGATCCGGCCATTCTGCCGTACTCCAAGCTATTGCTGAATGCACCCGGCAACTCGGAATCGGCCAAGAAGTTTCTCGCCCGCGTATCCTGCGTCTTCTCCTTCACGGAATACCAGATGTGCCATGCAGCGGACAGCGGCCTCCCGGCTTCGCCCGGCCCCGCCGTAACGCTGCGCGACGCGCTTAAGGACGATCTGCCGCTGTTGGCCGAACTGGACCACGAAGGATTTCGCATCGACGCGGACGAGACCCGCCTGTACTACGAAGAGATGTCCGCCGAGGAAATCGCCAAGCATGAGCTGATCGTGGTAAGCGGCGAACCGGTCGGGAAAATCCGCGTCGCCCGCCGCGACGGCGAATCCTGGATTTACGGTTTCGTCGTGTTGGCCCGGCACCGGGGCCAGGGGATCGGCAGCACCACCCTTCACCAGATCATCGAACGGGAGCGGGCCGCCGGTTACGAGGTTTGGCTGGAGGTCGCCCTGGACAATGCTCATGCCAAAAAACTGTACGAGAACGCCGGCTTCCAGGTCCGCCGTTCCCAGGACTACTACGCGTACTTGCGTTAATCGGGGGCCGGGCTAAGCGTTCATCCGCCCGAACTGAGCCTGATGCAGGCGGCTGTAATGGCCGCCCGCCGCGATCAGCTCCTGATGGCGCCCCTGCTCCGAGATGCCGACCTCCGTCACGACGACGATCCGGTCGGCATTTTTAATGGTGGCAAGCCGATGCGCGATCACCAGCGTCGTCCGCCCGGCGGACAATTCGGCAAGCGATTGCTGGATCGCCAGCTCGGTTTCGGTGTCGAGGGCCGAGGTCGCCTCGTCGAGGATCAGGATCGGCGGATTTTTCAGGAACATCCGCGCGATCGCAAGCCGCTGCTTTTGTCCGCCGGACAGCTTCACGCCCCGCTCTCCGATCACCGTCTGCATTCCTTCCGGCTGCGACCGGATAAATTCCTCCAATTGCGCGCGCCGGGCCGCCTCCCAAATTTCTTCCTCCGTCGCGTCCAGCTTGCCGTAAGCGATATTCTCGCGAATCGTGCCGGAGAACAGGTAGACGTCCTGCTGCACGATCCCGATGTTTCGCCGCAGCGACGCCAGCGTCAGGCTGCGGATGTCTTTGCCGTCGATCGCGATCTTCCCGCCGTCCACCTCATAGAAGCGCGGCAGCAGGCTGCAAAGCGTCGTTTTGCCGGCGCCGGAGGGACCGACGAAAGCGATCGTTTCCCCCGCTTTAATCTGCAAGTTGACGTTTTCCAGCACGCGCGACGTATCGTCATAACCAAAGGAGATATGATCAAAATCAATGTCTCCCCGTAGCTTCCCGGCATCGGTTGCGCCCGGCGCATCGGCCACGTCCGGCTCGGTATCCATAATTTCCAGATACCGCTTGAACCCGGCGATTCCTTTCGGATAGCTTTCGATGATCGCGTTGATTTTCTCGATCGGTCGGATAAAAACGTTCGCGAGCAGCAGGAAGCCGACGAACTCCCCGTACGACAGCTCGCCGCGGATCACGAACCAGGTGCCGCAGATCATGACGAACAGCGAGACGAGCCGCATCAGCATGTAGTTGACCGACAAGCTACCGGCCATAATCTTGTAAGCCCGCATCTTGGTGGCGCGGTAGGCGTTGTTGTTCTCCGCAAACAGCTCGCGTTCATGCTGCTCGTTGGCGAAGGCTTGCACGACGCGGATGCCGCCGATGTTCTCCTCCACCCGGGAATTGAAATCGGCCAGCGCCGAGAACAGGCCGCGGTACGTTTTGGTCATTTTTCCGTTAAAATAAAGCGCCGTCCAGACCAGCACGGGTACGACCAGAAATGTAAGCACCGCCAGCTTCCAGTTGATCGCCAGCATAAGCAGGAACGAGCCGATCAAGGTCATCCCGGCGATAAACACGTCCTCTGGCCCGTGGTGGGCCACCTCGCCGATGTTATCGAGGTCGTTGGAAATCCGCGACATCAGATGTCCGGTCTTGTGGTTGTCGTAAAAACGGAAGGACAGCTTCTGCAGGTGGTCGAACATCTTTTTGCGCATATTCGTTTCAATGTTGACGCCCAGCATATGCCCCCAGTAGGTCACGATGTAATTCAGCGCCGTGTTCAGCACGTAAATGCCGAGCAAAGCGGCGCAAGCCCATACGATTAACTCCCAGTCGCGTCCCGGCAGCAGCTTGTCGACGAACTGGTTGACGGCGATCGGAAAGCCGAGCTCCAGCAGTCCTGCTACCACGGCACAAGTGAAATCGAGGATGAACAATTTCTTATAAGGACGGTAATAGGTAAAAAAACGGCGAAGCATCTCTATTTTCTCTCTCCCATCTTTCCTTGCTCCGGCAAGCTTGGTTCATTTGGTGAAAAGACTATCACAGTTTTAAGATAATTTGAAGAAGTTTTCACGGACGGCTGGCATGCGAATAGAGAAATAAGGTACAATAACTACCGAATCAACAGAACATCGGGAAAGCCCTGAAGGGTCAGGCCGCTTTACGCATGCGGAAGGAAGGATCGTAACATGTACATAGCTAACGATTGGAAAGATTACGAGGTGCTGGATACCGGAAACGGGGAGAAGCTGGAACGCTGGGGTGACGTGATTTTGCGCCGTCCCGATCCGCAGATCATTTGGCCGATCGCGGACGAGGACAAGAGCTGGCGCGATGTACACGGGCATTACCATCGCAGCTCCTCCGGCGGGGGGCAGTGGGAAATGAAGAAGCAGCTTCCCGACCGCTGGACCGTGTCCTACGACCGGTTGAAATTTTATATTCGTCCAACCAATTTCAAGCATACCGGATTGTTTCCGGAGCAAGCCGCCAACTGGCGCTGGATGATGGACAAGATCGCAGCGGCTGGTCGGCCGATCCAGGTGCTGAACCTGTTCGCCTATACCGGGGGTGCCACCGTGGCCGCGACTGCGGCCGGCGCCTCGGTCGTCCACGTCGACGCCGCCAAAGGCATGGTGCAGTGGGCCAAAGAGAACATCGCTCTCTCGGGCCTGTCCGACCGCCCCGTCCGCTTCATTACGGACGACGTGTTCAAATTCGTGCAGCGGGAGCAGCGGCGCGGCAACCGCTACGATGCGATCATCATGGACCCGCCTTCTTACGGACGCGGGCCCGGCGGCGAAATGTGGAAGCTGGAGACCAGCTTGTACCCGTTCGTGGAATCATGCCTGTCGATCTTGTCGGACAACCCCTTGTTTTTCCTGATCAACTCCTATACGACCGGGATATCGCCGACCGTGCTGCATAACATTCTGTCGATGACGGTCAAGCAGCGGTATGGCGGGCGGATCTCCGCCGGGGAGTTGGGCTTGCCGATCACGCGGTCCGGACTTCATCTTCCCTGCGGCATCCTCGGGCGCTGGGAGGAGTAAACGATGGATTCCGGAGCAAAGCGGACGACGGGGCAGCCGGAAATGGCGATCCTGTTCGAGGACAACCACCTGCTGGGCATCGAGAAGCCGGTCAACGTTCCGAGCCAGGAGGATGCCAGCGGCGATCCCGATCTGCTCAGCCTGCTCAAGGCGGACCTCAAGGAGCGTTACCGGAAGCCCGGCAACGTGTACCTTGGCCTGGTGCACCGGCTTGACCGGCCGGTAGGCGGCGCCATGATCTTCGCCAAGACGTCCAAAGCCGCCTCGCGCCTGGCGGAAGCGGTGCGCAGCCGCAACTTCAGCAAGACGTACGTGGCCGTCGTTCACGGAACGCCTGCGCAGCGCCAAGGCAGGTTGAACCATACGCTGCTTAAGGACGAACGCACCAATACGGTGTCCGTCGTTCCCGCAGGGACGCCGGGCGGCAAGGAAGCCCGGCTCGACTATAAAGTGCTGGGCACCTCGGCGGAGGAAGGGCTTAGCCTGGTACAGGTCGAACTGCACACCGGCAGGCCGCATCAGATCCGCGTGCAGATGAACCGGATCGGTTGTCCGCTGTACGGCGACCAGAAATACGGCGCGGCGGTGAACAAGCCGGGTCAGCAAATCGCCCTCTGGTCGCTGTACGTCGGATTCCCGCATCCGGTGACCCAAACGCCGGTCGATTTGGTCTCCCTCCCGCCGCGCCGGCATCCATGGAGCCTGTGGGATGAGGCCATATTTGCCAAGCTGGCAGCGATGCTGCGAGGCGGAGAGCACGGATTCTGACGGGTTCTTATCCGCATTAACCAACGAGATGTCCATTTGGAAACAAGGAGGCGGGAAGCTTGGGAGGATCATTCATTGACCCAAGCTTCCCGCCTCTATTCCTTTGCCGCTTATTTCGTGCCGGAGATCTTCCCCATCAAGTAGACCAGCAATTGTTGATTATGCGTCGAAATGCGGTCGAGCACGCCGCTCAAGTAGGCGTTTCTAACGGCAACTCCGCGCTGTACCTCGGTTTGTCCTTTATCGGTAATCGACACCCAGACGTTGCGGCGGTCGTTCTCATCCCGGTCGCGCCGGATCAGCTCCCCCCGTTCCATTCGGTCCAGCAGCATCGTTACCGCCGCCGGCGTCGTGGAGAGAAAAGGGATCAAATCGGACGGCTTCAGATTGCCCTGCTGCTCCAGCAGCTCCAGAACGGTCAACTGTGATGTAGTCAACGTTGGTGCCAGTTCCTCTTCCATATGGGCCTGATAATCTTTGACGATGAGTTCCAGCAATCTGGCAAATTCAGCGGTATGCAATCCTATCCCTCCCAGCCTAACATGACCATCTACTGTAATTCGCTGCGCTCTCTGCGAATTCCTGCTGGTCCATGCTAATAATCTGGCGGTTATTCGCAAAATCTGCCGAAACGCAAAAAGGCGATGCTCCTGGCGCGACCTCGAAGTCGCAGTCAGGCGGACCGCCACAGATATGCCATTTATTTCGGTTTATTGTACCGTATAGCGCCAACCGAAAGGATCTGCCTCGCCTCCGCGCTGGATGCCTGTGAGGATTTCGTATATTTTTCCGGATAACTCGCCGGTCTTGCCTCCGGAAATTTCGATGTCGCGGCCTTCCCATTGCATCATCCCGATAGGGGAAATGACCGCTGCGGTCCCGGTGCCGAACGCCTCCTCCAGCTTGCCGTCCCGGCTAGCCTCATACAGCTCCTCGATCGAAACGCGGCGTTCCTTGACCGGAATTCCCCATTCGCGCAGCAAGCGGATAACCGAATCGCGAGTTACCCCAGCCAGGATACTGCCGTTTAACTCGGGCGTGACCACTTCCCCGCCGACTTTAAAAAACACGTTCATGCTGCCGACTTCCTCGATATATTTGTTTTCGATGCCGTCCAGCCACATCACCTGCGAAAATCCGAACTGCTTGGCGTCCTCCTGGGCTTTGATCCCGGAGGCGTAATTGCCCGAGGTTTTCGCCTCGCCGGTGCCCCCGCGCACGGCCCGTACGTACCGGTCCTCCACGTAAATGCGCACCGGATGAATGCCTTCCGGATAATACGCCCCGACCGGCGACAAAATGACGATCAGCTGATATTCCCGGGCCGCCCGAACCCCTAGTCCGGCCTCCGTGGCGATGATGAAGGGCCGGATATACAGCGAATTGCCTTCGCCTTCGGGTATCCAATCCTCCTCCAGCTTGATCAGCCGGCTGATTCCTTCCAATACCTCCTGCGGATCGACCTCCGGAATGCTGATTCTGGCACAGGATTCGTTCAACCGCCGCAAATTCATGTCGGGCCGGAACAACACGACCTCTCCCTGCGGCGTACGGTAGGCTTTCATTCCCTCAAAAACCTCCTGGCCGTAGTGAAACACCATCGCCGAGGGATCCAGCGCGAGCGGCCCGTAAGGCACGATCCGCATGTGGTGCCACCCTTGGCCCTCCGTATAATCCATCAGCAGCATATGATCCGTAAAATATTTCCCGAAGCCGAGCCCGCCAGCGTCAGGCTTCGACTTGCGATGTGCCGCAAGCGTGATCGCGCATTGTCCCATTTCTTTCGTCTCCTCTTGTATTCCGAGTTTGATTGCCTTAACTATACCGATTCCGCAATCATTGATCAATAGTATAATTTCAATTATAATCATTGACAAAAACTATGATTATTAAAAGGAGCCCGTGATGGAGCATCGGTTACTGGAATATTTCATCGCCGTCGGCGAAGAATTGCATTTCACCAAAGCCGCAGACCGCCTAGGCATTTCCCAGCCTACGCTCAGCCATCAAATCCGGCTGCTGGAGCAGGAATTGAACACGCCCTTGTTTCGGCGCATCGGAAAGAAGAATTATTTGACCCAGGCGGGACATATTCTGCTCGAACATGCCCGCCGGGTCGTCTACGAGCTTGAACAAGCCCGGCTTGAGATCGGTCAGCTCAACGGCATGCAGCGCGGATGCTTGCGGATCGGCTGCTCCGGCAACCACCTGCTGGAAAGCAAGCTCATTTCGTTTCACCGGCAATACCCCGGCATCGAGTTGACCGTGATCGAGCTCGCGACCGAAGAAACCCACGCGGGACTGCTCGGCAATCAGCTCGATCTTGGCGTCGTGTTTTTGCCGCTTCAGGACGAGCAGATCATCAGCCGGCCCCTGTTCGACGAAGAGCTGGTGCTGGTGATCTCCGGCGAGCACCCTTTCGCGGATCGCCCCGAGGTGGAACTGAAACAGCTTGCCGGGCTGCCGCTGGTTCTGTTCCCGCCGAAGTTTTTCGTGCGCCAGCTGTTCGATGCGGCTTGCGCCGACCGCGGCATCTCGCTTGCGCCCGTCATGGAGCTCTCCACCATGGAATCGCAGGTTCGAATGGTCCGCCATCACGTCGGCGGCACGATCTTGCCGGGCTCCTATGCCAAGACCCTGATCGGCAGCGGCCGGGACGGCGATCTCGCCGTCATTCCACTGGCGGAACCGGCCCCTCGCAAAAACGTAGGCCTGGTCTACCGCAGCAATGCGTTTATGGATGCCGCGCTTCAAGCCTTTATCCGGCATTTGACCGAGTAGGCCCGAAGTTTTCACTTTGGCGAAATCAAAGACAATATGCTTTCTTTCAAGGAAGACGCGGGGCCGCCGATCAGCGTTTCCAGGTCCGCCGAGATCGATGATGTATTCATCTTGGCAAGGTAACCGTAAATCCAATCCTGGATCTGCGGATCTTCGCGATGGACGACGGTTTTTCCCGCCAAATCGGACAATGCCGATGCCAAATCAGGAAAAGCCCAGGACCCGGGGGCCGTCAGTTCGTAGGTTTTATGCTCATGGCTCTTATCCGTGCTGTTCAATACGGATGAGATACCTTTAGCGAGGTCCTCCCGCGTAACGGTGTTAAAGCGCCACTTCCCGGTCGCACCGGTTATCGCAATAGACATATGAACCTCCACCCCATTTAGTTAAGCGCTTAACCATTTAAAGAAAAAGCTATCCCTGGTTTTTTAGTTTATTGAGCAGGAGTGCCAGTTGTTCCAGTTCCTCATCCGAAAGAACCTGCAGCTTTTCGGCAATGGAGCTGCGGTTTCCCGGCAAATGATGCAGCAGGAACGATTGGCCTTCGCTCGTGATGGTGATCACCGTTTTTCGTCCATCGGTAGGATGGCCGTCCCGCCGAACCAAACCGTCCTTTTCCAAAGGTACCAACAGCAAGCTGACATTGGCTTTCGTGACGCCGATTCGCTGAGCCAGCAAGGAAGGAAGCAGGCTGCCCCCTTCTTTCATGATTTCGACCAGGATGCGGATTCTGGCGCCGTTTTGTCCTTTGGATTGCCAATATTTCTCCGAAACGTCCACGAGCCTTGCCGTCGCTTCAACCAGCGAGAAGAAAACTCGAGTATGCAGCGGTTGATCCAATACGTAATCCTGCAGTTTTTCCATCCAACGGACACCTCAACCCATATCAAATAATTAAGCGCTTAACTAATTTGTACTACATGATATTCGAAAAGTCAAAGGAATTCGGTTGCGGAACCTAACAAATCATCCACAATTCTAAATTGTCTTACCCTCTCCTAAAAATAAAACTCCGTGAAAAGCATGAAACGCGCCTTTCGCGGAGTTAATCCTCTTACGGTTATTCTTTGACGAAGAGATCGACAATCTCGTCATTTTTGTCCACGGCCGCCAACGCCTTGCCGATCGATTTCCGGTCGGCAAGCGGCGCATCCTCGGTAGTGAAGCTGTGCACCCGCCCTTCCTTAGTCACCGCTTCCAGCGTGATCGGCTCTTTGCAGTGGATCCCGCCAGCCAGGCGGCTGCCGTTCGGCTTGACGCGTTTGCCTTCCTTGAATTCGAACGTCTGCACGCCTTTGCCGCCCCGGCTTTGGACCGGATAGTCCAGCAGCAGGCTGCGCTTGCCGTACCCCAGATCGGACACGACGAGGACTTCGCCTTCCTCGCCTTCCACCCAAAGGGCAGATACGACCTCATCGCCGTCCTTCAGGTTGATCCCCCGGACCCCGGCGGACACGCGGCCCATCGGGTTCACTTCCGTTTCGGCAAACCGGATCGCCATTCCTTGCTTCGTCAGCAGCAGAATCTCCTGCCGGTTGCGGCTGACGGTAACGCTCAACACTTCATCGTTATCCCCGACTTTACAAGCGGCCACCGCGCCGCCGCGCTTCGTTTCGTATTCTTTCAGTTCGGTCCGCTTCACCTGGCCATGCTTCGTGACGAATACCAAACTCAGCTCCGGGTCTTCCTCGAAGCTCTTCAGCGGCACGACGCTGACGATGCGGTCCTCCTTCGCCAGCGGGATGACGTTAACCATCGCCGTCCCGTTGTCCTTCCATTTGAATTCGGGAATTTGGTGAACCGGCAGCAGAAAATATTGTCCCCGCTGCGTAAATATCAGCAGGTTCCGCAGCGTGTCGAGCTCAAACAAATGCTTGATGTAGTCGCCTTCTTTGACTCCGGAGCCGTCCCGCTCCCCGCCGGAGCGGGTAAAGGACAGCATGCTGGTGCGTTTGATATACCCTTCGTGCGAAATCGTCACCAGGACGTCCTCCTGCGCGACCAGCACCTCCAGGTTCACCTTCAGCTCCTCCACTTCGTCCTGGATGACTGAACGCCGGTCGATCCCGTACTTCTCGCGGATTTCCAGCAGCTCTTTTTTGATGAGGGCGATCAGCTTCTTGTCGCTCTCCAGAATGCCTCGCAGCACGGTGATTTTCTTCTGGATTTCCTCCAGCTCTTTTTGCAGCGTCGTAATTTCGAGATTGGTCAAGCGATATAGCTGCAAGGTCAAAATCGCGTCCGCCTGGCGTTCGGTGAAGCCAAACATCCATTGCAGGTTGTTCTGGGCGTCCTGGCGGTTTTTGGAGGCTTTGATCGCGGCGATGACTTCGTCCAAAATGTTCAGCGCTTTGACGAGCCCCTCCAAGACGTGCGCGCGATCCTCCAGCTTCTCCAGCTCATATTGCGTCCGGAATGTGACGACCTCGCGCTGATGGGCGATGTACGCGTCGAGCATCGCTTTTAAGCCCAGCTGGCGCGGAGCCTTGTTGACGATAGCCACCATGTTGAAATTGTAGGTGACCTGAAGATCGGTCTTCTTCAGCAGATAGGCCAGAATCCCCTGCGCGTCTGCGTCCTTCTTCAGTTCGACGACGATGCGCAGCCCGTTCCGGCCACTCTCGTCGCGGACCTCGGCGATCCCGTCCACTTTTTTCTCCAGCCGGATGTTTTCCATCGCCGTCACGAGCCGGGATTTGACCACCTGGTAAGGTATTTCCGTAATGACGATCTGCTGCTTGCCGCCGCGGAGCGTTTCGATCTCTGTTTTGGAACGCAGATAGATCCGGCCTTTCCCGGATTGATACGCTTCCTGGATCCCCTCTTCGCCCATGATGATGCCGCCCGTCGGAAAATCCGGACCTTTGACGAACAAGCGGATCTCCTCCAGCGTCATCTCCGGCTTCTCCATCATGGCGATGCAGGCATCGATCACCTCGCGCAGGTTATGCGGGGGAATTTCCGTCGCAAAACCCGCCGAAATCCCGCTGACCCCGTTGACCAGCAGGTTGGGAAACCGTGCCGGCAAGACGACCGGTTCCTTCGCCGTATTGTCGAAGTTATCCTTGAACGGCACCGTACGTTTCTCGATATCCCGCAGCAGCTCCATGGCGATCGGAGACAAACGGGCTTCCGTGTAACGCATGGCCGCAGCGGGATCATCGTCCTGCGAACCCCAGTTGCCGTGGCCGTCGACCAGTACATGGCCCATCTTCCACGGCTGTGCCATCCGCACCATGCCTTCGTAGATCGAAGAGTCCCCGTGCGGATGATAGTTCCCCATCACGTCCCCGACCGTTTTGGCCGATTTGCGGTAAGGCTTGTCCGGTGTGTTGCCGGAATCGTACATGGCGTACAATATCCGCCGCTGCACGGGCTTCAGGCCGTCGCGAACGTCGGGTATCGCCCGGTCCTGAATAATGTATTTGGAATACCGGCCAAAGCGGTCGCCCACAACCTCTTCCAGAAACGCCGGCAAAAAGTTTTCCAGCATGCTCACATCAATTCACCTTCTATTCCTCAAACTCCGTGAAATCCACGTTTTCCACGATCCAGCGCTTCCGCGGATCGACCTTGTCCCCCATCAGCGTAGATACGCGGCGCTCCGCTTTGGCGGCGTCTTCGATCTGCACCTGCAGCATGGTCCGCGTTTCCGGATTCATCGTCGTTTCCCACAGCTGCTCGGGATTCATTTCCCCCAATCCTTTATAACGCTGCAGCTCGAAATTTTTGCCGAATTCCTTCAGGTAGTTTTGCAGCTGCTCGTCGCTCCAGGCATATCGGATCGTTTCCAGCTTGCCGGAGCGGCGCGTAATTTTGTACAAAGGCGGCTGGGCGATATACACCCGGCCCGCGTCGATCAATGGCTTCATATAACGGTAAAAGAACGTCAGCAGCAGCACCTGGATATGCGCGCCGTCCGTATCGGCGTCGGTCATGATGATGATTTTGGAAAAATTGCTGTCTTCCACGGCAAATTCCGGACCGATGCCTGCGCCGATCGCCGAGATGATCGCCCGATATTCGTCGTTTTTCAAAATGTCGGCGAGCTTCGCCTTCTCCGGATTCATCGGCTTGCCCTTCAGCGGAAGGATCGCCTGAATTTTCGAATCGCGCCCCTGCTTGGCCGATCCGCCGGCGGAATCGCCTTCGACGATAAACAGTTCGGTACGCGTAAAATCCTTGGATTGCGCCGGCGTCAGCTTGCCGCCAAGGTTCGAGCTTTCGCTCCGCTTCTTGCCCGTACGCATTTCATCGCGGGCTTTACGGGCCGCTTCGCGCGCCTTGGAGGCTTGTACCGCCTTCTTAAGCAGCGTTTGCGCGACTTGCGGGTTCTCTTCAAGGAAGATCGCCATCTTCTCGCTGACCACCGCATCCACGGTGCTGCGCGCCGACGCGCTGCCAAGCTGGTCTTTCGTCTGCCCGACGAACTCGACCTCGGACATCTTCACGCTGATCACGGCCATCATGCCTTCGCGCAAATCGTTGCCCTCGAGATTTTTATCCTTCTCTTTGATCAGGTTATTTTTGCGGGCGTATTCGTTCATGACCCGGGTATATGCCGTTTTGAATCCGGTTTCATGCGTTCCCCCGCCCCGAGTCGGGATCGAGTTGACGAACGATGCGAGCGTTTCGGTATACCCCGCGTTATACTGGAGCGCTACCTCTACTTCGATATCGTCCCGTTCGGCATAGAAATGCACGACGTCATGCAGCACGTCTTTGCCGTCGTTCAGGAACTGCACGAACTGGCTGGCCCCGCCCTCGTAAAAAAACTCGTCGGAACGGTCGGACCGCTCATCCTTCAAGGTCACCTTCAGGCCCGAATTCAGAAAAGCGATCTCCTGCAAACGTTCCGCGAGCGTATCGTAGTTCAGTCCGATGCCGGCCGTAAACACGCGAATATCCGGCTTAAACGTCACCTTGGTGCCTGTTTTGTTCGTGTTGCCGATGATCTCCAGTCCGGTAACCGGTTCGCCGACATGTTCGACGCCTTGATCGTCGACCCAATATTCAAAACGCATCCGGTGAATTTTTCCGTCCCGGTAAATGTGCACCTCCAGCCATTCGGACAACGCGTTCGTGACCGAGGCGCCAACGCCGTGCAAGCCGCCGGATTTCTTGTAGCCCGCACCGCCGAATTTACCTCCGGCGTGCAGAATCGTATAAACGACCTGCGGCGTCGGAACGCCGGTTTTGTGCATGCCGGTCGGAATCCCCCGGCCGTTGTCGATGACGGTCACCGAACCGTCCTTGTTTAGCGTAATGTCGATTTTGGAGCAAAACTTTGCCAGATGCTCGTCGACGGCGTTATCTACGATCTCCCATACCAAATGATGAAGTCCCGACGAGCTCGTACTGCCGATGTACATACCTGGCCGTTTGCGTACCGCGACAAGCCCTTCGAGCACTTGAATGTCGTCCGCGTCGTATCCCGAAGACGAATTTCCCGAACTCGTGCCGGGGACGTCCTCGAACAAATCGATTTGTTCGGCCATTCATGCTCCCCCTTTAATTTCTTTATGTAGTCGAACAGATGTTTTGTTGCCTTCGTCCATTTTAATTCAATATATCCTGTTTCGTAAAGACAAGGAATGAAACAACGAGGGAACAAGCCCCCCACACGGCGAGTACAAGGAGTGAAAATCCAAGCGTCATCCCCTCGATGGGCGCCGGCGTACCCGCCAAATAATTCGTCAAGCCGAGATTGACCATAAACAAATATTTGGCGCTCGTCCATGAGGCGGCCATATTGGTCAGGATATTGCCGGCGATCAGCGCGGCCATCATGATGACGATGCTCGCGGACGTACTCCGTACCAAGACGGACACCATAAACGCCAGGCAAGCCACGACGGCGCTGACGAACCAGATTAACCCGGCCTGCATGAAAATGTACTGCCACTGCGGAACCGCGTGTACCCCCGACACGTCCACTTCGGACCCGTGGAGCTGAAAGCCCGTAAATACCGGCAGATTCAGTCCGCTGTATCCGAAAAACAACCCCGAGATCAGGTAACAGATCAAACAGGTCGACACGATGATCAGCGAGACGAACATCAGCAAGGTGATCAGCTTGCTGAGCAGGATCTTCCATCGTCGCACCGGCCGGGTCAACAGCATCTTCACCGTCCCGCTCGTCCGCTCCGAGGAGACGATATCCGAACCCACGCCCATGATCAGCAGCGGAATGAACAGCGTAGCCGCGTTGTCCAGAAATTCCCGGGTAAAGGAAACGCCGCCCGGTTCCTTCGGGTTTACGTCATGCTCCAAATAATATTTCATTTGCTGAATATAAATTTGGCGGTATTTCTTCCACTCCTCCGGCACCCGATCGCTGCCCAGCGAGTTTTGGTTATCCGTGATCGCTTGCTGCACTTCACGGCGCCAGTCGGTGCCGAACTTCTCCCGTTTATCCTCGGCTTGCCGCAGCTGTGCGTAGGCGAACATCGGAACTAGAACGAGCAGGACGAGCAGGATGACATAAAACCGCTTCTTCTTGATCATCTTGATCGTTTCATTTTTTACTAAAGGAAGAATGTTATTCAATGCTCTCACCTTCCGTCATCTCCAAAAACAGCTGTTCCAGCGTCGGATTTACCTTCTGCACGGCGCCAACCCGAACCCCCTCCTTGACCAGTTGCGGAATCAACCCGTCGATCAGATCAGGCGGCATCTGCGTGACGACGGCATGGCCTCCGATGCCCGCCATGATCGTATCGTCCAGCACGTTCTCCGCTTCCTTCACGATGCTAACCCCGAAGGCTGAACGGAGCAGCCTTTCCCCCCGCTCCCGAGGCTCCAGCTCCCAGACGACATAATTGGAGCTGTCCTTGATCAGCTCGTCGACCTTGCCCACCGCCAGCACGCGCCCGCGCCCGATAATCGCCACCCGGTCGCATAGCAGCTGGATTTCGCTCAGCAAATGGCTCGAGACGAAAACGGCCATGCCCTCTTCGGCCAGACGGCGGATAAAGCCGCGCATTTCTTTGATGCCCTTCGGATCCAGCCCGTTCGTCGGTTCATCCAGGATCAACAGCTTCGGACGCCCCAAGAGAGCTTGCGCGATTCCCAGCCGCTGGCGCATCCCAAGCGAATAGGTTTTCACCTTGTCGCCGATCCGGCCCTCCAAACCGACCGTTCTGACAACCTCAGCGATCCGTCCTGCGTCTACTCCCGGAATCATGCGGGCAAAATGCTCTAGGTTCTCCCAACCGGTCAAGTAGGTATAGACCTCCGGATTCTCGACGATGGAACCGACGTAACGCAGCGCCTTCTCCGGCTCCCGTCGTACGTCGTATCCGCAAATCGCCACCTTGCCGGCCGTCGGGCGGATCAGATCGACCAACATGCGGATCGTCGTGGTTTTCCCGGCTCCGTTAGGCCCAAGAAAGCCGAAAATTTCCCCGGCGTTCACCTCGAAGCTCACTTCATGCACGATCCATTTCCGTCCGATTCTCTTCTTGAGGCCCTGTACCGACAGGACCGTTTCCCGCCCAACCGCCGCAGCCGACTCCTGAATTGCCATGGTCCGTTCCACCCCTTATGGTTTCTTCGATAAAGCGCAATTATTGGCGCGCTATGCCCTGCACGATGCGTTCGGCGATGGCCTGGTAGCCTTCCCCGTTAGGGTGGAAATGATCCCCTGACAAATAACGGGCGTAGTTCTGCGTAAAGAGATCGAACGTCGGAACGACCAGCGTACCCTCGTATTCTCCCATGGCCTTCATCGCCATCGCGTTCCACCGCGCAACCGCATCGTTGCCGATTTCCCGCATGCCTTCCAGGTCGCTGAACGGATTGTACAAGCTGACGTAAACCAGCAGCGCTTGCGGGTTGATTTTCTTAAGTTGAGTGACGATCTGTTGGAAATCAGCCGCGCTTGCGGTGATCGCCGCTTCGATTTCCGCTTGGGAAGGCACGTGCTCCCCTGCAGTCAATTCTTCCGTTCCGTCGAACAAATCGTTGCCCCCGATGGACAATACGATAATGCCGGCTTGCTGAAGCGCATATTTTACGCCCGGGTCGCCCAGAAGCGGCAGCAGCCTCTCTGTCGTCAGTCCGTTGATGCCAAGGTTATTGACCAGCTTGGAAGCCGAGCCTTGCTTGCCGAGCAGATCCACGGTCCTTCTTGCAAAGCCGCTGCCGCTATCGTCCCCGGTACCTTTGGCCAGGGAATCGCCGATGGCGGTGACGTCCCAGGCTCCCGCCTTGACGGGTTGGCCCGCCGGAGATGAAGGAACCATTAGTTTTCCGGCCGTAACCGATGGATTAGTTATATCAACGACGGCATAACCGAAGCCGATCAGCAGCAGCAATGTGGCCAACGAGGACAAAATCCCCGCCAACCTCCATATCCGGGACGTCGAATTCATCGCTATCCTTCCCCCTGTTCCGTCATAGTCCCCTTATATAAAGTCTCCAACTTATGTAAATAACATAAAACTTCTCGTTCTGAGATGCAAATTTTCTTCACAAAAGGACTAGCTTTTTGAAAGTATCAGAGTTATAATATTTTCTGTTCCAAAAAAATAATATCATGGGTTATTAGCTTAGCTGGTAGAGCAGCCGACTCTTAATCGGCAGGTCGCAGGTTCGACCCCTGCATAACCCATCAACTACATCCTCCACTGCTATGGCAGCTGGGGGGTGTTTTATTTGCGGCAGAAAAAGCGCGAGCGTTGAGGCCGAAACGACCTCGCTTCTCGCGCTTTCGCCTTATTCCTTATCGACGCAATGCCGTGCCTAGCTGGCGCGGATCACCTTCACATCCGCCGGTATGACCTTGACGCCTTCATACAGCATAAACCGTCCGTTCTGCCACTCGATGCGCAGCAACTTCCCGTCATCCGACTGGTACTGCCACACATGCTGCTCCCCGCCCTGCATAAAAGGAGTCCTTCCTACTACGGCCACGTAACCGCCATACTCTTCCTCCAGGAAATAATGGGTGCCGTCGAGCTCCATTTGGGCGGGCACTTCGCTGGGATCGTCAAGCCGCCCGTCGATCGGCGTGTATTGCTGGTACTGCAGCGTCTCCCGTTCCTCGATCAGCAGGTAGCTGATCCGGCTGCCGTCCTGCAAGGTCAACACGACCGCGTTGCGGCCGCGGTTGTTTACCCGTCCGGTCACCTCGTAGGAGACGAGCGACACCTCGCAGATGTCTCCCGGCGCAAGCGCAAGCATGCTTTTTTCCGCCAACGGCGGTTCCGGTTTGGCAAACAGGTTGCCGATTCTTTTCCATACGCTCATGTTAGGTCAAGCCTCGCTTTTGAGATCGAAATCGCTCATTTTTTATCTTCGTATTGCTTCATCAATTCGGCCAACTCCGCTTCTACCGCGGCATCCTTGTTCAGGTTTTCGAATTCGTCGTCCAAGGACTTGCCCTTCGAGGTCATTTCGTTGCTGGCTTCGGCTTGCGCTTCCATTTGCAGCATTTTTTCTTCCATCCGTTTCAGGCCGCTCGCTGCCGTATCGGATCCGAAGCCGGTCATCGCCTTGTTGATTTCGTTTTGCGCTTTGGCAGCATTGTAGCGGGCTACGAGCGTTTCGCGCTTGTTTTTCATTTCCGTCAGCTGCTTGCGCATCTCCTCGAGCTTGGCGCGCAGATTGTCCGCAGACGTTTTGTTCTGATCGTAGCTGGCTTTGTACTCCGCCATTTTGGCTTCGGCCGCTTTCTTCTCTTCCAGGGCGCGGCGGGCCAATTCGACGTTTTGGGCTTGGGCAGCCGTATGAGCTTGTTGGGTGCGTTTCTCGACGAGCGCCTCTTGCTCTTCGTAAAGGCCTTTAAAACGTTTCTCGATAGCAATTTGGGCGGCTACCGCTTTTTCGGCGTCTTCCAGGTCTTCCTGCATGTCCCGGATATACTGGTCCGTCAATTTAATTGGATCCTCCGCTTTGTCGATCAAAGCGTTAATATTGGACATCGTCAAATCGCGCAATCTTTTAAAAATAGACATTGTTTTTTTCCTCCCGATTGAAAATTCAGATTATGCTTATGTTTACGCTATAGAGTGCAGGAGGTTTCAAAAATTGTATGGCTTAAGTTGAACAGTGGTGTAGAGCAATAGCGGGCCGCCGTGTGAAATGTTCTTTCGATCGCTGTTGTTCGTGGATTTCTTTGATAGAACTTAATTCAGAAGCAGTAGAAATCCTCTCACAAAGGCGAACACTGTCGTTTCTTCAGAATCATTTCACCCTCTGGCCTTTTTTTGCTCTGTTCAACTTCTCTAACACTTATGCTTCCGGCTTCAGCAGCTAGAATAACAAAGCAGCCTGGCAAATCATGTTCCACAGATTTGCCGGGCTGCTTCTATTCTCTGCTCGCGGCTAAGGAGCGAGCGTCCAGCTTCCAGCCTTTCCTTGCTGCAGGAAAGCGAGTAACGAACCGGAGGGAGTTTACGTCCGCCTTTGGGAGCAGCTTGTCATCCTTCCGTCTAATCATTCAGACAAGCAGCGGACAACAGCGGCCCGAGGTCGTTATTCGCTTCCGTTGATTCGGCTAAAAGACACAAGCAGCCCGGCGAATCGCGTTTCGCAGATTTGCCGGGCTCCTCACTTCCCGATAAACTCCTGCACCCAATAGCCGTTGTAATAGCCTACGCCAATCAGTTTGTATTTCGGATTGAGGATATTCGCTTTATGTCCGGGGCTGTCCATCCATTCCTTGACCACTTGCTCCGCGGAACGCTGGCCTTTGCCGATATTTTCCCCGGCATAGAGGTACGTGATATTGGACGAATCCATCATATCGAAAGGAGAACCGAATTTCGGCGAAGTATGGCTAAAATAACGGTTAGTGAACATGTCGACCGCTTTCGTCTTGGCCATTTTCGACAAATTGGTATGCACCATCAGCGGCTTCAACCCGGCTGCGTTCCGCTCCTTGTTGACGAGCGCAACCACATTGGCCGCGTTTTGCGTCTGAATTCTCGCATAGACCACCGCCAGCGCCTTGCTCTTGTCGGCCGCTGCCGCCTGAGCCTTTCCCGCGCCGATGGCGTCACCCTGGGCCGCCGTCAAAGACGCGAAAAGCACCGTGATGAACAACCCCGCCGATACAATTTTGTTTCTCCATTTCTTCATGATGAATAGCTCCTCCTCAGCTGATTTCAAGACACTCGTTTCTTGTCACATTTTAACATATTTTCCGAGTAGGCGCTTGACTAAAAAATGGAAAGAGGACAGCGTTTTCGCTGCCCTCTCCGGAAACCCGTGCGTTTACTTTTTGCTTGCGTATTTGCGCATGTCGAACGCTACGGCAGCGACGATAATGGCGCCTTTGATAATTTGCTGCCAGTAAGGCCCTACGCCTACGAAGGTCAGGCCATAGTTGATAACCGTAAAGATCAGTACGCCGGCCATAACGCCCGGTACGGTACCGATGCCGCCGGTCGTCGAAACGCCGCCGACGACGCACGCCGCGATGGCGTCAAGCTCGTACATGTTGCCGTAGTTATTCGTTGCGCCGCCGGTTCTGGCTGCTTCAAGCACGCCCGCCAAACCGTAAAGGGCACCTGCGATCGAATAGATCAGGATCAGGTATTTGGATACGTTGATCCCGGATACTTTGGCCGCTTGCTCGTTGCCGCCGATGGCGTACATATTTTTGCCGAGCCGCGTTTTGTTGAACATCACCCAAACGATAAAGCAGACCACGATGGCGATGATGACGATGTAAGGTATGGAGAAATCCCCGGTTCCGAACAAGCTTCCCGAACCCAGCGTCGTAAAGTCGTCACGCAAACCACCGATCGGCTGGGATTGGTTAGGCTCGGTATCAAAATACAGTGAGTTGATCCCGTAAATCGCGACCATCGTACCCAACGTCGCGATGAATGGCGGAACCTTAAACTTGGAGACGATCACGCCGTTGATCAATCCGAAAATCAAACCGACGACGATCGCGATCAGAATCGGAACGACCACCGGAAGCTGCGGCAAATCCGGGAAGAATCGCCGCGGATAATCTTCAACCTGCAGCATCGAAGCGGAAATGACCGCCGTCAGACCGACCATCCGGCCGGCGGACAAGTCGGTACCGCCCGTGATCAGAATAAAAGCGACCCCGAGGGCGATGATCACCCGGGTGGACGATTGGATCAAAATGTCGCGCAGTGTATTCAACCCGATAAAGTTGGGATCATAAACGGCAATGCCGATCACGAGCACTGCCAAAACGATATAAATGGCATTTTCGGTTACGAAGCTTTGTAATTTTTTTGTATTCATGATTTTCTCCTCCTTCTCTAGCCTTTAATGCTGGGCAGCCAAACGCATAACTTCTTCTTCCGTAGCCTTGTCTCCATCCACAATCCCTGTAAGACGGCCTTCGGACATTACCATGACACGGTCGGACATCCCAAGCAGTTCAGGCATCTCGGATGAAATCATGATGATGCTTTTGCCTTGCTGTGCCAAATCCGCAATAATGGAGTAAATTTCGTATTTCGCCCCGACGTCGATCCCCCGCGTCGGTTCGTCCAGCAGCAAAATATCCGGTTCGGTCAGCAGCCAACGGGCCAGGAGAACCTTCTGCTGGTTCCCGCCCGAAAGGTTCATGATCAGCGTCTTCGGCGACGGAGTTTTGGTCCGCAGCTTTTCGACCATTTGGTTGACCTCGGTTTTCTTCTTGCGTTCATTCAGCAAACCAATCGGCGATACATAACGCTCCATGTTTGCGATCGCCGCATTTTCATGCACGGACAATACCGGGAAAATACCGGTTGTACGGCGTTCCTCCGTCAACAGGGCAAGTCCGAACTTTTTCGCGTCTCCGGCACTGCGGATATTGACCTTCTTCCCATTAATCGAAATGCTTCCCGATTGGATATCGCGGATCCCGAACAGCGCCTCGATCAATTCGGTCCGCTGCGCCCCGACTAGACCGCCTACGCCGAGAATTTCCCCTTTGCGCAGCTCGAAGGAAACGTCCTTGAACGATTTCGGATTGCTGGACGTCAATTGCTCTACCTTCATTATGACGCCGTTCGGCACGTTGTGGCGGTCCGGAAACCGCTGCGTCAAATCGCGCCCGACCATTTTGGATATAATCAGGTCGGTGGTCATTTCCGACGCCGGCCAGGTGCCGATTTTTTTGCCGTCGCGCATGATCGTCACATCGTCGGAAATCCGCAGGATTTCCTCCATTTTGTGCGAGATATAAATGATCGACACGCCGCGTTTCTTCAAGTCGTTTATGATGCGGAACAAAT
Organism: Paenibacillus macerans; assembly: GCF_050565405.1. Classification (GTDB taxonomy): domain Bacteria; phylum Bacillota; class Bacilli; order Paenibacillales; family Paenibacillaceae; genus Fontibacillus; species Fontibacillus macerans_B. The sequence goes on along the minus strand of NZ_JBNYYG010000046.1, from coordinate 9,994 downwards.
GCTCGACCTCGACGCTGGTCAAGGAAGAGGTGGGTTCGTCCATGACGATGATTTGCGAGTTGAACGAAACCGCTTTGGCGATTTCGATCGACTGGATCTTCGAAACGGACAGCTTCCCGACGATCGTTTCCGGTTTCAAATCGATATCTAACTGTTTAAACAGCTCTTCCGTATCCTTGTACATCTTCTTGTGGTCGATGAATTGGAAAGGACCCCATCCGATGCGCGGGAAACGACCGAGCCATATATTTTCCATGACATTGCGGAAAGGCACCGGATGCAGCTCCTGGTGAATCATCGAAACCCCGAGCTTTAGCGCATCGCTGGAATTGTTGATTTCCGCTTTTTGACCATTCAGATAAATTTCGCCGCCGTCCGGCTTATAAATGCCGAACAGACATTTCATCAGCGTTGATTTCCCCGCCCCGTTTTCGCCCATCAGCGCATGCACGGTACCGGGTCTGACTTGCAACGTAACGCCATCCAGCGCTTTGACGCCGGGAAATTCCTTGGAGATGCCTTTCATCTCGAGCATAAATTCAGACATTGTTTTCGCCCCCTGATCATTTCTTTCGCTTTAGAGAGGCACAGCATGGTTTCCTCCGGTAATTCCTTCCAATTATAAAACCGGGAGGTTCGTACCCTTCGGCATCGAACCTCCCATTTGTCCTTTCGAATATGAGAAGTCCTGCTGCTTACCTGCCTGCCGTGGTCTTATTTAAAATCCGCAGCGTTTTCCTTCGTTACTTTTTGGTAAGGAATCCATACGTATTGGTTGTCGGTGATGTCGAAACCAACGTTGTCTTTGCTTACCGCTTCGCCTTTAGCCAGCAAGGAAGCCAGCGTTACTGCCGCTTTGCCTTGGTTTTCGGCGTCGTTCAGAACGGTTCCGAGCATCGTGCCTTGTTCCAAAGCTTGCAGAGCAGGAGCCGTAGCGTCTACGCCAACAACCGGCATGTATTTATCGCCTGTGAAGTAACCGGCGGCTTTCAAAGCTTCGATAGCTCCAAGCGCCATGTCATCATTGTTTGCAAGAACGGCTTCGATTTTATCGCCGTTAGCGGCCAGGAAAGCGGCCATTTTCTCTTGTCCTTTTACGCGGTCCCACATCGCGGTATCTTCCGCTACTTTTTCAACCTTGATGCCGGCATCTTCAATCGCTTGGATCGAATATTGCGTACGCAGCTCGGCGTCTTGGTGTCCAGGTTCGCCTTTCAGCATAACGTATTGCAGTACGCCGTCGCCGTTTCTGTCAGCTTCGGGATGTGCTTTCCAGTAATCCACCACGATTTGTCCGGAGAGTGTGCCGGATTCTTCGGCTTTCGCGCCTACATAATAAACTTTATCCCATTTCTTCATGTCTTCCGGCAGCGGTTCGCGGTTCAAGAACACGACGCCCGTATCTTTCGCTTTCGCTTTGTCGATAATGACGCCGGCCGCTGTGCGGTCAACCGGGTTCACGATCAACGCGTTGGTTTTCTTGGTCAAGAACAAGTCGATTTTATCGTTTTGCGTAGGTTGCGAGTTCTGGCTGTCGACGATATCTACTTTCGCGATGCCCTCCGCGTTTTTCTCAATCGAGTTCCGTACGCCCGTCATGAACGTGTCGTCGAATTTGTAAATCGCTACGCCAACGCTAGGCGTAGAGCCTCCCTCGGCGCCGCTTTCTTTATTTCCGCCATTGGAGCAGCCCACCATCGTTGCTCCCAGCATGGCCGCAGCCAACATGACCGTCGTAATCTTTTTCATTTGTTTGACCTCCTGAACAAAATGTATTTCTATGAGTTATCCTCTTGGATACGTTTTCATTATGTATCCTTTTCGACTAGTTGCGAATCTAAAATCCTAAGATGTTTCTATCAAAATACTGATGATGTACATTTGAGATTTTAATGTTTTCAATTCTTCGACCTTCCGTGCACAGCAAAACAGCAAGTCCTCCGGAGCAGTCCGAAGTGACTTGCTGTGATATGCAACATTTGGCACAAGCTAGGAACGCAGGCCTTGCGGAACGTATTTGCCCTGCTCCGGAACGGCCAGCTCTTCGAAGCGTTCGGCCAGCCGGCGCAGGCCGCTCCGCAGCTCCTCGCCGAACAGAGGTTGGCCATGGCCAGTCACCGCTGCCTCCGGTTCCAGTGCAGCCAATGCTCTGACCGATTCCCCCGCCTTCACCCAATCGGGCGTAAAATACATCGGGGGCCCATGCACCTCTTTGGTTTGGGCCACTACGGCCAAAGCCGACTCCTGCTTGACGGTGATAACAGCATCGCCGGCAAGCAGAAGCCGGTCACGCTCGCGAAATAGCGAGATGTGCCCCGGGCTATGCCCCGGCGTAAAGATCCAGCGCCATTCGGGCAGACCCGGGACCAAGCCACCCTCCGGCAACGGACGGACCCGATCATGCAGATCGATCGCCCGGTGCGGGTAAGCCGGGGCTACCTCCGCCATCAACCCGCCGCCGACGCTAGGATCTCCCTCCGGATAATCTCTTTGTCCGGTAAGGTAAGGCATTTCGGAAGCGTGGGCATATACGGGCACGTCCCACAGCTCCGTAAGCTTGGATACGTTCCCCACATGATCAAAGTGGCCATGCGTCAAGACGACACAGGCCGGCGGCCGGCCGAATATGGAGTCGGCTTCCTTGATTAGCGCCTCAGCAAAGGGGGCAAGCCCGGTATCGACCAGCACCCAGTCTCCCTTGAAGGAATCGCCTACAAAAACTGCATTGACGATCAGCGTGCGAACGCACCATACGTCGTCCGCAACCCGGACCGTATCCACCAGTCCCGTATTGAGCAAACTGCGTTCTTTCATTCCCATCCCCCCTAAAGTTAGATCACACAGCATCCATGCCTTAAAGATACTTGTAATATACCCCGGGGGCGGCAATTTACCGCTCACTTTCCGCAAGATAAATTATTTCACGAACGGGAACAGCAGCTTCTGGTTTTCCGGCCATAACATATTGTTTAAATCGATCAGCTTCGTGTCCGTTGGAATCCGATCCTCCAACTTCTCGCCGCGCGCGGCCTGCACCGCGGCCACCACCGCCATGTACCCGTTATTGAACGGGTTTTGCACGACCATCGCCTGCACCTTGTCTTCCTGCAGCAGCTCCAGCATTTCCGGGGGATTGTCGAAGGCGATCATCTTGACCTTGCCGCCGTAGCCCAGCTCATCCACGGCCCGGCCGGCGCCGATCGAAGATTCCGCGCTTAAGGAGACGATCCCGTCAAGGCCCGGAAACCGCTTTAGCATATCGACCGTCAAGCTGTAGGCCAACTGTTCATCCGAGCCGCAATATTGGATATCGACGACATGAACATCGGGAAAACGGGCGATATAGTCCAGGAATCCCTCCTCCCGCTGATCGGCATTGCGGGCGCCCTGCACGAAATTGACGATCCCGATTTCGCTTTCCGGGCCGGTCAGCTCAACCAACCGCTCCGCCGCCTTTTGGCCGGCTTCGTAGTTGTTGGTTCCGACGAAAGTCTTCACTTTGGTCGAAGCCACCTCCGAATCCATGGAAATGACGGGAATTTCGTAATACGAGGTCCGGTCGGTTACTTGTCCCAGCCCCTCATAATCGCTGGCCGCCAGGACGATCGCATCCGGTCTGCGTTCAATCGACTCTTCCATAAGCTGGATTTGGCCCGCCACGTCGTTTTCATTGTCGGGTGCCAAAAAATTCAGCTTGACGTTATATTCTTTGGCCGCCACCTCCGCGCCCAATTTAGTCGTCTCCCAATAGTCGCCCCGGTCCATCTTCACGATCATATCCACCACCTTGACTTGGTGATCGTTGGTTTGCATGTCGCCCGATTGGCCGCAGGCGGACAACAGTACTCCCAGCAGCAGGGGCAGCAGCGGGAACTTGACGTTTATCCGCGGTCTTCTCACGGTCCCATCCCGCCTTTCTGTGCACTCTCCGGCAGCACGGCCGGCATCGTAATCGTCACCGTCGTTCCTTCCTCCGGTTCGCTGTCAAAATGCAGCCCGTAACCCTGGCCGTAGTACAGGGAGATCCGTTCCTGCACATTGCGGACGCCAACGCCGGAGCCGCTTTCGCTGCGCACCGTGCCGAGCAGCAGCTTCTCCACCGTTTCCGGTGGCATGCCGATGCCGTTGTCCCGAATCCGGAATACTAAACGCTCCCCCTCAAGACGGGCTTCGACGCGAATATAACCTTCCTCCGCGGATTTTTCGATCCCGTGATGAATCGCGTTTTCCACCAGCGGCTGCAGGATCAGCTTTAATGTCAGGCAGCCAAGCACCTCTTCATCGGCCTGGATGTCGTAGCGGAACTTATTTTTGAACCGGATCGTCTGAATGATCAGATAATGCCGAACATGCTCCAGTTCCTCCTGAACGGAGATGATGTGGTTGCCCTTGCTCAGGCTGATCCGGAAAAAGCGCGACAGCGACGTGATCGTCGTCACGACTTCTTCGTTCCGCCCCAGCTCCGCAAGGCGCGTCACCGAATTGAGCGTATTATAGAGGAAATGCGGATTGATTTGCGACTGCAGTACGTTCAGCTCGCTTTTGCGCTTGGCCTCCTGCTCCTGGATAATCTGATCCATCAGCTCGCGGATCCGCCGCAGCATCAGGTTGAACCGCTTGGACAGCTGCTCCACTTCATACGCGCCGCTGACGAATACGTTCGTCCCGAAGTCGCCGCGTTCCACCATCTTGACGGAGCGCTCGAGCTTGCGGATTGGCTGGGAAATGCGGGCGGACACATAGATGCTGATAGCCAGGATAATGACGATCACGACGGGCAAAAACCACGAAAGGAAATCGCCAAGCTCCTGTTTCGTCGTCAAGAACTCGTCCGCATAAGCGACCCCGACGATTTTCCAACCGGCTGGCTTAACCGTCTGAATCGTGATGATGCGCTGCTCCCCGTCCGACTCGTCAAAATAACGCCCGTACGCATAATTCAGCACCGGCTCCAGATTTTCGTATTTCAGTCCGGCATAAATCAATTGCTGCTGGGGATGGTAAACGATGTTTCCCACCGCGTCGATGATGTACACATAGCCTTTTTTGCCCAGGCTCACGCGTTGGCTGAGCTCGTCGATCGTGCGGAAGTTGATGTCGATGACCAGCACGCCCTGTTTTCGCTTCCCTTGATCGCTGTAGTGCACCGTCTTGCTCATCGAAACGACCCAGCGGTATTGCCATTTGAACAGGTTCTGGATATGCGGCGGCGTAAATTGCAGCGTGTCCGGGTTCTCCATGGCCGACTCGAACCAGAGCTGCTCCTGAAGCCGCGTATTTTGCCGCATCGGAATCGACGGCACGCCCCGCACCAGCTTCCCTTCTTCGGTGAACAACGCCATCGAGACCAGGTCTTCGCGGGTACTCAACACCGTGTCCAGTTGCTCACCCAACGGCCGGTTGGCGGCAAGGTCGGGAACCGCATCGATTTTTTGCTCTACGAGATCGAATACGTCCTGCATTCCGCTGACATAAAGCTCCAGATTGGAGTTGACCTGTTCGACGATTTGCTCCAGGCTCAAATAAGCGTTCTCCTCGGCCGCCCGGGAGAAGCGATTATACAGCATCGTGCTGACCAGCACGACCGCAAGCACGGTAACCGCAATGAAAGAGACCGAAATAAGTACCTGAATATTGCGAATATGGAATCCCTTCAGGAACTGTTTGACCGACTGCCAAAATGTCATGAGCTTCTCGCTCCGCCGCGGTACTCTTTGGGCGAAATGCCGAATTTCTTGCGGAAGCAGAAGCTGAAATAGTTCGGATCGGCAAAGCCCACCCGCTCGGCGATTTCAAATGCCTTCAGGTCCGTGGTCGTCAGCAAATCCTGGGCCGCTTCCATCCGCACGCCCATCAAATAGTTCACAAAGGTCGTTTTCGTTTCTTTTTTGAAAATATTGCTGAAATATCCGGCACTGATATGCAGTTGCTGGCATACCTTCGTGATGGATATATCATTGTCTCGGTAATGGGCGGCGATGTACTCCTTGGCCTCATCCACCAGCTTATTGTAGCTGGATTGGCGGTCGGAAGCGATGAAGTATTTCAGCTTCATGCAAATGTCCATGAACCAGGCCTTCGCCTCGTCGGCATGGGCAAACTTGGCGAACTGCCCGAGAAACCCGCTGCCTTCGCCGAACAGCTTGTCCAGATCAACGTGAATGTCCTTCGCCACTTTGATGACGGAGGTCAAAATTTCCAGCAAATACACCTGAAAATCCTGATAGGACACCTTGCTCTCGGCCAAAGCGGCAAACAGCTCCTCCATCAGATTCTCCAGCTCCTGATCGCTGCCGACCTTCAAGCAGCGGATCAATTCCTTCTCCTTCAGTTCGTCGATCGTAAGCGGCACGAATTGGCGGGTCTCCACGTCTTCGATCCAAATCACCTTATTGCCGCCGAGGATGACCCGGTAATCCAGGGCCTTGATCGCTTCATCGTACGATCCGACGACTTCGCTCAATTGAGAGACGACCGGACCCGCGCCGATCGTAACCGTCAGCTTCAGGAAACGCTCCACGCTGAATCGGATCTCTTCCAATAAATGCAGCGTTCGTTCCGAACCCTCTTCTCCTCCGCCGGATGGCCCGATGCTAAGCAGCACCACCTCGTCATGATGGATGAACGCCCGGTCTCCCGGATGGCGCTGCACGATTTCATCGGCAATGTTGAGCACGGCAAACAGCTGGAGCTGCTTATCGTTGGTATCTTTTAAGGAAAGGGACCCAATCCCCGGCTCGCCATTTCCTCCAGCGTCGCGGTCCCGGCGAATCCCCGCGGAATCGATGCGAATGACGGAGACCATGTAGCTGTCGCCGCGCAAATCCAGATCGTAATGCTGGCATTTCTCGCAGATTTCGCCCTCCCGCAGCCGCCTTGAAACGAGCGAAGACAAAAACAGGCTTTGCAGGATCGGCAAATTTTTGCGGTAGTGCTCGGTAAGAAGCTGCACGTTTTCCTTCTCGGCCATTTCGGCGTCGATTTGCGCTTTCACTTTACGCAAAATATCCGCCAGCTCTCCGGCGGAAAACGGTTTCAATACATACTCGTCAATCCCTAGGCGAATCGCTTTTTGCGCATACTCGAATTCCTCGTATCCCGTTAGGATAATGATTTTGGTGGCCGGGTATTTCTCGCGAATCCACTCGGCGAGCTGCAAGCCGTTCATGAACGGCATCTGGATATCCGTCACGACAACGTCCGGCACATGCTTCTCCACCAGCTCGGAAGCTTCCTTGCCGTTCTCCGCCGTCTCCATAACCTCATAGCCGAGACTATCCCAGTCGATCAGGCGCAACAGCCCTTCCCTAACGTCTTCTTCGTCATCGGCCAAAATTAACTTATACATCGTTGGACCATCCTCTTCTTTACCCTGGATTCCCCCCCGATTTTAACGTATTGCTTGCGAAAAGTAAATCACGTCGCCTGGGCAGTCGGTAGAGTTGCATCCAAGACCTTAGTCCAGTTAAATTTCCGCCTGCGGTCCGTTTTTGTATTCCCCGAAACCAAGTACCATGGTAATATCAAAAGAAACTATCATCAACAAATAATGGTGGTCGAAAAAATGAAAAAAGAGATGAACATCTATATCCTGTTAAGCAATCCAAAAACGTTAGTAGCCAAAATGATCGGATTATACACCAGAGCCCCTTTTAACCATGCTTCCATCGCCTTTGATCCCGAGCTGCGCGAGGTTTATAGCTTTGGACGCAAGCACCCGTTCATCCCGATTTTCGGCGGTTTTGTGAAGGAAGACATCCATTGCGGGGTTTTCGAAAAAGCAACCTGCGCGGTTTACTGCTGCAAGGTCAGCAAAGAAACCTACATGCAGATGCGAAACTACGTGAGAAAATTCGAGGAAAACGGCGAACTCTACAATTATAACTTTTTAGGCCTTTTAGGCATTATCCTGAATACGGAGCTTGGCGGGGAAAACTCCTATTTCTGCTCGCAATTCGTCAGCGCCGTCTTTCAAGAAGCCGGCGTCAAGCTGCTGGATAAATCCGCAGGATTAACGAAGCCTTCCGACTTCTCCGCCTGCTCCATGCTCCAGCTCGTATTCCGCGGGCGGTTGGAAACGTACCGCGAGCTTTACTGCTACTCGCGCCGGACGGCGACCTCTTACGAGCAAAGCCGCCTTTATGCTGCGAACTAAAGGCAGCGGGCAGGGCCATACGAAGCCAATGATATCTCTGGAATCACTTCCTTGCGCAAAGAGAGTTCACCGTTTCGCAGATTCGCTGTAAGATTTTATATAACGCCAAGAAGCATATAAAAGGGATTTCGTAGCCTTGTTATCCACGGCTATTGAAATCCCTTTGCAAATCTATTTACAATAAGCTAAAAATACGATGCGTTCATCCGCCTCCATGCGTGAAGCCCAGAAGGTGAAGTAAATTCTGGACACTACCGAAAAACGCGCTGGTTATTAATAAGCTAGACGCCAATCATAGTAACGGCTTTACCTTTTTCATCCATCAAATTTTGAAAAGCTGATTTCATCTCAGAAGATGCCTTATCCCTATGATGTTCAAATAACCCTGCTTTCGACTTTAGTATACAGCCGCTCTTATTTAGGTTAAAGGAAAAATCCAAACAATGTAATGCATACTTAAATCCTAGCGCAAACTGGTAGCGGCCAAAATAATAACAAGCTATTTCATGCAAAATTTCAGTAAATGCATTGGCAATCAACTGGTTTGTATAAAAACCTATGGTATGTTGTTGCTCAATATAATCGGAAATGTGCGTATCAAACCGTTGAAGGATGTCATCCACATCAAAATCATAACGGTTAGCTGCTTCAATGATATTAAACAATGCGGGTAAAATCTCATCTTGATTCGCGTTAATATACTCTATATATTTTGGAAGGATGCCTGCATCCCCGGATAATATTGTGTATGCGTATGTATTGGCCTGCGCCCATCCTTTAAATAATTGAACCCACTGTTGAGTATCGTCATCTGTTTCTATTACCCAATCCAAATTCGCGTAGTTATACGTATACTGTAGAGCTACTAAATAATCTTTTTTAGCTTCACTTGCGCTAGCGTGGAGTAGATCGGCATAAGCGCAATAAAAAAACAACGGTCTTCCCGGGCTAGGAGAGTCGTTCTTCTTATTATTGGATCGATGTGCCAAATGATACTGTATTTCCCCTTTGCTTCTCAACATGCCGGTCAATTCTTCAACTTTGTCCCAATTATGAAGCGCACGGTGGATGTTCGCTAAATCCTTCAGCGCATCCAGCTGATCAATTTCGTTTAGACGCTCCACGAACGGTTCGAACTGATAAGCTAGAACTACATTTTGAAATTGGTTGCTTCCAAGTCTTATCGTAAATAACCGATATTGGCATAAAGCCAACCGCTCGGAATGCTGCCTTCGTTCGCTTAACGCCACATTTTCGTATAGGATCTCCGCAGCTTCATATTTCCCTTTTCTAAACAACTCTTCCGCCAAATCGAACAACAGAGGAGCATAAAATAAATTATCCAGGAGTAAATCGATGCCTTTACGAAAACAATCCAATTTATTTAACTCGGCACAACTGTTTAGCAACGGATACACTCTACGCCAGTCGGGATTTATCTCCTGAAGATGCTCTTGAAGATAAGCCTCATAATAATGCCCCTTTGGCCCCCCCATCAACTCTGTGATTCGGTCCAATTGCTCGACGGTTAGAATACGGTTGCCTTTCAGGATGGAACTTAGTGTTCCCGGATTAATTTCCGCTTCCTTTGCCAATTGAGTTAGAGTAAGCTCCCTCCTTTTCATGTATTCATTAATTTCTGCGAGAATCGTGGTTGGCTCATTCATTTAAACCACCTCGTTTAGATTCAATCCTTATGAAAAATTATGCCACAAATAAATAATATAACTTTTTTGATCAACGGTTAATTTTCTAGCTTCGTCGCTATACTTAGTGGCTTAAAGTCTGAATCAAAGGAAAGTAGTCAATACTGCTCTGTAATACGTGAATAGGAGCGGA
>NZ_JBNYYG010000045.1:0-42756 GCF_050565405.1 Paenibacillus macerans | reverse complement strand
GGCGCGGCACCACCGCCAGGCCGCGGAGCAGCCCCCGGCGGCGCGGCGCCGGGACGTGCTCGCGCAGCTGCGCTCCCGTATCCCGTGGGCCGCGGCAAGCCCTGGGGGCCCTTTGCGCCCGCCCCGTTTTTTACTCTGGGCGGTGACGGGGGCCGGCAAGACAGAGATGATTTTCCCTCTGCTGAATTATGTATTGGACCAAGGGGGACGGGTACTTGTCGCCACGCCCCGCAGGGATGTCGTGTTGGAGTTGGCCCCGCGGATCGCGAAGGCCTTCCCCGAACAGAGAACCGCCGTGCTCTACGGCGGCAGCGCGCAGCGATGGGAGGAGGCAAGCCTGATCCTATCTACGACCCACCAACTGCTGCGGTTCCATCGGGCCTTCGATCTGGTGATCATCGACGAACTGGACGCGTTTCCGTACCACAACGACCCGATGCTTAGTTTTGCTGCCGAGGCGGCTTGCAAACCGGACGGGCGATTTATTTTCCTATCGGCCACGCCGCCTCCAGCAATGCAAAGGGAGATCCGTGCCGGCCGTTTGCCGCATGCCAAGGTGCCGGCGCGTTTTCACGGGTTTCCGCTGCCGGTGCCGGAACGCGTTGCCATGTCTCCCGTTGAGCAATGCCTTCGCCGGCAAGCGCTGCCGTCCGCCATGCTGCGTCCTTTGCAGCATTCGATCCGGCGCGGGGCGCAAATTTTCCTGTTCGTGACGCGTATCCGGCATATTGCTCCTTTTACCCTGCTCCTCCGGCGTTATTTTCCCGGGTTGGCGGTGGAGGGAACTTCTTCCCAGGATTCGGCCCGGACGGAGAAGGTGCTGGCTTTCCGGGAAGGCCAGATCCGGCTGCTCGTGACGACGACGATACTGGAACGCGGCGTGACGGTGCCGAAAAGCGATGTATACATAGTGGATGCCGACAGCGAACTGTTCGATGAAACCTCGCTGGTGCAAATGGCCGGACGGGCTGGCCGCTCCAAGGATGATCCAAACGGTATGGTTGTGTTTGCCGCCGCGGAGTGGACAAAGTCCCAGCGCGGGGCGATCCGGCAAATCCGGGATATGAACGCTGCCGCCAGGCTAAACGGGTTTTTGAAAGAGAAGGAGGTTATGTGAAAATGATGAAGCCATCCCATAGTACGATGAATCGCGGGCCTATCGAGCGAAAAAGGAACTGGAGCCGGGCGAACACGGCATGGATTCCGCGGCAAACTCCATATCTTAAGCTCCCTCTGCGGCATGAACGGAACGACGGCAAGCCCGAGGCCGTACGAATCGGCTGCGCGAAAGATTCACGTATTGCGATTTCCGGTTATGCCGCGGGCGACTCGCCTCCGACCGGCTCCTTGACCCCTTATTCATGCAAGGACGGCGGCATTTCCTGGGCCTCGGTGCTCTCTCCTTTGCATCATTTGCTGGCCCCTCCGGCGATTCCTTGCCTGACTTGCGGTAAAACGATCTCCGATCGCGTACGGGGATATCCGGAAATTTGCCTGTCCTGCTACCTATCCATCCCGTGGATCAAGCGGCCTCGCTGCTTCATTTGCGGCCGGCAGGTAGGCTGCCCGGACTGTACCCGCAGCGGGAATGCGCCCCGCAGCTTCGTGATGAATCGGAGCGCCGTGACGTACAATCCGGTGATGCGCGAGTGGCTTGCCCAATACAAATACCGCGGGAACGAGGTTTTTGGGGCTGTATTGGCCCGCATGGCGGGGCGCGCGTACCTTTCAATGGTCAAGGAGCTGGAGGAAGCGGGCAGCGGGAGACGATTTCGGTTCGATGCGGTCACGTATGTCCCGGTCAGCGGCGAACGGATGCAGGAACGGGGCTTTAATCAAGCCGGCCGATTGGCCTATGGCGCGGCTGCGGCAGGGCGGATTCCGCTTCTGCACCTGCTGGAACGTTCCCGGCACACCGCAAAGCAAAGCTTCAAGAGCCGCTGGGAACGGCTGCGCGATCTGCATGATGCGTTCCGGCCGGCCGCCCATGCGGTGGAGGAGTTGTCTGCCGTATTGGCGGGAACCGGCCGGAAACGAAGAGGATTCGAGCTTTTTGCGGAAATTCCTACCGATCCTTCTCCCGTTCCTGTACGGCTTCTTCTCGTCGATGACGTTTACACCACGGGAAGCACCGTGGAGTCTTGCGCCAGGGCGCTGCATGATCTTTGCGAGCGGATCGGGCGGAGAGCGGAGATCTACTCCTTGACTTGGGCGCGATCCTAAATCTTACAAAATTCTGCAAACCTGTTTACAAACATATAGACGAACCCCCCTTGGATAAGGTAATCTAGCATCAAACGATGTTTTTTTGAAAGGACGTAAGAGCATGGGGTTGAATCTTGGAAATTGTCCACGCTGCGGGAGATTGTTTGCCAATAATTTCAGAGACATCTGTCCTTCTTGCATTAAAGAGATCGAAGAGGAGTACGAGAAGTGTCTGAAGTATTTGCGTGAGGAGAAAACGGCTACCATACAGGAAGTTCATGAGGCTACAGGGGTCTCCATCCGGCAAATTACCAAGTTCATCAAGGAAGGGCGGATTTCGGTCGCCAATAACCCGAACATGATGTACCCCTGCGAAGTGTGCGGCGTGCTGATTCGGGAGGGCAATATGTGCGATTCGTGCCGTACCCGCCTGACTCGCGATTTCGCCGCAGCCGCCAGAGAAGATACGCAGAAAAAGACAGATCCGGACGACCGGAACGGCACGGGTGCCTATAGCGCCATCGACAAATTTCGTAGACCTTAACGACTAAATCCCTGATTCTTTGGCATAATATTCTTAAACATCCAAAGCTTCGCTATTAAAAAAGATATATAACCCGCCGATAAACTTAGTAAAGATTATCGGCTTTTTTATATGGAAAGAAGGGTGGAGCCCATGAAAATCAATGAAACCGGACGGGTCGGAGCCATCAATAATTATCAGCGCCAGGTTGAATCTCAGCGTAAAGATACAGATAGCAAAGCACGCCGCAAGGACGAAGTATCCATTTCCGCCGAAGCCAAGGAGCTGCTGAAAGCGCAGGAGACCGGACTGGATTCGGAACGTATCCAGCGGATCGAGGATCTGAAATCGCAGGTGTCTTCGGGAACCTACCAGGTGGACTCCGGCAAGATCGCGGAGAAGCTTGTTCCTTACTTCAAGTCTTTTCTGAACGATAAATAGGGGGCGGCTATGGCTATAGAGCAGCTGATTGACTCACTGAACCAACTGGACGATGCGCATCAGGAGATGTTGAAGTGGGGACAAGACAAGAAAGAAGCGGTCATGCGGAACGACGTTAATGCCTTGATTCAAATCATGAATCAAGAGTCGCGGATCCTGAAGCAGATTGCGCTTCAGGAGGAACGGCGGATCGCGGCTTGCCAGTCTTTTTTGCAGGAGAAGGGCATTAAGTCGGCACTCCAATTAACGATTACGGAGTTGACCCGGCTCGTGTTCGATCCGGAAGAGAAGGCGGCCCTCCTTCGGGCTCAAGCCAAGTTATCCCAAACGCTGGGGGATCTGAAACAGGTGAACGATCTGAACCAGAAGCTGATGGAGCAATCGCTCACCTTCATCGATTACTCGCTGGAACTGCTGGGCGGCGGATCGGGTCAAGACGCGACTTATCAGCATCCGGCGGACAAGTCCGGCGGGGGACAACGAACGGGATTGTTTGATGCACGCGCATAAAAGATTACGGGAGGTAAATCATGGCATCTACATTTCATTCCATTGAAACGGCCAAGCGCAGCTTGTTTACGCAGACTGCGGCCATGGGAACGACGGGCCACAATATCGCCAATGCGAATACGGAAGGTTACTCGCGTCAGCGCGTAAACATGAATGCCAGCCGGCCTATGGAGGCCTATGGCATTAACCGTTCTGTTGCGCCGGGTCAATTAGGGACTGGTGTAGAGTATGGATCGATAACCCGGGTTCGCGAGGGCTTCCTGGACGGGCAATATCGCAATGAATCCACGGCATTCGGAAACTGGAACATCCAGTCTGACACGTTGGATAAACTGGAGGGCATTTTTAATGAACCTTCGGATACGGGGATTCGCACGGTGCTCGATAATTTCTGGAATGCCTGGTCCGACCTGAGTAAAGACCCGGAGAACGTAACGGCCCGACGGATCGTTAAGGAAAACGCCCAGGCGCTCACCGATGCGCTGAATTATATGAGCAAGCAGCTTACCAATTTGAGCGAGGATTTGACGACGAATGTCGGCGTGAAGGCGAACGAAGCCCAATCTTATTTGAACTCGATCGCCGAGCTTAACGACTCCATTGTGCGGATCGAAGGCTTGGGCGATAATGCGAACGATTTGCGCGACCAGCGCGATTTGCTGACCGATAAGCTGTCCCGCATCATGAACATCACCGTTCAGGATACGGATCAAGGCTACAATATATTGCTGGGCGGCCAGTCCCTGGTTCAAGGGGGACAAGTACAGGTACAGGTGAACGCGGGAGCAACTCCAGCAGAGCAAGGGGCCTTTTTCGAAAATGCCTTTACGGCAGGGACGCTCACCGGCGGAGAAGTGTACGGCATGATCCTTTCGCGCGAGAAAAATGTGAAGGACTATAGCAATCAACTGAATGACCTCGCCAACACGATTGCAAATGGCCAGATCAAGGTTACGCTGCCTAAAGGTTCGGTGTTGCCTGATGGGGTAACCTTGTTGGCTCCGGACGGAACCAACGTAACCGGTGCAATTAACCAAGATACGGAAGTCATTGTTAATGGCGTTAACGGCTTGCATCAGATCGGTTATACGTTGGGCGGGACGACAGCGCCTGGATTGCCTTTCTTTACTTTTGGCACGAATAGCTCGAACGCGGCAGCCAACATTCAACTAAACCCTGCGATTTCGGCGGACCCTAACCTGATTGCCTCCTCCCTGCGTACCGAAGGAACGGGCACGGCAGCTACCGTGGTCAAAGGCAACAATACGATGGCCTTGCTGATGGCCAACCTGAAGCAGACGAAATTTTTATCGCCGGACGGAAAACGGGAAGCTACGGTGGACTCGTTCTACAGTTCCATGGTAGGCCAGTTGGGCGTTCAAGCGCAGGAGGCG
The DNA here is from genome assembly GCF_050565405.1 of Paenibacillus macerans. Taxonomy (GTDB): domain Bacteria; phylum Bacillota; class Bacilli; order Paenibacillales; family Paenibacillaceae; genus Fontibacillus; species Fontibacillus macerans_B. Next base: position 37,683 of record NZ_JBNYYG010000045.1, on the reverse strand, counting down.
ACCCGCCAGACGGAGAATTCGTCCGTATTGCTGCAGCAGGTCGAGAGCAGCCGGCAATCGGTTAGCGGCGTCTCCCTGGACGAAGAGATGGCGGAACTGATCAAATACCAGCATGCCTATAGCGCAGCGGCGCGGTTTATGACAACTTTTGACGAAATGCTCGATAAATTGATTAATTCGACCGGAGTCGTCGGACGTTAATTCGTACAAATTGAGAGGCATGGAGGGTTAATGAATGCAGAGAGTTACTTCGAATATGATGAATTCGCAGCTGCTGCTTAATTTGAACCGGAATGCGCTGCGAATGAACCATACGCAGAATGAAATGGCCACCGGGCGCAAAATCAATCGGCCATCCGACGACCCTGTGGGAATCACCTATTCCCTCCGGTATCGTTCCGAGCTGGCTTCTAACGAGCAATTTAAGAAGAATGTAGATAGTGCGGTATCCTGGATGGACTTCAATGACACCGTATTGTCCCAAACGAATGATGTTTTGCAGCGGCTGCGCGAGTTAACGGTTAAGGCGTCTACGGGGAGCAATCCGCAATCGGCGCTGGATAGCATTAGCCAGGAAGTGGCCGAATTGAAGGAACAACTCGTAGACATTGCCAATAGCCAATTGAACGGCAAATATATTTTTAATGGCGAGAAATTCGATTCGAAACCCTATGGAACCTTTTTCAAAGAGGACGGCACGGTGATGGATCCGTCGGAAATTTCCACGGACCCCGGGGAAGTCACTTATATCGTCGGGGACAGCGTGAAGATGTCTCTTAACCTGAACGGGAATGATGTCTTTGGGACGGCGGACGACGCCGCCACGGCCGAGACCTCGGATAACATATTCTCGATCATTAACCGCCTTACGGAGAAATTGAGCGCAAACGGGGATCACTCGAAAATTACCGATGAGCTGGCAAGCATCGATAGCCGGATCGATAAAATTTTAACCATTCGCGCTGAAGTTGGAGCCAAGACGAATCGGATCGAGCTGATGCAAAGCCGATTGGAAGATCTGAATATTAACCTGACCTCTCTGCAATCCAAGACCGAGGATGCGGACTACGCCCAACTGATTATGGATTCCAAGGTTCAGGAGAATATATATAACGCCTCCCTTTCGGCAGGGGCTAAGATTATACAACCATCCCTGGTTGATTTTCTGAGATAGCCGGGGGGTGTAAAATGAGTATCCCAATGCTGCAAATTCGCCAAACCTCAGGGCAAATCGCGATCGATGCCGATCCGGGCCGGTTTTCGATCCGTCAACCGAAGGCCGAGCTGCATTTGACGACACAGCCGGGACGGTTGGAGGTTCAAAGTCACCGCCCCGTTCTGGAAGTCGATCAATCCAGAGCGTTCGCCGCCTATAACGGGGGTAGCTTCATGGAAATGAACGATCGCATTTACTCGCAGCTTCCCTCTATTTTTCTGCAGGCGTTGGCGAAACGGGTGGAGCAGGGAAACCGGGCAGCCGCGATCCATATTCCGGGCAATACCATCCCGGAAATTTACGGGGAAGACTGGCATGCGGCACCTTTTCCGGAATTGCGTGGGGAGGCGTCTATCGATAATGTCGATATCCATTTCGAAACCTCGCCGCCGGATATTCAATACACCCCGGCTCAGGTGGATCGGCAGGTTGAAGTACACAAGCCGGAAATTTCTTATACCAGAGGAAAGCTGGACATTTATATGAAACAGTATGCATCCATTCAGTTCATACCGCCGGCATTGGACATAACATGGTAAATGAATGATGACGACTATAGACGCCTGTTCAGGGGAATCTATAGTTTTTTGTTTATTTGCGATAGATAGGGAGGAAAATATGGTGATTGTTGAAACGATGACATGGGGGAGCCTGGAGGTTGCGGAAGACCACCTTTATCACTTTGCCAAAGGGATCCCCGGATTTGATGAAGAAACGGAGTTCGCTTTGATTGACAAAGAGGATGGCCTATTTGTTTATCTGCAATCTTTAAAGGACAAGGCGCTTGCTTTTCTGTTAGTAGACCCGTTTGTGTTTTATCCGTCCTATGAATTTGAATTGCCTGAGGGAGACAGCGAGGAGCTCGAATTGGATGCTCAGGTTATCGTGCGCTGCATGGTAACCCTCAGATCCCAGGTGGAGCTGTCCACAATCAATTTGTTGGCTCCGATCGTGCTTAATCCGGTGAAGCGCCTCGGAAAGCAGGTTGTCCTGCATCGAGTCGGCTACCAAACGAAGCACCCGCTATGGACCGAGCAGGTTCATTCGGCGGCTTCCGGGAAGGCAGGGGAGTAGGATGCTGGTATTGTCTCGGAAGAAGGGGGAATCCGTCGTCATTCAGGACCAGATCGAGGTCACGGTGCTGGGCGTAGAGGGAGATATCGTGCGTTTGGGCATATCCGCGCCCAAACATATCGATATATTTCGCAAAGAAGTTTATTTATCGATTCAGGAATCCAACCGGGAGGCGGCCATTCCGCAGCCGGAGAATTTGGACGCGTTGATGGAACGGCTCCGGGGCGGAGCAAAATAAAATAAAAAAATTTTTCCAGATGTCTAAAATGTACGAAACGACCTGTCGATATATGTTATAGACGCCGATCCTGCAGGGCGGCCGACCTTAAAGGTTAGGCGTTTACCACAAGGATGTGGAACAATTTATTTCAGGGAGGAAATATTCCATGATTATCAATCACAACGTGCCTGCGTTGAATACGCATCGCCAACTGTCCATCAACACGGCTAACACTAACAAAAACATCGAGAAACTGTCTTCCGGTCTTCGCATCAACCGTGCTGGCGATGACGCTGCAGGTTTGGCCATTTCCGAAAAAATGCGCGGCCAAATCCGCGGTTTGGACCAAGCTTCCCGTAACGCTCAAGACGGTATCTCCTTGATCCAAACGGCTGAAGGCGCACTGAACGAAACTCACTCCATCTTGCAACGTATGCGCGAAATCTCCAACCAATCCGCAAACGGAACGAACACCGATTCCGACCGTCAAGCGCTGCAAGACGAAATGAACCAATTGACTTCCGAGATCAACCGGATCGGCAATACGACTGAGTTCAATACTCAAAAATTGCTGCAAGGCGACGGGAAAGCAAACCTCAAGTCTACGGGTATTGTAACTTCAGGAAACCTGGGTACTACAGTAGCCGGCGCAAACAGAACAACAACAGAAGCTAAGTCGACAATTACGCTTACAGCTGCGGGTGCTGCTGGTGAAACAGTAGCTTTACATCTCAATGGTATTGATATCACTGCTACTTTCAGAGCTAATGACAGCACTAAAGATGACTATGCTGCTTCTAACGTAACAGCTACTTCGGCTGACATTAACATTGCAGGTACTGGTACTCCTGATGCAACAACTGATGCTGCGGCAGCGGCAAATGCATTGCAAAAGATTATTGATGCGAATGACACTTTGAAAGGTAATTGGAAGGTTACTAACACTGCGGCCGGCGAAATTACTGTAGAGGCTGTAAAAGGTGGCGCTTTTGAAGGTGCTGCTGGTGTAATTGCAGCCTCAACAGGTACTGTTGCTGGAGCAACCTCAGGTGCTGCGGATAATGGTGTTACAACGAATGCAATTCAAGCTACCAACACTGTTGACTTTTCTTCCGTTACAGATAAAGCAGGGGTAACTAAATTGCTTGGAACAGGTTTGACTATCAATGGTACACAAATCGAGTTTTATGATGCTAATGCAGGCGCTTATAAAGGCGATAAGATTGGCATTAACCTAAGTGATGCCCTTGCAGCAACAGCAAACTGGGACGAAGCGGTAGTAAGTGCCATTGTTAACCAAGCTGGCAACAAAATTGACGGTATTCAATTAGCTGTTAATACTACTGATCCAGCCCAACTGGACATTAAAGCTGCTGTAGCTGGTACTGACGGGAACAACCTGACAATTGAAGATGGCGGAGTTCAAAAAGAGTTCAAAACTTCTTTCCAAATCGGTGCAAACTCTGGTCAATCCATGAGCCTGGAAATCAGTGATATGCGTTCTAAGGCACTGGGTATCACGGGTAAAGCAGGCGATGCTGGATTCACCAAAACTAACACCGTTACTAACGGAACGGACGACGTGAAGAACGAAGCTGCTTTGAACATCTCCACTCGTGAAGATGCTGCTAAAGCACTTGATATTCTGGACAAGGCTACGGCTACTGTATCCAGCGAACGTTCTAAACTGGGTGCTGTGCAAAACCGTCTGGAGCACACGATCAACAACTTGGGAACGGCTTCCGAGAACCTGACGGCTGCTGAATCCCGTATCCGTGACGTAGACATGGCTAAAGAAATGATGGAACAAACGAAGAACAACATCTTGGCTCAAGCCGCTCAAGCGATGTTGGCTCAAGCGAACCAACAACCGCAAGGCGTTCTTCAATTGCTTCGTTAATTCTATCGACTTTCGTCAAATACGGCTTACACCGAAACGCCTTGGGCTTATACCTAAGGCGTTTTCTTTATTAGGTGCATGTGGCAACTCAATAATGGGGGGATAGGCTATTTTCTCTCTTCTTCTCTATTTCCCTAAACTATGAGGATTTCTAACCGATAATAAAAATAAATCCTATTTTGTAGGAGGTCGTTTTAAGGATGAATGTACAATTTTCTTTATCAGCCAGTGCATCCTCGTCAGTCAAAACAGAAGGTTCTCCCCCTGCGGTTCTTTCCAATACACTTTTGTCGCAGATCAGTAGCACCAAGGAAATGGCTAAGGCGGAAAACCAGGGGATGTCGCTTTCGATCGGTCAAGAACAGCTGATCCGCAATATCGAAAGGGCGGTAAAATCCTTACAAGGACCTCAGACAACGTTGGATATCAGCATTCATGACAAAACCCACGATATTATCGTGAAGGTTCTTAATAAAGATACCGGTGAGGTGATCCGGGAAGTTCCTCCGGAGAAAACCCTGGATTTGGTAGCCAAAATGATGGAACTGGCCGGGTTGCTGGTCGATGAGCGGATTTAAGGAGGTTATTAAAACATGGTAACAATGCGTGTAAACGGCTTTTCAGGCATGGATATCGACAGTATGGTCAAGTCCATGATGACCGCCGCCAGAGTCCCTTTGGATAAATTGAATCAACAAAAGGATTTGCTTGAGTGGCAGCGGGACAGCTATCGGGAAATGAACAGCAAGCTGTATGATTTTCGGAACAATAAACTGATGAAGTACAAAAGCTCGGCTGCGTTGACGTCCCAAACGGCGGCGGTATCCGGCAACACGGCGGCGGTCAAAGCCGTTGCTTCTGCGGAAGCCAACGGCATCCCGATGAAAGTGAGCGTCACGCAGTTAGCGACTTCCGCTTCGGCCCAAACCGCCGGAATCGGATTCGGCTTCAACGCCAAGCAATCGCTAGCCGAACTTGCCAAGGGCATTAAAGCCGACGGAGACGCCTCGACCCTCACCGATGCCGAGAAGGAGAAGGAATATACGCTGCGGATCAACGACAAGCAAACGATGACCTTCAAGGGAACGGACAGCGTTGCTTCCGTTATCGCGAAGATTAACGCCAGCTCCGATTTTAACGTGACCGCTTCCTTTGACGAGCTTACCGGGAAACTCTCCATCAAATCCAAGGCCATGGGAACGGGCAGCCAGTTCGCTTTCAGCACGACTCCTGAAAGCCCGACGGATACCAGACCTGTCAACTCCTTGTTAGGTGTCTTCGGCTCGGCGACAGCCCCTGCGGTAACGGATGGGCAAAATGCCGAGGTCTATATCAACGATCAGAAAATCCCGCCTCAGAAAAGCAACACCATTACCTACAACGGGATTCAAATGACATTATTGGCGGTGACGGGTTCCAAAGATACGGTTCTGGATAAACCCGGGGCTGACGATAAGCCCTTTACGGTAACCACCCAAAGCGATCCCAAAACGGCCATTGATACCATAAAGGCTTTCGTCGAGGATTACAATACCTTATTGTCTTTGTTTAACACGAAGGTCGGGGAAGAGAAATACCGCGATTTTCCGCCGTTAACGGACGAACAGCGCAGCGCTTTGAGCGAAAGCGACGTCAAGGCGTGGGAAGAAAAGGCCAAAAGCGGTTTGCTCAAAGGCAATGATATCTTGTCTTCGACCATACAATCGATGCGCATGACCATTTCGGAGAAGTTGGGGAACCTGAGCAAAATCGGTATTACCACCGGCCAATATTATGAAGGCGGCAAATTGTATCTGGATGAAAAGAAGTTAACTACGGCACTTGAGCAAAATCCTCAATTAGTTCAGGATCTGTTCCAAGGGACGGGCGACGGCACGAAAGACTCGATTTTCGGCAAGTTGTATGATCTTGCGGACGACACCATGGGGAAACTCGCCGACCGCGCAGGCACGACCAAGTTCTCCGGCGACTTGAACAGCATATACAAAGAAGAAAGCGTCATGGGCAAGCAACTGAAGGAATATAACCAGCGGATTCTAGCGATGCAGGATCGTTTGGATCAAATGGAAACTCGCTATTACAAGCAATTTACGGCGATGGAAACGGCGATGAACAAATATAATTCCCAAGCGTCCAGCCTCCTTAGCAGTTTAGGAATGTCTTCGAATTAGACTTTATATTAGGTAAAGGGTGAGGTATTTGATAACATCTCCTTATGAGAAATACCGGCAATCGTCGGTGCAGACGTCGACTCCCGCGCAGCTGCTGTTAATGCTGTACGATGGAGCCATCCGTTTCGTTAATGCAGGGATAGAGGGGCTAGAACAACAGGATGTGCAGAGAACCAACCAGAATCTCGGCAAAGCCCAAACGATCGTAAGCGAGCTGATGTCCACCTTGGACCCATCCTTCGAAGTCTCCAAGGGACTTTCCGCCCTCTATGAATATATCAACCATCTCCTCATCGAGGCGAACGTGAAGAAAAAAGTGGAATCGGCGCAAGAGGCGTTGGGTTATTTCACGGAATTGCGGGAAGCCTGGGCTCAGGCGGCAAAGGCGGTACCCGGGAGTCCAGAGAAACAGCATGGATAACCTTATCGCCGAACTCGAACAAATCACGAGCAAGGTCGTTGCCCAACTGGACCAAGTCCCTTACGAAGAAATGTCTGGTTTTGTCGAGAAGCGCCAGCAACTAATCGATCAGCTTCAGGTTTTATTGGCGGACCAGCCGCCGACGGAGGCGCAAAAAGGCCGGCTTCTGGCAGTCCTGCAGCATGATGCCGAGATTGTCGCCAGAATGAACTCGCTTAAGCACGAGGCCGGCAACTGGCTTCAACAGCGGGTGCAAGCCAAAGCCCAACGCAGTGTTTATGAGGCCGCTTATTCGCCGGACAGTATTTTGATGGATCGCCGGAAATAAATGGATGTCGAATATGGATCGCCCAGCAGGAAGCTCTTGATTTCAATGACGAGCTTCTTTTTTTCTGTTTTCTTTAAAGATAAATTCGGGGGAAGTTTCAACCTCCTGTTTTACGGGTAAAAAATGAAGTGAACTTTGTTACGCCTACAACATAAGACAATTCACCCCATTAACCGACAAATGATTACAATTTATTTACAGTAAAACCTTTTCTTTGGTAATTGACACTGGATAAGCTTGGGTGGTATAGTCAGAAATGTGGGCTTGGTTACAAGGATCACACTCTTATTTGATAATGAAGGGAATGTTAGTGCATGCAAGGTAAAGTAAAATGGTTCAACGCAGAAAAAGGCTACGGTTTCATCGAAACTGAAGAAGGCGGCGACGTATTCGTACATTTCTCCGCAATCCAATCCGAAGGCTTCAAAACTTTGGAAGAAGGGCAATCCGTCGAGTTCGAAATCGTTGAAGGCGCTCGTGGACCGCAAGCCGCTAACGTAATCAAATTATAATCATCCCGGCACAGCCGACCTACATATGAACGGTACGATGGTTAACAATTGAAGATTCGCTAGCAAACACCCCGGGGGGACCCGGGGTTTTCTTATTTCACATCATTTAAACGAGGTGAACCCTTTGCATAAACGTCCTGCCTGGCTTCGCTGGCTGCCGGCCATCGCCTTGATGGCCATCATTTTCTTGTTCTCGTCGCAGTCTTATCAAGAGCAGAGCCTGGTGCCCGATATTGAGAAAAATACGTCGGAGCAGTCGATCGCCGATAACTTCGGCGGGATTGCGTTTCGTTATGGCGGACATGAGATCAGCGTAGAAAGCGTAGGCGGAGCGGGCTTTGTCGAGTTCTTCATTCGTAAGGCGGCGCATTTCTTCAGTTACGCGCTGTTGGCCGCGCTATTTGTGTATGCCTTGGGCGGGCGCAGCCGCCCTGACCGCCGGCAACCGGCCGCGGCGATCCGGAGCAACGCCGCTGGCGGGGATCTTCGCGCCCGTCTGCTTTACGCCATCCTGCTGTCGTTCCTCTATGCTTGCTCGGATGAGCTGCATCAGATGTTGACGCCGGGGCGGACGGCTCTTTTCCAGGATGTGCTTCTGGATACGATCGGCGCGGCGTGCGGCACGCTATTCGCATTTATATTGATCCGTTGGAGATCCGGATTGCGTTTAAGCCGCTGAAGCTAGATAGGTGGCTTAAGTAAAAGCTATTGTCGGAAACATGACATTTGTATGACATTGCTAAATAATACGAGACATGGGCTGAACCAAATAATGACAAATAAAAGGGATTAATTTACTATTAAAGTAGTGAAATGGATAAGCTTATCATTTGCACCAGCGTCATCGACAATCCATTCATTTCATCAGGAAGCTTGGAAAGGGCTTTTTTTAATCCTATGGGAAGAGGAGAAGATGAAATGCAAAAAGACCTGAGCAAGAAATTTTCCGCTATTTTATTGTCGTTATTTGTGGTGTTTGGCCTTATCAATTCGTTGGCGTCGGCAAGTGCAGAGGATGGAACAGGGGATCCGGCGCAAGCCGATCTCCAACAACTGAGTTCTTCGATCGGACAATTGGCGGACGGTCCCTCTTTGGATTCGCTTGCGCTTGATATCAAGTCCGTGGACAACATCGCTCCCGATAAAAAGGCGGGGATAGCCGTAGATAGACCTGTCGTGGCGAATGCCGTCTACGATGTCCCCGGCTCGATCATGGATTACTCGGATTCGCTGCAGGCGGATGATCCGGACGACATGTGGTTTTTTAGCGTAGATACGGATCGGAGCATGGTTTTGCAGTTATTATCCGGCAACATGGATTACATGGTACAGCTCTACATTGTGGATTGGAGCACGGGACAAGCCTATCCGACCAGTGTTGGCACGTACGCTCAATCCCGGATCGGCTTGAAGAATTTGCCGGCAGGGGACTATATGTTTTATGTTGCTTCGGGGGGAACTGTAGGGGACGATTACGCGCTTCAAGCGAATGTATCCAATCCTGCAAATTACGCTACGGTTAAATATTTCACGGATTCCTTGGACATCATGATGGTTGCTTATGAGAACGGCGATGTGTACTCGAATGGAGCCTTCATATACAATCCCAATAATACAAGCGCTACCTATGCTAACCTGGATTGGGCAAGAGAATTTTATTTCTCATGGGGAAGCGGATATAACTCCCGCACGCATAAAATCTACAATCCGACCATTAAATCGGTTTCCGCCCCGTACAGCTATTCGTCCTCCTATGCCAGCTCCGATAATGTCCTCTTGATTTATGCAGGGACGGGAACCGGGTTCATGTATCATGAAGCGTATTACCAATCGGGTCCCGATCATGTTTATGAGAGCAGTTTCGATGACACCCTTGGCAAAAGAACCCCGAGAAATTTGGATGAGGATGATTTAACGAACTGGGGCGACCACATCTTAATCTATGATCTGAACACCAACAAGACAATTGATTTTTATAGCGTATTAAATTATTACTATGCTGCCGGCATTGAACCCAATCCGGTCTTTACGAAGAAATAGTGACAATATAGCGAGGCAAGTTCACGGGTCCCGCAGCCATGCGCAAATTGCTTTTAAAACTCCCTTAACACTTTTTACTTTGCCTTTACGTCATGGTATAATTAAGGTGCAAAGCAAAGGAGGAGTGCCCTATGAATTTTGGTATTCGAGGACAGCAGATTGAAGTGACTGAGGCCTTGCGAGACTACGTGGACAAGAAACTCAGCCGGCTTGACAAGTACTTTGATGCACCCCCCACCTCAGACGGTACTGTCACGTTAAGTGTGGTACGAGGTTTGCACGCGGTAGAGGTCACGATTCCTCTTATCGGCGTTGTGCTTCGCGCGGAGGACCGCAGCGATGATATGTATGCTTCGATCGATGCGGTTGTGGACAAGCTTGAACGCCAAATCCGCAAGCACAAAACGAAGATCAACCGTAAGTTGCGCCAGAGAGGCGCGAAGAGCAGCCTGTTTGTAGAAGGTCAGGCCGCCGGCTCCGTTGCCGTGGATGAAAGCGACGAGGATCTGGAAGTGGTCCGTACGAAACGGTTCACCTTGAAGCCGATGGACGTGGAAGAGGCGATTTTGCAGATGAACATGGTAGGGCATAATTTCTTCGTTTTCTCCAACATCGACACTCAGTCAGTGAATGTGGTCTACAAACGGAATGACGGGAAATACGGGTTGATCGAGCAGGATTAACCCCTCGCAAACGTTCGGATTCCGACGATTGTATGAACCAGGTGGTAATTCCTGCAATTACAACGCAAAGGAAACGAGCCTTATCCGCCCGCGGATAGGGCTCTTTATTCGTATACAAAGGCACTTCACCGCAGCGCAGACGTGATGGAGCGTGTTGCGGCATGCCTTACAAACTGTTACAATTTAGGCAAATCATCTGTTTATGCGTGAAAGGGGTAAATCATGCTGGGATTAGTGAAAAAGATATTTGGCGACACGAACGAACGTGATGTCAAACGTCTTATGAAGACGGTGGACTATATCAATACATTGGAACCGCAATTCGAGGCGCTTTCGGACGAGCAGTTGAAGGCCAAAACGACGGAATTTCGGGAACGGCTGGAGAAGGGCGAGTCGATTGACGAAATCCTCCCCGAAGCGTTTGCCACGGTAAGAGAAGCTTCCAAGAGAACCTTGGGCATGCGCCACTTCGACGTCCAGCTGGTCGGCGGGATGGCGCTCCATGAAGGCCGCATTGCGGAAATGAAAACCGGTGAAGGGAAAACGCTGGTCGGAACCCTGCCGGTTTATTTGAATGCGCTCCTCGGCAAGGGCGTGCACGTGGTTACCGTCAACGATTACTTGGCGCAGCGCGACAGCGAGCAGATGGGGCAGATTTACAACTTCCTCGGCATGACGGTTGGGGTGAACCTGAACGGCATGGAGCATGAAGCCAAGCAAGAAGCGTATGCCTGCGATATTACGTACGGCACGAACAACGAATTTGGTTTCGATTACCTTCGCGATAATATGGTGCTTTATAAAGAACAGATGGTGCAACGTCCGCTTTATTTCTGCATCATTGACGAAGTGGACTCCATTTTGATCGATGAGGCGCGGACGCCGCTGATCATTTCCGGGCAGGCGCAGAAATCGACCGAGCTGTATTATGCGGCGGATCGTTTCGTGAAGCAGCTTACGCCGGAAGAAGATTTTACCGTAGACATTAAAGTCAAAGCCGTTTCGCTGACCGAAAAAGGGGTCGCCAAAGCGGAGCGCGCTTTCGGCATCGATAACTTGTACGATCATAAACACGTAACGCTGAACCACCACGTAGTGCAGGGGCTCAAAGCAAACGTCATCATGCGCCGCGACGTCGATTACGTCGTGACGGACGATGAGGTGCTGATCGTCGACGAATTTACCGGCCGTTTGATGGCCGGCCGCCGTTATAGCGATGGGCTGCACCAGGCGATCGAAGCCAAGGAAGGTATCGAGGTTCAGAACGAAAGCATGACGCTGGCGACGATTACGTTTCAGAACTACTTCCGCATGTACCGCAAGTTGGCCGGGATGACCGGTACGGCGAAGACGGAGGAAGAGGAGTTCAAGAAAATCTACGGTTTGGAAGTGCTGCAGGTACCGACCAACCGGCCGAATCAGCGCCAAGATATGCCGGACGTCGTGTATAAGAGCGTGGACGGCAAATTCAAAGCCGTCGTCGAGGAAATCGTCAATCGGCACAAGAACAACCAGCCGGTGCTCGTCGGTACGATTTCGATCGAGAACTCCGAACGCGTATCGGAAATGCTCAAACGCAAAGGCGTGCCGCATAAAGTGCTGAACGCGAAATACCATGCCGAAGAAGCCGAAATCATTTCGCGCGCCGGCGAACCGGGCTCCGTGACCATCGCCACCAATATGGCGGGCCGCGGTACCGATATTTTGCTGGGCGAAGGTGTTTCCGGTTTAGGCGGTTTGCATATCATCGGTACGGAGCGCCATGAGTCGCGCCGGATCGACAACCAGCTGCGCGGCCGTGCCGGACGTCAGGGCGACCCGGGTTCGACGCAGTTCTACTTGTCGTTGGGCGATGAATTGATGAAGCGTTTCGGGGCCGACAACGTGCTCAATATGATGGATCGCCTCGGGTTCGAGGAAGATCAGCCGATCGAGAGCAAAATGATCACCCGAGCGGTCGAATCCGCCCAAAAACGGGTGGAAGGCAATAACTTTGACGTGCGCAAAGTCGTGCTGCAGTATGACGACGTGATGAACCAACAACGGGAGATCATCTACAAACAACGCCGGGAGTTGCTGGAATCGGATAACATCAAGCAAATCATTGTCGATATGATCAAACCGGTCATCGAACGGGTCGTCGAAGCCCACACGAGCGATGAGCTGCCGGAGAACTGGGAGCTGCAAGAGGTTGCCGATTACGTCAACAGCAAGCTGCTGGATGAAGGGGCTTTGACCAAAGACGATTTGTGGGGCAAGGAACCGCAAGAGATGGTCGAGTTTATTTTTGAACGCGTCATGACCAAATACGACGCCCGCGAAGAAGCGATCGGACCGGAAATGGTTCGCGAATTTGAGAAGGTTATCGCTCTCCGTTCGGTGGACAGCAAATGGATGGACCACATCGATGCGATGGATCAGCTGCGTCAAGGTATCCACCTTCGGGCTTACGGCGGTACCGATCCGCTGCGCGAATATCAATTTGAAGGCTATGAAATGTTTAATAACATGGTCGCCAGTATCCAAGAAGAAGTGGCCACATATATTATGAAAGCACAGGTCGAATCGAACCAGGAACGTCAGGCGGTCGTGGACGAGGATAAAATCTCCACAAGCGGCGAGCCTGCGGAGAAACGCCCGGTCAAAGTCGGCGAGCATATCGGACGCAATGACTTGTGCCCATGCGGCAGCGGGAAGAAGTACAAACACTGCCACGGCCAAAACGCATAAGTCATCTTTTTATCACGAAGCAGGTCAAGAAGCGGATTCGACGTCAAATCTTGAATTCAGCTTAAGTAGGCAGGCGAGAAATGACGGGTAACCTGGGGAACTCCCGGGGTGCCCGTTTTTGCCCGATAAGGAGCAACTCGCAATATAAGCGGCTAACCCGAACGATATCCCTTAAAAGGAAAGGTGAGTTAACCATATGATCGATCCGAATGTAAAACAGGACATGCGCGAAATAGCCAAGAAACTATCCAACCTTAGGGGGTCTCTTTGACTTAGATCTGAAGCAAGAGATGATCGCCAACTATGAGGAGAAAATGGCCGCCCCGGATTTCTGGGACGACAACGACAAGGCGCAAAGCCTGATCGCGGAAATGAATGCGGTCAAATCCTCCGTCGACCAGTATATGGCCCTGCAAGGCGAATACGACGAGCTGGAAATGATGGCCGAGCTGGCCGATGAAGAGGGCGACGAATCGCTGGCCGCGGAGATCGGTAATTCCGTAACGGCTTTAGTCGCCAAACTGGAGGAGTTTGAGCTGCAACTGCTGCTGAACCAGCCGTACGACAAGATGAACGCGATTCTTGAGCTGCACCCCGGCGCGGGCGGCACCGAGTCCCAGGACTGGGGGCAAATGCTGCTGCGGATGTACACCCGTTGGGCGGAGAAACGCGGCTTCAAGGTCGAAACGCTCGATTACCTCCCGGGCGACGAAGCCGGGATCAAAAGCGTTACCCTGCTGATCAAAGGCTACAATGCCTACGGCTACTTAAAGGCCGAGAAGGGCGTGCACCGGCTGGTGCGGATTTCCCCGTTCGACGCTTCCGGACGCCGGCATACTTCTTTCGTCTCTTGCGACGTCGTTCCGGAAATCAGCGATGACGTAGAGGTCGAAATTCGGACCGAGGATCTGAAAATCGATACGTACCGGGCCAGCGGCGCGGGCGGTCAGCATATCAATACGACCGATTCGGCCGTGCGGATCACGCATATTCCGACCGGGATCGTGGTGACGTGCCAGAACGAACGCTCCCAGATCAAGAACCGGGAACGGGCGATGACGATGCTCCGTTCCAAGCTGTACGAGCGCAAGATCGAGGAGCAGCAGAAAGAGCTGGATGAAATCCGCGGCGAGCAATCCGACATCGCCTGGGGCAGCCAAATCCGCTCCTACGTGTTCCACCCGTACAGTATGGTCAAGGATCACCGGACCTCCGTGGAAACCGGCAACGTCGGCGCGGTGATGGACGGGGATCTGGACGCTTTTATCGACGGATATTTGCGCAGTCAGATTCGTACGGAGAGCTAAAGCCAAACCGCAGGAACCTGTTTTTGTTTCATGAAACCCACCTTGGGCATGCCGTGTTCGGGTGGGTTTTATGATGTACATATTCGAATTGCAAGTAAGGAGGGGCAGCAATGCCGCCGAAAGTCCGCAGACGCAGATTCCAAGAAATGATTCCTTTGACCGGCCCGATCCGCCATACGATCGATACGTTGATGATTATCGTGGGCTCGTTCATTACCGCGTTGGCCTTCAACCTGTTCCTGGTTCCCAATGACATCGCTTCGGGCGGGGTATCGGGCATCTCGATCATCGTCCAAGCGCTTCTGGGGGTGGAGCCGGCGTATACCCAGTGGGCGCTGAACATTCCTTTATTTATGGCGGGTTACCTGCTGCTGGGACGCGACTATTCGATCCGCTCCTTGCTGGGGACGGTCGTCTTGCCTTTATTTGTGTTCCTGACGCGCGAAATTCCCGTGCCGACCACCGATCCGCTGCTGGCTTCCTTATATGGGGGCATTGGGGTCGGATTCGGGCTTGGCATCGTTTTCCGGGGGCGCGGTTCGACCGGCGGCTTGTCCACATTGGCGCAAATCATCCAGAAATACAGCGGGCTTAGCTTGTCCGTATGCGTCGTGATGATGGACGGGATCGTCATTGCGCTGGCGGGATTTTTGCTGTCGCCGGAGAAAGCGCTATATGCCCTGATCGGCTTATACATCACCGGCAAAATCATCGATTCCATCGAGCTGGGCTTCAACTATACGAAGGTCGCTTACATTATTGCGGAGCGGACGGAAGAGATCTCGCAGGCGGTGTTGTCCCATCTGGATCGCGGGTTAACCAAGCTGGATGGCCGCGGGGGCTATACCGGAGACAGCCGGACCGTACTGATGGTCGTGGTGGGCCAAAGCGAAGTGACCCGGCTCAAAACAGTCGTACAGACACTCGATCCGTCGGCGTTTGTCATTATTACGAACGCCCACGAAGTGTTGGGGGAAGGGTTTAAGCGAACATAAGTTTACTACTCGGTAATATTTAATCCATAGGTAGGTTGAGTAGAATTTTCTGCGCAATCACACTTATGGATTATTTTTTTTCTTAATTTAGAAAAAAGCGACAATTTCCATAGACAACTCTTTTTAGTAAAAATGTGGACTCTCTATCCTTTTATAGAAGTTAATGTTTAGACAAAATCAAACGCTGATGATAGCCTTAAAATCATCAGGCCTGATGACAATCTTTCACATAGGAGGAATTCATTTGAAACGTTTTTTTTGCTCTATGCTGTTAATCCTCGGAATCATAGGTGGTTCAACATTTACATATCCCGTATCTACACATGCAGCATCTCAATTTACGGGAGGATTATTGGACGGAATCTCTATACAGGTAGGAACCGCAATTGGCCAACCGACTGCAACTACGGTTACGGAGATGACGGATGGAAATACGTCCACGAGGGGACTTTTAAATACTTCAAGTACGATGGCGTGGCACGTATTTTCATCACCGGTGGAAATATCAGCGGTTGCTCTGAAAAGCAGCGGGGGCGGATACGTTGAATTTTATGATACCAATAATAATTTGCTGTTGAAGTACAGCTTCATCAACAATGATGGAATTCAAACGCTTCCGACTCCTGTTAAAGATGTTTCGACAGTCGTATTGAAAACCGAGTCCGGTATGTATGTTAATGAGTGGAATGTTTTTACGACGCCTTCGGCACCGCCAACGGCAACAACGATCAGTTGGATCCAGGGCGGAGATCAAATTGTAAAATTCGATTGGACCAATACGGGAGCAGCATCCTATAACGTGAAACGTTCAACGTCTTCGTTAGGGCCCTATGCTACAATTGACAATGTAAAAGGCACATCTTATATGGATACGGCAGTAACCAATGGAACGACTTACTATTACGTGGTCAGTGCGGTTAATGAGGCCGGGGAAAGCAGCAATTCGCCGGAAAAAAGCATGAAGCCCGATGCGACAAAATACACCGGCGGTTTGCTGGACGGACTTGCATTGAAAGTGGGCTCTTCGATTGCAAATCCAACAAGCACAGTACGTGAAATGACGGATAACAACGAAGCGACAAGAGGGCTCTTGAACACGTCTAGTGTTATGGCGTGGCACACCTTTTCCTCCCCGGTGGAGATATCTTCGGTGATTCTGAAAAGCAGCGGGGGCGGATACGTTGAATTTTATGATACCAATAATAATTTGCTGTTGAAATACAGCTTCATCAACAATGATGGAATTCAAACCCTTCCAACCCCTGTTAAAGATGTTTCGACAGTCGTATTGAAAACAGAGTCCGGTATGTATGTTAATGAATGGAATGTTTTTACGGCGCCTTCGGCACCGCCAACGGCAACAACGATCAATTGGATCCAGGGCGGAGATCAAATTGTAAAATTCGATTGGACCAATACGGGAGCGGCATCCTATAACATTAAACGCTCAACATCTTCGTTAGGACCCTATGCTACAATTGCCAATGTAAAAGGTACATCTTATATGGATAAGGCAGTAACCAATGGAACGACTTACTATTACGTGGTCAGTGCGGTTAATAAGGCCGGGGAAAGCAGCAATTCGCCGGAAAAAAGCATGAAGCCCGATGCGACAAAATATACCGGCGGTTTGCTGGATGGACTTGCATTGAAAGTGGGCTCTGCGATTGCAAATCCTGCAAGTACAGTACGTGAAATGACGGATAACAACGAAGCGACAAGGGGACTCCTGAACACGTCTAGTGTTATGGCGTGGTATGCATTTTCCTCTCCGGTAGAAGTATCTTCGGTGATTTTGAAAAGCAGCGGGGCCGGATACGTTGAATTTTATGATGCCAGCAGTAATTTGCTATTAAAGTATGATGTTCAGAACAATGGCGAACTTCAAACGCTTCAAGAACCCGTAAAAGATGTGACAACAGTGGTTTTAAAAACTGTTTCCGGCATGTATGTCAACGAATGGAACGTATTCGGCAAAGGTGGAGAACTTCCTACGGAAACTCCGTTGAATTTGGCGGCTTCCGCGGGGAACAAAAAGGTTGTTTTGAATTGGACTAGCACCGGCAGCAATGTTACGAACTTTATCGTGAAACGCGCTTTGGTGGCAGGCGGACCGTATACGACCATTGATACGGTGACAGGAAACACTTACACTTATACCGACATTAACGTGATAAATGCTACTACATACTATTACGTCGTCTCTGCAGTAGGAGCAACAGGAGAAAGCGGCAATTCGAATGAGGCCTTTGCCACACCTAAGGCCGATGTTGTTAATCCTCCTTTGCCTGGCGAAGATCAGACCGGAGAGAGAGCGCTGCTTCGTATTACGTTAAATGGTGGCATTGAAAAAGAGTACGACTTGTCCATGACAGAAGTAAACGCCTTCATTAACTGGTATGAAGGACGGGCGAACGGGACCGGAACGGTGATGTATGCATTTGATAAGCACGATAACAATAAAGGTCCGTTTAAAAATCGTAAAGACTATGTATTCTACGATAAAATCATTACGTTTGAAGTCAATGGTTATGACAGCGGCACGGGTGAACCGAATGAGAATGAAGAGGTGCCGGTCCCTAATCCGGAAGCATATTAAGGTCAGAAGCGTTCAAAAGAGTTCAAGGCGAGTAGGGTCGCCCGTTTTGGGCCGTGCCGTGCTCGGGCGAGTTGGCTGTGCCGCGAAACTCAGAATAGCAATATAAGGCCCTAAATGTCCTCTATTTCCATCACCGAGGGGATAAGGGAAGGAACGAACCGTCCGAATACCTATTCGGACGTTTTTTTTTAGTTTTTCTTAAGTTGGCGTTCAGGGGGAATTCAGGTAGGCGGGCTAAGATGGTTTCGTAAGTACTTTAACCCAAGGAAGGTGGATAATCAGGATGAAAAACACAAAAATACTTATGATTAGTTCCGCGGTAGCGGCCATGGTCTTGCTGGGCGGAGCGCTTCCGCAGACCTATGCCGGCGCGGCATCGGATACGTCAAACGGGCAGGCGGAGACCTCGGCCAAGCCAACGAGAGGAAACGCAGGCATGTTTGGCTTCGGGGGGCTGCAGGAGCAGCTTTTACAATACTTGAGTATGGATGAGGCTACATTCAAAGAAAAAATCTCGACCCAAACGCTGGCGGAAATCGCCGAAGCGCAAGGGATCGCGCGCGCCGACTTGAAGGCCAAGCTCGTGGAGTGGCTGGAGAGCAAGTTGGTCTCCGTCGAGGAAAAGCAAGCCGCCGAGGGTGGTACGGTTCGGGCGAAAACGCTGGACGCCTCGGAGCTGGCGGAAAAATGGCTGGATGCCCAAGGGCGGATCGGAGAAAGAGGCAAAGGCATGGGGATGCACCGGGGCGGCGGCATGATGATGGCATCCGAGGAGCTGGCTGAAGCGCTTGGCCTGACGGCGGACGAGCTAAAGGATGCGATGAAATCGGGCCAAACTTTGGCTGACGTCGCTGCCGCCCAAAACGTGGACGTTGCCACGCTCATCAACCTGCTGGCCGAGAAATCGAAGGAAAGACTCGCGGCGCAACTAGACAGCGGGAAATTGACCCAGGATGAATATGAGGCGCGAGTTGGGGAAATCACGGAGCGGGTGACAAGCCTGGTCAACGGGGAAATGATGCCTGGCGGGGAGCAAGGGATGGGAATGAAGCGCGGTGGATTCAGCCAACGCGGAGAGCGCCCGGCAACCGAACAAACCGAAGCCGGAGAGCAGGAGAGCTGAGCGAGCTGTCGGAGTCCGAATAGATCGGGCGCATAAACATAAAGCGTATTTTTGAAAAAACGCGAGTCGGCGGGGGACTATTCCTGTAGCTCGCGTTTTTTTGACGACCGAGATCCTTATTCATTTTCGCCGTGAGGCGGAACAGGTTCTTTCCTCCGATGCTCCTAACATCCCAAGTTAATTTATTCTTTCCAAACGGTTGTATTTATATAAGTTCAGCCGTATAATAATACATATTTACTACGGAATATCCATGTCGGGCGATTCATAAAGTTCAAACAGCGGGAGAGAAAGCGAGGTTAGGCAAATTGAACGGGGAGAAAATAAAGGTAGCCATCGTCGGTTCCACGGGGTACGGAGGCGTGGAGCTGATTCGTTTTTTATGGGGGCACCCGGGGGTCGAGATCGTTTCGGTCATCTCGGCATCGAGCGCCGGCAAGCTGTTGACGGACGGATTCCCGCATTTGTCGGAGATCATCGTGCAGCCGTTGGACGGCGTGAATCCGCAGGAGATCGCGGCCAAAGCCGAGGTCGTGTTTACGGCGACGCCTTCGGGCGTTAGCGGCAAGCTGGTGCCGCAGCTAGTGGAGGCCGGTTTGAAGGTCATCGACCTTTCCGGCGATTTTCGCATCAAGGACGGCAAAGTATACGAAGCTTGGTATAAACATGAGGCGCCGGAAGCCGCGCTGCTGGAGCAGGCGGTTTACGGCTTGGCGGAAATCAACGGGGACGAGGTCAAGGGAGCGGAGTTCGTCTCGAACCCGGGATGTTACCCGACGGCCACGCTGTTGGGGCTGATCCCGGCGCTGAGCGCGGGCTGGATCGACCCGGCCAGCATCATTATCGACGCCAAATCGGGCGTGTCCGGCGCAGGGCGGGGAACCAGCCTGACGACGCATTACGCGGAGATCAACGAAAATCTGAAAGCTTATAAAGTCAATAAACATCAGCATATTCCCGAAATCGAACAAATGCTGTCGCGGATTGCCGGCGAGCCGGTAACGGTGACGTTTACGACGCATTTGGTACCGATGACGCGGGGAATCATGAGCACGATGTACGCCGGCCTCAAAGGCGCATATACGGAAGAGGATTTGATCCAGCTGTACCGTCAGTATTATGAAGGCCGACCCTTCGTGCGCATTCGGGATAACGGCAAATGGCCGGCCACCAAAGAAGTGTTCGGTTCCAATTATTGCGATATCGGCTTTGCGGCGGACGCGCGCACAGGGCGGCTTACGATCATTTCCGTCGTCGACAACGTGGTCAAAGGCGCGGCTGGGCAAGCGATTCAGAATTTGAATCTGATGATGGGCTGGGAAGAAACGACCGGCTTGCGATTGGCCCCGGTTTATCCTTAAGGCACCCGTTAATCAGGCAAACCTAAGTATTTTTACATGGGCATTGAAAGGAGAACGTCATGGGAGTGGTTAGTTTATTCAGTGTAGCGCCGGAGGGGAGCATCACCTCGCCTAAGGGATTTCGGGCCGGCGGATTGCACTGCGGGTTGAAGAAGACGACGCGCAACGATCTCGGTGCGATTGTTTGCGAGGTGCCGGCGGTGGCCGCGGCCGTATACACGACGAACGCGTTCCAGGCCGCCCCGCTGAAAGTGACGCGCGAGAGCATCGCGTCCGGGGGGCGGCGGCTGCGCGCCGTCGTCGTGAACAGCGGCAACGCCAACGCCTGCACCGGAGCGCAGGGCGAAACCGACGCGTACGCCATGCGCGGCGCGGCGGCAGCTGCGTTTGGGCTCGGCGATCACGAAGTGGCCGTGGCCTCGACCGGCGTCATCGGCGAGCTGATGCCGATGGATCGCGTCCACGCCGGCATCGCCGGGCTGCCGGCGGCCCTGGCCGAGAGCGGCGAAGGCGCCGAGCAATTCTGCCAGGCGATCCTGACCACCGACCTCGTGAAAAAAGAGGTATGCGTGAAGCTGGCCGTAGATGGCCGCGAGGTGACGATCGCCGGGGCCGCCAAAGGCTCCGGCATGATCCATCCGAACATGGCCACGATGCTTGCGTTCGTCACGACCGATGCCGCCGTCGAGCCGCAGGCCTTGCAAACCCTGCTCGGTCAAACCACCGACGTGACGTTTAACATGATCACCGTCGACGGCGATACCAGCACGAACGACATGCTGCTGGCGATGGCCAGCGGACTGGCCGGCAACCGGGAGCTGACGGCCGGCCACGCCGATTGGGACGCGTTTGCCGCGGCGTTCCGGCACGTGTGTGGGGCGCTGGCGCAGGCGATCGCCCGCGACGGCGAAGGCGCGACGCGCCTCGTCGAAGTGACGGTCACCGGGGCCGTGACCGACAACTCCGCCCGCGCGATCGCGAAAACGATCGTCGGCTCGAGCCTGGTCAAGTCGGCGGTGTTTGGGGCCGACGCGAACTGGGGCCGCATCATCGCCGCGGTCGGCCGCGCCGGCGAGCCGGTCAACCCGGAGACGGTCGACATCAAGCTGGGAGGCATCGTCGTCCTGTCGGGCTCGCGCCCGATTCCTTTCGACGAGGACGAAGCGCTTGCCTATTTGCAAGGCGATAACGTGACCATCTCCGTCGACCTGCATCACGGCCCGGGCGAAGCGACGGCCTGGGGCTGCGACTTGACCTATGACTATGTCCGCATCAATGCGGCATACCGCACATAAGAGGCCGTTCGATAGGGTCAACATTGAAGATATAAGCAAGAGAAGGTAGATCGATAGCGTTTCGCGATACTAGCGAAACGGTTCAAAATTAACGCGTATAGGTAGGTGGAACCGTGACGCCAGGGTTAACGGACTCCAGTGCCGCTATTTTGGCGAAATCAACGGTTTTCAATATCTAACGGACACCACAGACCTTATTCGGCTCTGATGTGTCCGGATCCGGTCTTTTTCGAGCAAATAACGGCTCTGCGGTCCGTTAGAAATTCATTCGGCGTCTTTTCAGGCAAATAAGGCTGTTCAGGTCCGTTGCGTTAGCCTCCATATACTCGGATCAGCATAATCGGATCTGCCATCTCGCATGTCATATGATCTCAGGAGCAATCCAACAGAGAATCGGAAAGGAGCCAGGGAAGCAATGTTTGTGATGAAATGTGGCGGCAGCACGCTCGCGGAGCTGCCGGATTCTTTTTTCGGCGATCTCGTCAAGCTGCAGCGGGACGGTGCGGAACCGGTCATCGTGCACGGCGGCGGGCCGGCCATCTCGGACAATCTCGGCAAGCTGGGGATCGAAAGCAAATTCGTCGGCGGCCTGCGCTATACGACGGAGGACGTCCTGGACGTCGTGGAAATGGTGCTGGCCGGCAGCATCAACAAGACGATCGTTCGCCGCATCGGCCAATCCGGCGGTAAAGCGCTGGGGTTATCCGGTGTGGACGGCGGGCTGCTGCAGGCCAAACCGGTCGCGAACAGCAAGGAGGTTGGCCTCGTCGGCGACGTGACCGGCGTGAACGCGGAATTGATCGGCGGCGTGCTCAAACTCGGTTATATGCCGGTGATCGCCCCCGTGGGGATCGGCGAAGACGGCCAGCGCTATAATATCAACGCGGATACCGCCGCAGGCGCCGTAGCTTCGGAGCTGGGCGTATCGCGGATGATCGTCGTGACCGACGTGCCGGGGATTCTAAAGACGGCAGGCGGCGAGAAAAAGGTGCTCGAATCGATCACCGTTCAACAGATCGAAGACATGATCATGACCGGGGAAATCTACGGCGGCATGATTCCGAAGGTTCGCGCCGCGGTGGCCTGCATCAGCGGCAAGGTGAAGGAAGTCGTGATCGTCGACGGGAGCGAGCCCGGCGTGCTGGGCAAGGTGTTGTCCGGCGAACGCATCGGCACCAAAATCGTGCGCATGCAGTAGCCCCGGGTTTTGCAAATCGGCTATAGTTGATTAGAGGTCGTTCAAAAAGTCATCTTAAGCGATGGGAGTGGATTAAACGATGGCACAAAGCGATGTGAAAGAAGCACAACCGAGTTCGGCAACCGGCGCAGGGACCGCCTCCGCGCCTCAAGCGGGCAGCTCGGGCGCCCTGTTTCCGAGCTACGCCCGGTATCCGATTCATCTGGTCAAAGGTAAAGGCAGCTGGCTGTGGGACGACAAGGGCAACCGTTACTTGGACTTCATGAGCGGACTGGCGGTGGCCAATTTGGGACATGCGCCGGAGAAGGTCGCGGCCAAGGTGAAGGCCCAACTCGACGAGCTGTGGCATGTCTCCAACCTGTTCCATATTCCGCAGCAGGAGACGGCGGCGCGGAAGCTGACGGAGATCAGCTGCGCCGATGTGGTCTTCTTCTGCAACAGCGGCGCCGAAGCGAACGAAGCGGCGATCAAGCTGGCCCGCCGTTACCATCAGAAGGTGAAAGGGACCGGCAGCTACGAGATCATCACGTTTGAGCAATCGTTCCACGGACGTACGCTGGCTACGTTGACCGCAACCGGGCAGCAGAAGGTCAAGGACGGGTACCTTCCGCTGCCGGAGGGCTTCCAAACCGTGCCGCTGCACGATATCGGCGCTTTGAAGGCCGCGATCGGACCGCAGACGGCGGCGGTGATGCTGGAGATGGTCCTGGCCGAAGGCGGCGTCCACCCGGTAGAGCCGGCTTTCGTGCAGGAGGTGTCCGCGCTCTGCAAGGAGCAGGGGCTGCTCCTGATCATCGACGAGGTGCAGACTGGGATGGGCCGCACGGGCAAATGGTTTGCGCACCAGCATTATGGCATCGAGCCGGACATTTTCACTTCGGCCAAAGGAATTGCCAGCGGCTTGCCGGCGGGCGCCATGCTTGCCAAGGAATATTTGCGCGAGGCGTTTACGCCTGGCAGCCATGCCTCCACGTTTGGCGGCAACCCGGTCGTTGCGACGGCGATCCTTGCCACGCTGGAAACGATGGAGGAGGAACGCATCCCCGAGCATGTGGAGGAAATGGGCCGTTACCTGGTCGACCGGCTGCAGGAGGCGTTCAAAGACGAACCGTTCGTCAAGGAAGCGCGCGGCAAAGGGCTGCTGACCGGCATCGAATGCGTCGGTCCGGTGAGCGAGATCGTCACTCTGGGACAGCAGCGCGGCCTGCTGTTCGTGACCGCCGGACCGAACGTCATCCGGCTGCTGCCGAACCTGAGAGTAACGAAGGACGAAATCGATCAGGCCGTGGCCATGCTCGCGGAAGTCGTCGCCGCTTATACCGCCAAGGAGGGGGACTAAACACATGAGTTTGCTCGAACAGACGAAACGCAGCGGCATTAACTTGAGCGGCCGCGATTTTCTCGAATTAACCGATTATACGACCGAAGAGATCCATTACCTGATCGATCTGGCCATCGAGCTGAAGCGCAAGCAGAAGAACGACGAGGTATACCAGCCGCTGAAAGGCAAAACCGTAGGGCTGATTTTCGAAAAATCGTCGACGCGGACGCGGGTTTCTTTTGAAGTGGGAACGTATCAGTTGGGCGGCCATGCCTTGTTTCTTAGCAAAAACGACATCCAGCTCGGACGCGGCGAGACGATCGCCGATACGGCGGGCGTCATGTCGCGTTACCTGGACGGCATCATGATCCGGACCTTCGGCCACGACAAGGTCGTGGATCTGGCCCGTTATGCCAGCATCCCGGTCATCAACGGATTAAGCGATCAGGCGCATCCATGCCAGGTATTGGCCGATTACCAGACGCTTTACGAGCACAAAGGCAAGCTGCAAGGGCTGAAGCTGGCTTACGTCGGCGACGGCAACAACATGGCCCACTCGTTGATGCTCGGCGGAGCGAAGCTGGGCGTGCACGTATCGGTCGCCAGCCCCGAGGGCTATGAACCGGATCCGCAAATCGTGGCGGAAGCGCAGGAAATCGCCAAAGCGACGGGCGTGCGAATCGAGGTGGTCCGCGAGCCGAAAGCGGCCGTGCAGGAGGCCGACGCCATTTACACCGACGTCTGGGCCAGCATGGGCTTCGAGGCCGAACAGAAGGCGCGCGAGGCGGCCTTCAAGGATTATCAGGTCGACGAGGAGCTGGCGCAGCACGCCAAGCCGGATTATGTCTTCTTGCATTGCCTGCCGGCCCACCGGGGCGAGGAAGTCAGCGAAGGCGTGATCGACGGTGAGCATTCGATTATTTTCGATCAGGCGGAGAACCGGCTGCATGCCCAAAAAGCGCTGATGGCGGCTTTGCTGGGATAATTTTGGAGGAGGACTACAATCATGGCAAAAGATAAAATCGTACTGGCGTACTCCGGGGGATTGGATACGTCCGTCATACTGAAGTGGTTAAAAGAAACGTACGATGCCGAAATCATCGCGTTCACGGCCGACATCGGGCAGAAGGAAGAGCTGGACGGCCTTGAAGCGAAGGCGCTGGCGACCGGGGCGTCCAAGGTGTACATCGATGATCTGCGCGACGAATTCGCCAAGGATTTCATTTACCCGATGTTCCAATCGGGCGCCTTGTATGAAGGGCAGTATCTGCTCGGTACGAGCATCGCCCGCCCGCTGATCGCGAAGCGGATGGTCGATATCGCCCGCGCGGAAGGCGCAACGGCCATCGCCCATGGCGCGACCGGCAAAGGCAACGACCAGGTGCGCTTCGAGCTTGCCGCGGCGGCGCTGGCGCCGGAGATCAGCGTGATCGCGCCTTGGCGGCTGAGCGAATTCCGCGACCGCTTCCCGGGCCGCGCCGAAATGATCGCGTACGCGGAAGCGAACGGTATTCCGGTCACGGCTTCGGCCGCAAAGCCGTATTCGATGGACCGCAACCTGCTGCACATCAGCTACGAAAGCGGCATGCTGGAGGATCCGTGGTTCGACGCGTCCGCGCCGGAGAACAAAGACATGTTCCTGCTGAGCGCATCGCCGGAGGATGCCCCGGATCAGCCGGAGTATTTGGAGTTGGAGTTCGAACAGGGCAATTGCGTAGCGCTGAACGGCGAGCGTTTGGACTCGCTCCGCGTCATGGAGAAGCTGAACGAGCTCGGCGGCAAACACGGCATCGGCCGCGTCGATATGGTGGAAAACCGCTTCGTCGGCATGAAGAGCCGCGGGGTGTATGAAACGCCGGGCGGGACGATCTTGTTCACGGCTCACCGCAAAATGGAATCCTTAACGATGGACCGCGAGGTCATGAACCTGCGCGACAGCCTGATTACCCGCTACAGCACGCTCGTGTACAACGGCTTCTGGTTTGCGCCGGAGCGCCTGGCGCTGCAAGCGCTGGTTACGGAAAGCCAGAAGAACGTGACGGGCACGGTGCGCGTGAAGTTGTACAAAGGCAACATCATCGCCGCCGGCGTCAAGAGCCCGGTCAGCCTGTACAACCCGGACATCGCCACGATGGAGGCCGATCCGTCGCAGGCGTACGACCAAGGCGACGCGACGGGCTTCATCCATTTGAACGCGCTGCGGCTTAAGGTAGGCACCGGCGTCGCGCAGAACAGCGGCAATTAGGTCCGCAGAGCGGGTGGGTCGTCAAGGGCCAGGTTTTTGGCATAATTTTGTTCTAAAAGCGAAAAAAACTGTATTTTTACAGGTATTCGGAAATAGAGTACAATTTTATTATAAGGTTAGTTTTCAGTTTAAGGAGTGGGTCAGGTGAGCAAGCTGTGGGGTGGCCGCTTTACGAAGCAGACCAACCGTTTAGTAGAGGAATATACCGCTTCGATCGGTTTCGATAAGGCGCTGGCGGAGGAGGATGTGCAGGGGAGTCTGGCGCATGTGACGATGCTGGGCCAGTGCGGCATCCTTCCGGAGGAGGACGTCGAGAAAATCAAGGAAGGCTTGCATGCCGTCCTGCATAAAATCCGCCGCGGCGAACTGGAGTACTCCGTGTCGGATGAAGACATCCATATGAACATCGAGAAGCAGCTGATCGACGAGGTCGGCACGGTCGGCGGGAAACTGCATACCGGGCGCAGCCGCAACGACCAGGTCGCGACGGATATGCACCTGTACCTGCGCAAGCGGGTCGTGGAGTTCGTCGGACTGCTGCAGGAGCTGCAGGACGCCCTGCTCGGACAAGCCAAAGCCAATCTGGACACGATCGTGCCGGGCTACACGCATCTGCAGCGGGCGCAGCCGATTTTGTTCGCCCATCATCTGCTGGCGTACGTGTCGATGTTCCAGCGCGACATCGAGCGCCTGCAGGACAGCTACAAGCGTATCAATGTGCTGCCGCTGGGCGCGGGTGCCTTGGCGGGGACGACGTTCCCGATCGACCGCCATTTCGTGGCCGCGCAGCTGCATTTTGACGGCGTGTACGAGAACAGCCTCGACGCGGTCAGCGACCGCGATTTTATCCTGGAGTTTCTGGCCGACGCCTCCATCCTGATGATGCACCTCTCGCGCCTCAGCGAAGAGCTGGTGTTGTGGAGCAGCACGGAATTCCGCTTCGTCGAGCTGGACGACGCCTTTTGCACGGGTAGCAGCATCATGCCGCAGAAGAAAAATCCCGACGTGCCGGAGCTGGTCCGCGGCAAAACGGGACGTGTATACGGGAACTTGATGGGCTTGCTGACCGTGCTGAAGTCGCTGCCGCTGGCGTACAACAAGGATATGCAGGAGGACAAGGAAGGCATGTTCGACACGGTCGCTACGCTGCAGGGAGCACTGCAGCTGTTCGCTCCGATGGTCGCCACGATGAAGGTGAACAAGGAGCGGATGCGCGAAGCGGTGAATCAGGACTTCTCCAACGCGACCGATATCGCCGACTTCCTGGCGAACAAAGGCCTGCCTTTCCGCCAGGCGCACGAGGTCATCGGCAAAACGGTGTTGTACTGCATCCAGAACGGCAAGTATTTGCTCGATCTGACGTTGGAGGAGTTCAAGCAGTTTTCGCCGCTGTTTGACGACAGCATCTATCAAGTGCTGCAGCCGGAGAGCGTGGTCAACGCCCGGGATGTATACGGCGGAACGGCCACCGCTCAGGTGGCCGCGGCGATCGAACGCGCGGAGCGGAAGCTGGAAACAGGCCGCGAGTGGACGCAGGAATACGCGAACAAAAGCAAATAGGAACGGCGAGCCCGCAAGGGCCGCCGCTGCCGATCGAAACAGCCGTTCGTCATCCGACGAACGGCTGTTTTTCTGCCTTTCGATGACTTTACCGCGATTGTGCGGGGCCCCAAACGGCAACGTTCAAAATAACGTAGTTGTTTGTTACTATTTCATAATATTTTCAGAAAATTATTAAGAATTGGTCGCAAAATGTCGAAATATAGTTATATCATTCCTTGTCATCATGAATAAGTCGGCATTTTCGAGATTGATTTTTGAGAGGACGGCGATTGCGCTGAGTGGTTGAATGACGGACAGTTTATGCAACATCACTCGTAATGCACAAAGGAGAGAGGATTATGAAAACTTTTTTTGCCCGCCTTGGACGTTTGCTGGAGATTCGAACGCTGCGCAACCGGATGCTTTTGATTTTTGCCGTCATGCTGATCATTCCGAATTTGCTTATCGCTTATTTCAGCTATACCAGCGCAAGCGGACAGCTTCGCTCCAAAATGGACGATAGCACGAGATCGAACGTGAACCTGTTGAATGATTCGCTAACGAATATCGTAGAAGCGGAAACGCGCAACGTCGAGCAGTTGGTCATGCAAATCGAATCGGCGCAAATTGACGCCAAATCGCCGGAACTGCGAAAATTGATCGATTTGTATATGGAGAAACATCCGGAATTGGAGATTTTAACGGTAGGCAACAACAGCGGGGCATGGATGAAGGCGCCCGATCCGGGCAAGCAGGACTATGATCCCCGCGAACGGGACTGGTACAAGGCTGCCATGAAGAGCCCCGAAGAGACGGTCATCGTCGACCCATTTAAATCGGCGACGACCGGCAACTACAATTTGTTTATCAGCCGGGCGCTGAAAGACGGGCAAGGGGCGATCACGGTCTCTTTGGATTTGGCCACCCTCAATGATAAGGTAAAAAATATACATCTTGGGAAAAATGGGTACATTTATTTGCTCGACCGGACCAATAAGTTCGTGTCCCACCCGACGATTGCCGTTGGAGAAGAGGCGACGGGCAGCCAACTTGCGCAAATTCAGGGTACCGAGTCGGGGTTTCTGGAGTACGAAAATCCGGTAAGCGGCGCTACGCAGAGTACATTTTTTACAACGAACAAGCTGACCGGCTTTAAGGTCGTCGGCGTGCTGAACGTCCAGGAATTCAGCGATGCTTCCTTGCCGATTTTCTGGACGGCCCTGATCGTTTTGGGCGTCTCCCTGGTGGTTGCCGGCATCCTGCTGTTTTTCGTGATCCGCAGCATGACGCGACCGATCGAACGGCTGAATCAATCGGCCAAACGGGTCAGTGAAGGTTATTTGAATGAGGACGTCGTCGTGAAACGGAAGGATGAAATCGGCCAACTGGCCTCGAATTACAACGGCATGCTGGCTTCCTTGCGGACGATGGTGCAGGAAATGGCCGAAACGGCCAGCCAGCTGGCGGCTTCCAGCGAAGAGCTGACCGCCGGAACGGAGCAAAACTCCAAAGCCGTCGAATATGTTGTGGAGCTCGTTCAGGAGGCGTCGAACGATGCGGAGGGCCAGGCGGCCGCGTCGACGGAAAGCGCCAAAACGATGGACGAAATGTCCATGGGCATCCGCAAGATCGCCGAAGCGTCCGGTACGATCGTCGAGTCGTCCATGCAGACGGTGGGGGATGTCCGGGAGGGGAGCGAGAAGGTCAACCAGGTCGGATTGCAGATGGAGGAAATCCGCCGGTCGACCAGCGAGTCGGCTGAATTGATGCAGCAGATGAATGAGCTCAGTGAACAGGTTGCCGGCATGAGCAACGCGATTTCGGACATTGCCAATCAAACCAACCTGCTGGCGTTGAACGCGGCCATTGAGGCGGCGCGGGCCGGCGAGGAGGGTCGCGGCTTCTCGGTCGTTGCCGGCGAG
Organism: Paenibacillus macerans; assembly: GCF_050565405.1. GTDB lineage: Bacteria > Bacillota > Bacilli > Paenibacillales > Paenibacillaceae > Fontibacillus > Fontibacillus macerans_B. The sequence continues at coordinate 7,480 of NZ_JBNYYG010000045.1, read as the reverse complement.
GTGCGGAAGCTGGCGGAGCAGTCGCGGGCCACGGCGGAAATGATTCAGCAGCACATCGGGCAGATGACCGAGTTGACCGGCAAGGCTTATCACATGATGAATCAGAAAGTGAATGCCAACGTAGAGCGGGGAATGTCTGTAACCGAAGAGGCGCAAACCGCCTTCCAGGCGATCGAACGTTCCACGCAGCGGATTTCGGAACAAATCCATGAGGTGTCCGCTATTACCGAACAGATGTCAGCCAGCGCCGACGAGATCGCCCGCTCCGTCGATCAGATCGCCGTTACTTCGTCCAAGAGCATGGAGAGCCTCCAGGGCGTCACGGCCGCAACGGAGGAGCAGCTGGCCTCCATGGAAGAAATCTCCTCAGCCTCCGAAGGCTTGGCGCGTATGGCTACGGATATGCATGCCCAAATCGACCGGTTTAAGCTGTAAGAAGAGCGGTTTTAAAAGGATAGCCCCCTGAGCCATTATTGGCGAAGGGGGCTTTTTAAGATTAGAGAATATATAAAATTTCGAAGGGAGTGCATGGAGCTAGCGGTGCAATCCGCGGAAGGGCGTTGAAAGCTTAAGGACAGGGAAGCCGGTGGGTTGGGCGGCAGATCAACACCTTCTATCCGGACGCTTTGCACGATTATCCCGTTTGATCAGGTGGTAGAGAAACAGACAAGCTCGGGAGGAGAAAATATGTTGTCGAGAAACAAATAGGTTCGAGATCATCAGATGGGCTTAGGGCTTAGGGGAAGGAAGCAGGTTTAGGAGAAGTGAAGCAGACCGGACGAGAGGATGGATAAGGCACCGAGAAAAATGAAAAGGCAGTGATCCTCGCTGCAGCCTGAACCCTGAATTCTTTCGATCGCACCGTTCATGCTAACCTACCCGTTCATGTTAAACCACACCGATCAAGTCGATCCATATCAAGTTAAATCCCCACCGTTCAAGCGCCTCGATCAGGCCGCAGCCGCAAAAGGATGATTCGGCTGGCGCGCGATCAGCCGTCGATAGGTAATCGCCGGAATCGCCACACCCATATGCAGCAACGTCTGCCGCATCGTTTCTTCCGCTCCGGGCAGGTGCAGCCGTCGGCGCACGGTGTATTCGTTCAGGTACGCCTGCAGATGCTTCAGTCCCATGGCTACATACGTACTCGTCAGCGATGCCCACGCTTCTCTCACCACTTTCCGCAAGGGCAAATACAGCCGAAAGGCTAGCCGGAACAACTGCACCGCCGACGTACGGACATCCACATGCCCGCTAATGAACGCGGCGAGTTCATGACGGTTCGCCCTTGTTCCGTCTCCCCTCTTATGCGGCACCAGGCGGATTTTGACCCGCTCCGGCTCGCCCGACTCCATGACCGTGCATCCAGCTACGACTGCCGAGGCATACGGATGCGGAAACTGATACCGGGAGGGGTTACACCCATACAGATCGCTGTTCACCTTCACGTCTCCGCAGAGCAGCTCCCGGGCATCAAACTCCCCGACGGCATGGCGTATTTTGTGCAGCATTAACCAGGCGGTCTTGTAGGTAACCCGGATCACCTGGCTCAGCCGCAGCGCCGAGATGCCATCGGGAAGCAAGAACAACTCTAGCGCCCGGAACCACTTCAACAGAGGCAGATGAGTCCGTTCAAAAATCGTGCCAGCTAAAGGCGACGTTTGATGCGCGCACCTTCTGCATTCGAACAAGGGGATACGCCGGGAGGTCAGACGGCTGCACCGGGTGTGAGCACAGCGTGGGCAGACAAAGCCATTCGGCCACTTCATCGCGATCAGCGCCTCCATACAAGCCTGCTCGCTGTGATAACGGCTGCTGAAGGGTTGAAGATCCGTACCCGCATTGACTTCCATGTCCGATTCCCCCCGAATCAAGAATTTACGTACATACGTTCGCTTTATTTCATTTTACCAAACATACGTTCCTTTATCAATCCCAACCTGTTACCTGAACCTTATTTTTTTCCTTAGCTCTTTTTTCTTATCTCCTACCCTGGCCCTCAACCCCTGCCCCCTGAACGAAAGGGATAATGGTGCAAAGGTAGCGTGCAGGGACACCAAGACCCGAACCCTATAGCCAGCCACAAGAATCAATTTCGGCCCTAAGCCGGGAATAAGAATCCGCCCCGAGACGGATGGAGCTTGCCGATAAGTCCATTAAGATAGTAACAGCTTTGGTTTAATCTGCTCATGGCTCATGCGCGCTTTACAACGTAACAATGTTATGTTACGTTAATTCGGCAAGAAAGGAGCATGACGATGAGTGAGGAATTGATATCCAAGAAGGAGCTGCTCGATCTGACGGGCATATCGTATGGACAGCTATACCGCTGGAAGCGTAAAAACCTGATCCCGGAACAGTGGTTTATCCGCAAATCCTCCTTTACCGGGCAAGAGACGTTTTTTCCCAGAGAGAAAATGCTGCAGCGCATCGACCGGATTCTTAACATGAAGGACGATTTGTCGCTGGATGCTTTGGCGGACGTCTTCTCGCCGAGTCCGGGAGATATCAACTTAAGTGCAGGCGGCATACTGGAACGAAACATTGTTACATCTATGGCATTGAACTTATATATTGAAAGTGCCGGGCCAGGGGTCGGCATACCGGAATTCCGCTTCGAGCAGATCCTGGTCGTTTATGTCCTCGACAAACTGCTGCAAAGCGGGAATATTTCGCTCGAGGAAGGACGGCTGTTCGTTCAGACGCTGGAGGAAAGGTTGCCAACGCTGGCCGGCCGGGAGTGCGGGGTGCATTTGACTCGTAAAATGGGCGTAGCCGTCTTTATCCTGGTTCCGGGCGATGCCGAGATTTACCTCGATCGCGGTGTCAGAACGGTGGCCCGGCTATCGCTGGCGCGGTGCACGGAGGAACTGAAATTACTGGTGAGTAGGGAGTGAGGGGTAATATGGAGCGGAACGTGAAGGATTTGAGAATCAACGGGGTGGGGAAGGCATCGGGCGGCTTATACGGAAAAATTCAAGCCGAGGGCATCGCCACGCTGAACGGGGACATTACCTGTTCGGTCCTGAAAGCCAACGGGACGCTCAAAATCAACGGAACCGCCGTAACGGAGGAATTCCGCTTGAACGGCACCGGCTCTTCGGAAGGGGCGCTGCGCGGAGGGCAATTGGAGCTGGATGGGATGTTTAAGGTGAGCGGGGACGTACATTTTTCCTCGCTTCACGTCAGAGGCATGCTGAAGTCCGGCGGTTCGTCGACGGGAGACAAAGCGAAGGTGGACGGCTCGTTTCGGCTAGCGGGCGACGCGGAGTTCGAAGAGGCGGAGGTCTATGGGCAAATCCAGGTCGGCGGGATGCTGAACGCGGGACGTCTGCAGATCGACATGGACGGACCTAGCCGGGCCAAGGAAATCGGCGGCGAACGGATTGTCGTCCGGCTGAAGAAAAGCAGGAGGCTGCTGGACTTCCTGTCTCCCCTTGGAGGCACCCGGCTTACGGCCGACGTGATCGAAGGGGACGACATTCATCTGGAAGGAACGAAAGCCGAAGTCGTTCGCGGCAAATCGGTCGTGATCGGACCCGGCTGCGAAATCGGACGCGTGGAATACAAGGAGTATTTCGAGCAATCGCCGCAGGCCTCCGTGGGTCGGGCGGAGCAAATATAAATTTCTGCAAACAGGATAAGGAGGATCGCAAATGGCCGCACAGGTAATGGAAGAACAACGTTCCGATTTGAAAATCGTCGGCAACGGGACGTCGAACGGCGGGGTATTTAACAAGGTCAAAATCGTCGGCGAAGGCGAAATCAACGGCAATGTCGACGGCCAAAGCGTAACCTGCACGGGAACGCTGGAGGTGGACGGCAGCCTTCGCGCAGAAGAGCTGAAAGCGACGGGGAACATCACCGTCGCCGGTTCGCTGGAAAGCGGAGAGCTGCGCATGACCGGCAATCTCGACGTTCGGGGAGGCTTGCATGCGGCAAAGACCCGTATCAGCGGCGAAATCACCATCGGAGGCGGGATCGTCGGGGAGCGTATCAGCCTGACCGGCAGTTGCGCGGTCAACGGCGGCTGCCAGGCGGAGCAGTTCCGCATGAAAGGCTCAGTGCAAACCGAAGGGACGATCAACGCCGAGCGGGTGGAGCTGGGGATGTTCGGGCGCAGCCGGGCCGCGGAAATCGTCGGCGGACAGATCCGCATCGCCCCGCATCCGACCTGGAAATGGGTGTCGTTGTTTAAAACTTGGGGTACGCCGGAGCTGCGGGCGGACGTGATCGAAGGCGATGTCGTTCGTTTGGAGAATACCGTCTGCGACATCGTGCGCGGCGGCGACGTCGCGATCGGCCCCGGCTGCCGAATCCGCCTCGTGGAATACAAGAACCACTACCATCAGGATCCGTATGCCGAAGTAAGCGAAGCCTTGAATGTTTGGGGGAATGAATGATGCGTGCGGGAACAAGCCGGTTAGGCTTTGTAGTAGCGGGCCTCTTGCTGGGCATTTTGATGGCCGCGATGGATAACACGATCGTGTCCACGGCGATGGCGACCATCGTATCCGAGCTGGGCGGCTTGGATAAATACGTGTGGGTGACCTCGGCCTATATGGTCGCGGAAATGGCGGCGATGCCGATCTTCGGCAAGCTGTCCGATATGTACGGGCGCAAGAGGTTTTTCGTGTTCGGCATCGCCGTGTTTCTCTTGGGTTCGGTGCTTTGCGGCACGGCCGACACGATCGTCGAGCTTAGCGTATATCGCGCGATTCAGGGAATCGGCGGCGGGGCGCTGATGCCGATCGCTTTTGCCATCGTCTTCGACGTGTTCCCGGTGGAGAAACGCGGGGCCATGGGCGGCTTGTTCGGGGCCGTGTTCGGCATTTCCAGCTTGGCCGGCCCGCTGCTCGGCGCATTTATCACCGACCATCTGGATTGGCGCTGGAATTTCTATATCAATCTGCCGCTGGGCGTGATCGCGTTGTTCTTTATCGTCGCGTTCTACCGGGAGTCGGCCGTTCATGCCAAGCAAAAAATCGACTGGTGGGGCGCCATCACCCTGATTAGCGCGATCGTAGCCTTGATGTTTGCGTTAGAGCTGGGCGGACAGCTGTATGCTTGGGATTCCGCGGTGATCCTCGGTTTGTTCGCCGCGTTTGCCGTCCTGTTTGCGGCCTTTCTACTGGCGGAACGCCGGGCGGAGGAGCCGATCATCTCCTTCGGGATGTTCCGTAAACGGCTGTTTGCCAGCAGCAATGCGGCCGGGTTGTTTTACGGGGCTGCGTTCATCGCCGCCTCCGTGTATATCCCGTTGTTCGTGCAGGGGGTAACCGGCGGAACGGCGACCAATTCGGGCTTGATTTTGCTGCCGATGACGCTCAGCTCGGTCGTGGCGGCCCAAGTGGGGGGCTTCCTTGTTCAGCGAACCAGCTTTCGCAATGTGATGATCTTGTCGGCGGTCATTTTTATCGCGGGGATCGCTTTGCTGGCCACGATCACGCCGGACACGACCAAAACGGTGCTCTCCATTTATATGGCCATCGCCGGCTTCGGCGTCGGCTTCTCCTTCTCGGTGCTGGGGATGTCGGCCATCCAGGATTTCGGGCCGGAGCAGCGGGGAGCCGCCAGCGCGACGATGTCCTTCATCCGCTCGCTGGGCATGACGGTGGGGATCACGGTGTTCGGGATCATTCAGCGGAATATTTTCGCGAACCGGTTGACCGAATCGCTGGCGGGCATGGACGGCGGGGCAGAGGGGCTGCCTTCCCTGGACGATCCGCGGACATTGCTTGCTTCCGAGGCGCGAAAGGCGATTCCGGCTCCCGTACTGGAGCGAATCGTCAGCGATTTGTCGAAATCGATCACCGGCATGTTTTGGTGGACGGTCGTTCCGGCCGTGCTGGCCTTGATTACGGTATTCTTCATGGGTAGCGCCAAAATGCTCGGCCACGGACCGGGAGCAGCGGCGGCGCGCGATCGGCAAGAACCCGGTCCGGCGGCGTCGCCGAAGTGAGTTGCCCTGGCCGGGTCCTGAGAAACGGCAGCCTAAGAAACAATTGACAGAGTTCCATAAAACATGGATAATCTATAGTCCATCCTGGCAAATATGAATAAAAAATGAGTCCTAAAGTAATGAGGTGTTTTCTTAAATGTTAAACGGTACGCAGGCTTCATCCGCTTCCGGGAGTTTGTTCCGGAACCGGTTTTATCAGACGATTTTGATCTCCAACCTGTTTCTGCAAATCGGCATCTGGGTCCGGAACTTCGCCATCCTGATGTTCGTGACGGACCAGACCAATAACGATCCGCTGGCGATTTCGCTCATTTCGGTGGTGGAGTTCGCCCCGATCTTCGTCTTCTCCTTTATCGGCGGGGCGTTCGCCGACCGTTGGAAGCCGAAGAGAACGATGATCTGGTGCGATTTCCTGTCCGCCGTCTCGGTATTCGCCGTGCTTTTGACGCTGTTGTACGGTTCGTGGGAGGCGGTCTATTTCGCCACCTTTATCTCGGCGATCTTGTCGCAGTTTTCGCAGCCGTCGGTCATGAAGCTGTTCAAGCAGCATGTCCATCCGGAAAAAGTGCAGCAAGGGATGGCGTTGTTCCAATCGCTGGTGGCCATTTTCATGGTGATCGGGCCGTCGCTGGGCATTTTCTCTTATCATCAATTCGGGATTTATATCTCGATCGGCGTCATGGGCGTCGCTTTCCTGATCTCCGCGCTGGTACTGTTCCGGCTTCCGGCGGACGAGGAGCAGGAGGAGAAGCGGGAGCAAACCGCCAATATCCGCAAGGAGCTGGCCGACGGATTCCGGTATGTGTGGCGCAGCCCGGTGCTGAAGGTGCTCGGCGCGACGTTTGCGATCGCCGGTTTCTCCGTCGGGATCATCCAGACGCTGGGCTTGTTCGTCGTCACGGAGCGCCTGGGGCAAACGAAGGAGTTCCTGCAATTTTTGCTGGCGGTGAACGGGGTGGCCATGCTGATCGGCGGGGGCTTGATCATGAGCGTCGCCAAGAAGGTATCGCCGCAAGTGCTGCTGGCCTTCGGGATGGCGATCAGCGCCGTCTGCATCGTGGGCATGGGCTATTCGACAAGCGTTCCGCTTACCCTGGCGTTGCAGTTCCTGAACGGGCTGACGTTCCCGTGCATCCAGATCGGGATCAATACAATGATCCTGCAGTGGACGGAGCAATCTTACGTGGGCCGCGTGAACGGCGTGCTCAGCCCGATGTTCATGGGCATGATGGTCATCATGATGTCGCTGTCCGGCGTACTCAAAACGTTGTTCCCGCTGGTAGGCATCTACGCGGTGTCCGGCATCATCATGCTGATCGGCGCAATCATCCTGGTTCCGATCTTCAAGCATAAGCCGGCCCCGGCGCAATTGTCCGAACAGCCGAGCTGAGCCGGAGCGAAAGCGGAGAATTGATTCATAAAAAAGTGAACTGCACCCCGTCAAGTAGACAGTACAAAAAATGAAAAACCAATTAGGCGGCCTTTGTCCTGAATTCCATGGGACTGAGGCCGTTTAGC
>NZ_JBNYYG010000044.1:0-43813 GCF_050565405.1 Paenibacillus macerans | reverse complement strand
CGCGATTTCCGCCCGGACATTCGCCACCTCCAGCAGCAATCGGCGAATGCTGACGAACCCGTACAGGCGGCCTTCGCGCATCACCCGGCGCCCCCGCCTCGCCGCCCGAGATCCGGGCGAGCCGGTCCAGCGACACGCGGTACTGCGGCGTGCGCTCCACCGCCTCGGACATGGGCAAGAACGCGTCCGACAGCGGGAACACGATCAGCACGAACGCCGCGATCAGCGTAGCGTCGATCCGCCCTGCCGCCGCTTCCCCGCCGGCCCAATACACCATCGAAACCACGACGAGGCCGACGACGAGATGGCCGATGAAGCTCCGCCATCGCGCCCAGGACCGCAGCTTGCGGTCTTTGCGGGCGACGGCGGCCTCATCCTGCTCGTACGCCGCCAGGAATTCCGCCGACCGGCCGCTGATCACCCAATCTCCGATACCCATCACGGCATCGGTCAGCGTCTGGTACAAGCCGTTCCGCTCGCGCTTTACGGCTTCGTTCGTCCGCCGGGTCAGCCGCAGCGAAAGATACGGAAGCACCGCTACCAGCACGAAGATGTACGCCGCCAGCAGCAATGCGAACGTCACTTCGAACATGCCCATGGCGATGACCGCCGCCGCATACAAGATCAACGCAACCACGCTGGGGAATACCGTACGGATATACACGTTCTGCAACTGCTCGATGTCGTCCGCCAGCGCCCCGAGAATGTCGCCCGTCCGATAACGGGAACGGATAACCAGCGCTTGCGGCTCCAGGACGCGATAAAGGCGGACACGCATTTTGGACAGGATCCGCAGAACCGTATCATGGCCGACCAGCCGTTCGACATAGTGAATGACCGCCCGGCTGATCCCGAACGTGCGCACGCCGACGATCGGCACGTATACGAGCAGAATGTTATAAGGCTGCAGCGCCGATTTGGAAATCAGGAAACCGGACGTAAACATCAGCATGCCGGCGGACAGCAGCGTCAGCGTACCCAGGATCAAATAAAGCGCAAACCGGCCGCTGTATAATCGAAAATAAGGTCGAACCCATGGCTCCCGCTTCATACGATCTCCTCCCGCTGCGCCGCTGCCATCCGATAGTAAGTCCCCCGCTTTGCCATCAGCTCAGTGTGGGTGCCCGTCTCCGCCACGCGGCCCTGCTCCATCACGATGATGCGGTCCATCTGCCGCATCCAATGCAGCCGGTGGGTCGCCAAAATCACCAGCTTGCCTTCGAACAAAGGCAGCATCGTCGATTTTAGCTCATATTCCGTCTCGATGTCCAAATGCGCCGTCGGCTCGTCGAGCAAAATGACCGGCCGCTTGCTGAGCAACGCTCTGGCCAACGCCACGCGCTGCTCCTGTCCGCCGCTCAGGGGCCGGCCGCCGCCGCCGATCGGCTCATCGAGCCCGCCCGGCAGGCTACGGACCAGCCCGTCCAGCCCCGCCGCTGCGGCGGCCCGCTCGATTTCCGCCCGCGTTGCCCCCGGCGCGTTAAAGCGGATATTTTCCGCCAAAGTATTGCTGAAAATATAGGGCGATTGCGGGATGTACGTAATCTGCTCCCGCCAGCCCGCCGCAGTCAAATCGCCAAGCTCCGTGCCGTTCAGCTTGAAGCGGCCCGAGGTCGGCCGCAGGAAGCCGCCGACCACGTCGATCAGCGTCGATTTGCCGGCCCCGCTTTCGCCGATGATGCCGATTTTCGCCATTCCGCCCAACGTCAAATTCACGTCCGCCAGCGACGGATTGGCCTCGGCCCCGTGGGTTACGCCAACGTCACCCAAAACCAACGTACTCGATGACGTCCACGCAAACGACGCTCCCGCCGGCACCGGCGCGGCTTTCGCCGCCTCCTCGTCCGCCGCGGCAATGATCTCGTTCATCGCCTCGCCCGCTGCCTTGCCGTCCTGCGTGGCGTGAAAATCCGCGCCGACCATCCGCACGGGCAGGAAATATTCCGGCGCCAAAATCAGCACGATCAATGCCGGGAGCAGCACCATTTCGCCGTTGACCAGCCGCAGCCCCAAACTGACCGCTACTGACGCGACGGACAGCATCGTAAAGAAGTCGAGCGCAAACGAAGACAGGAAAGCTACCCGCAGCGTCCGCATCGTCGCGGACCGGTAGGAGTCGCTGACCCGTTCGATCGAAGCTGCATGCGATTTGCTGCGGCCAAGAAATTTCAGCGTTTCGAGACCACGCAGCGAATCGACGAAATGATTGGATAATGTACGGTACGATTTCAGTTGCCGTTCCGTTTGCTTGCGTGCCGCCAAACCGACCAGGATCATGAAGGCAATCAGGATTGGCATCGTCAGCGTCAGGATGATCCCGGAGGCCAAGTCCAGCTTAAAAACGTAGGCCAAAATCAAGACCGGCGTCAGCCCGGTCGCCAGCATCCGCGGCAGGAACAGCTCCAAATAGTTGCGGTATTTGGTCACGCCCTCCAGCACCAGCGTCACCAGATTCCCGGTGCCCTCGGTGCCGATAAAACGCGGTCCCAGAGCGAACAGCTTCTCCATAACCCGCCCCCGCAGGTCCCGCCCCGTCTCCTCGGCGAACGCGTACGCCGTCTTCTGCTGCGCCATCGCGCATCCTTGCCGCACGATAAAAGCAAGCAGGAACAACCCGGCACCCCCGGCTTGTTCCTGCAGCTTGGCGCCGGCAAACAGGGCGGAGACGACCTCCGCCAGCCATTTTGCCTGCCATATGATTGCAAAGCTCTGAATCAGGGTCAGCAAGGCCATGATCGCCATGACCGGACGGACCCCTTGAATTTTCATTAAGCCGCGTCCCATTAATATTCCAGATGCTCCTTCTCGTGTACGCGTTTATGGAAAACGAAGTAACTCCAAATTTGATACCCAAGCACGAACGGCAGCAGAGTTAACGCCACGATCGTCATCACCTTCAGCGAATAATGGCCGGAGGCCGCGTTGTGGATCGTCAAGGAGAAGGCTTCGCTGATCGAGCTGACCATGACGCGCGGGAAGAGCCCGATGAAGACGCCGGAGATCGAAAGGGCGATTATCGTGCCCGTCATGCCAAACGCCCAGCCGTCTCTTTTCTTGGAAATGAACAGGCCTGCCAGAACGAAAGCAGCCACGCCCAACACGGCCACCAGGCCGATCAGCACGCCGCGCACCTCGAATACGTCGGTTTCGAAAAACGTCAGCGCGCCGAAAATTACGAACAGGGCGGCCAGCGGGATCAGCAGCTTATGGGCCAGCTTGCGGGCCCGCTCCTGCAAGTCGCCGGTCGTCCGCAAGCTCGCGAACAGCAGACCATGCACAAGGCACAACATCACGACGGTAATGCCGCCGACCAAGGTGTAGATATTGACCATATCGAACAGCCCGGCTTTCATTTCCATGTCCTCGCCGATCGGCAGGCCTTTCAGCAAGCCGGAGAACACGACGCCGAGCAGGAACGGCGGTAGCAGGCTGCCGATGAAAATCGCAACGTCCCACGTGCCTTTCCATTTTTCGTTGCCTACCTTGCCGCGAAATTCGAAGGCGACGCCCCGTCCGATCAAAGCGAGCAGCAGCACCACAAGCGGTGTATAATACCCGCTGAACAACGTGGCGTACCAGTTCGGGAAAGCGGCGAACATTGCGCCGCCCGCCGTCAGCAGCCATACTTCGTTCGCGTCCCAGAACGGGCCGATCGAATTGATCAGCACCCGGCGTTCCGTATCATTCTTGGCCAAAAAACGAGTGCTCATTCCAATCCCGAAATCGAAGCCTTCCAAAAAGAAGAAGCCGATAAACAGCACCGCGACCAGGATAAACCATAGCTCATTAAGAGACAGCATGATACCCCTCCTTACCGAATGGATCCGCCGAATGATCGGCACCGCTGCCTTCTTCGTCATTCGGTCCTTTCTTGATCACTTTCACGAACAGGTAGGCCATAACTGCGCCAAGCGCCGCATAGATAGCCGTAAAGGCGATCAGCGAGAACAGGATTTGCCCGCCGGTCACGCTTGGCGATACGCTTTCCTGCGTCTGCATCAGCCCGAAGACCGTCCACGGCTGGCGACCGATTTCCGTCATGATCCAGCCGGAAGTATTGGCGATGAAAGGCAGCGAAATCGACCAGAGCATCGCGCGGAAGAACCATTTGTTCGGTTGGTCGAGTTTCTTGCGCCAAGCCAGGTACGTGCCGTACAAACCGAGCACGATCATCAAGCAGCCGGCGACGATCATGATCCGGAAGCTCCAGAAGGTCGTCCGTACCGGCGGAATGTAGTCCCCGGGGCCATACGTTTGCTCATATTCGGCCTGAAGCTCGTGCATGCCTTTGACCTCGCCGGAGAACTTGCTATAGGACAAGAAGCTTAACAGGTAAGGGATTTTGATTTCGAAATTATTGTTCCCGTCGTCCGAATCGATGTGCGCATAAAGCGTCCATGGCGCGGGATCGCCCGACTTGCCCCAGAGACCTTCGGAAGCGGCCATTTTCATCGGCTGCGTTTTGACCAGATATTGCGCTTGCTGGTGGCCGAACAACGCCGTAGCGAACGAAGCGATCAAGGCGACGATGATGCCGATCGTAAACGATTTTTTGAAGAACGCCGCATCCTGGCGTTTCAGCATTTTATAAGCGCTGATCCCGGCGATCAGAAATGCGCCCGTAGCAAAAGCGCCAAGCACAGTGTGCGGGAATTCCACCCATAGTTGCCCGTTGCCGATCAAGGCGAAAAAGTCGTTCATCTCGGCGCGTCCGTTGTTGATTTCGAAGCCGACCGGACGCTGCATGAAGGAGTTGGCGGCCAGAATCCAGAAAGCCGATACCGTCGTCCCCAAGGCGACCAGCCAAATGCACAGCAGATGCACTTTCTTGGACAACCGGTCCCAACCGAAGATCCACAATCCGATAAACGTCGATTCCATAAAGAAGGCAAACAGCGCCTCCACCGCCAGCGGCGCGCCGAAGACGTCGCCGACGAAGCGCGAGTAATCCGACCAGTTCATGCCGAACTGGAATTCCTGGAGGATCCCCGTCACGACCCCTACCGCGAAATTGATAAGGAACAGTTTTCCCCAGAACTTGGCCATCCGTTTGTATTCTTCTTTCCCCTTCACGACGTACATCGTTTCCATGATCGCGATAAGCAGCACCAGGCCGATGGACAAGGGAACGAAGAAGAAATGGAAAATCGTTGTGACTGCAAACTGAAGGCGTGCAAGCAGAATCGGATCCAGCATTTCTTTTCCCTACTTTCTAATAATTATTATCTAATGTGAATTCTATCACCGGATCATGAAAACGAACGGGGTAAAAATAATAATTTTGTGACAGAAATCACATGAGAAATGTCACATTAGCGAACGAGAGCCGAAAGCCCGCGTCAGATCAACGTTTTTTTGATTTTACCCAATTTTGACATTACTGTGACTAAAGTGATTGGATAGCCATAATGCTAAAATTTGCAAATGAGGGTTGCACCCACGACGGTTTTAAATGATAATAATAATCATTATCAAATTATCCTATCGTGGAGGGAATCGCAAATGTACAGAAACAAAAAATCTTCTTTCACCGCGGTCCTGCTGCTTGGCTTGACCTTGATGTTAGCGGCCTGCGGAGGCGAACAAGGTTCGGCGCCGAACAACGGGGATTCGCAAACTTCGGCCAACAACGCTGCCGAACAACAGAATTCGGGCAATTCTGGCGGGGAGCAGCAGCCTGCCGAACGTCTTCTCACGGACGCCGCAGGCCATGAAGTGACGGTCCCCGCAAATCCGCAACGCATCATCGCATCCTATTTGGAGGATCATTTGGCCGCGCTTGGCGTCAAACCGGTCGCCCAATGGTCCGCGAAAGGCGGCAAATCCGTGCAGGGTTATTTGCAAGACGCTTTAAAGGGCGTTCCCACGATTCCTTCCGAGCTTCCTTATGAAGCCGTGATGAGCTTTCAGCCCGATCTGATCATCCTGGACAGCGCAGAGTTAGCCAGCGGCGACAAATACGCGCAATATGCCAAAATCGCCCCGACCTATGTCGTAGGAACGGCGCAAAACAACGATTGGCGCGAGGAATTGCTTGCCGTAGGCGATGTTCTGAATAAATCGGAAGAAGCGCGCAAGGTGCTGGATGAATACGAAACCAAAGTGAACGAAGCAAAAACAAAAATCCGGCAGGAGATCGGCGAGGCATCGGCGGCCGTACTTTGGGTCACCGCCAAAAGCACCTATGTAGTTCATGAAAAGCTGTCCAGCGGCGACGTGCTTTACCGCGATCTCGGTCTCAATGTGCCTGATCAGGTGAAGGAAATCTCCGCCACCGCCGCCGCCAACTGGAATCCGATCTCCAAGGAGAAACTGGCCGAACTGAACGCGGATTATCTGTTTATCATTAAAAGCACCGCCATCACCAAGGAAGAAATGCAAGCCGATCCGATTTGGTCCGGAATTCCGGCCGTAAAGAACGGTCACGTATACGAATTCGGGGCCGATTCCAGTTGGCTGTATACCGGGATTGTCGCTAACGGAAAAATCATCGATGATGTCTTGGGCAGCATTTTCCCGCAATAGCCAAATCATTCGAATAGCTGGCGCCTAGCCTTTTGCGGCTCGCCTCCCATCCAGCAAGTGCAAAACGGTCAGCAGCGGATGCCGCAGGAGCATGCGGGGTCCGGCGAAAGCCATGACCTTGCGGATATGCTCCCGGGGTTCGGGCGCGTAGCAGTGTACCGGACAAGCCATGCACGTGGACTTGCCTTCGCCAAACCGGCAGCGGTCCAGCCGCTGCCGGGCATAACCCAGCAGCTCGGCGCATTCCGCGCATAAATCCGCTTTCTCCCCGTCCCCCGGCATGCACCGGTTTACCCGCAGCCTGTCCCCATGCCGCTTGCGGCAGTACAGCCTGATCATCAGGGCCACGGTCCGTTGTTCCCGGCGAATCCGCGGTCCTGCCTCTTCTCTCTTCCCGTTCGCCAATGCCGGTTTGTTCGTACCGCCTTTACTCAATGCATCCCCTCCTACAACCGCCCCGCATAGTGAAACGCCTTCCGCCAACCGAGCCATGTCGCAGCGATCATCAGCGCCCCGTAGATCAAACTGCCGAACGGAATTAGCGTCAGCGCCGCCCAGTGCAGCAGCCCAAGCACGCCAAGCAGCAGCATGAGCGGAAGCATCCGCCATCCTTCGCTTTGCTGAGCCGCCTCAAACGGTTCGGAGAAGGGCAGCGCCTTGTGCAAAGAAGCAAAGCAGATAATAGCGTAAAATTGCAGCGCGATCCCGGCTACGATCAGATCCGGAATGGCCGCGGGACCGAACAGCACGGCGAAGATCAGGCCCTCCAGCAGGAACAGGGGCAGGATTAACCGGACCAGGGCGGCCAGCAAGGTCCCCTTGTGGACCTGCACCGGATCGGGAATCGGCAACGTTCGGTAAATCCAGGCGGCTTTGTATTGGCCCGAATACCGCAGCATCATGACGACCGTAGGAATCAGTATGCCGCAGAAATACACGAACAAATAACTCCGGGAACCGGACAAGCCCTCCAGCCCCCGATCCATCCCGCCCGAAAACAAAAAGATAAACGGAAAGATGATCGAAAAGCCCAACGAAGGATAGACCTTCAGCTTGAATTCCCGTTCCGTACCCATCATCGTCCAGGCAAAGCGGAAAAAGACGTTTTCCTGCGGCGTGGAACAGAGCAGGTTGGCGAAACGCCGGACGATCCTCCCCTTGCCTTGGCCGCTTTGGGCGCTGGGTTCGGCCAGCTTTTGCAAATTCCGTTCCAACGCCGGCATCAGCCTCAGGTACAGCAGGAAGGCTGCCAACGGAACGGCGACGGACAAGGCCGCGAGTCCGGCAAAAGACGCCCCGCCCGGCTGCAGCAGCGTTTGAAACGCCGCGCCGGCCCAAACCGGCGGAACCAGATACTGCCACCAGGCAGGCTTGAATACGATATCCATCGCCGTGATATCAAACAGCCGGATCAGCACCTGATAACCGATCGTAATCGTAATCGTCATACCGATCTGCACGTAATTGATCATGTCCTTCAGCTTCTCGCCGTCAAAAAAACGCAGCACGGCCAAATACAGCAACGCGGTCAGTACCACGATCAGCAGATCCATCAAGATCAGCTCCAACAGCAGCATGGCAAAGAATCCGACCCCATGCCGGAACAGCCCCACTGCCAGCGGGATCACGGCAATCGCCCCGGTCAGAAACAACAGATAAATAAAGATATGTACCGTCTTCGCCATGGTCAGGGTCCGGCGGCTCACCGGCTTGGTCGCCAGGATGCTCCGGTCCCGGATATCGAGCAGCACCGAGGAGAAATCGGAGATCATCGACGTCATCACCATAAACATGATAATGCCGAACAATACGCTGACCTGAAACAGAAGATTGTCTCCCATCATCACCAGCGTTGAGCTAAGTCCGCCAAAAAGGACATACAGCCAAAGCGAGCGCAAGAACTGGTTCTGGTCGTCACCCTCATCCTGCTGTTTTTTTCTCGACTTGCCGATGATCGTCGGCACTCTTCTGGCGTCCATCATCAGCTTGACCTGAAGAATCCGCCGCATCATGGGATAATCGACGCCCATGCTTACGAACAGAGCCCGGAACCGGTCAAGCACCCGCAGGGTTCGCATCTCGTTCATCGCTACACCTCTTGCACGATGGACACGAGCCGGGCGGCGATGTCCTGATGCTCATTGAACCCCGTAAGCTGGTTGAAGATTTGCTCCAGCGAGCCTTCCTGGCTGCGTTCCTTTAATTCCTCGAAGCTCCCGTCGGCCGCGATCCGCCCGCCATCGAGCAGGACGATCCGGCTGCTGATCTTCTCCACGACATCCATGATATGCGATGAGTAGAAGATCGCCTTTCCTTGCGATGCCAGCAGCGACAGCATTTCCTTGACCACCATGACACTGTTCGCGTCGAGGCCGCTCAGCGGCTCGTCCAGAAACAGCACATCGGGATTGTGCAGCAGGCTGGACGTCAACAGCACCTTCTGCTTCATGCCTTTGGAGAACGTGGAAATCCGGCTGTTGAATACGTCCTTCAAGCCGAATTCATGGAGCATCCGGCGGGCTCGCATCTCCGCTTCGTCGGCGGATAATCCGTACAGCTCGCCGATGAAAGTCAGGTATTCCCGCGCCGTCAGCGCATCGAAAATCTCGGCGATTTCCGGGACGTAACCGATTCTTTTCTTATATTCGACGCCACCGTCCTTGGGACTTTGCCCGAACACCTGCACCTCGCCCCGGTAGCCCTCGACCAAACCAAGCATAATTTTGACGGTCGTGCTTTTGCCCGCTCCGTTCGGCCCGATATAGCCGATGATTTGCCCGGGATACACCTCGAGATCCACTCCGTTTAATACCTGCTTTCCTCCATAGCTCATGCTGAGATCGACTAACCGAATGACCGGTTCTTCCTTCATTGCCATCGTCACATGTTCAGCTCCTCTCTATCTGCCCCCAGTTTACCATAGTTTTCCTGCATGGAATGGCATCTTTCTCACAAAAAAGACAACTCCCGAATCCCATCGGGAGTTGCCTAGGCACAGTAAGCAACGATGATCAACCCTGCGTATTGGTCGGAATGAACCCGCTTATGTCCACGCCCAGCCCTTGCGCCAGGCGCATGCCGTATTCCTTGTCGGCGCGGAAGAAATTGCAAACGGCGCGCAGTTGGGTTTGTTCCGGAGTCTGGTTCAGGTCATTCACCAGGTTGTTGATCAGGTGATCCTTCTCCTCTGCCGTAAAGCTGCGGTACAATTCGCCGGCTTGCGTGAAATCGTCGGTTTTGGCGATTTTCTCGCGGCCGATGTGGCCGTTCACGGGCACTACGCTATCCCGGTATGCCGGGTCTTCCTTCGGGCTGGCATCGAGGCTGTTCGGCTCATAGTTGACCGGCGAGAGATCCTGGTTCACGTTCATGAAGCCGTCCCGCTGATGGTTGCGCACGGGGGCATATGGGCAGTTGACCGGGATTTGCAAATAGTTGGCGCCCAGCCGGTAACGCTGGGTATCCGGATACGAGAACAAGCGGCCCTGAAGCAGCTTATCCTCGGACGGTTCGATGCCGGGAACGAGTACGCTAGGCGAAAAAGCCGACTGCTCCACTTCCGCGAAGAAATTGCCCGGGTTGCGGTTCAGCGTCATCGTGCCGACCTTAATCAGCGGGTATTTGTCTTCCGGCCAGACCTTTGTCGGATCCAGCGGATCAAAGCCCCAAATCTCAAGATCCTCGACCGGCATCAGCTGCACGTTCAGCTCCCACTGCGGAAAATCCCCCTGCTCGATATGATCGTGCAAATCGCGTGTCGCATGGTTGAAGTCTTGACCTTGGACCTCTCGAGCTTCGTCCGCCGACAGGTTCTTCACGCCCTGCTTCGACCTCCACGTATATTTCACGTACGTGACTTTGCCCTCGGCATTGATCCATTTGAAAGCATGGACGCCGAAGCCGTCCATCTGCCGGTAGTTCGCCGGCGTGCCGTTATCCGAGAACACCCAGGTCATCATATGGGTCGATTCCGCCGACAACGTCATGAAGTCCCAATACCGCGCGGGGTCTTGAATGTTCGTGTCCGGAGCCGGTTTCAGGGAATGCACCATGTCAGGAAATTTGATCGCGTCACGGATGAAAAAGACCGGCAAATGGTTGCCCACCAAGTCGTAGTTGCCCTCCTCCGTATAGAACTTCACCGCAAAGCCTCTAGGATCACGCGCCGTTTCCGGGGAGCCTTGGCCGTGGATGACCGTCGAGAAGCGAACGAATACCGGAGTCTCGCGGCCGGCCTCCTGCAGAAAATGGGCCTTCGTAAACTCGGTCATGCTGCGGTCGGTAACGAATACGCCATGGGCTCCCGCTCCGCGCGCATGCACGACGCGCTCGGGAATCCGCTCCCGGTCGAAATGGCCGAGCTTCTCAAGCAGATGATAGTCCTCCAGCAATGTGGGTCCGCGCTGTCCGGCGGTGCGGGAATTTTGATTATCGCCGACCGGAGCCCCCTGGTTCGTTGTCAACCGATTATTCATCTATATCCATCCCTTCAATTTATTATTGCACTTAGACTTGATCTAAATTCTGAAATAAAGTGTACCATGCCCATGATCCAAGTTGCATGAAGGTTGAATGAGGGCTTGATGAAGAAAAGGCAGCCGCCTTCGTTCCTATAGCCGTTTCCACTATGAGCATATGGGGCCTTGCGCGTTTGTATGTCACTTTCGGCGTGACATACAAACGCTTTTCGCTTGTGATCGATCATCGTTTATCCATTATGGAGAAATTAATTCCCGCGATTGTCCTTATTTGCAAATGAATTCAGGATCATGTTATACTCTCACTGAATTTAAGTGAGTACGCTTGGGTTCCAGGAGGTGGCGCCAAATCAATCGCAATGAAGTTCAAACGTTAAAGAAGGGCCTGGATATCTTCCGGCTTCTGATCGAAGAGCACGGACTGACAACGCAGGATATCATCGAACGGCTGGATCTGAACCAAAGCACGGCCTACCGCATGATCAGCACGCTGGAGCAAAACGGCTTCATCGCCAAGGGAGACGACAACCGTTATGCCGTATCAGAGTCGTTCCTCGCGAAGCTGCCGGGAACCGGCCTGCGCACGCACGACGAATTCATGTGGCGTTCCGTTTCCTTCATGGACCGGCTTAGCCGGGAAACGGGGGAAACGACGTATATCGGGCTGCTGCAGGGAACCGAGATGATGATCGCCCAAGCCGTGTCCGGCAAATATGCCACGCGCACGCACCATGAGATCGGCGATCGCTTGCCGCTGCATGTCGACGCGATCGGCAAATGCCTGCTTGCGTTCCAAACCGAAGCGGAGCGGGAGCGAATCATCGGACAGCTTGCTTTTTCCCGATTGACCGAGCATTCCATCACGGATCCCGGCCTGTTCCGGAATGAACTGGAGCGGATTCGGCAAAACGGTTATTCGCTGGACAATGAAGAGGGCGAAATCGGCGTCAGGTGCATCGGCGCCCCGATCCGCAAAGGAGATCAGGTGCTGGCCGCCATCGCGTTATCCGGCCCGTCCGTCCGCCTGTCCAAAGACAAGGACCCCGAGCATATCGAACTCGTCAAGGCATGCGCCCGGTCGATTTCGGAAACACTTTAGCCGGGGGTGCATTTTACCTTTAAGGATGAAAAGGAGAGATACATATGGACTTGGTGACGTTAAATAACGGATTGCAAATGCCTCAGCTTGGGTTCGGAGTTTGGCAGGTGCCCGATGAAGGAGCAACCGCCGCAGTGGCCAAAGCGCTGGAGGTCGGTTACACGTCGATCGACACCGCGATGATTTACCGAAACGAGGTTGGCGTGGGCAAAGCGATCAAAGAGTCGGGCATCGCCCGCGAGAAGCTGTTCATCACCACTAAAGTGTGGAACAGCGATCAAGGCTACAACAATACCCTGCGCGCTTATGACGAAAGCCTGGCGAGATTGGGACTCGATTATGTCGATCTGTATCTGATCCATTGGCCGACGCCGAAGTATGACCAATACGTGGATACGTACAAAGCGTTGGAGAAACTGTACCGCGACGGCCGCGTCAAAGCGATCGGCGTGTGCAATTTCGAAACCGGGCATCTGGAGCGCTTGATGAACGAAACCGAAATCAAACCGGTGCTGAACCAGGTGGAATGCCACCCGCACTTGGCCCAAACCGAACTTAAAGCGTTCTGCGCCAAACACGATATTTTCGTGGAAGCCTGGAGTCCGCTTGAACAAGGCGGCGAGGTGCTGACCGACCCCGTCATCAAGCGGATCGCCGAAGCGCACGGCAAGACGCCGGCCCAGGCCGTCCTCCGCTGGCACCTGCAAAACAACACGATCGCGATCCCGAAATCGGTCACGCCATCGCGAATCGAAGAGAACTTCAACGTGTTCGACTTCACGCTGACCCGCAGCGAAATGGAGCAAATCAACGGCCTCAACATCAACCGCCGCAAGGGTTCTCATCCGAACGAGATGAACATGCGTTAACATGCTAGCAAAAGTGAATAAGAGGAGTTTCCAGAAATGACATTCTCTCCTTGCAGTAGGCAGGTACAATAACAAAAAACCTGTTACTGTAAGGAGAGATTTTTTTACACAAAAAGAAACATACAGACTCGGAGATGAAGTTAGCAATCTTTCAGGAAATTGGGAGCGGCCGTATTGGCGTCAAAGATGCAACTAAAAAAAGCGGTGTTACCAAAATATCCTTAGAGAAAAAGGGTGACGAAAATCGGTTGTTTGGCTATGAGAGGCTCTCAAAAAGACACTACGTTCAAAATTTCCTTTTAGGGCAACCCTTTTAGGCAAATATAAATAAATTTATGCTTGTGAGCAGATAGCACAGATTGCAGCAGTTACCGCAATATTAGCGGCATTTATCCCCGTTTTACAACTTACTGCTGTTGTCGCTGCATTAGAGGCTGCAGGGCTAACTATGGTGGCCAATTCAATGGGTTAACATAATAACGGGTATGGTGTTACACTAAATCTTCACTGGCTTCCATTTACGTATTATGAAGTGACAGCAAACGGCTAATACTTGGGAGGTGAGAATTAGTTGGAACTTTTGATACTTATGATTTTCTTCCTTATTCCTTTTGCTGTTCTGATTACATTAATTAGTTTGATTTTTAAAAACAATAAAAATAGAACAAGAAATATAATTAGAGTAGTTGTTGTAATATTTATATTAATTGCTTATATTCAGTCCTTCATTTACCAGACATTCACAATACAGAATCACATACTTCTACTTTTACTGACAGCTGCATTAATTTTTTCATTCCAGTTTGATAGAAACCGTAATCGAACATAATTTGATTAATGCGTATCACGAGGGGGATAGCAATTTCCCCATTCACACGCAAAAAGACATCCGTCAGGCCCAGCCTCCAGAGCGGAGTTTTGGACCGGCGGATGCCCTCTATAATTACTTACTAGTTGAGGCATAAACTGCAAAACTACAACACAACCCGTCTTCTCTCCCGCGCCGAAGCCAGGCAGGCTTCAAGCACGGCCATGCCTTTGACGGCATCGGCCGGGGCGAAGCGCTGCGGACGTGCGCCGAACGCGGCGGCGGCGAAATCGTCGAGCTCCGCCACGTACGGATTGGCCGCCTCGGGTTTCTCCACGCGTTTCTCCCCGCGCACGGTAACGGTAAAGGCGGCGTCCTCCACGCCGGCGGTAAAAGCGAGCGGCAGGTCGATCGTCCCTCCCGAGCCGACGATTTCCAGCAGCTGGCGATGCTCGGTCCACATGCCGCAATCGAACGTTAGCCCGATGCCGCCCGGGAATTCCGCCAGCCCGGATGCCATCATGTCGACGCCGCCGTGCCGGTCGGAGAACTGCGCCAGCACGGTGACCGCCTCGGGTTCCGTGCCAAGCAGGAAACGCGCCGCGCTGAGCGGATAGCATCCGACGTCGTACAACGAGCCGCCGCCCCACTCCGGCTTCAGCCGGATGTTGGCCAGATCCTCGGCGTTGTTGAACGTAAACGCCCCGCGGATGGCGCGAAGCTCGCCGATCTCGCCGCTGTCGATGATGGCGCGGATCCGGCTCCAACGCGGATGATGGCGGTACATAAACGCTTCGGCCAGCACCACCCCGGCTTTGGCGGCCGCGGCCGCCATCTCTTCGGCCTCGGCGGCCGTCAGCGCCAGCGGCTTCTCGCACAGGACATGCTTGCCGGCTTCGGCGGCGCGAATGGCCCATTCCTGATGAAGATGGTTTGGCAGCGGAATATATACGGCATCGATGTCCCCGTCCGACAGCAGCTCTTCATAGCTGCCGTAGGCTTTCGGAGCGCCGAACCGGTCCGCGACCTCGCGGCTTTTCTCCAAATTGCGGCTCGCCACCGCGTCCAGCCTGCCCGTCCCCGACTGCCGGATCGCCGGCATGACCGCGTTCACCGCAATCCCCGCACAGCCGACGATTCCCCATCGCAGCTGCCGCTTGATGCTTTGTTCCATTGGCTTTCCCCTCTTTTCCCCTCGTTGTCCCCTTCATTGTACATGTCTTGGAGAATCAAGTATAGGCGGCAATCCAATGATGAAAACCGCGCAATCGGGGCATAGTAACCCGAAGAAACCTTACTACTTTAACCCAAGGAGACGATGGACCTCATGGAAAATCTGCACGAATTCGTCGAAAAGGTACAAGATCAGCAGGAGAAACAGGCCAAAAACAAAAAGCGCGGCCAGGGCAACCCGGCCAGCCGGCTTGCGACAAAGAAGCACGGCACGCAAAAATAATGCCGGCACCTTGAAAAAAGCCGCTCACAGTGCGCTGTGCAGCGGCTTTTGCCATATCGTTCACTAACCCTCGTACTTGTCCTCGCCGGTGATGAATTCGTTGAGCGTTTCGCCGCCCTCCGTCTTATGATTTTTGATTTGGGCCAAGCGGCCGTTTTGCGCTTCCCCGCCGTTGCCGGTCGTCTGATTCTGGGCGTTGCTGCTCCCGTTGCCGGAATTCGGCTTGCGATGTTGCTTGTTGTTCTCCACCTGGGTAACCTCCTAGACGCGTTTCGTGGGATTCGGAAGGCGTAAAGCCCTTCCCTTTCCTTGCGTTAGCGTTTCTTCCCCGTGCGGTTTTTATACTTGCCTCGTGACTGGACTTAGGTCCAGTTCCCGACTTCCCCAGAGACCGAAGCTGCCGCCGGCTTTTTATAGTATGCTGTAGTTAGTTAAGTACATAGGCAAAGGAGATTGGATATGAATCTGAATAAAAAATCATGGATTGGGCCTGCGTTGATCCTGCTCGGGATCTACCTCCTGTTCTTCCGCAAGGAAGCTATCAGCACGGGCACGTTGTTCGGCACCTTCTGGGCTACCCTGTTCATCATCCCGCTCGGGTTGTTCTTCCACTGGATGTACTTCTCGATGACCAGCCGGCGGGCGACGGGGTTGCTGATCCCGGGCGGCATTCTGTTCACCGTCGGGCTCGTCTGCCAGCTCGCGACCTTGTTCGACAGCTGGGAGTACTTATGGCCGGGCTTCATTTTAGCCCCTGCGGTCGGGTTGTTCGAGTTCTATTGGTTCGGCAACCGGAATAAATACCTGCTGATCCCGATCAACATTCTGACCGTACTCTCGCTGTTGTTTTTCGCCGTCTTCTCGCTCGGGACGCTGTACAATCGCCTCATCTTCGGCCAGCCCGTGCTGGCGATCGCCCTGATCGCCATCGGCGCAGGCGTAATGATCGCTCCCAAGAAGCGGATTTAATCGAGGTTCACGGTCCAAAAGCACTTCTCGCACCGGCTATGCGGGAGGTGTTTTTTTGTTATTGCCGTCCGCCTGTTGACACCTCCTTGGGTCGCTGTATATAATGGGGGCATCCAAACAAATATCCAACGTTGGATAAACAAACTTTGTCGAAAAGGAAGATCCCCGTGACCAATCTCATCATTCTCGCCCTGCTGCGCGATCATCCGATGCACGGCTACGAAATTCAACAAATGATCCAGTACAGCCGGATGGACACCTGGGCCAATTTACTGTCGGGTTCGATCTATTACGCGCTGAACAAAATGGAGCAGGACGGGTTGATCGAAACGAAAGCGGAAGAACGCACCGGGGCTCGTCTTCGTAAAATCTACGGGATTACCGAGGCTGGCGAGGCGGCTTTTCAGAAAATGATCCGCGAATCGCTGACGTTAAGCCCCCATTCCGTCAAATCGGATTTCTCCCTCGCGCTGAGCTGGGTCGAGGCGGTTCCCCGCGACGAGGCGCTGCTGCTGCTCCGGCAAAACCTGCGGCAGCAGGAAGAGACGCTGGCCCTGTGGCGAACGGGACGGGAGTTGAAGCAAGAGTACGGACTTAATGCGTTTGCCCAGGCCTCGTTCGATAACGGGATGGCGCTGCTGCAGCTTGACATCGATTACTTGCAGCGCATCATCGGCCTGCTCGAGGGGCAACCGGAATAGCGGTTCGCGAAACGGAATAGAAGAATGCCATCGGGGAACCGCATAGTTGGAGCATCCAGAGGCGCGGACAGCCGCGTCTCCTGCGGGACCGCGAATCGACCGGCGGACCAAACCGCTCATTTTTTTAAGCCAATATCCAACGTTGGATAATAAAGTTTGTCTAAGAGGAGGATGCGAGTCATGCAAGATTTTATTCAAGCAACCGGTCTCGTCAAAACGTACGGCGGACGGCGCATCGTGGACCGTCTCGATTTGGAGGTGCACCAAGGGGAAGTGTTGGCCGTCATCGGACCCAACGGAGCGGGCAAATCGACCACGCTCGATTTACTGCTCGGCCTGCGCCGCCCGGATGAAGGCACGATCCGCTATTGGTGCGCGAATCCGCACCGGCAGATCGGCGTACAGCTGCAAACGACGCCGTTCTTCCCGGGATTCAGCGCGCTGGAAAATATGCGGATATTCGCCGCTTTTTACGGGGTCCGGCTGAAGGACCTGGAGATTGCCGCGCTGTTGGCCCGCTGCGGGCTGGCCGGCTCGGTGCGGACCGATGCCGCGCTCCTGTCCGGCGGACAGCAGAAGCGTCTGGCCATCGCCATGACTCTGGCGCATGACCCGAAGCTGCTATTCCTCGACGAGCCGACGGCGGCGCTCGATCCGCGGGCCCGGCGGGAGGTGCGGGAGCTCATCCGGTCGCTCGCCGAAGCGGGCACGTCCGTCGTGTTCACTTCGCACGACATGGAGGAAGTGCATAAGCTGGCCACGCGGATCGTCTTGATCAGCGGCGGCCGAATGATATCCGCAGGGACGCCCGAGGGCTTATTGCGCGAATACGGCGCAGCCAACCTGGAGGAGCTGTATATTCGGCTGACCGGGGAATGAGATCATAGGACACTGAAGGAGGAATACTGTTATGTTTACGATTTTCAAAACGATGTTGACGGGGATCGTACGGGATGTGCACACCCTGTTTTGGACGATTATGTTTCCGCTTGCCATGCTGATCGGGTTGGGGCTCTACCTGGACAGTCCGGGATATTCGGAGCGGCTGCTGGCCGGCGTGCTGACGATGAACGTCCTGTTCGGCGCCGCCATGGTGACGGCCTTCCAGGTGATGGCGCAACGCAATCGCGGCGTGTATAAGCTGCTGCGGGCCACTCCCTTCTCCACCGCCAAGTTCATTCTGGCGATGACCGGCTCGCGCACCGTGCTGGCGCTGATCGTCAGCGGCTGCATCATCGCCGCAGGCGTGCTGTTGTTAGGCGTCAGCCTCAGTCTGCAAAGCCTGCTCATGATCGCGCTAACCCTGCTGATCGGCTCGGCCTGCTTCACGTCGATCGGGTTTATCGCCGCCAACCTATCGCGGGACGAAAGCAACGTCAACATGATATCCAATCTGATCAGCTTCCCGATGCTGTTCACCAGCGAAGCGTTTTACGGCCTGCACAACGCTCCCGACTGGGTAAGATTCATCGGACGAATCCAGCCGTTTCACTATTTCGTGCAAGCGATGGGTGACGCGGTCGCGCCGGGCGGCGTCTCCCGAGAGATCTGGACCCCCTTGGCGGTCCTCGGCGGCTTCGCCGCGCTGTGACCTCGTCCTGGCCGCGGCCACCTTCCGCTGGGATGCGGAGCGGACGGCCAAACGCCGGTTATCGCATCGAACCGACAGCCCAAATCCGAACTAATGGCGCAACCGCCTATCCCGTTATTCCGCCGTAAGGTCTTCCGCCCAAGGCTGGCGCACGGTCCGCACCGTTTGGCCGCTTTCCGCCGCCTCGCTTAGCTTGAACGACAGGTATTGGTCCTGCGACGCCTCCGCCAGGCTGTAGAAGGAGGGGCCGTCCTGCACATACCGGCCCATCCGCTCCAGGCCGGTCGCGATGGCGATTTCCTCGTCGCTGAGCCGACCCGGCCGGAACGGATTCTCGTACACCCATTCGGAGCCGGCCAACACGCCTTCGTGATAATATCCCTGCAGGCTGCCGTCATGGCCGGCATCCACTCTCCGTAGCTGCACCTCGACCGGCGTGCGGAAATCGCGAAGATAGCGGAGCTCCGTCCCTTCGATTTCGCCCCGAGTCCCGCGCACGAGCACGCGATGCCGACGGATCGGGGAAAAGTACTGATCGTAGGTAAAATCGAACAGCGCCGTACGATCGTTGAACCGGAGCAACGCGATGTCCTGGGACGAGGACGCCATCGCTTCCTCCGCCGGCCAGCCGTTTCGGCCCGGCCCCTGGACGAGCGGGGAGACGATCCGTTCCCCGCGGATCTCCGCTTCTTCGAATCCGATGCCGAGAAGCTGTCGGATCAGGCTGATGCCGTGGTAGCCGTGCCCCGCCGATACCTGTACGTGCGATACCTCGCCGAGCAGCCCGGAGCGAACGACCGCCAGACGGGCCGCATGCATCGGCTGGAACAGGAACTGTTCAGCCACCTGGATCAGGGCCGCCGGACCAACCGCCGCGTATAGCCGCAGCAGCCCGTCCAAATCGGCCGCCGGAGGCGTCTCCGTCAAAACGGGAATCCCCTCGGCGGCCAGCCGGACGAGATAGTCCGGCGTCACGGCGCGCGGCAGGGAGAGCACGACAAAGTCGAAATCGCGCCGCGCCACAACCTCGTCCAACCGCGAAACGGCCGGGACCCCCCAGATTCGGGAGGCCTCCCGGCCTTTTGCTTCATCTCTGATCATGATTTCGCTTACCTCAAACCGCTCCGGGAGCGCCCGGGCGATGCGCAAATAAAATTCCGCGCGCCAGCCGCCGCCGATAATGCCAAACCGAATCTTGTCCATAATCGTGATCCGCCTCCACGTTCGCCATGCCGCCGGTTCGTCGGACGCTCGCCGGCCCGCCGCATCGATAGCCGCAACTAAACCGTCAGGATGGCGGCGATGCCCAGCGCGGCGATCCGCGCCACATTGGTCAGCATGAAATTTTGCACCGCCAAACCGAACGTGAACTGCTTCGTCGGTTGGGCGGTAAACCGCTTGATGTTTTTTCCCACCGGAATGACCGTGCCGAGAACGAGCAGCAGGATAAGCGGGTTTACCTTGAGAATGGCCAGCACGATCAAATCCGCGTACGCCGCGTAATACATCCACTTGAACAGGACGAGCGCCGGCCCTTTGCCGATGTAAACCGGCAGCGTGTAACGCTTGTTCTCGATATCCTCTTCCATATCGCAAATATTGTTCGCGAGCATGATGTTCGCGATGCCGAGGATCGCCGGAACCGAGATCAGGAAGATCAACAGCACCTCGGTCAGTTGAAGCTGAAGCATGACCGTTCCGCCCTGCGCCGTCAGCGCTGCCAGCTTGTCGCCCGCATGAACATAGGCCGATACAAATATAATAACAAATCCCATAAACAAACCGGAGAAAATTTCTCCGAGCGGCATCCGCGAAATCGGGATCGGCCCGAAGGAATATAAAATCCCGACGGCAAACGACAGTCCCCCGAGCACCAGCAGCAACCATCCGGTCTGCAGGAACAGCAGGACGCCCGCCGAGACCGCGATCAGCAGCAGCAGGATAATCAATACCAGCACGGCCGCGGGATTCATGTTGTATTTAACGATGGCGTTATGCGTTTCATAGCCGTAGCCATGCTTGCGGGCCGCTTTTTTATAATCAAAGTAGTTGTTGATCGCCGTCGTTGCCATATCGAAGCTAAGCAGGGAAATCAGCATCAACGCGAAGTGCCAAGCCTGAAAGGTATGGAACCGGTATACTGCATAAATCGTCCCGAACAGCAGCGGAATCATGCTGGCCGCCTTCGTCTGGATCTCCACGAGCTTGAGAAATTTGGTGATAGCCACTCTCCATCATCCTCTTTGTTGTCTAGTCCGAATGGCCCGGAATCGATTGGATTCTCGACTCGCGCCATTTCTTAAAATCAGAGTATCTTACTTTTTAAATACCTGCAGTTGGATATGTCCTTGACAGATTCGAAGAAAGTCGGATTCGCTTTTTTTCTACGCGGCGGACGAGGAGTTCGGCGGGCGATGAAGGAAAATGCTGTCGTCTTGTAGAACAACGTGTAGACAGAAAAATAGGAACTTTGCACTATATCTCCTTTTTCGATCGATGATTTTTCGCATGGGAGGATGTAAACGGATGCTGTTGAGGAGATATCCCCGCGCCTGCAGGTCCCTGCTCTATTTGACCGGATCGGCGCTAGCCTGGGCTGGCGCGACTTTCGCGTTCGACCTGCCGAGCGGATATTCGCTGGCCTTGGCCAATATGATCCTGCTGCTTCTGATTCAGGCTTTTGGGCTTCCGCTCGGCTTTGGTGCGGCTTGTGCCGTATATGCCTTGTCGGCGCTGCCTTCGGGCGGCTCGTGGCTGGACGTTTTAGCGTTGCTGGAGCTGTTGACGGTCGGCTTGGCCCAACGCCGGATGAAACGCGGCAGCCTGATTCAGGCGGACGGCGCCTTTTGGCTGCTGTTGGGACTTCCCTTCCTGTACCTCGGGCAGCAGTACGGCGCGATTTCGCCGGCGGGAAATTTGCGTGTAACGGTGATCGTCAGCGTATTTAACGGCTTGTTCAACGCCATTTGCGCGGATATGCTGTGGAGCTACGCGCCCAGGAAATGGTTCAAGCCAAACGTGGCGGAAGCCAAGAACACCTCGGAGGAACCGGATTTGCTGTCCTTCGGCAAAGTGATTTTTCATATCATCTTTGCGGCGGCCGCCTTGCCGTTTCTGTCCTATCTCGCCGTCTCGCAAATGCAGCGCGAAGCTCCCTATCCCAACCCGGCGTTGCCGCTGGCGTATCTGTTGCTGTTGGCCGTCTTCGCCACCGCGATCGGGCAATGGTTGAACCGCCGTCTGCTGGGCCTGGCCGATCTGGCCGCCATGACCCATGAACTGTCCGGGAAGCTGCCGAACGAGCAGCACGCGAAGTGGCCGAATAGCCGGATTCTCGAAATCCGTATGCTGATCGACAATTTTCGCAATGTGTCGGCTCATCTGCTGCATGTATTCCAGGATTCGGCGAAAAACAACCAAATGCTCATAGAGCAGACGGCCCAACTGCAGATATCCGAACAGAAGCTGCACCATCTCGCCTATTACGACGGTCTGACCGGTCTGCCGAACCGGCTGCATTTCGCTGAATACACCCGCTCGCTGGGCCTGGACAATCCGAAGCAGGCCGCCCCCTTCGCCGTGCTGTTCGGCGATTTGAACCGGTTCAAGCAAGTGAACGATACCCTGGGGCATCGGGCCGGCGACCGGCTGCTGCAGCAGGCGGGAGAGCGGTTCTCCGCCCTGGTCTCCGAGCAGTGCAAGGTATTCCGGATCAGCGGCGACGAATTTCTGTTCGTGCTTCACTACGAAGACATCGCCGACGTGCAGCGGACCGCGCAGGCCATATGCGGAGCGTTGGACGCGCCCTTCGAGGTCGGCGGCCGCATGCTGTATATCTCGCTGAGCCTCGGCATCAGCGTATTCCCCTTCGACGGCAACGATATGGACCGGGTCATGCGAAACGCCGACATCGCGATGTATGTGGCTAAGGAACAGGGGGACGGGAGGTATCATTTCTACGACAGCTTGATTGAAAATCAGCGGACCGAGGAAATGCAGCTGGAGAACGAGTTGAAAAACGCGCTGAAGGAAAGGCAATTCACCGTGCATTACCAGCCGAAAGTCGATCGGGCGACCGGCAGGGTCATCGGCGCCGAAGCGCTGGTCCGCTGGATTCATCCGGAATACGGCCTGGTCTCCCCGGCCAGATTCATCCCGCTGGCGGAGAATACCGGCATCATTCTCGATATCGACGAATGGGTGCTGCGCGAGGCCTGTCGGCAGAACCGGGCATGGCAGCGCGAGGGGTTGCCCGCATTCCCTGTCGCGGTCAATATCTCTGCCCGGCATTTCTACCAGGGCAGCTTGATCCCGATGGTTACCCGCGCGCTGGAGGATACCGGACTGGATGCGAAATACGTCGTGCTGGAAATCACCGAAGGCTCGCTGATCAAAAACGTGGAGTACGGCGTACAAATCATGGCGGATTTACGGACGATGGGGATCCATATCTCCATGGACGATTTCGGAACGGGATATTCATCGCTGAGCCAGCTGGAGCGCCTGCCCATCAGCGAGATGAAGCTGGACCGCTCCTTCATTCAAGGGCTGACCGGCGACAGCAGGAAATCGTCCATCGTTCGGGCGGTTATCGAGCTGGGTCATCATATGGAGCTGAAGGTCGTGGCCGAAGGCATCGAGTCGCCGGACGAGCTGAAATATTTAACCGATCTGCAGTGCGATGAATTCCAGGGCTACTTATTCAGCAAACCGCTGCCGAGCCGCGACTTCGCCTTATTCCTGCAGGATTGGGACGGCCCTGCCGCCTTGTTGCACCGGGCCTGATTCGGCCGGCGGTTTGCAGCCCCGGCCGGCGTACGCTACAATGCTATATGAGTTGTACTACTAAGCGATTGAAGAGAGGTTCGCATATTGACTATGTTCTCCCGGGAAGACCTGATCGGGTCATTGATTTTTTTCCTTGTTTTATGCGTCGTGGCAGTCTGGAATCTGCGAAAGATGAATTCCGGGGCCTACGATTTGAAGGCCTTGCGCAAGCGGGGGCTCATGTGGACCGAGGTGGCCGTTGCCTTGTTCCTCCTGCAAATGCTGCTCCGCAAAGGGGATAACCGCTTTTTGGTTATCCTCGGCATGGTCGTGCTGTTCGCCGCCAGCCAATGGCTGGGCGCCTTGTATTACGAACGGAGAGAGAACAAGAGCGATAAATCGTAACTTAGCTGTGCAGCGGCATGCTCCTTTCCCCAGAGAACCGCAGGGGGCTGCCGCCGCCCCGCTTAACGTCGTACATGGTCGCGTCAGCCAAACGAAGCATTTCCTCCAGACTGTCGTTGCCGTCCGGCGACATACTGATCCCGATGCTGGCGGAAATCGCTATCCACTTCCCTTTAAAGTCGAAGCCTTCGGTCAGGCTGGCCCGAATACGCTCCGCGACCTTCATCACTTCATCCTCCGACAACCCGACGAGCAGGATGACAAATTCATCTCCGCCCAAACGGCATACCATGTCATGACCTCGCACCAAAGAGGAAAGCCGACCGGCAATATGCCGCAGCAAATAATCCCCGGCCTCGTGGCCAAGAGTATCGTTCACTTCCTTAAAGTTGTCCAAATCGAGAAACATCAATGCCAGGGATGTGTTCCCACGGGCAGCGTAATCGGCGAATGTCTCGGCAAACTGCGTCCGGTTCGGCAGCCCGGTCAATTCGTCATGGTATGCCAGATGTTGAAACGACTCCTCCAACTGCTTCCGCTCGGTGATTTCAATGATGACCCCTTCCAGACGTACCAGATGACCCAGCGAGTTGAAGTAAGGCCGCCCCCGGTTTTGAATCCATTTGATTTCGCCGTCCGGCCGAATGATCCGGCATTCCTTCACCGAGCTTGTCCTTCCAAAAATCAACTCCTGTTGCACTTCCTGGAGGAACTGATGATCCTCCGGATGAATGAAGTCGAACAGGCGGGTTACGTCATCCTCAAGCAGTCGGCCCGGATAACCGGTTAGCCTTTCAAAGCCTTCGGATACCACCATTTTCATGGAACTGAAGTCATACGTCCAAATTCCTACCGAGACGCTTTCAAGTATATCGCTTAACCGCTGTTCGCTATACTCGACGCGTTGGGACAACCTTATCGTCGTTAAGGTATAGATCAAGCAAAACGATAGAATAAACAAGCCGTAGACCAGAAAATATCCGGCGTCGGAACGATTGGCCACGCCGGCGAAGATCGTTTGCCCGTAGGCCAAAAAGAAATACAGTCCCGACACGGTATAGAGAACTCCCGCCAAAGCTATGGCGGCGTAATTTTGATAGAATAGGCTAAGGAGCGGCAGCAGACCCAAAAAGATATAGCTGATTACGGTCAAATCCGTCACCACGATCGTGCTCAAATAAATGCACAGCATGACAATGGTAAGCATCATTGTGAAACGCGGCCAACGCCGGCTTTCGACAAAGCCGTACAATACTACCAGCATAGCGATACCCAGCATCGGCTGCTCGATAGTTATATTTCGGGCGAAGAGTATATGGGAAATACTGGCAATGGCAAAAAAGCTCGCAAGCAGCCTTAGCATCCAAACGTTTTTCTGATGAAGCAGATTGGCATCCATTCGCATTGCTACCACCTTTTCGCTTTCAGTTAGCCATAGATCGTCCTTATTGGAAAATATTAGGTATAAAGAACTATATCTAAAGAAATATTATACTACAATTGTGAGAATGTGCTAGACGTTTTTATGCCAGAGTCCCATTAACTTCAGCGGCGGCAAAACATAAAGAGCCGGAGCGCCCTCCGACTCTTTGAGCTTCATTCTTGCGGCGGGTTACGGAACATATTGCTGCACGATTCGAGTCACTTGCCCGCCCTCTATGGTTAAATGATACGGAAATTGGCTGAGATCGATCAGGTCCGTATCCTGAAACAACTTGCTGAAGTTTTGCAAGGTCACGGCCTCGTTCCAGTTCACGCCGATATCCTCCAGCCGCCCGGTTCGGTCATAAATCTGCATCAGCACTTCGGCATCCGGGGCTACCGCATAGCCGACCTGTTTCTCCTCGTCGTTCACGATGTAATAATCGTCCGGAGGGCCGTCGAGCCCCGAATCGGGTTCACGCTCGGCAAAAACGGCCGCCGCCTGCTTCCCTTCATACCAATCTATCGGGTCGCCGGTCAAAGTGGCGCCATTCGGCCCGAAATGAACCTTGTTCAGATACACGGTTACGGTTTCCGGCTCCCTCACGGCAGCCAACCCCGCTGCCGCGGTTTTCGTTACGGCCGCTTGCTGCAGCAACGATGCTTTCTCCGGCGCAGAGGCGTCGAACGAGGGAACCACGACGATCAACAATAGAGGAAGTACCGCCACAAACCAATTTTTCATGTCAGGTCCGCCTTTCCATGTCAGCACAATTAAGCATTCAGACTTAAAAATATGCTTCCCGGCTTCATTATATGACGGACCGGCGCGAAAAGGGTCTCACCGAGGTTAAAACGGGTTACAAAATCTTCTTCACTATTAATGCGCCGGGAAAAACGCCAGCTGAATGACGAAGATAACGCCGAAAATGTACAGCAGCGGATGAACCTCGCGCCCTTTGCCGCTGACCAGCTTCATCACGGGATAGGTGATGAAGCCGACGGCAATTCCCGTGGCGATGCTCGCCGTGAGCGGCATCATCAACAGGATGGCGAAGGCCGGAAACGCTTCGTCGAACGACTTCCATTGAATCCGCGCCAGCCCCTCCATCATGAAACAGCCTACGATGATCAGCGCCGGGGCCGTGATCGCCGGTAGCCCGGAGATCGAGCCGACCAGCGGCGAGATGAACATCGACAGCAGGAACAGGACAGCCACGACCAGCGAAGTCAGCCCGGTGCGGCCGCCCGCAGCCACGCCGGTCGTCGATTCGATGAAGGCGGTCGTCGGGCTCGTCCCGAACATCGAGCCGACCGTGGTCGCCGTCGCGTCGGCAAGCAGGGCGGCTTTGGCCCGCGGGAGCTCGCCGTGCTTCATCGCGCCGGTCTGCTCGGCGACGCCGATGAGCGTGCCCGTCGTGTCGAACAGCGTCACGAGCAGGAACGCAAACACGGTGGTATACAGTCCCTGGCTGAATACCCCGGCCAAATCCAGGTCGAAGAAGACGGGCGCCGGCGGCGTCGATACGACGCCGGTAATTTTCAGTTGGCCGGTGAAATAGCCGAGGATCGCGGTCAGCGCCATGCCGATGAACAGCGCGCCGGGAATTCGGCGGGCCATCAGCACCAGCGTCACGAATACGCCGAAGAGGGTCAGCAGCGTCACCGAGCGGTGCAAATCGCCGAAGGTGACCAAATTGTCGGGGTTGGCCACGACGATCCCGGACATTTTCAGGCCGAGGAACGCGATGAACAGGCCGATCCCCGCGGTGATGCCGAATTTAAGCGAGTCGGGAATCGCCCGGATCAACGCCTCCCGCAGCTTGGTCAAGCTGAGCAGCAGGAACAGCACCCCGGCAAAAAACACCGTGCCGAGCACGGTCTGGTAAGACAAGCCGGTCGTCGCGACCACGCTCGTAAAGTACGCATTCAGCCCCATCCCCGGGGCGATGGCGATCGGATGTCCGGCGAACAGCGCCATGAACAGCGTGCCGGTCACCGCCGCGATTACCGTGGCCATAAACACCTGGTCGAACGGAACGCCGGCGGCGCTCAGCACCGCGGGATTGACCACCAGAATGTAAGCCATCGCCAAAAACGTGGTCAGTCCGGCGAGCAGCTCCGTTTTGACGGTTGTACCCTGTTCTTTCAATTT
Organism: Paenibacillus macerans; assembly: GCF_050565405.1. GTDB lineage: Bacteria > Bacillota > Bacilli > Paenibacillales > Paenibacillaceae > Fontibacillus > Fontibacillus macerans_B. Next base: position 16,568 of record NZ_JBNYYG010000044.1, on the reverse strand, counting down.
GAAGAAACGTTCCATAATAAGACATACCCCTTCCTTATGTACACCCTTGCTGTTAGTATGGCCATTCCAGGAACGCGCCTTTCCCGTAAGGTCCAATAAAACCAAGATTTATCCAGTCCCTGCGTTGACCGTTTACCGTTCTCCGTCCCAGCCCCGGGCGTTCTCCCGGACGAAATCGGCCAGAAAATTCAGCCATTCGGGATGATCGTTCAAGCAAGGCGCGAGCGTGAAGCTTTCGGCGGCACCGCCGTTCCGGGCAAAGCCGTGGCGGGCTTCGATCCCAAGCTCGTACAACGTCTCCAGGCAGTCCGCGGCAAAGCCGGGCGCGAACACAAACGGCCGTTTCGCCCCGCTTTCGGCGAAGGAGCGCAGCGTTTCCTCCGTGGAGGGACCGATCCAGGACTCCGGTCCGAAGCGGGATTGGAAAGCAACCGACCATTCAGCCTCCGGCCACCCCATCGCTTCGGCCAATACCCGGGCGGTTGCCCTGCATTGCTCCGGATAAGGATCGCCGGTATCGGCGTAGCGCTGCGGGATGCCATGAAAGCTGAGCAGGAAGCGGTCCGGCGGTTGGGGCAGGCGCCGCAGCTGCTCGGACAGATGCGCCCGCATCGCGCCGATATAGCCGGGATGATCGAAAAACGCGCCCGTCAACCGCAGCGCCGGGACGAAGCGCTTCCCGGCGGGGCCGTTCAGCCGGCTTTTGCCGAGGGCGGCAAAGCTGGCCGCATCGTACATGGAAGCAGTCGTCGTTGAAGAATACTGCGGGAATAAGGGCAGCACGAGGATGCGTTCCGCTCCCGCCGCTTCCAGGCGACCCATCGCCTGGCGAATGTCCGGTTCGCCGTAGGCAAGGCCCAGCTCTATCTTGTACTTGCCTCCAAGCCGCTCTTGCAGACCGGCCTGCTGGCGAAGTGAATGGGCAAGCAGAGGCGAACCCTCCTCGCCCCAGATGCTTCGGTAGAGCTTGGCTGACCGCCGGGGGCGCACGGACAGAATGATGCCGTGCAGCAGCGGCTGCCACAGCAGCGGCGAATAATCGATGACGCGCCGGTCGGATAGAAAACGGCGCAAATACGGCCGAACGGACCGCGCCGTCGGCTCGGACGGCGTACCGATCTGCGCCAGCAGCACGCCGATCACGCTGGATGTCAACGCAGGTTCCCCCTTTTGCATGGAATGCGAAAAGCTCCATCTGCTATCATCGTCTCTTGCCGAGCGGGGTTCAACTCATTTCGCGTAATTCTTTGAAAATGTTCACAATTACCGTTCGTGTTTCCGCGGCATGCCAAAGGGGGAGCACGATCGTGCTCCCCCTGATTCCTTCTCCCGTCTTCCTATTCTTCGCGCATTTCAGCAATTCGGGAGCGTTACGCTTCCGGTTTGACCTCCGGCTTGAATTCATGCATGCCCTCAGCTTCCTGAACCTCGACCGGCGCCTGGGTACGGCGCAGGAACAACCCGATGAGCAGCGCGACTACGCCGACGAACGTTGAGATCGTAAACGCGTTCTGCAGGCCGGCTACCAGCGCATGCCCAAGCTCGGCCGGGTCCTGCGGGTTGGCCGAACCGGTCAGATAACGCGACTGGCCATGTGAGAAAATGCTGATGAACAACGCGGTCCCGATGGCGCCGGACACCTGCTGCAGCGTATTCATGATCGCCGTGCCGTGCGGGTACAGGTGGCGCGGCAGCTGGTTAAGCCCCGTCGTTTGCCCCGGCATCATCACGAGGGAGATCCCGACGAGCAGCGCGATATGCAGCCCGATCACCGTGCCGGTAGGCGTCGTCGTCTCCAACCCGCGCATGAACCAAAGCGTGACGATAATGATCAGCAGCCCGGGGGTGATCAAGGCCCGCGGGCCGAATTTGTCGAACAGTCTCCCCGCGACCGGCGACATCAACCCGTTGATGACGCCGCCCGGGAGCAACACGAGGCCAGCCACGAACGGCGTAAGCAGCAACGCCCCCTGCAAATACATCGGCAGGATGATCAGCGTGGAGAACAGCGTCATCATCATGGCCATCAATAACGCCGCGGACAACGTGAACATGGGGAATTTAAACACGCGGACATCCAACGTAGGCTCGGATACCTTGAGCTGCCGCCAAACGAACAAAGCCAAAGCGATGAACCCGACAATCAGGCAGGTGTAGACGACCGGGCTGGACCACCCTTCCCCTTCGCCCGCGTGGCTGAAGCCATAAACGATGCCGCCGAAGCCGACGGAAGACAGCAGGATCGACACCAGGTCAACCTTCGGTCTGGTGATTTCGGATACGTTCCGCAAATACATCGCGCCGAAGAAGATGGAGAAGGCCGCAAGCGGTACGACCAGAAAAAACAACCAGCGCCAATCCAAAGCATCGAGGATCAAGCCGGAAAGCGTGGGTCCGATCGCCGGGCCAAACATGATCACCAGGCCGATCGTACCCATGGCGGCCCCTCTTTTATCCGGGGGATAGATGGTCAGAATCGTATTCATCATCACCGGCAGCAGCAACCCTGTGCCGATCGCCTGAATGACCCGGCCGACCAGCAGTACGGCGAAGGAAGGAGCCAGCCCGCAAACCGCGGTACCGATTAAAAACAAAATCATGGCCGATAAAAACATCTGTCTCGTCGTAAACCATTGGATCAACAGGGCCGTAATCGGTACGAGAATCCCGATCACCAGCATGTATGAAGTAGATAGCCATTGTATCGTCGAAGCTCCCACTCTTAGCTCTTGCATCAAGTCGGTATAGGCTACATTAAGCAAAGTTTCGTTTAAAATGGACACAAACGCGCCGATGACCAAAGCGATCGTGATCGGAAGGCGCCTGATCCCTTCTACGCCGGCCCCTTGGGCCGCGGTTAATGTTGCCGTATTCATGGTAAGGTACCTCCAGACTCCTGATTAGTTGTTTCTCTTCTCTATTTTCGCTATATATGAACAAGGCAAGCCTTCAGGCATGAATTTCGAACCAGGGCCTGCCTTGGGGTTTGAGTTGCGCCACCCCTAATTAGACCATTCTATATATAAAATTTTAAGTATATGCCGGCAAAGAGGCCTTCCGACCCGTCTTCCTCATACTTTCGTTTGAAAAAAAGACGCCACCCGTGCCTAACGTTCCCTCAAGAGGGAAACAAACGCGGGATCAGCTTGGCTGCCGTGCGCAGCGGTCCGCTGTCCTTCCGGGTCAGGCACATGATGATCGAGCCCTCCACGATTCCGTTGATGACGACGGCCAGGTCCGCTGCTTCCTCGGGCGCATAGCCGCCGGCGATAAACTTCTTCTCGAACTCGGACGTCCACGCGTTATACACGCCGCAGCAAGCCTGGCGGATATTCTCGTTGTTGCGCGCCGTTTCGTGGGCGATGATGCCGATCGGAACGCCCAGGTCCGCATCCTCCCGGTCATAATTGTCAGCGATCGAGGTAAGCAGATCCTGCACGGCCAAGACCGCATCGGGCGAAGCGTCCAACACCGAACGCAAGCTAGCCAGCGTCACATTTTTCGTATAACCGACGGCTTCGCAAGCGAGCTGTTCTTTGCCCTCGGGGAAATGGTAATATAGCGACCCTTTTGGAGCCCCGCTGATTTGGGTGATTTGATTCAATCCCGTCGCGTTATAACCTTGGTTCTGCAACAGTTTGGCCGTCGTTTCGATGAGCAGCTGCCGGGTTGGGTTTGGGTTGGGCATGCGATCCTGCACCTCCTTGTAGGATTAGACCAATCGGTCTACACGATGATATACGATAACCAAGTTCGATGTCAACCCAAGCCGCGTTACAGCCTTTGAACCATTTCATGCAGGCTCAGTTCGTCCCGGACAAATCCGTTCCGCTCCAAAAAGCCTTCCAGCAGCGCATTATTCGGGGCCGATGCGGTAAATTTGGCGATGCCCAGCTCGTCGCGGGCAGTCGCCAGCATTTGGGTGGAGATGCCTTTTCCGCGATGGCGGTTGCCGACGATCAGCATGTTGATTTTTCCGAAAGGGGTGATGCTGAGCGCTCCGGCCGGCTCGCCGTTCAGGCGGAATCCGAAATAGGCGTTGGACGGGCTGAGCTGCTGATATTCCAGGTCGTTTTGCCAGTTGACGTGGAAGTATTTCCAAGGGGAGACGATCCCGGCAAATTCATCGAAACCGATGCGGGCAACCGCGCCTCCCTCGGGGACCTCTGCCGGCCGCTCCAGCCGGGCAGCTTCGGCTAACGTATAGAAAAAGACGTCATACGTTTGGCGATACCCCCGTTTGCGGTAAAAAGAAATCGCTCTGTCGTTTCCGGCGATCACCTCAAGAAACAGCTGCTTGCATCCGGCGAGGAGCGCTTCCTCCCGATGCAGATCCATCAGCTTTGCGCTTACGCCCTTCCCTCGGTACTCCGGGCTGACGGCCAGGGCTCCGCAGCGCATCGTTTTGATCGATTCATAGTCCTTGATGCCGCCCAATACCATCCCCACGGGTTCATCCTCATCGATCGCGACGAAGGAAGATGTTCTTTGATTTCCTTCCGGTCCGAAAAACCGGTTCGCAAATTCCGCTTCCGTCAACTTGAACTGAATCATATAATCCGCAAAACCGCGTTGAAAAGCGGAGTACAGCGTTTCCGTGGCCGCTTCCGTGCCGCGTACGTATCGAATCATCGTCTACCTCCATAGGGTTAGTATAGAAAAGAGAGCAGCCGATGCTGCGCGGTCGGCTGCTCTGGGTTGCGAAGTTTAGTGTGGCCGCGATCGTGCCGCCTAATGTCTTACCAGGCGTACGCTTTAGGCGCGTCCCCGCCCGGACCCGGGAAGATCTCGTCGATCGCCTTAAGGGTCTCCTCGTTCAGCTCGACCTCGACCACCCGCAGCGATTCTTCGAACTGCTGCAGCGTACGCGGTCCGATGATCGGAGCGGTTACCGCCGGATGGGCCAGCGTCCAGGCCAAGGCCACCGTGGCCTCCGATTCTCCCAACTCCTTGCACAGCTTGCCGAACCGTTCCAGTTGCGGGCGCAATTTCTCGACGCGCTCGGCCTGTTTGGCCGTTCTGGATCCCGGCTGCGGGTTCAGGTTGCCGCCGAGCACGCCGCCGTCTAGCGGGCTCCACGGGATGACGCCCAGCCCCAAATCCTCGGCCGCCGGCAACACCTCCAGCTCCGGCAAGCGGCAGAGGAGGCTGTATTTATGCTGCTCGGACACGAGTCCGAGCGTTCCGTGCGCTTTCGCCTCATATTGTGCCTTGACCAAATCTCTGCCGGCGAAGTTGCTTGAGCCGACATAACCGATTTTGCCTTGCTGCCGCGCAACGTCAAATGCATTCCACAGTTCGTCCCAAGTCACGTTCCGGTCGACATGATGCATTTGGTACAGTTCGATATGATCGGTGCCAAGCCGCCGCAGCGAATCTTCCAGATGGCGGCGGATTTTAAAAGCCGACAGGCCGGCTCCGCCATTGGGGTCTACCGCCGGGTCGCCCATGCCGCCGTAAACCTTCGTCGCCAGCACGACCTTCTCTCTCCGTCCGCCGCCCTGCGCGAACCAACGGCCGATGATCTCCTCGGTCCAGCCGCGGTGCGGCGTTCCGCCATACACGTTGGCCGTGTCAAAAAAATTCACGCCGGCGTCGATCGCCGCATCCATGATTTTGAACGCTTCCTTCTCCTCCGTCGTCGGTCCGAAATTCATCGTGCCCAAACATAGACGGCTGACCTTCAATCCGGTTCTTCCCAAACTAACGTACTTCATGACTACAACCTCCTCAACGTTTTGGTAGGATGAGTGCTGTTTGGACCCGTTCGTTTAAGCGTACCGGGATGCATGAAGCCTACAAAGTCCACACCCATTATATACCAGAACGGGGCAGGGCAAAAGCCATCCGAGGGACGAATCGACAATTGAACGGCGAATCGGCGACCAAGTAAAATGGGCAAGCTGCTCCAGGTAAGTTGCACAAAATGCAATAATAACTCCACATCCAGCAAACATTTCTTAAAAATATTGTAGAAAATACAACATTCTCGCCCTATGAGTTGGAAAAGCCGGTCAAGCTCAGGAAACTTATAAAGCCCAAACAGCGCAAAAAGAGTCCCCAGCCATTATTGGCCCGGGGATCTTTCTTTGCCGCCGGACGGCGGAGCCGGGACGGGGCGGAGCCCCTCCGGTTCCGTGCCCGGTTCGGTTTCGACGTAATGCTTGAGCATGGACAGCTTGTTCTCCCAGAAACGCTCGTAATAATCGAGCCAGCGTTTCAATTGGAGCAGCGGGTCGGCGTCCAGGCGGTAGCGCGTTTCCCGGCCGACTCTCCGCTCCTGCACGAGGCCGGCTTCCGCCAACACGCGCAGATGCTTGGAGACGGCCGTGCGGCTCATCGGGAACCGGCCGCTGATCTCCTTCAGCGGCAGCTCCCGGTCGCCGAGCAGTTGCAGCAGTTCCCGCCGCGTCGGATCGGCGATCGCCTGGAAGACGTCATGCTTCGCGGAGGCAGCCGACATGGCCTAGACTCCGACGTAGTCGGCGAGCTTCCCGACCAGACCGGCCCAGCCTTCATCCATCCGGTCGCGGACTAGCTCATGCGTTTCGCCGAATTCGGTGACTTGATCGACAGTCCATCCGCCGTGGATGAGCGTGAATTCGGTCTGGCCGCCCTTCTCCTCCAACTCGAACGTCAGCGTCCAGTCCTTTCCCCAGTTGAACGATAACCGGCGAGGCGGATCCAGCAACGTGACCTTGCACGGGGATTCGCCGAACGGCCCGGCATTCAAGGTGAACTCATACCCATCGATGGGTTGGAAATTATTCGGCATAAACCAGGCCGCAATCCCCTCCGAGGTGGCTACCGCATCCCATACCCGGGATACCGGGGCATTCAACAAAATCGTATGCCGAATATCCGACAGCTTGCCCGTTATATTGTTTTGATCCATCTTCCTGTTCCTCTCTTCGATCAATTCTACTACTGCTGCTTCCTTTTATGAAACCAAAAGGTTTCCTAACAAAATTCATTATATGACACCATTTGGTTTCTTGTTAATCGCAGCATCCAAGCCTTTTTGAGAAGGTCCGCCACTGTCTTTATCATCGCCTCAGCCCGTCCGAAACATGCTTTTCTAAAGAAAAGACCCGCAACCGCTGCGGGGATGCAGCAGATGCGGGTTGTCCTCCCTATACGAACGCGTTACTGTTTGCGGCGAATTTCAAACAATCGGGCGGACTTCGCCGCAGGCAGCGTGACGGTAAGCTCGCCGGACGCGCGATCCCAGGCATGCTCGCCGTCGAAGCCCTGCGGATAGGCGCAGCGGATCGCAAGCGTCTCTCCTTGCAGCGCCGGGAGCGGCAGCACATGCGACAAAGCGTCTCCGCCGGTCCGCCAGACGGCCAGGTAGATCGCGTCGCCATCGGCGCGCCGCAGGCCCAGGCTGATCCAGTCGTCCTGCTGCTTCGGTAGGCCCAGCGGCCAGAACGGCAACGCCTTGGGAATGTCCTTGCGTATCGTCTTGTAGTAATCCAGCGCTTCTTTTACGAGCTCCCGCCGGCGCGGGCTCAGTTCGGCCAGGTGGCCGCTCTGGTGCACCCGCAGCAGCAGCGCGTTGACCATGTTGAAGACGACCTCCTCGTCATCGCCTTCCCGCAGCGGATACGACCAGATGGCCGATTGCTCCGGCGTCAGCGCCGACGGGGACGCGGCGGCGATCGCCGCATAGTTCACGTAGTTCTCCTGGTCGCTGGTCGATTGGATGCTATGCCGGCTCAGCATGGCGTAATCCATGCGCATCCCGCCGCTGGAACAGTTCTCGATCACCAGTTCCGGATAGCGGGCGAAAATACCGTCCAGCCACGAAAGGTAGGCACGGTTATGCTGAAGCAAACCGTCCCCGAAGCTGTCCGCATCCGTTTCCGTTCCGATGCCGGCGTTGATGTTGTAATCCATCTTGATGTAGCCTACTCCATAGTCTTCCACCAGACGGCGGATCACCTCATCGGCATGGGCGACCACCTGCGGGTTCCGGTAATCGAGCTGATAGCGGCTGCGGTCCATGACCCGTTTGCCATGCCGCATGAAAAACCAGCCGTCGTCGGTTTCCGCCAGCTTCGGGCTATTGATGCCCATGACCTCCAGCTCCAGCCACAGCCCAGGCACCATGCCTTTGCCGCGGATGTAATCGAGCACGAATTTGATGCCCTCGGGGAAACGCTCCGGCGACGGCAGCCACTCGCCCACGCCGTCCCACCATTCGCCCGGCGCGTACCAGCCGGCATCGATGCAGAAGTATTCGCAGCCCGTCTCCGCGGCCGCATCGATCAGCGGCAGCAGCTTTTCCGTCGTCGGAGAGCCCCAGAGGCAATTCATGTAGTCGTTGAAAATGATCCGCAGATCCCGATTATCCGCATTCGGCCGGCGAATTCGGCGGCGATAGGCGGTCAGTTGCCCGATCGCTGCCTCGAAGCCCCCGGATACCGCCCCGACCGCAACCGGCACGCTGACGAACGTTTCGCCGGGCTCGAGCGATACCCACCAGTGATTGTCATGCTCGGTCGGGCCGCTGATCAGCAGCGTCAAGTGGTCGTTCTGGTCGATGATCTCCCAATGCCAGGAGCCGTTGTGCTCAATCTGCCAGAACAAGCTGCGGCCCGTTTCCCGGTTCTCCAGCACCGCCATCGGAATATGCTCGGCGGCCGACCAAGAGCCCGTGTTGCTGCAGGAAACCCGTTTGGAGGTACGGTCGGTCAAGTGGGACAAGCCCAGCTCCGGCAAGCTGTAAGAGCGCCACTGCAGCTCGCTTTGCCATCCGGTGTGCGGGATGAACACCTTCATTTTCTCGTCGCGATCCTGCTTGCCTTCCTTATCCAACCCGGTCAAAGCAAAGGAAGATACATATTCGACGCCCAAACCTTCGGAACCCCCGTTGCGTAGCTCTACCCAGGCGCGAACCGTCTGCACCCCGTCATAAAATTGCACATGCTGCACGGCCTCCAGCGCGGTCTTCGGATCGCGCAGCATGACCTCCAGCTTGCGCCCCAGCCCGTTGCGAACATCGTCATGGCCCGCATAAACCAGGCGCAGCCCCGGGTAAGTCGCCCGGTGGGTCCGGCCGTGGTACTCGGCCCGGTCCTCCCCGGTCAACTGCAGCTCCATCAATCGAAATCCGGGTTTTTGCTCTTCCCCGATTTGTCCTTCCTCTAGCGCCTCGGCGCCGAAATGGAGCAGCCGCACATCCTGCTCCGGCGTCACCTCCAGCACGAGATGCAGGCCGTTTTCCTGGAATTCAATTCTTTGGGACATCGTCGTTACCCCCTTAGCAAGTCTTTGAAAAAAATGAACCCAGCACCGCGAGGTGCTGAGTTCATCACGTTAGAACAATCGATTCTAGATGGTTTATTGAGCCGAACCCAGCTGTACCCAGGATTGTTCGATTTCGGTCACGGCTTGATCCTTCGTTTTGCTGCCGCCGATGTAAGCTTGCATGATTTCGCCGAATTTTTGGTGGAACGTATCCAGCGAGTAGTTGATGGCCAAATCGCCCGACGGCTCGGATTCCAGGATTTCGTTCATTTGCTTCGGCATGTCCAATTCCGGAAGCGGAGCGTCCTTGATTGGAGGGATAACCTTCGCTACGCTGGAGAACCAGTTTTTGCCGTAATCCGAAGTGTACAGCCAGTTGAAGAATTCCACGGTTTCGTTCACGACGGCGGAGTCCTTGTTGATGCGCAAGGCTTGGTCCGCGCCTGTGATGATCGTAGCTTGTTCCGCTTTGTCGCTGACCGGGTAGCCGGCGATGCCGATTTGAATGTCCGGCGTGATCTTTTTGATCGCTTCTTCGTCCCATGCGCCTTTACCGATCATGATCGCCGCTTTGCCGGATGCAAAGTCGCTGACTTGCGCATTGCTGTCGCGTTCCAACGGTTTGTCGGTGCCATGTTTCACCGTCGTATCGACGAAGCTGAAGAAGTTGTTGTAAAGTACAGGGTAATCCTTGATTTTGACGTCTCCCGCGATAAAGCTGTTCACCAGCTCCTGCGTCGTCACGCCGGCATCTTGAGCTGCGGCATTCACGAAATGCTGGAATACGTGTTTCCATACCCACCACTCTTTGTACGCGATGGCAAACGGCGTAATGCCTTTGGCTTCCAGCTTGGCGATGGCGTCGTCCAATTCGGCCGTCGTCTTAGGGAAAGTCGTTACCCCTGCTTCTTCCAGCAGTTTCTTGTTGTAAATGATGGAGAACAGGTTGCCTTTGACCGGAAGACCGAGCACTTTCCCATCGGTGGAAGTCATATTGGCGCGAACGGCGTCGGTCATGGCGGCTGCAAGCGGTTCGTTCGTCAAATCCGCGCTGTATTCGGCAAAGGTGTCGATATCGCCGCCCGCGGTCGTTTGGAATACGTCCGGCGTGCTGCCTGCCGCGATTCTCGACTTCAGGACCGTGTTATAGTCGGCCTGCATGATTTCCAAATTGATCGTTACGTTCGGCTTCACTTTCTTGTATTCTTCGATGTAGGCGTTAAATGCATCGGTGTATTCCGGCGAAGCCGTAAACATGTTGATCGTAACCGGCTTGGTATCATTAGCAGCGCCGCCATTGCCTGCGTTGGCACCGTTCGCTCCGTTATCCGCTGCATTATTGTTGCCTCCGCATGCGGACAGTAGACCCATAATCAGCACCAGGCTGAACGACAGGGCCAGGATTTTCTTTTTCATTCGTTACGCCCCCACTTTCTTATAGTTGTTGATTTCCTTTAGCGGTACTTGCTACCTGCTATGCTCCTTATTCTAAAGAAAAGGCCGCGCCGAAAAAATGCAGTTATGTGGTGATTTAAGGGTAAAAAAGTGGAGTGATCCCGCAAGTTCACTTTTTGCCCCCTTCCTGCTGAAGGCGGTATTCGGACGGCGACAGGGAATAGTAGTTCCGGAACGCTTTGCTGAAGTAGTTCTTGTCCTTATAGCCCAGCATCTCGGAAATCTCCTGAATTTTGAGCGACGAATCGTCGAGCAGCTCTTTGGCCTTGTCCATGCGGACCTTCTGCATATATTCGTGAATACCGTAGCCATACTGCTGCTTAAACAGCTTCATCAAATATTCGCGGCTTAGAAAATATTTCTCGGTGAACATGGAGATTTTGATCTCTTCAAAATAATGGTCATCGATGTACTCCTTGATATCCTCCGCGCTAAACGGCCGATGGGACGCTACCGAACGGCGGATCTGCTCGTTATAATATTCCGTCAGCCGCAGCAGCAGCGTTTCATACTGCTCGAACGTCGCGTAATCCGCCTGCAATCCCAGCGCATGAAGCGCTCGTTCCCCCCCGGACGGCGGCAGCTTGCCCGCCGGAACCCCAAGCTCCGATGCCGCATCGTTCAAAAGCACGACGATTTCCCGCAGCGTCCGCTCGGCGGCGCCGAAGCTGAACGACTCGGAAGCCTTGATCTTCTTGGCGAAATCGCCCATCACCGATTTGGCGTGGCTCGCATTGCTGGCCTCGAGCGCGCTGCGCAGAATCGGCATTCGGCTGGTAAAGGAGAACGTATCCTTGGATGCAAGCATACCCGCATTCCCGATGACGGCGTTCCCCTTCAGCTTCAGCAGATCGATCGATTGAATCATGGTTGCCGCCGTCTCGTAGGAGGCGGCCAAATCCAGCACATCCTCGCAGGAATGCCCGATGCCTCCGGCCGCCAGCACGCCGAACAAGTCGCTTAACGTAGAAACGACTTTCCTCATCAGCTTCTCGGCCCGGAAGGCGATCTCTTCCGGGTAGCCGCCATGTGCCGTATAAACCGCGATGATCTCCCGCTCCTGCTTCGGATTGGCAAAGCTGAAGCATAACAGGCGGTCTCCGGCCACGTCGTTGATCACGTTCGCCACGGCGAAATACAACAGCTCCGTATCGCGGTTGAACCGGCTGTCCCTCACGGCTTCCATATTCATGATCCGCAGCACGAGCACCCCGAAGCGGTTCTCGGGATCGTCCGCACCGATCAACGGCAGGAACGCCCGGTTGCTTTGTTTCTTGAAGCCGCGGTCGATGATGGATAAGTATATTTTTTCTTTGAGCTTCGGCAGGGACATATTGAAGGCGATATTTCGGGTAATGGATTCGCTTTGCAACTGCCGTTTGGCATCCAGCACATCGATCGCTTTGCGAAGCGCCTTGTTCAGGTCATGCCGGTTGACCGGCTTCAGCAGATAATCCACCACTTTGGCATGAATCGCCTGGCGGGTAAACTCGAAATCATTGTACCCGCTAATGACGATCGTGAGCAGCTCCGGGTATTCCTGCTCCACGATCTTCAAAAACTCGACCCCGTTCAGCTCGGGCATCTTCATATCGACCATGACCAGGTCGGGCTTATGCTGCTCCAGCATCGCCAGCCCCGCCTTCCCGTCGGTCGCCTCCAGCACCTCGTCGACTTCGAGGCCTTGCCAGTTACCCAAAATCCGAATCGCTTCGCGGAGCGGTTCTTCATCGTCGATGATCAACACTTTATACATGACTGCTGCCCCCTCGCGGTATCAACATGCGCATTTCCGTACCGCGCTCATCGCTGCGGATCTCCAGATCGGCGAATTCCCCGTAAAGGAGCTTCAGGCGGGTGTACAGATTTTTGAGCCCGATGTTCTCCGTCCCCTGCTCTTCCCATTCAGTCAGGAATGACCGCTCGATTAACTCCATGCGATCGGGGGAAATGCCGGGGCCGTTATCCTGAACCGAGATCACGGCGTGCGACGCGTCCAGTTCCGCGCGAATGACGATGGCAATGCCGCTCGATACTTTCTCCAAACCATGCTTGATGGAATTTTCCACCAAGGATTGGATGGACAGCTTGGGAATTTGCAGTTCCTTGAGCGATTCTTCCCACTCGACCGTTACTTGCAAACGGCTGCCGAATCTTGCTTTTTGCAGCGCCAAATAATGTTCGATGTGCCTCAGCTCGTCCCTAGCGTTTACGATATCTTTTCCGCTTATGCAATATCTTAGCGTTAAGGCCAGCGCATTCACCATGTCGGCCACCTCGTCGTCCCCGCTTTTCAGCGCCTTGGTCGAGATGGCCTGCAGCGCGTTGTAGAGAAAATGCGGATTGATCTCCGCCTCCAGCGCTTTCAGGATGGCGCTTTTCTCCACCAGCTTCATTTTGTAACGTTCATTGATCAGGTCGTTCGTCCGCCGCACCATCCGGTTAAAATGCCGGGACAGGTAGGCAATTTCGTCGCGGCCTTTTACCGGAATCTCCGCATCGAAGGTGCCTTCGCTGAATCGGCGCATCTGTAGGGACAGGTCTTTCAGCGGACTCGTGATTTTATTGGAAATCAGCGTTACCAAAATGACGGCGATCAGCAGGAAAACAAGCCCGATCAAATATCCCAAATTCCGCGTCGCCGTAGCCGCCGCGTAAATATTGCTATAGGGCATCGGCTTGACCAGCTTCCAGCCGTCGTTTGCCTCGACGTTGTACACAATGAGATATTTGTTCCCTGTCTCGCCGGTCCAGGTGAGCGGCTTCATCGCCGCGTCCTCGCCAAGCCGGGAAAACCAGGGCGCTTGCTGAACCTGCTGCAAAAATGCGGGCTCGTCCGCATGAAAAGGCATGTTGTCGGGGTCAAGGTACAACAGGTGTTCGCCGTCCTCAAACGGAATATCCTTCAGAATTTGGTCTTTGACGGTCGGCTTCAAATAGAAAGATACGACCGCCTTCGGGTCGCGGGTGACCAGAGAGCGCAACACGCGATGGTATCCCATGAAGCTGGGCTCCTCGCTCATGGCGTACCCGGATTTGGCCCCCGGTACGATAAACGACTGATAGGATCGGTTGTGCGGGCTATCCATGGCCTGCTTGTACCACGGCTGATCGGGAATCCCCTCTTGATAGCTTACCCGAACCGTAATGTTATAGGCCTCACGCGTAATAGAGTAATATTTTTGCTGATCGATCAGATACAGATAAATGCTCTCCAGGTCGTTGCGGGAATAGAACAACTCGCGCAGATAATCCTCTAGGTACATTTTCGACGAATAATCGGTTTCTTCGTTGACGACCGCCTGCAGGATTTCTTCATAGCGGATTTGCGGCAGGGACAGCTGCTCGATGCCGTTCAAATAATCTTCAAGCTTCTGGTTCACCAGCTTCAGGTTATTTGTCGTACTGGCGATGCTATGGCTCACCGACTCCCGCTGAATCATCTGATAGGAGATGACGGTGAGCAGGCCGACGACGAGAATAATTATTGTCGTAAACAGCAAAATAAGCTTATTGACCAGCCTGCGCGATATCCAGTCATTAAGCATGATGAACATGCGTTTTATCCGGTTGAACATGATGCCCTCATTTCTATGAACATGGCGATTTTAGCCAGTTCACCTTTTTACCCTTAACTGTTTTCTTAAATCCATTTTGGCGGCAAAACCGCTGATTTATAATCATTATAGCCGAAAAAGGTGATGTGTGTAGGGAAGCAAGATCACCCGATTTTAAACTATCGTAACGAAAAAGAGGTGCTTTATGTTAAAACTAGGGAGAAAACGGGCCGAGAAACTGGAGTTTGGCGTCTTCACGCTGCCGATTCTGATTTCCATCATCGCAGTCTTCTACTATCCGTTCATCATGACGATTCGCTATTCCCTGACCAAATGGAACGGGATTTCCAAGCATCCGAAATTTGTCGGGCTCGACAACTTCAAACAGATTTTCATGGGGGACGCGAACTTCTCGCACGCCGCCTGGTTTACGATTAAATATGCCATCCTGTATATCGTGCTGATCAACGTGCTGGCGATTTTGCTGGCCTTGGTGCTCGATATGAAGCTGAAAACGACGAACTGGCTCAGAGCCGCTTTCTTCATTCCTTACATCCTCAGCTTGGTTATCGTCGGCTTTATCTGGAAGTTCATCTTCATGCAAGGCTTTGAATCGCTGGGAGCAAGCACGGGGTGGGGGATCTTCGATCTAAGCTGGCTCGGCGAACCCGGACTGGCCTTCGTGTCGATCTTGTTCGTCTCCATCTGGCAGTCGATCGGATTCTATTTGGTCATCTACATCGCCGGCTTGCAATCGGTTCCGGACGATTTGAAGGAAGCGGCCACAGTGGACGGCGCCGGCCCGATCCGCAGATTCTTTAACGTAACGCTGCCGCTGCTGGCTCCATCGATCACGATTTCCGTGTTCATGGCGCTGACCAACTCGATCAAAGTATTCGACGTGATTCTGTCGCTGACCGGCGGCGGTCCCGGCGGAACCACCTACAGCGTTGCGTACGACATCTACCGCGATACGTTCCAGAACAACCTGTACGGCTACGGTACGGCCAAAGCGCTGATCCTGTTCGTGGCGGTGCTGATTATCACGGTCATCCAGCTCACCATCTTCAAACGCAGGGAGGTTGAGGCATAATGAAAAAGACTAATGTAGGCGGCATCGCCCTGGAAATCGTGATGGTGCTGCTCTCGATCCTGTTCCTGTATCCGTTGTTCCTGACCATCATCAACTCGCTGAAAAGCTTCTCCGAGGTCATGACCGACGTGATCGCTTTGCCTAAGAAACTCGCTTTCGAAAACTACAGCTACGTTTGGGAGTTCATCAACTACCCGCGGCTGTTCCTGAATAACACGGTCGTTACCGTGCTCGGCCTGGCCGGGATCGTGCTGATCTCCTCCATCGCCGCGTACAAACTGGCCCGCACAAAGTCCAAATTCAGCTCGATCATCTATTTTCTGTGTATCATGCCGATGCTCATTCCGTTCCAGTCGATCATGCTGACGGTGCTGCAGATGGCGAAAAACTTCAATCTCTCCGACAGTACCTGGGGACTGGGCATTCTATACTGGGGCTTCGGCGCTCCGCTGGCCTTGTTCATCTACCACGGCTTCGTGAAAGGGATCCCGAAGGAGATCGACGAAAGCGCCACGATCGACGGCGCCTCCGGCTTCCGGCTGTTCTTCAGCGTGATCTTCCCGCTGCTGAAATCCGTGACCACGACGATCATCATCATCGACGTGATGTGGATCTGGAACGACTTCCTGCTCCCGCTCTTGATGGTCAACGGCTCGCCGGCAACCAAGACGCTGACGCTGGCCGCGTACACCTTCGTCGGGCAATACACCTCCGACTGGCAATATGCAATGACCGCCATGGTCATGGCCGTGCTGCCGTCGATCATCGTGTTCATCTTCCTGCAAAAATACATCGTCAAAGGCGTCGTCGCCGGCGCGGTGAAAGGCTGATATCTGATAGAAGCAGCCCCTGGTCTTCGGACCGGGGGCTTTTTCGGCGACTTGTTCCCATTGCGCTTCAACGGGGAGGGGAGCAGGCAGGCAAGCAAAGTGCGAATAACTGCAAAAATACAGGTTTTCGGGGCCAATACGACCCAAAAAAGAAAATACCTGCAATAGCGCAGGTATTTAGTCCAAAATCGTCTAATTCGAAAGAACCCGCTTCAAATAACTGTATTTTCGCAGGTATTTTACATGAAACGGCACTAGCGTTGCATTGAATCTACAAGGTACCGGCCAGGCGTTAAAATTGTATTCGATTTTTCATACAGATTCTCGGCTTCCGTCTTCCTGAGGCCCAATTAAGTATGAAATTTCATATACATTCTGCCG
>NZ_JBNYYG010000043.1:0-44232 GCF_050565405.1 Paenibacillus macerans | reverse complement strand
TCGAAAGATGACTTTTTGAACTACCGTTTTCATAAAGGTTCAAAAAGGCAGGTTTGGAGCACCGAGAAGGTTGGATGAAGCTAGGACCGAGTAGCGCAGCGTAGCTGGAGGCTACGTGAGCAACGGAAGGCCCGGCTGAATCCAAGATTCGATGCTGATTAAGCTTCTTGACCTGCTTCGTGATCGAAAGATGACTTTTTGAACTACCTCTATAAGGAAGAAGGAATGTAATATGAAGAAAGCACTAATCGTCTGGGGCGGCTGGGATGGACACGAACCGGAACAGGTCGCGGACATTTTCTCCGGCATCCTGCGGGAGCATCGTTTTGACGTGGAGGTATCGGACACCCTGGAAGCTTATGAAGATGCAGAGAAGCTGCTGGGCCTCGACCTGATCGTGCCGGTATGGACGATGGGGGAGATCTCCAAGGAGCAGGCGGGCAACGTATCGGCGGCGGTTCAGGCCGGAACCGGCCTCGCCGGCTGTCACGGCGGCATGTGCGACTCGTTCCGGAGCAATGTCGATTGGCAGTTTATGACCGGCGGACAGTGGGTCGCCCATCCGGGCAACGACGGCGTAGACTACAAGGTCGAGATCATCGCCAATTCCAGCCCGCTGGTCGAAGGCATTGAGGATTTCCGCGTGCAAACCGAGCAGTACTACTTGCATGTAGACCCTGCCGTCGAAGTGCTGGCCACGACCCGTTTTCCGGTCGCCGACGGACCGCACCGCCTCAACAAACCGGTCGATATGCCGGTCGTTTGGACGAAACGCTGGGGCGTCGGGCGGGTGTACTATAATTCGCTTGGGCATCATGCCGATATCGTCGCGTTGCCGCAGGTCAAGGAGATGATGACCCGGGGCATGCTATGGGCAGCCGACGGCAAACGGCGCGCCTCGGTTTCGCAAAACGGCGATACGCAGAAACAAGCCAACATTTATACGGGCATGGGGGATAGTCAATAATGGAGAAAATCAAAGCAGGCATTATCGGCTGCGGTAAAATCAGCGGCATTTATATGGAAAACTGTCACAAATTCGAGGCGCTGGAACTCGTAGCCTGCGCCGACCTCGACCTGTCCCGGGCGCGGGAACAGGCGGAGCAATATCGCATCCCCCGGGCTTACTCGGTGGACGAATTGCTGCAGGACCCCGAGATTTCGCTCGTGATCAACCTGACGATTCCGGCGGCGCATGCCGAAGTTTGCTTAAAAGCGCTGGAGGCCGGCAAACACGTGTACGTGGAGAAGCCGCTGGCCGTCACCCGCGAGGAGGGGCTGGCGATTCTCGAAGCGGCCCGCCGGTACGGTCTCTTGGTCGGCAGCGCGCCGGAGACGTTCTTCGGCGCCGGCATCCAGACGGCGCTGAAGCTGATCCAGGACGGCGCGATCGGCCGTCCCGTGTCGGCCACAGCGTTTATGATGAGCCGCGGCCATGAACATTGGCATCCGGACCCGGAATTTTACTACGCCAAGGGAGGCGGGCCGATGTTCGACATGGGCCCGTACTATCTGACGGCGTTGATCCAGCTCTTGGGTCCGATTCGGCGCATCGCCGGCATGACCGGCAAGGCATTGGCGGAGCGCACCATCACCAGCGAGAAGAAACACGGTCAGACCATCCCCGTCGAGGTTCCGACGCATATCGCCGGAACGCTGGAATTTGCGCAGGGCGCGATCGCCACGCTGATCACCAGCTTCGATATTTTCGGCGGCAGTACGCTCCCGCCGATCGAGATCCACGGAACCGAAGGCACGCTGCTCGTGCCCGATCCCAATTCTTTCGGCGGACCGGTGAAGTTCCGCAAGCTGGGTGATGAGGAATGGACCGAGGCGCCGCTGCTCCCCGGCTACGCCGAGAACAGCCGCGGCATCGGCCCGGCCGACCTGGCGAGCGCCCTGCTCCGCGGCCGTCCGCACCGCGCCAACGGCGAGTTGGCTTACCACGTGCTGGAGGCGATGTGGGGCTTCCACGACTCTTCCGACGCAGGCAGCTACTACGAAATGAGGAGCACCTGCACCTCGCCGCGGGCGCTGCCGACGGACCTAAAGCCGTACACGCTGGATTAAAGAAACGGTTTGCGTTACGGACCACAAAGGGCCATCTGCCGCGGATTGCGGCGGGCGGCCCTTTTTTTCGCGATCGTTCCCCTTTTCGATCCGGCTTTGGGCAAAACCGATCAGCAAAAGGGAAAACGGAATCTCCGGGGACGGAATTCGTATGCAAAAAAGCAGGACGATCCTTTGCCATTGGATCATCCTGCTTCTTATTTAAATCAGTTCGGATCTTTGCAGCAGCCGCTGCACGATCGCCGCCGCCGATTTCCGTTAGCGTCGATGCATCATTTTCCGGAGTAACGGCGATTTGCGCGCTCCCTGTCTCTGTGCTGAAAGCGGCGCCGCCGGCATTCGTATCGACATTTTGCTGGTGAGGATAATAGCCATCCGCCGAGACGTCCCATAGTTTGTAACTGATAGTTGCAGTGCCGTTCCAGTCACGGGTAGGGACGAAACGGATTTGGTCGGTACCGGATAGGAGATATGCCCCCGCAGTGACATCAGGGATGTTGTACCATTGGTTGGCCCCTGCATCCCAATACTGCCAGAATCCGTTGCCGGGATTATCCAGGCCGGTGACTGCAATCCCCGTATTTTCCGGAGCCTGTTTTTCCTGTTAAAATATGACTGACCTTTTCCCCGGAGCCAGCATAGTTGTCCTCTTGAATGGGTGCCAGGATCGACAGCGTGTTGCTGATATCGCTCCACGAAATGCCTGATGAAGCCTGTGCCAGCACAGGATATGCCGGACCGAGCGCAGAAACGGCCAGCCCTACGGTTAATGTAGTACTCAAAGCCACTTTGATCATTGATTGCTTCATGTTTCTCTTCCCTTCCCGGTCTAAATGAATCCGATTTCGATTTATTTCGACATGATTCGGGATTATTATAAAGTATTCGAATAAACATAAAATAAACAAGTAAAAGCTTCGGAATTCGCCGGCTCCGACGATTCCCAAGCTTTTTTCATCCTTCCTTGTTAACGGGGCTTACGTGAAAGCATGCAACAAATCGCGAATCGGACGGCCGGGCGCTACGCCAAGCTCCTGCAGCAGTTGCTGCACCTGATGATGTCTCGCCGCTAGCTCCAACAGCCTGATATAGTCCAGTTCGATCCGCCGCGAGTACTCCCCGGCCCATTCGTACGCTTTTCCCTTCAACAATTGACCTGTATACAAGGCCTCGGCCCGGTTAAACAAAACGGCGCTTTGTTCCGGCGTCCGCTTCATCTGCATCATCAGCCCTTCAAAATCGTACAAGTCGCAGACTATGGCGCTCTCTTGCATCCGGATCTCGTTTTTGCCGGCGGCGATGCAGCTTCCCGTTTTGCCTTCACCAATCGCTTTTCGGATATAGTACAAGGTCGAGTTCAGGTTTTTCAGGGCCTTCTCCGGCCCCAAACCGTTCCAAAGCGTGTCGGCGATTTCCTCGCGGCTAACTGATTTTTTGCACAGCAAAAAGGCAAAGAGCTCTTCGGTTTTCGGGCTTCTTAGTTTAATCGTGCCACCCCCGGCTTCCGGACGGAGGATTTTCAGCCCATTGAACAACTTCACCTCCAAGCCGGGGGCCGCCGCGAACTCGCCCCTTTTTTTTCGGGCCTTGCCCAAGGTTCGCGACACCCGCTCCGAAGTAACCGGTTTTAGCAGATAATCCAATGCATTCCGGTCAAACGCCTCCACCGCATACGTGTCATAACCGGTCACAAACACGATATCCATGGACTCGTCCAGCTCCTGCAGCAGACCGGAGAGCTTCATTCCGTTGATTTCCGGCATGGAAATATCGAGAAAGGCAATATCCACCGGATGGGATTTAGCGTAATCATAAGCTACGTCGGGATCCAGAAATGTCTGACGAATGTCGACGTCCCCGCTATCCGACAAAATTCTCGTCAATCGTTTTATCGATAACTCTTCATCATCCACGATCATGGCTCGCAGCATGCATGGCTCCCCCTGTCCAACTATTTGATGCCGCCGGGATCTCGAAAGAAACTTTCGTTCCCACTCCTTCCATACTCGCGATCTGTATGCTTTGACCGTAGAGTAGCTTGATCCGCTGGCTAATATTCCAAAGGCCTACGCCTTTTCGGTTCGTATCCCTGTCCCGCAACTCCTCCAGCTTCTGCTCGTTCATCCCGGATCCATTGTCCTCCACGGAAAAATACACCCCGTTTTCCGGCCCGCCTTTCACCGTCAGCTTCACCTTCCCGCCTTTTAACTTGGACATCAGGCCGTGACGGATCGCGTTCTCCACCAAGGGCTGAAGGACCAACGGCGGGATCCGCAGCATCGGGTCGGCATCCACGTCGTATTCGATGTCCAATCTCGGACCGAAGCGCGCCTTCTCGATATTGACATAGGCGGCGACCAGCTCCAGCTCATTCTCCAAGGTAGACAGCGAGTCCAGCTGCTTGAAGTCGAAGCTGCCGCGCAAATACCGGGATAACTCCAACGTCAAGTCCTCCGCTTGTTCCGGGTCCTCCAAGCATAATTCGGCAATCGAATTCAATGCGTTGTACAGAAAATGCGGATTGATCTGGGAGCGCAAAAAGGCGATTTCCGCATCTTTGGCATTGTTGACGGAGGCTTTCAAATTCGTCAGACTGCGGACCCGCGCTATCAGTTCCTCGGCTTCAAAAGGCATGCCGACGAAATCGTTGGCCCCGTTTTCCACGGATAATTTCATGTCATCCTCCCGGTTTCTTGACGTTAGCGTCAAGACCGGCAGCTCAAACGGCGAAAAACGTTCCCGAATGCTGCGTAGCACCTCGAATCCGCTCAAATCGGGCAAGGCGACATCGAGGATTACCAAATAGTAAGGATGTCCCTGGGCCAGTTCCTCCAAAACCTGACGGCCGCGATTCACCAGCACCACCGAATACCCCTCCAGCTTGAGCAAATTGCGCATCGATTGCTGGGTGGCCAGCTCATGCTCCGCAATCAGGATCGCTTTGCCTCCGTTACCCGGTATATATAGCGGATAAGCGGGAGCCGCACTGCTCACTCTCGCCGACGCCCGGTCCGAAACAAACGGCGGAACCGAATCCGCGAATTCACCGGCAGGCTGAGAATCCCCCCGTTCCGCGCGAGGCAGCGTAAACACGAACGTCAAACCTTCTTCCGGGTGCAAATCGGCGCGGATCGTCCCTCCATGCAGTTCGATCAGCTCCTTGGTCATGCTCAGGCCGAGGCTTGTCCCTCCTTCGTCCGACTCCACGGCATCGCCGAGCTCCTCGAAGGAACGGAACAGCCGCTGCGGCAAATCGTCAGGCAGGTTTTTCGCCGTATTCCGAATCCTTACCCGTACCTGATCCCGGGCAGTTTCTCCCTCCACGTTCACGATCCCCTGCTCGGCATACTTGATCGCATATCCGATCAAATGATGCAAAACTTGGATCAGCCGATTGCTGTCCGCATAAACCGGGGGCAGCTTCTCGGGTACCCGGTTGACTAGCGCGATCTGGCTTCCGCTGAGCGAAAACAAATGGACCTGGATCACCACGGCGACATGATCCCTTAAGCTTAGGGCGGTTCGGAACAAACGGATGTCTCCGTGCTTCATTTTGGAGTAATCCAGCAGCTCGTTCACGAGATAAGTCAGCCTCCGCCCGCTGCTCATCACGATGTTCAGGTTCAAAGCCTGGCTGGCCGAAACCGGCCCCTCCGCCCCCCTCAGCAACGTATCGGTAATGTTCACGATGGCGTTCAGCGGCGTTTTCAGCTCATGGGAAGTGCTGGCAAGGAAATCGTCCTTGATCCGGTCCAAACGGACCAACTGGTCTTTCATCCGATCGACCGTGTGGTAGGCTTCGAAAAATTTGAGCACGACCTGGCAAACCATGACGAGATTGAACAATACGAGGTACAGCTGCTCGACCCACAAATTCTCTTTCCACGAAACCGCGAACAGAATCGTATCGAGCGAATACAGGTTGATGGTGAGGATGGACATAAACAGCAGCAACGACTGTAGCGGGTTCTCTTGCCGGCCCCGTAAATAAATCGATGCGGATTTATATAGCACCCACAGGATCATGAGCTCATAGACGAATACGACATAAGGTTGAAACGGGTTGTACATCCGGATCGGCAGGAACGCGACCGCAGCGGAGAATCCGGCCAGCACGGCAATGACGGCCTGCAAGGCCCGGAGCGGGATGATGCGCCTTTGCGCGTTGTAGAAGAAAACCGCCACAAAAATAAAACCGCCCATCGTGGCGACGTCTTTGACCTTATACAGCATTTCAAATGAAATATGCGGGAGCAATATGGTGAGCGTCCGTTCGCCGGACAATCCATGGTAAATGGAAAACAGCAAGCAAATGCAGGCCGACAGGAGCAAAGCGAGATCCTTCTTCCGGTATATTGCCGCAACCGCATAGCTGATGAAAAAAATGACCGCCAGGATGGCAAGCACGGCCAAGGTGCTGAATTCCCGCGCCAGGTTTATTTTCAGGATCCGATCCATGGCGACTTGATCGCCGAAGTAAAGCGAAACTGGGATGCCGGAGTTGATGTAATCATAGTTGGCGACCTGAACGATGATTTCGGCGTCGCCTCGCTCGAGCGGAATCAGCGCCGTTTGCGGGAGGTTTCCCGCTTTATACGTTTCGGCTTGCAAGGAAGGCTTACCGTCGTCGAACAGCTTGCGGCCGTTCACGTAAATCGTGCTGGAAAAACGGATGTTCGTTTTCTTCAGCGCAAAAATCCCGCCGGCCGGCAAGTTCTTCATCACCATCCGGTACGTTGCCGAGCCGTACGCCGGAAGCGGCCGTCCGTTAAGCCGCTTACCGTTCCACTGCGCCGGAACTGGCATGAACGCGTCGAAGGAAGGTTTCTCCGCTAGGCGGAAATCCTCCGGCGCCAGCAGCCGATTCCAATAAAACTCCCACTCTCCGTCCAGCTTGATTCTCCCTTGTTGTTTCGGGTCCCAACCCGACAAATCCATGATCCCTTGATGGACCTCCATCGGCTGCGTCCCACCCTCGCGGGCAGGCAACATCGACAATGGAATAAACGCCGAAAACACCAAGGCGACCAACGCAATCATCGCGATCCTCTTCAGCACCGTGCAGCTCCTTTGCTTGGATAAAACATCGAGTGTCTATCATTTTAAAGGCTTTCCGGGAGATTACAACGCAAAAATCTGGAAAACTTGGAGATTCGCATTTTTGGGGGAGGATAAATGATAAAATGGCGGCCAAAGGCCGCCACATAAGGCTTGTTGAAGTCTCAATCGTCCGGTTTACCGGGATGCTCAATATACTCGAAATAATCGAAGTCCGCATGCTTGCGGAAGCCGGTCAAATCCTGGCAGCACAGGCCGATGAAGGCGCCCGTAAACCAGCCCTCGTTGCAAGCTTCGTCGGATAACGAGCTGGCGTCCAGGACCGGACCGATGTTCTTGAACGCTTGCTCGCCTTCCGTGGAATACGCGAACTGCAGCTTGTCGTGATCCACCTCGGCGCGAAGCCAGATCCGCTCCGCGCCGGCCGGCAAGGGAACGTATCCGGCCAGCGCCGCGTACTCATTGTTGACGGCGGACAGGATGCTGATGCAGCGGCCCAGGTCTTCATCGTGCGTTACGTGCAAATAATAGTAATTAAACGTATCGTACAGGCAGATCAGGCCGGCCAGATGCTTGAAGCTCGCCGGTTCGAATTCGAGGCAGGTGCCGGCCGTGAAATGAAACTCTTGCCAACGCCTTGCGACAAGGCTTTGTCTGTACTTCGAACCGAGTCCTTCCCTGCCGTACAGCCGGAGATACCCCTTCCGCTCCGTCAGCGAATAAAAGGTGGGGTCGAGCGGAACGCGCAACGACTGGAAGTGGATGTCCAGCGTATCGCCGTCGAAATCGTCGCGCACCGGCCGGGTCGGGAACGGATGCGGCGGAAGGTAGGGCGCCTCCACCTCCGCGTCCGGCAGTACGGTGCCATTTGCCAGACGAAGCCAGCCGTCCTCGGTCCATTCCACTTTTTGAATCGCCGTTTCGCGGCCCAGCGTATACCTGCGGTCTCCCTTCTCCGTCCGCTTCTCCAGCGCCCGTCCGCAAAGGTGAACCATATACCAGTCGCCGTTCTGCGTTTCGACCAGATCACCGTGCCCCGCTTTTTGCAACAGCAGCCCGGGATGATTTCTTGACGTCATCAGTGAATTGCCCGGATACGCTTCATAAGGGCCGAACAAATGCTTTGATCTTAACATAGACTGTCCGTGGCCTTCGCCCGTCCCCGTATCCGCCGCGAACAGATAATAATAGCCGTTCCGCTTGTAAAGATGCGGGCCTTCCAAGAAAATGTCGTTGCTCGCATAAATGGTCACTGCCTCGCCGACCATGCGCCGTTCCTGCTCGGAATATTCCTGAATGACCAAATGCCCCTTGTACCGCTTCGTTAATCGATGATCCGTAACCATGCTGACGATGTATTTACGTCCGTCGTCATCATGGAACAGCGACGGGTCAAACCCGTAGCTGTTCAGGAAAATCGGCTCCGACCATTCCCCGCGGATGTCCTTCGCCGTCACCAGGTAATTGGGCGTATCGTACATATTGACATAAAAAGAATTGACGACGGTATAGACCAAATAATAGATGCCGTTATGGCAGGTTAGGCAAGGGGCCCATACCCCTTGCGAAGCCCCGACTCCCCTAAGGTCCAATTGCGAGACGCGGTTCAGCGGGCGGGCGATCAGTTCCCAATGGACCAGGTCCCTGGAGTGGTGAATTTGCACGCCCGGAAACCATTCGAACGTGGAAGTGGCGATATAATAATCGTCATCAACCCGGATGACGGACGGATCAGGGTTAAAACCTCTAAGGATCGGATTTTTGATGGTATTCATCTTGATCTCCTTCCTCGCACAAGTCTTTATCATCCGGTTCATGCAAGTCAAGATCAAAATCACGTGTCTTGTTATCTCTGCATGCTCCTTTGCACGATTATCTCCTTTGTTAAGGGAGCTAAGTGCAGGGGGTAGCGTTGGGTTAGGGATAAAATAATAAGATCTGCGCCAAATATGTTCTTCCTCCGAGTTTGTCCGTTTCTTTGCTCCCTGGTCTGATCAAACGGAATAATCGTGCAAAGCGTCTGGACAGCGAGTGTTGACCTAAGTATAGAGTTTACGCCAAAACCGGTTGCCGGCTCGACCATGGAAAGCTTTAATGCAACGCCAATGCATCCGGTTACCACAAATGAAGATCATTGCCCTTCAGCTTGAATATCGCTTCCATAAAATAATAGTCCCCGTAAATAATCGGCTGATGATGCACCTTGCTATGATAAGCGCCTGTACCGTAAAGCAGAAAATGATCGGTATCCGGCGACCCATCGATTCGCGATTCGTCCAGCGTCTTCAGCAGTTTCAGCGCCGCCGCTATATACGAGCGGCTTTCGTGTCCGCCGACGGCCTTGGCGATTTCGATAAGCCCGCATGCCGCGATGGCCGCAGCCGTATCGTCCGCCAGCCTCGGCTCCTCCGGCTGCCTGAAATCGACTGGAATGATGCCGTTCTCCGGAATGTTCGCCATAAAATAATGCGCAACCCGCTTAGCCGTCTGCAAATACTCGTCTTTTCCGGTATGAAGATAACTCATCGTGAATCCGTACAGCGCCCAGGCCTGTCCGCGCGTCCAGGAGGAACCTTCGCCGTAACCCTGGCCTCCGTGCGAGCGAACCACGCCTCCGTTAAAGGGATCAAATTCGACGATGTGGTTGACGGAGCCGTCGGGGCGGACAAACGCCGTCATGGACGTATCCGCGTGCTTCATCGCGATTTGCTTGAAGCGCGGGTCTCCCGTTTCCTCCGTTGCCCAGTACAGCAGCGGAATGTTAAGCATGCAATCGATGATCGCCCAGCCTCGCGTATCCCCATCCTCCAGATCATTCCACGCCCGAATAAAGCCCCCCGCCGGATTGAACCGGCCCGCCAGCAAGTTTGCGGCATGGAGCCCCCGCTTCCGGGATTCTGGATTCCCCGTCGCTCGGTAATTCGCGACGCTGGTCGGCAGCCACATAAAACCGACGTCGTGATGCAAGCCATAAAATTCCTCAAAGCACCGGTCCAGCTTCGCTTCGGAAATTTGCGCGATTTCCTTGTATTTCTCATCGCCGGTTTCATGGTACATCAGCCACAACATGCCTCCCCAGAAACCGTTTGTCCACCAATGGATACCGTCCGAATCATCCCCCGTCGGATTGCCTGTGGATCGGTCATCGTGCACGCCGTTCACGGTCGTGTAAGGTATTTTGTTTCGGGAGCGCTCGCTGACCGGGTCCATCTTGGCCGTCACCTTGGCGACGACGCCATTCAACCATTGCTGCTGTGTATCGTTTAACAAAGGATGTTCCTGCCTTTCATTGTAAAATTGCCGTATAACCCCATTATCTTAGGCATCCTCAGCCTTTCGTCGCTCCCGACGCAATCCCTTTGACGAAATATTTTTGCAGGAAAATAAAAGCGATCAGCACCGGGACGACCGACATCGTCGTGCCGGCAAAGATCATGTCCCACCTTGATGAGAACTCGCCGATGTAACGGTAAATTTCCACAACCATCGTCTTCGGTTCGCCGGACGGGAGGACGAGCATTGGCATCAGGAAATCGTTCCAGATGCCCAGTCCGTTCAGGACGACCATGCTGGCCGTCACCGGGCCGAGCAGCGGGAACACGATGTTCCAGAAAATCCGCACCCGGGAGCAGCCGTCGATTTCCGCCGCCTCTTCGATTTCCGTCGGAATGCCTTTAACAAAGCTCGAATACAGCAAGCTGCCGAAGCCGACCGAACCGGCGACGTAAATCATGATCGGCCCCGCCAGGCTGCCGTAAAGCCCCAGCAATTTGAGCTCTTTGAACAGGGGGATCATGTAGGCTTGGAACGGAATCATCATCCCGGCGAGGAAATACAGGAAGACGAATCTCGTCCATTTCGCGTTTCTCCGCTGAATGGCATACCCCGCCATCGGGATAAACAGTACCTGAAACACGATCGACACGACCGTCAAGATTAAACTGTTTAAAATTGCCTGTGGATAGTTCGTTTCCGTCAGCAGGTATTTGAAGCTTTCCAGGTACAACGATGTCGGAAGGGCGACCGCGTCTCTCATGATTTCCGCGTTACTCTTGAAAGCGGACATGATGTTGAAGAAGATCGGGAAGAAGAAGAATACCGCCACGATAACCGTCACCGCTAATATCAAGATATCGATCACGAGCTTACGAGTTTTCAGCGACATTACATTTCGACCTCCCTTTTTTGGAGGACCTTCACTTGAAACACGGTAATGATCAAAATAATGAAAAACAGCACCATAGCCAGCGCCGTCCCGAACCCTTGCCGCAGTTCGCCGAAGCCAACCTTATAGATGAGATAGGTCAAGGTTTCGGTTTCAAAGCCGGGACCGCCGTCCGTCATGACCGCGATCTGATCGAAGATCTTCAGTGCGCTGATCATGGACAAGACCATGCATACGGTCACCGATCCGGCCAGCAGCGGAAACGTGATATGGCGGAATTGCTGCCAGCCGTTCGCGCCGTCGATGCCGGCGGCTTCGTTCAGCTCCTGCGGGATGCCCTGCAATCCGGCTAAATAGATGATCATATAATACCCTGCGCCCTTCCAAACCGTGGATATTAGAATCGCCAGCATGGCGTAGCGCGGGTCTCCGAGCCAATCGACCGCGAAGGCCCCGGGGCCGATCTTGTTCAGCAATTGGTTGACGACGCCGAAGTTGTAATTCAGCATCATGGCCCAGACGAACCCCATCACGATACCGCTAAGCAAGGTGGGGAAATAAAAGATGCTGCGGAATATTTTACTTAGCCAACGCACTTTGTCGACCAGCACCGCAAGCAGGATGGCTAGCAAGTTCTCAAGTATGACAAGGCTGATCGTTAAAATTAGCGTGTTTTTCAGCGCGTTATGGACGCGCGGGCTGTTCCAAATTTCCACGAAGTTGGCGAGTCCGATGAATCGCACGTCTGCGCTGATGCCGTCCCAGGACGTAAAACTGTAATAGACGCTGCCCAACGTTGGGACGATCACGAACAGAGTATACAGAATAAACGAAGGTAGAATAAAAAACAGCGCGTAAGACTGCCATTTTTTCTTCTTTTTTATAGCAGAGTACGCTTTTCCGGAATTAACGATAGGTGCAGACATGGTTGTCTCCCTCCTTCGGAACGCATGGATTAAAGAGGAACCTCCCCGAAGGAGGTTCCTGGGCATTGCCGGTTTTCATTACATCGCGTTGGCTTTGACTTGGTTGTCGTACTCCGTGTCCGCTTGCTTCATGTATTCCAGGACGTCCCCGTCCTTTGCGACCAGTTCCTGAAGCAGCTTGTAATACCAGTTGCGGAATTGCGGAGGAATTTGGTTTTCGCCCCACCAGTTGTTGATCGCCAGCGATTTCTTGACCTGCGGGTCGGCCATCAGTTCAAGCACCACCTTCATCTGCTCGCTGGACTCATAGGAAACCGGCTCTTTAGTCGAAGGAATCGCGTTGATGCTGGCCAAATACAACGAATAGTTTTCCGGCTCGAAGAAGAAGCGGATAAATTGCTTGATCGCTTCCACCTTGTCCGCATCTTTGGAGGCTTCCGTGGAAATGGACCAGCCGGCCGGAGAAGGCAGGCCGATCACGTTCACGTTGCCTTCGCGGTCAGGGAGCGCGTAAAAACCGAATTCGAAGTTCGGGTCGGCCTCGGCGATCTGCGTGAACATCCACGTTCCGGAGAACAATTGCGCCGCTTTCCCCGACACAAGGAAGGACGCCGTCTGATTATCGCCCGTGCTTAGCCAGCCTTTATCGACGTAGTTTTGGAAGAGCTCTTTATAGTCCGTCATCGCCTGCACGACATTCGCGTCAGTGAAGCTCGCCTCTTTGGCCGTGCGCTTCGAGTTCCAATCCGGATCGTTCGCGTACACTTCGTCGATCAGGAACTTGTTGACCCAAAAGCCCATATGGAAAATATCTTTGCCACCGACCACGATCGGCGAAATGCCGCTGGCCTTCAGCTTCTCCTGGATCTCGACGAATTCGTCGTACGTTTTCGGCAACTCGGCGATGCCGGCCTCCTCATACGCTTTCTTGCTGTAAATGATTCCCTGCGGTGAATTGACTTGCATCGGCGCGTTCCATACCTTGCCGTCAACCTTTGGCGGGTCGTTGAACAACTCCAGCAAATCGGACGGCAGTTCTACGATCTTGCCCGCGTCGGCAAACACTTCCGTATCCCGCATTTCCACCAGATCCGGGAACTCGCCGACCGCGTCCTTCGTTTTCAGCCAGTCCAGATAAGCGGCGGACGACGTTTCGCTTAAATCCTTGATTTTGATATGCGGATTCGCCTCCATAAACCGCTGAACCGTATCGGCGATGGCTTTTTTCGTTGCGGGATCTCCGGAAGCATAGCCGATCGTAAAGTTGACCTCTTTCGGAGCATCTCCCCCGGCGGAGTTGCCATTGCTGCCGGTTGATGGCGCATTCGCCGCCGTATTCCCGCCGGAGTTGCCTCCGCAAGCGGTTAAAGTCAACGAGGCGGCCAGCAGTAATACAGGTAGTTTAAGCCAGGTTTTTCTGAACATGGGTTTGGTAACCTCCCTTTTTGTCTGTCACCCTGGAAACCGACGGCCGATGTGCGCATCACCAACCTTGAAAACGTTTCCTTGGTTCCAGCATAGCATGGGCCCGTTTCGAACTGAATGAACTTTTTTAAGCGCCGCATGCGCAGTTTTTAAGCTAAAAACTACGATACCGATGAACAAAAAAAACGAACGGAAAGTTCATATTTCCGTTCGTTCCGCCTCGCTCTCCTGCACGATGGGAAAAGTGAGCACAATCGACGTTCCGACATGCTCGCGGCTGTTGATTACGATCCCGTAGGGCTCGCCAAATACCGATTTGATTCGTTCATGTACGTTTTTTAGCCCGACGTTTTTGCCCGGAGCTTCCGGATCGCATAGAACCCGGTTTAAGCGTTCGAGCGTTTCGGCATTCATGCCGGCACCGTCGTCGTAAACCGTAATGACAAGATCTCGGTCGCGTCTTTCAACCGTAAGCCCGACCGCGCCCCTCCCTTTCTGCTTTAACCCATGCTGAATGGCGTTCTCGACGATCGGCTGCAGGGACAGCTTCAAAATTTGCCAATTCAAATCCACGTCCGGAGCGATCTCGCAACTGAACTCGAAGCGTTGGTCATAACGAACCGAAATCAGGTAGAAGTAATCTTTGACATTATCCAGTTCGTTGCCGATGACGACCCTTTCCTCGCCATAGTCGATGACGTATTTTAGCTGATTGGACAGGGAGAGGATCATCCCGGCCACCTCGTGATCGTCTTTATCGACGGCGCTCATCCGGATCACTTCGAGCGTGTTGTACAAAAAATGCGGCCGAATTTGGCTTTTCAAGGCGTTGAGTTCCGTTTGCTTCTGCTTAATCTGCGCCACGTAAGCTTCGTCGATGTACGCCTTCAAACGTTCGACCATCCGGTTGAAGCTGTAGCTTAGCCTGCCGAGCTCATCGTTGCTGCGGATCTCCACCTGCGTATCGAGGTTTCCCGATTCGACTTTAGTCATTTGCTTCATTAGCTTGAGAATCGGCGCGGATAAGCGCCTCGAGAACCAGGCCCCCGTCACGATAAGCGCGATGGAGCACAGCCCAATGGCGATAAACACGGTCATTCGCACCGACAGCAGTTGTTGAAACAACGAAGCGCGGTGAATCCGGGCCGTAAGACTGCCGTTCAGAAACGGGATCGGCTCCGCGATCACCATCATCCCTTTATCCGGTTTGGGCCCAGCTTGTACCTCGGACGAAAGGTCCTTCTCCTTATTGCTGAAATAGATGTTGCCATCCCCGTCGAGCAAAACCAATTCGTCTTGCCCCCGCAGATTAAGCTCCTTGAAAAACTGATCGAAGATCGCAGCATCCACGTCCAGGAACAACGTCCCGACGATCTTCGGTTCGGCCGTCACTTTCCCGGAAATATCGATCAGATTGCGGCCTATGGTAAATACTTCGCGGCCCGAGGTCAGGTAATAATTGTCGGCATGCGTAGGGAATATCGCTACCTTCGAAGGATTCGCGCGCATTTGTCCAAGCCATTCTTGATAGGGCAGCAGTTCCGCGTCCATCCCCCTGTTTTCTTTTTCCTGATAATACAACTTCCCATCCCGCTCCCGGACGAAATAAACGCTGCTGATAAAATTATCGCTGTGCAGCACCGTCTTCAGAAACGAATCGATCGGAATATTGTTGATCTGCTCCAGATCGTTGACGTTATAGGTTTGATTTTGGCTGGAGCTTTCGATGAAACCTTCGTATTTACCGGTATACATCAGCTTGGATACTTCATTGTATTGGTTAAATGCGGAGTTCAGGTTGTAGCTCATGTACATGACCATCTGCTGCATATTGCCGGTCGTATACCGCTCCACATACCCCGTAAACGTGTTCACCGAAAAAAGGCTGAGCGCAAACAGCGGAATGAGCCCGACCAGGATGAAAGCCGCCGCGAATTTGACGAAGATGCTGGTGAATTTTTTGCTCCGTAAGCGCATAAGTCGCCTCCCCTATTCCGCGCCGGCGGATTGCCGGTATTCCTGGGGCAGCTTGCCGTACATCTTTTTGAACATGTCGCTGAAATGACGGGCATTGTTATAGCCGACGCGCTCCGCGATCTCGTAAATCATCAGGTCCGTCTCCAGCAGCAAGCGGAGCGCCTGCTTCATACGCTCCTCGGTCAAATATTGCTTGAAGTTTTTCCCGGTATGTTTTTTGAAAAAGCTGCTGAAGTAATAAGGATTCATGTAAATCAGGGCGGCCATGGACTCCAGCGTGATGTTCTCGGCGTAATGCTCCTCCATATACGTTTTGATCCGCTGCAGCTCAGTGACTTCCTTGTTCGCCAGCTTATGGGAGATCTGTTCGCAGGCATGCTCCACAACCGACGCAAACTCCTTTTTCACGCCTTCGAAAGTCGCATAACCCGACAATCTCGCCAACAGCGCGTTAGGTTCTTGGATGGCCGTGCTCAGCTGAATGCCGATTTTGGCCATACTCTGATCCAGCAGCAGGATCGTATTGTACGCGCTCATCACCGCCAACTGCTTGCTGCCTTCCGCCTGTTGCTCAATGGCCCTCAGAAGCCGGTTCATCGACGCATGCAGTTCCTCCCTGTTCTGCGACATAAGCGCCTTGATCATTTTCTCCTCCAGTTCCGCGAGGCCGCAAGGCTCTTCGGAGCGATCCGCCGCGGTTTCATCCGCCTCGAGGACCCGGTTAAGACCGGTAAAATATTTGGCGATAAGCGCTTCCAAGGCGGCGCGGTAAGAAGCGGAGGCTGCCTCGATGCCGGATACCGGCCGGCCTATCCCGATGGAAACCGGCAACTTAAGGAAAACATTGATTTTCCCGTGCAGGTCGTTTGCCAACTTGCGCGGCTCGTCCGCGCTTTCATGCTGGATCAAGATTCCGAATCTTCCGTCTTTCTGGAACATCAGGCAGTTGCCGCCGGGATCGACCGTTTCTTTGATAATGTTGTAGAGCGCGAATTGGACAAGCTTGCGTTCCCGTTCTTCCCAGCGAGAGGCGCTTCCCATCGTTTCATCCGTTTCCAGCATGCAGACGCTCGTATGCCGGCTCAACGCCACGGCGCCCATGCGGGTCAATTCGGCGGCCGCCCGTTTGTCCCCGTCCATCAAGCCGTCCAGCAGCTCTTCGATCGTCACGGTACGCTGTTTCCGCTCGTAATGGGTCAGCATTTCCTTGGCCCGCTCCCCTTCGTTCTCCTCGCGGATCAACGCCGCCGCCTTGCCGACGACACTTTCCAAATGCGTTTGGTTCACTGGTTTGACCAAATAGTCTACCGCGCCGTATTGAATCGCCTGGCGGGCATAGGCGAACTCCTGGTACGCGCTAATAAAAATGACCTTCATTGGAAGGGATGCTTCATGAATCTCCCGGATAATGTCGATTCCGCTGCAGCCGGGCATGCTGATATCGCTAATGATCAGGTCCGGACGGCACTCCTGCATCAACTGCTTCAATTCGTTCCCGTCATTGGCCTCCCCGATAATCGAAAACCCCAATTCTTCCCAAGCTATTAGCTTTTTTAGTCCGCGTAATATCACCGGCTCATCGTCTGCCAACAATACCCGAATCTTCATGTTGCATTCCTCCCAACCGCATGGGTATAACACCGCGCTAATACGAACAAAAAAGAATGAATCCTTGTCTTACATTATACTGTGTCGCCTCTTCACTTTAACATGCCGGTTTTCTGCGCTAACTGCCGTTTTTTTAAGCTTCATGCGCATTTTTTTAAGTTCACCTTATTGCGCGCATGGTACAAACCAAGCGGGCCATATATATCAACAGCGAATACTGTTTCTTACATTTCGGAAAGGGTGGAGGATCACGTGGCCGAAACGAAACGTCATCCCTTTATATTTGTCACGATCAAGGCGTCTACGATCCGGAATTTTGTTATCCTGGATTTAATCGCCGGAACCGGGCTCTACTATCTGATCAAGTTGGCGACCGCAAGCGCGTTGCTTGGTACGGTGGGCAGCGCTTTGGGAACGGAAGGGATGAAGCGGATTCCCGTATCGCGGTTCGTCAAAGTACTCCGAGGTGCGACGCCAGTACAAAAAGGCTGATCGTCATCAAACGACAACGATCAGCCTTTTATCTTTTGTCCGTATATGTTCAAGTTCCGATCCCGCTGCGGATCCGGCCCCCGCGCTACAACACCGCCGCGGAACCGCCGTCGATATTTACCGCCGTGCCCGTCACATAGGACGCCGCGTCCGAAACCAGGAAGGCGATCACCTTCGCCGCTTCTTCGGCCCGGCCGATCCGGCCGAGCGGTATGCCGTGGCGCGGATCGGCGGCGAATTGCTCCCAGGTTAGACCGGGAGCCGCAGCCTGCCATTTCTTCTCGATTTGGTCGCTGCGGATGAGTCCGATACAAACGGCGTTGACCCTTATATTGTCGGGAGCGAGATCCTTGCTCATCGCCTTCGTTAACGCTAGCCCAGCGGCCCGGCTGACCGAGGTGGGCAGCGACGATGCGCCCGGCGTCTTGCCGCCGACGGCGGTGACGTTAAGGATCGCGCCGCCTCCGACTTTCCGCAGGTGCGGGACCGCCGCCCGGGCGAAGTTCACTGCGCCGAACAGCTTGAGATCGAGGTCGGCGCTCCACGCTTCGGCATCTACCTGCTCAAACGGCCGCGCCGCGGATGTGCCGGCATTGTTCACGAGAATGTCGAGCCCGCCAAAGCGGAGGATCGCCTGTTCCACGGCTTGATTCGCCGCCTCCGGCGAGGATACGTCGGCCGCGATGACGAGCGGCTCGGCTCCGGTTTTTGCCCGAATGGCATCGGCTGCCTCCCGAAGCGGTCCGGCGTTCCGCGCCACGATGGCAACCTGGGCCCCTTCCGCGGCAAGCGCCATCGCCGTCGCCAGGCCGATGCCTTTGCTGCCGCCGGTAACGATCGCTTTCTTCCCATGCAATCCCAAATCCATGCAGCCTACCTCCCACTGTTTCTGTCTATCAATACGCGCTAACGAATCTACACGTTCTTATATGGCCTAAAAAGCAAGGTTTCCCATGCTAACGAACCGACGCATGCCTATTTCCCTAAATATGCGGATAGACGGACCATCCGATAGGTCAAAGCTAAGGCTCACGCTATCGGTCAAGCGGGGGCATCTTATCGGTCAAACGCATCAAGCTTCGAGTAACCGCCTCAGCGCCACGTAATCGGCACTCCTGACAAAATGCGCCCAGTTACGGTTAATCCAGCCCTTTTGCCTTCAAGCACTCCGCTTTATAGGCCGCCGCTTTTTGGGCGATCAGCGAGTAATCGCGCTGCTTCACGGCTTCGTTCGTCAGGTCCGATCCGATGCCGACGGCCACCGCGCCCGCTTTGATCCATTCGCCGAGGTTGGCCAGCGACACGCCGCCCGTCGGCATAATGTTCGCTTGCGGCAGCGGACCTTTGACGGCTTTGATCATGGACGGATCGTACAGGTTGCCCGGGAACAGCTTGACGATATCCGCGCCCAGCTCCAACGCTTCCTGGATTTCCTTGATCGTCATACAGCCGGGCATGACCGGAATACGGTACCGATTGCACAAGAGCACCGTGTCGCGGTTCAACGACGGCCCCACCACGAATTGGGCGCCGCTAAGAATCGCCGCCCGCGCCGTTTCGGGGTCAAGCACCGTCCCGACGCCGATGATCGCGTAAGTGGATTCATCCTGGGAATCCCAGGCATATTTGCGGGACAATTGCTCGATGGCCTGCAAGGCGAACGGAATCGTCATCGTGATTTCGATCACTTTGATGCCGCCGGCAATCGCCTGTTCGGCCATTTGCACGACGTCCTCCGGGGTTTCCCCGCGCAGTACGGCCACGACGCCTTCCTGCATGATTTTTTGTACAAGCTGCAGCTTTTTCATCTGTCATTCCTCTTTTCCAGGTATTTACTTTGGTATCACCGAATAAACATAACGCTCCATCGATACCCGCTCGCCGTTCACCTGCGGATCGCCGGGATCCCCGGGACCATGGACGCTTAAAGACAGTTTGGCATCCTCCGCAAAAGAAGTATACGCCGCCCGAAGACTTCCGGCTGCACCGCCGATCTCGAAGCGAGGCGCGCGGGCATGAAGGGCCGAGGCGAAATCGTCTAACCCGGCAATTCCCCGCCGGTCCGCATCCGGGACGCCGACGGCTTCCACCGCAACGCCGACGCTGCGGCCGCTAACCTCTACCAGCAAATAGCCATCCCGCTGCCGAACCTCGTAGGCGCAATTCACGAATACGGCAAAATACGCATCTTCCGCCTTTCCGAATATACCATTCGCCGCAAAACGCCAATCTCCTTCCGGAAGCACGCCGATCACTTGCCCGGGCACCCTCTCCGGCAGCCGATATAACGCCATGACGACGTTTTTATGATACATCGCGCTCGTCCATTCGCTCTGGTGGCGCGGGTCGTTTCCCGAAGGATCGTACCCGTCTCCGGGATGGAAAAAATAGAGTTGATTGCCTTTCCCCCCGCGGCGTACCGGCAAGCTGAACAACCAGCGCAGCTGCTCGTTGTCGAATTCCTTGACTCGCTCCCACATGCCGCCGGCGGCGAATTGGCCGGTGATATAGGCATAGGAATGGAGCCGGCGCTTCTCGCCTTCGATTTCCTTCGCGACCGCCGCGCATACCTCGGCAGGATTGGAGCGCTCCAGCGCCCGGCGCCGGGCCGGTTCCGGGGCCTCGTAAAACAGCAAGCCGGCGTACTCCGTGCGCGGCATTTCCTCCGGCAGCGCAAAATCGCCAAACTGCACGTAATCGTGCAAAACGTTGGCATCCCGCGGCGCATCATGGGGCCATTCACGGGAATGGACGCCAACCCACGCCCCTTTGAGATAATAGGCCGCCCGGATATGCCATAAATGGTCCAGCATCTCGGAGAGCTCGTCTTTGACCTCCGCTTCTTCCACCAGCGTCCAGGCGCAAGTAAACGCTTGTATCCAGTGCCAGAACCAAGGCAGACTGCCGTATTCGGCCATCCCTTCCCGGCGGATGTGCGCCAACGTGTCCTGCAGGCAGCGCCTTCCGTCCTCGAACAGCGCAGCGTCCTCATACCGCTGCCCGAAGATCAGCTTCGCGGCCGTATACTTTGCTTCGTGATGGCCGTAATCCCGGAGAGGCTTGTGGAAAAAGCCGCCCCGATACGCATGGGATAACGCGATCTCGAATGGCTCCGCAAGCTCCGGGCTCAGTTGCGATCCATAAGCATGCGCAAAATACGCCATCAGACTGCTCATCAGCTCTGCCGGCAGGACATGGGGCGCCGCTTGCTCCGGCACCGGATTCAGCCCCAGCGGCCAATGTCCGTACATCGGACTGTCCGCTTTGGCATCCTGCAAGCTTAGGACGCGCAGCAGTACCTTTTCGGCCACCTCTTTGCCTTCCCGGCGGTCAAACGGCGGCTCTTCCGCAAGATTGACGGAGGCGGCAAACAAATAGGAGGCGTAATAAAAGTTGTCCCGGATGTCGCCGTGAAACCACAGTCCGCTGCTTAAGAGGGGCTGCCGCCAAGCGCGCGCCGCCGCGATTCGGACGATTTCTCCCATTCTTTTCCGATATGGATCCATATGAACTCCCTTCCCGTACCCGGTTTCATCGGCCCCATTATCCTATCATGATTCCATAGTGCATTAAAGTCGGCGAATCCACTTTTTATTACGGGGGGATCTCCTTATTTTGCAGGCTGTGGACTTTCCCGTCAGCGACCTAAAGCACTTGCAAAACGAACCAAAAAGGATTAATGTGAACTTATATGAACATTATACACCTAAATGAACAAAAAGGAGAGGTTTTTGTATGGAACGACGTTACGCCTCGCACCCGAACGAAGTCAAGCAGTTCGATACGGAGCGGCTACGCAAGGAGTTTCACATTCCGACGCTGTTTGCGCCGGACCGTTTGGAGCTGGTGCTTACGCACGAGGATCGCTTGATTATCGGCGGAGCTGCACCGGTGCAGCAAGAGGTGAAGCTGGAGACGGACCTTAAGGAGCTTGGAGTATCCTATTTCCTCGAACGGCGCGAGCTTGGGGCGATCAATGTAGGCGGACCGGGGTCCATCGTGGTCGACGGTGCCGAATATGAGTTGAGCAACAAAGACTGCCTGTACGTCGGGAAAGGCTCCCGGGAAGTCATTTTCAAAAGCAAGGACGCGGCCAAACCGGCGAAGTTCTATTTAATTTCGGCACCGGCGCACAAGGAGTTCCCGACGGCCAAAACGACGCTTGCCGAAGCGGAATCCGGAGCGCTCGGATCGATCGAAAACTCCAACGAACGGACGATCCACCGGTTCATCCACGAGAACGGCATCCAAAGCTCCCAACTGGTGATGGGCATGACCCAGCTTAAAACCGGCAACATGTGGAACACGATGCCGGCCCACGTTCATCCGCGCCGCATGGAAGCCTATATGTATTTTGATTTGGCGGAGGACGCCGTCGTCTTTCATTTGATGGGCGAACCCGGGGAAACCCGCCATATCGTCATGCGCAACGAACAAGCGGTGATTTCTCCGAGCTGGTCGATCCACAGCGGGGTCGGCACGAGCAATTATACGTTTATCTGGGGCATGGCCGGCGACAACAAAGCGTATGCGGACATGGACGCGGTTCCCATGAAAGAATTAAAATAAAAAAAGGCGTTTCAAAAAGTCGTCTTTTCAGTCGGGTTCCGGCAAGCTAACGGACACCAGAAATTGGCCCGCTGTTGGGCATTTTCCGATTCTAACGGACCGAGAAGACCTTATTTCGGACAAAAGCAACCAAATGGCTGCCATGAAAGTCCAATAAGGTCTCTGGAGTCCGTTACAGCGGGAAATAGCCGGGAAATGGGCAAATAAGGTCATTACGGTTCGTTACGTTCAACGCGGTTACCATTCAGTTTTCAGCACGGTTACGCTCAACGAGGTTACCGGTCAGCTTCGCTGCTGACGTCCCTGGTTAGCCTACGCTTCGGTGCTGAAAACCTGAATTTTTGAACACGGATTAAAAATCAACCTTGACGGAAGAGTGAAGCTAAACATGAACCAGATTCGGCGCTACGAAAAAATCATGGAGGTTCTGCTGAACCATAAAGAAGTGACGGTGGCGGAATTAAGCGATAAGCTGGGCGTTACGGGCAAAACGATCCGGGAGGATCTCGCCAAGCTGGAGGAGCAAGGACTTCTGGTGCGGGTGCACGGAGGAGCGTTGCTCGCGCAAAGCGATCAGTACGGGATTTTGCCGTCGAGGGAACCGCTCGCCAAACATGCCGAAGAAAAAGCCGACATCGCCCGCAAAGCCCTCCTGCACATCCGCGAGGGCGACATCATAGCGCTGGACGGCGGCAGCACCACGCTGGAAATCGCGCGGCGGCTGGAAAACCGGCCGCTTACCGTCGTGACGAACGACGTATACATTATCGGCGAGCTGGCGGCCAAGGACCAAATCCGCCTCGTCGTGCCGGGAGGCTACCG
Source organism: Paenibacillus macerans (assembly GCF_050565405.1). Lineage (GTDB taxonomy): Bacteria > Bacillota > Bacilli > Paenibacillales > Paenibacillaceae > Fontibacillus > Fontibacillus macerans_B. The sequence goes on along the minus strand of NZ_JBNYYG010000043.1, from coordinate 21,120 downwards.
GGTCCGCAATATGCTGGCCGGACCGGAAGCCGCGGAATATGTGCGGCAGTTGAACATTCAAAAAGCGTTCGTGTCGGCGACGGGCATCCATCCCGAACACGGCCTGTCGATTTATACCGGCGATCTGATCGGCTTCAAACGGGCGTTGATCGAAACGGCCCGCGAAGCGATCGCCGTCATGAACCATCAGAAGTTCGGCCAAACGGCGCTGCGCACCTTCGCTTCGTTAAGCGAACTGACGCGCATCATCACCGACCGCGGCTTATCCGCCGAAACCGCGCAGCAATACGAACGGGCCGGCGTAGCGATCGAATTTGAATCCAAATGAGCGGATTAACCAATAAGGAGAGTGTATTACTCATGAAACTGTTCGATTTATCGGGAAAAACGGCTTTGGTCACCGGAGCCGCAGGCGGTCTCGGCCAGGGCATCGCCGTCGGGATGGCGGAAGCGGGAGCGGACGTCGTCAGCGCCTCGCTGGGCAGCAGTGCGGAAACGGTAAGCAAAATCGCCGCCCTCGGCCGGAAAGCTTCGGAAATCGTCGTCGATCTGAGCGATCACGGCAAGCTGCAATCCGTTTTCGACGAGGCGCTCCAACTGACCGGGCATATCGATATTCTGGTCAATAACGCGGGCATCATCCGCCGGACGCCGGCGAAGGACCACAGCGATAAAGACTGGTTTGACGTCATCAACCTGAACCTGAACACGGTGTTCCTGCTGACGCAGATCGCCGGCCGCCACATGCTCGAACGCGGCAGCGGCAAAGTCATCAATATCTGCTCAATGCTGTCGTATCAAGGCGGCATCAACGTGCCGGGCTATACGGCCAGCAAACACGGCGTGGCCGGACTTACCAAAGCGTTCGCCAACGAATGGGCGGCCGGCGGCTTGCAAGTTAACGCGATCGCCCCCGGTTACATGGCTACCGACAATACGGCGCCCATTCGGGCCGACGAAAACCGCAAAGCCTCCATTACGGACCGCATTCCCGCAGAACGTTGGGGGACTCCCGACGACGTCAAAGGTCCGGCTATTTTCCTGGCCTCCGCGGCGGCAGATTATCTGAACGGACATATTCTTTGCGTCGACGGCGGCTGGATGGCGAGATAATTTTAAAGGGGATGTTCAAAAAATCGTCTTAAACGGAAATCACCTGCAGGCAGCTCCGGATTTCATCCACGGCGGCTGCCTGTTTCCATTCCCTCCGGTAGCCGAGGCAAGCACAGATCATCTCCGTCCCCCGCTCGATATAATTTTTCCGATAGTGTACATGTCCCATCACGGCGTAACGCACGCCGTATCGGGTGTATAAATCCGCATATTCCGCGCTGCCCAGAAAGGCGTTGAAATATTCCCACTGCAGATGCGGCATCGGCACTTTGAAGAAAGGGTGCCCCAGCATGTGCGTCACCATAATAATCCGTTTGCCGCGATGCTCCTCAAGCTCCCGCTCCAACGTTTCGTAAAAGTAACGGTGGATGTCGCGGTTGCTTTTGCCCCAATCGACATACAGGCTGTCCTGCCAGGTCCGGTCCGCCGTCTTCATCTTCTCGAAGTCGGCAAACCCGTATTTCGGTTCGCCCAGCGTATAATCGTACCAGCCCGAATTGCCAATAACGACCCAATCGCCGTCCAGCGCATGCGGCCGCTCGCTCAGGCAACCGGCAAACGTTTGAAATTGCCGATAAATCCCCCACGTATCCCTGATTCCGTTCTCCTTGCTCCAGTAATCATGATTTCCGGGGACGAACAGCACCGGGATGCCACTCGCCTCGCGCAGCCAGTGGAGCACCTTCAGGCTAAGGCGCGCATCGTTCGAAATATCCCCGGCGATAATCAGATGATCCAGTCCGCGCTCCCTAACGACTTCCAACAAAGCTACTTCAATAGGTCTATCTTCGGGCAGATCATTCAAATCGACGTGCAGGTCCGAGATGACTCCGATATTCATCCGTTTTCCCCTCCTTCGTAGAAATGACAGCTCACCAGGTTGCCCGGCTCGTACGGCTTCAACTCCGGCGCCGTCTGCCGGCACCGGTCCGTCGCGTAGAGGCAGCGCGGGTGAAAAGCGCAGCCCGCCGGCGGCCTGATCGGGCTCGGCAGGTCTCCCTTCAAAACGATCCGTTCCCGCTCTCCGGCCTTGACCCGGGGGATCGCCGAAAATAACGCTTGAGCATACGGATGCAGCGGTTTCCTTGCCCCTCGCCGCACATCGAGGATTTCCACCATTTTTCCCAAATACATCACGCCGACCCGGTCGCTCATATACTGTACGACGTTCAAGTCGTGGGAAATGAACAGGTACGTCAAACCGAGCTTTTGCTGCAGCTCTTTGAGCAAATTGAGGATCTGCGACTGGATGGAGACGTCCAGGGCGGACACCGCTTCGTCGATAACGATGAATTTGGGATTCAGCACGAGCGCCGAAGCGATCCCGACGCGCTGCCTTTGGCCGCCGCTCAATTCATGCGGATAACGCTTCAGGTAGCTATTGTCCAGACCGACTTGTTCCAGGGCCGCAGCCACGGCTTTCCGCCGTTCCCGTTTGTCCCCGAGGCGATGGATGACAAGCGGCTCCTCCAAGATCCAGCCGATCGTCTTCTTCGGATTCAATGAAGCGTAAGGATCCTGAAAGACGATTTGCAGCTCCCGGCGCAGCGGCCTCATCTCCCGCCGGTCCAACCCCGTAATTTCCGTTCCGCGATAACGGATGCTTCCTTTCGTCCGCTCCAGCAGCCGGACCAGCATCTGGCCGGTCGTCGATTTGCCGCACCCGCTTTCCCCGACCAGGCCGAAGGTTTCGCCTTCGCCGATCGCAAACGATACGCCATCCACCGCTCTGACATATTGCCGGGGCTGCCACAGTCCTTCCCGCGGAACGGGATAATATTTGGCCAGCCCTTCAACCTCGATCAACCCCCCGCTCATCGGTCCGCCTCCTCCATTTCCGCCGCTGCATGCAGATGGCAGCGCACCAGATGGTTATCCGCATGCCGTTCAAGCTCCGGCACGCGTATCTCGCAAACGCGCTCGGCGCGGGGACAGCGGCCGGCGAACGGGCAGCCGCCCCGGCGCTCGGACAGGGATGGCACGCGCCCCGGAATCGTACGCAGCGGCTTGCCTTTAAGTTCAATGTCGGGAATGGAATGCAGCAGGCCGATCGTGTAAGGATGCCGCGGGTTTCCCAACATTTCCTCCACCGGCGCCTCTTCCACGACATAGCCGGCATACATGACGATAACCCGGTCACTGATCTCGCGAATCACGCCCAAATCGTGGGAGATGAAGATCATCGCAGCGCCGGTTTCCGCCTTCATGCCGCGAAGCAGGTCCAAAATTTGCGCCTGAATGGTGACATCCAGCGCGGTGGTCGGCTCGTCGGCGATCAGCAGCTGCGGCCGGCAAATCAGCGCCATCGCGATCATGACCCGCTGTCGCATTCCCCCGGACAATTGATGCGGATACTCACGGTAAAGGCGTTCAGCGCGGGGCAACCCGACCCGGTCCATCATGTCCAGGGCCAGCCGCCTGGCCTCCCTGCGGGAAACGGACAAATGGATCCGCGCCGTTTCGGCAATCTGCCGGCCGATTGGAACGAGCGGGTTCAGAGCGGTCATCGGGTCCTGAAAAATCATCGCCGCCTGCTTGCCCCTAACCCGGCACCACTCCTCCTCGCTTAATTCGCGAAGGTTCTTCCCGTTCAAGAGGATGTCCCCGCCGGAAACCGCGGCTCCCTTAGGCAATAGCCCCATGACGGATAAAGAGGTCAAGCTTTTGCCGCATCCGGATTCCCCGACGATTCCCAGCACCTCCCGTTCCCTCAGCTCGAATGAAATGTCCCGGAGCGCCGAATAGCTGGTCTTTCCGGCGGAAAAATCGACCCGCAAACCCCGCGTTTCCAAAAGTGCCGTTTCCATCCGTCTCCCCCTTTAAATGAATGTTCAAAAAGCGTAACGGACCGTAATGACCCTATTTGCTCACTTCTCGACTATTTCCCGCTGTAACGGACTCCAGAGACCTTATTGGGCTCTCATAGTGGCCATTTAGCTGCTTTTGTCCGAAATAAGGTTTCCTCAGTCCGTTAGAATCGGAGAATGCCCAAAAGCGGACGATTAGCGTTTCTGGTGTCCGTTAGCTTGCTGGAACCTAAGTGAGGCTGAATTCAAGATGACTTTTTGAACTGCCTTCAGCCCTGCTTGTCATATACATCCCGAATGCCGTCCCCCAGCAGATTGAAACCGAGCACCATCGTCGTAATGACCGCGCCGGTGATCAAAACATACCAAGGGGCGTTGATCATATACGGCTGGGCTTCGCTCAGCATCCGGCCCCAGCTCGGATCGGGCGGCTGCACGCCAAGCCCGAGGTAGCTTAGCCCGGCTTCGGCCAGCACCGATCCGGAAAACCCCAACGACGCCGCGACAATGAGGGGCGACACCATGTTGGGCAGAATGTGCCGGACCATAATCCGCAAAGGGCCCGCCCCTTTGGCCACGGACGCTTTGACAAAATCAAACTCCTTATACTGCATGAAACCGCTGCGGGCAATCCGCGAAAACGAAGGAATGCTCATCAGGCCCAGGGCCAGGATCGTATTGTTCAATCCCGGACCGAACACGGAGACAAGCATAATCGCCAGCAGAATCCCCGGAAAAGCCTGCGTAGCATCGATCAGGCGCATGATCGCTTCATCCACTAAGCCGCCAAAGTAGCCGGCAGCGGCCCCGATGACCAGCCCGCACGCCAGCCCGATGGAAACGGAAGTGGCTCCGATCAGGAAAGCCGTTTGCGTCCCCTCCACAATCCGGCTGAAAATATCCCGTCCGAAGTTGTCGGTCCCCCACAAATAAGCCGGCTGCGGGGGAACGAGCCGCATGGCGGTGTTCATTTCATTCGGTTCGTGCGGGGTATGGAACACTCCCGTCAGCATGAACAGCAGCAGCAGCATGACCAGAGATCCGCCGATCACAAGCGGTTTGCTTTGGAGCCATCGTTTCAGCTTCATCGCCCTCTCACCCTTTCAGTCGAATACGGGGATCGATCGCTTTATAAAGCAGATCGACGATAAAATTGATGCCGACCACCAGAATGGCGATATATAACACGAGCGTCTGCACCAGCGGCAAATCCCGGGTACCGATCGACGTGATCAGCAAATTCCCGAGGCCCGGAAGGGCGAATACGTTCTCCACCACAATGCTGCCTCCGAGGGTGTCGGCGATCAGCAGGCCGATGATCGTCACAACCGGAATCAGGGCATTGCGCAAAATATGTCGGTACATGATCGCCTTCTCGCGCATCCCCTTGCTCCTGGCCGTCCGCACGTAATCCATGCGCGCTTGATCCAACAGCGTGTTGCGCAAATAGCGGATCACGACGGCGATCCCGGGAACCGCCAGGGCCAGGGACGGCAAGAACAAGGAGCGGACCGCGCCGGCCGGATCCTCGCTCCAGGGCACGTAGCCGTAGGTCGGAAACAGCCGGAAGGTTACGGAAAAAGCCAGGATCAGAATAAAGGCCAGCCAAAAGGACGGCACGGCCACGCCAAGCTGGGTCAGGGCCGACAGCCATACCGCCGGCCACTTGCCGTCCTGTCTGGCGATGAAAATCCCTAGCGGGAGGCCGATTAACATGGTCAATCCCAGGGAAAACAGCGCCAGCGAAACCGTCACCGGCAAACGCTCCGCCAAAATATCCGCGACCGGCCGCTGGTAGCGCAGCGACTCGCCGAGGTCGCCGGAAGCGGCGCTTTGGATCCAGGTCAGATAACGTTCGCCCGCGGGCCGGTCAAGCCCCATCGTTTGGCGAAGCGATGCCAGCTGATGCGGATCGGCGTCCACCCCCAATATGATTTGCGCGGGGTCCCCGGGCAAAACCTGGAACACGAGAAAGGTGATCACCGAGACGAGCAAAACCGTAGCGGCCAGCGTAAACAGCTTGCGGATGTAAAATCTCAAGGCGCATTTCCCCTAACTACTCTTCCGTATAGTACATGGCGGTAAAATCGTATTTTTGCACGGGAAACATTTTAAAGCCGTGCAGGTTTTTCTTCATCGCCACGTTCCGGCTCGGGTCCATGATGAACACGGCGACCGCCTGATCGGTCAGAATGGTCTGCGCTTGCTTGTACAGATCGGCCCGTTTGGTCTCGTCCAGCTCCGTGCGGGCCTGACCTACGAGGCCGTCAAATTCACCGTTGCTGAATTTATAGAAATTTTTCGCATAAGTCGTTTCGTATCTGCCCAGCACTTCATGCGGGTCCAGCTTGCCGGTTAAGCCGATGATCGTCGCTTCGTATTTGGCGTTATTGTAGACGTCCTCAAGCCAACTGCTCCATTCGACTTGCTTGATGGTCGCGCGAATCCCTACTTTTTTAAGCTGCTCGCTGATCACCTGAGCCGTGTCGACATGGAATTGATAATTGGAAGGAACCGTGATTGTCAGGTCGAACCCGTTCTCGTACCCCGCTTCTTTCAACAGTTGCTTCGCTTGCTCGGCGTTTGGCGCATAGCGGTCTTCCAGCCCTTCCTGGTAGTACAGCTTCATAGCCGGACTCATGTTCGAACCTAACTTGGTGCCGTTTCCGCCCGTTACCGTCTGGATGATGACGTCTTTGTCGATCGCATGGTTGATAGCCTGGCGCACCTTCACATCGTCCAGCGGCTTGACCGAATTGTTCAAGGCCATCAGTTGGACCATATTTTGCGGGCCGGATACGATCGTGTAGCCGTCGCCCAATTGCAGCACGCCTTGTTCGCCGACGCCGGGAACCATGTCGATATCGCCGGATTGCAGGGCAAGCACGGACGAATTGGCGTCCGGCATGATTTTAAACTCGATGCGGTCCAACTTGGGCGCGTGCTCCTTATCGTAAAAATGTTCGTTTTTCTCCAGCGCCAGTTGCTGCCCCGGTTGATATTCCGCAAACTTGAAGGGCCCCGCCCCGACCGGCTGCTCGCTTTGCTTCTCGTAGTCTTTCGGAACGATCGCCGCGATGTTGGCGGCGAGGAACGCGGCGTCCCGCTCCTTCAGCTTGACGACGACGGTATGGTCATCCGGCGTTTCGATGCTTGCAATCCCGGAAAATTTCGAGGAGAGCGGCTCCTGTCCGTTCAGCCCGGCAAGTTTGGCATACGAGTAATAAACGTCCTCCGAGGTCAGCGCGGAACCGTCGTGAAACGTTACGCCCTGCTTCAGCTTAAACGTATAAGTCAAGCCGCCCTCCGACACCTGGTAGGATTCGGCGATGGCCGGGATCAGTTCGCCCTTCTCGCCGGCTTCGAACAAGCCGTCGAACACGTTGTCCATCATCGATCCGGTGTCCGTGGCCGCCGATAAATACGGATCCAGGTTGTCCGGTTCCGTAGCCATCGCTACTCTGACGGTTCCGCCATCCTTCACTTTCTCCGTCCCGTTCTCCGCCGCAGCTGGCGTCTGCGTTTGCGTTTGCGTTTGCGGCTCCGTCGCCGATCCGTCCGCCGTTCCCGCCGGCTGGGCGCCTCCGCCGCAGCCGGAAACGATTACGGCCAACAGGGTCAAAGCGGACAAGCCAGCAGCGAAGCTGTTCTTCAATTTCATTACGGTTACCCCTCTCCCTAAATAAATTTTCCGTTTGTCTTGCGCGTCAAATGCCAACCTTCATGCCGCAATAAGCCAACCTTACCTGACCGTCATATTTGCGGGCTGCCTCCGCCGCCAATTGGCGCCTTTCCCCGTAGTGGGGAAAATGCGTTAAAATCAGCTGCACGGCCTTGGCCAAGCTGGCGATTTCCCCCGCCTCGCCGGCAGTCAGATGCCCCCGCATCACCCCCTTCTGGAAGTCGTAAAAGCTGCTTTCCAACACCAACAGATCGGCGTTCGCCGCCAAATCGACGATGCTCTGGCAGTACCCCGTATCCCCGGAATACACCAGCGACCGGCCGTCCGCGGACGTAACTTTGACGGCGCAGCAGGGAACGTCGTGGACGTTCTCGGAAAAAGACAGCGTCAGCTGCCCCACCGACACCGTTCGCCCCGGAACGATCGGATGTACCCTGACGTAATCGGGGTACGCGAACGCCAGCCCGTCAAGGTCGTCATAGTAGATGTACACGTCCAGCGGCCGATCCCGTTTGCCGATCTGCGTCAGAACGAGCGTGGCAAATTCCAGCGCATACGCGTCCGCGAAATGGTCGGCATGCGTATGCGTGATAAACACGGCGTCCAATTGCTCCAACGCGATTTCGTTCTGCAGCCTCGATAAAACTCCGCTGCCGCAATCGAGCAATATCGCGCTGCCCGCGTGCCGCAGCAAATATCCCGAGGTCGCTTCGTTTTTGGCGGGGTAAGCCCCCCAACAGCCGATTACCGTAAACTCCATACTTTTTCCTTTCCCCGACGATTTTGGGTTCGTGTGCCTACTTCGTTTTTTGCATCCATTCGAAGCTGTCCTGAAACTCTTTAAACATCAGTTCCATCCGCTCGAGATTGCGCCCCACCCGGTCCTTTTCCAAATAGGAAATCTCGTTGATGATGGCGTTCACCACCGACAGGGATGCGGTATAGGAATCGAGAAAGCCGGTTGATTTGCATTCCGCCAGCAGCGCCAGATCGGCCAGCTTGGCGAAGGGAGACAGGCCGGAGTCGGTCAGCGCAATCACCTTGGCCTCTTGTTCCTTGGCCAGTTTGGACAGCTTCAGCGTCTTGGAGCAGTACCGCGGAAATCCGCAGGCGAACACGACGTCGCCCGGTTTGATGTAGGACGCGTACTCCGCAACGCTTCCCTGGGGAATCAACTCGCAGTTGCCAAGCATGTATTTCATGACAAAGCCGAAAAATGCGGTTACGGACAAGCCCATCCTCCATCCGGCCACCCAAATGCGGTCGGCATGCAGCAGCAGGCTGGCCGCCTCGTGAATTTGCGCCTCGTCCACCTTCAGCATCGTTTGCCGGATATTTTCCGCCTCCTGGGCGAAATGCTTCTCCAACCACGACTCCTCCTGCCGGCTCGTGGTCTGGATGAAGTTATGAACGGCCCGCCGATCCTGAATGACCATCCGCTGCAAATCCTGATGCATGTCGGAAAAGCTGGAATAGGATAGGGCTTGGGCCAGCCGGTGTACCGTCGCTTCGCTGACGCCGGATTTCTCGGCGATTTTTTGCGCGGATTGCAGCGCGGCTTCGCGGAGATGGCTCTGAAGATAGTGCGCCACTCTTTTTTGTCCGGAGCTTAAGGCTTCAAATTGGTCCCGGATTCGTTCTTCGATCGTCGACATGTCTATTCTCTCCCGATGGTTTGCTGAGGCGGCCGGTCCGGCTGCCAAGGATCCCCTAAGTAAGCGGGAACCTCATCGATCCCGGAAATTACCCGCTCGTCATCCAATTCCTCGATCCCCCGTTTGCCGTAAGGGTTGATCAGCAGGCAATCCATGCCGACCTTGCGCGAACCTACGCAATCGTCATAATAATTGTCGCCGACATATAAAGACTGCTGCGCGGTGACGCCGGCTTTTTGCAAAGCGTATTGGAAGATGGCCGGGTCCGGCTTCTCCGCACCGACCTCCGAGGAAATCACGATGACGTCGAGTTCCTCTTCCAGCCGGTTCCGCCTAAGCACCTCCCGGGCGGTTCCGTCCCAATTGGAGATCAGGCCCGCCTTGTACCCCAGCTCCCGTAAATGACGCAGGGTCGGTTTGCTGAAATCGAACGCGCTCCAGCCCGCCGATCCTTCTTTCGCCACGGACCGGTGCACTTGCAGCACCTCTTCGATCGGCAAGGCCAAGCCCAGGTAGTAGTTCAACACACCGATATACCATGGCAAGTACGATCTGCCGTCCTTTCCCAGGACGCCCCGGAACTCCCTCATAAACAGTTTGTCCGCCAGATGATAGGCGATCGTGATTTCACCGAGGGTTTTGGCGCAAGCAAATCGCTCCAGCGTTCTTAAATAAACTTCTTCGCGATTGGTCTTGACCAGGGTATAGCCAAGATCGAACCATACATACCGAATCATAGATGCACCCGCTTTTTTTGATGATGAAGGATTTCCGTCATATCCTTCAAAAAGATTGTTTTCCTACAACTTCAACTCCATGATAAAGGCGAACTATTTGTCGAAAATCAATTCAAATCGTGATTTGCGTAAAGCTTCGCCCAATGAGGGGGAAGCGAGAAAAGCACGGCCGATTCTTTTCTCGGCCGTGCTCTTGGGTTGCTGATAAATGTTAAACTATTCAACCTATGCTAATACAACACTCTCCACAAGTAGAAGGTCGCATACGACTCCCACTTCTTCCAGCCTTCCGCCCATGCCAAAAGCTCCTTTGGGGTCGGCTTCCGATCCATCCCAAGTACATGCTTGACCGCGTTCTGCAAACCGACATCGTCAACCGGAAATGCGTCCGGCATTCGGAGGCAGCGCATCAGCACGTAATTGGCCGTCCACGGACCGATGCCGCGAATGCCGATAAGGCGTTTCTCCGCCTCTTTTACCCCGCCAGCCGCTCGCAGCCCTTCCTTCGTCAATTCTCCTCCCGCGGCGATCAGCCGGGCCGTATCGAGCAGATATTCGGATTTTCTGCGGGTCATGCGGACATCTTCCAAATCCGCAACGGTCAAACCGGCGATGTCCCTGGCGGAAGGAAAGACCCAGTATCGTTCTCCTTCACAGTCCACGGACCGGCCGAACCGCTCCACGAGACGCCGCTTCAGCGTGTAGGCAAAGGCCAGATTAATCTGCTGGCCGATGATCCCCCAGGCCAGGGCTTCGAACAAATCGGGAATGCCGATATTGCGCAATCCGTAGAAGGAATCCACCGCCTCCCGCAGTAAGGCCTCCCCTTGCGCCAACTCGTAAAACGGCCGCAAATCGGTATCCAAATCGAACCATTCCCTTACATAACGGGCCACCTCTTCCCGATCCCGCTTCCGGGAAGGAGCCGTTCCCCCGAGGAATCGAACCCTCAGGGCCTTATTCCCCTCCGCACTGATTTCTACCACGGGAATTTCGCCGGATTCAAGCGGAATGGCCTTGTATAGCCGCTGACCGTCAATACGCGACAAGCATTCATTGGACGACCGCGACAAGTACTTCATATTTTCGGCAAAACTGAATGGCGCGGGAACCGGCAGCCACAGCATATGCCCCCGATCTTCCCACGCCACGTTCGGCTCTTCTGAATCTGTCTGACTGATGACACTCCCCCCTCACTTTGACTAACGCATTTACCCTAATAGTTTTAACACGATTTGCGTTCCTATCGATTTCGTTATCTTGCTTTTCTATTCGAAAAGCATGACACAGCGGCCTCCGCAAAGGTATACTAAGGCTGGAGGTGAGGTCACCCATGACGACGACCAGCGGCGAATATCCAACCGCCAATGAAACAGAGTGGCAGGCGATCATCCAAAACGACGCCTCGCAGGACGGCCGTTTTTTCTACGCGGTCACTAGCACGGGGATCTTTTGCCGGCCCTCCTGCAAATCGAAGCCGCCCAAAAGGGAAAACGTCCGCATTTTCGCCAACGCCGAGCAGGCCAAATCGGCCCGCTTCCGTCCGTGCAAACGCTGCAAGCCGGAGGGGCAACCGCTGCCGGACCGGGAATGGGTGGAACAAATCGCCGAATACATGGACCGCCATTATGAGGACAAGCTTACACTGGAACTTCTGGCCGACATGTGCCACGGCAGCCCTTACCATCTGCAGCGCACCTTCAAACGCGTCATGCAGATGACGCCGGTCGAGTATATTCAGCGACGCAGAATCGAAGCGTCCAAACGGGCGCTGGCCCAGACGCGGCGGACTATCACGGAGATCGCCCTCGAAGTTGGCATCGGCAGCCCGGCGTACTTCATCACCTTGTTCAAAAAAACGACCGGCGTTACGCCAAACGAATATCGGAATTCGCGGGCGGGATCGCCGACCTAATGTTGTATTTCGTATAACATTTTTCAATATTCACGATTGTATTGATCTTTTCTGGAGGTGCTTTGCCCATGAAAATAAACCAACCTCAGCCCCTATACTGGTCACGGCTCAACGATAATCAATGGAGCCTATACCTCGCCACCACCGACAACGGCCTGGCGTACGTCGGCTCTCCCGGCCGGCCTTTTGAGGAATTGGCCGCATGGGCCGGCCGCCGTTTCCCGGGGAGCCCGCTCACGCAGGACGAGCAGCGGCTGGCTCCCTACGCCGCCGAGCTGACGGAGTATTTGGCGGGCCAACGCGAGCGTTTCGCCCTTCCCCTCGATTTGAGGGGGACGGCGTTTCAGCTCACGGTATGGAAGGCGCTTTGCGACATTCCCTTCAGCCAAACCCGTTCGTACTCGGATATCGCCGAGTCGATCCAAAAACCGTCCTCCGTCCGCGCCGTCGGCGCGGCGATCGGGGCCAACCCGCTGCTTATTACCGTTCCCTGCCATCGGGTGATCGGCAAAAACGGCGCGCTTACCGGCTACCGCGGCGGTTTGGAAATGAAAACCCGGCTGCTTGAGCTGGAACATGCAGCCATAGGCTGCAGCAACCAATGAACCGAAGCGAACGCCGCCCTCCCGCGGCCGCCGCTTAATATGTAATTTTAGTTCGAGGCTCCATCCAACATTTTAAATAGCGATGCGGATATCCTTTGAAAAATGGGGGTATCCGCATTTTTATCGAGATTCGTTCTTTATACAAATCCGCTCCTTTATGATGCATAACAACCTCTCGAACAGCCATACTACAAAAGGAAAAAAGGAGGTGACTGACTAAATGCCTACAGTTGTTGATTCTTCTGCAACCAAATTTCAATCATGTATTGACGCGTGCAATAAATGTATGCAAGCTTGCGAAGAATGCTTGACTTCTTGTTTGAAAGAAGCCGATGTTCAAGCAAGACAACATTGCATCATGATCCTGCACGATTGTGCGGATATTTGTGCGATGGCATCCCAATGGATGTCCCGTGGAAGCATGTATGCTCATCAGCTATGCCAACTTTGTGCTGCAATTTGCGATGCTTGTGCCACTGAATGTGACAAGTTCCAAGATGCACATTGCCAAGCTTGTGCTGATGCTTGCCGGAAATGTGCTGATGAGTGCAGAAAAATGTCAGCCTAAGGTTTAGAAAAAAGTAGGCGGCCTCGAGTTGTCTGCTTTTTTTTTCACAATCGTATTAACGAGGCGTGCAAAATAGACTGGAATACCCTATGGAATGGCGGCGCTTCACTAAACCCGTTCGAAATATTCTTAAGAGGAACGATCCTCTATTTTTCCATCTTATTTTTGACTCGTTTGATGGGTCCGCGCCAAGTCGGAATTGTATCAGCCTTTAATTTTATCACTCATGCCGGCATGGCTCATGTAGCAACCTCGCGCATGGTAAATCCGCCTTCTTCATTGACCGCTGCTCTTGTGATTATTGCGGTTGCTTATTCACATTTAAGTGTAATGAAAAAGAGGAATATTCGCCTCCGACCCCCGTGGATTTTCAAATTTCAGTACCTTCGGAGGATTGTCTACGGTTTTAATTAACGGCAAAGTCATCAAAAAACATATGCGGAACTTAAATGTGAGCAAGCAATGGTTAGAGCAAGGATTGAATAAATACGGGGTGTTGAAATTTGATGACGCTTTTAAGGAAATGGTATTTCGTGAAGAAACGCTTTCTGATAATTATTCGGATTTCAGTTTTGCGAATCAAAGGTACATTCCCAAGCCCTAGCGAATAGCCTATTTTATATATCTGCGAAGGGAATGAACAAAATGTACTATGTTTCATATATATATCCATATCCTTACTACGTTTACCCGCCAATTTATAATTATGTAAGACAGCCTATGTACTGGGCGATCCCACAAGAGATGGAACATCCAAACCGATTTGATTTTCGGCAAACATCGGAAAGCAGAATTAAATTTAAAGATTATGGTAAAGAACCTTTTGTTGTAAATATTGAAGAGGCCACAAAGAAAAACAATACATTCCGCACCGCTATATGGACAGGAGATAATTTACAAGTTACTGTGATGAGTATCAATGTTGGGGAAGATATCGGTCTAGAGGCTCACCCTACGGTTGATCAATTCTTGCGTATTGAAGAGGGGCAAGGTATAGTTCGCATGGGCGATACGAAAGATACAATAAATTTTGAAAAAAGAGTTTATGATAACTATGCAATCATGGTACCTGCTGGTAAGTGGCATAATCTAATTAATACGGGTAATATACCGCTTAAACTTTACACAATCTATGCCCCGCCTCAGCATCCATTTGGTACGGTTCATAAAACGGAAGCAGATGCAATGGCTGCTGAATAAATAAATCAACACGGATTTGCTCCTTAAAAAACAAACAAAGCCGCCGGAACTTCGTTTCGGCGGCTTTGTCACGTTGGTATTACAGCAAAACCAAAAAAAATGATCACGTTAACAATTTGCGCAAACTTCATCTTCGGAAAGCTCGGTTTTGGCCCTTACCGCTCCACATGCCCTTTCCCGGCCAGCAAACGTTCGATCTCCGCCGCGCTGGGAAGCCCTTCCCAATCGCCCACGGCCTGAATGACCTGGGAACCGATGAGATTGCCGAGACGAACCGCCTCCTCCATCTTGTAGCCGCGAACGACGCCGGCCAGGAATCCGGCGCAAAAGCCGTCGCCCGCCCCCACCGTATCGATCACATGCTCCACTTTGAAATAAGGCACGGAGGTCAGCTTACCCTGCTCCAGCACGTAAGTGCAGTCATCCCCGCCTTTGATAATGCTTACGGCAGGCAGTTCCCGCAGCTTATCCGTAATGGCGTCCATCGAATCGGTCTCATACAGCAATTTCAACTCGTCCAGCCCGGGGAGGAAATAATCCGCTTTCATCGCCAGCGGCAGCAACACTTTGCGCGCTTCCTCGACGCTCCACAGCTTCAAGCGCAAATTAGGGTCGAAGCTGACCTTAACCCCGTTCCGCTTCGCCATCTCCACCGCCGCATTCGCCGTTTCGATGCAGGACGCGCTGAGCGCCGGCGTAATCCCGGTAATATGCAGCACTTTGGCCCCGGCGATGTACGCTTCGTCCAAATGCTCGGGACGCATGAAGCTGGCAGCGGACAGCTTGCGGTAATAATAAACCGAGCTTTTCCCCGCTACGTTCTCCCGAACCATTAACCCCGTAGGCGCTTCATCCGTAAGCTGGGCGCGGGACATATCGACCCCCTCTCCGCGAACGGCCTTGTAAATGCGGCGGCCAAACGGATCGTCACCCAGTCTGCCGCACCATCCCGAAGCATGTCCCAGGCGGGCCAGCCCGATGGCTACATTCGACTCGGCGCCGCCGAACGACGGCGACAGGACATTGGCATATTCCAGCCCTTTGCCCCCTTCCGCGATCAGCAGGGCCATGCTTTCGCCAAACGTCACGACCTCGGGAAATCCTTGCCGGTTCAAATCTGATAAACTCATAGTCGTTTCACCTTCTCTTCTGATCTGTGACGTTTCCATTATCTCATTCCGAGCGCCTAAAGACTACGCAAAAATGCACGCCGTCTCGATAAAATTGCCCAATCCATCATAAATCTGTCAATAATGGCAAAACGCAAAAAGCCGACCCTGCCGGGCTCCCGGCTGGATCGGCTTGATTCAATGGTCAAATTAAGCGCCTGCTCCGTTATCGTAAGCCGTAATGTAATTGACTTGGGAATCGCCTCCGACAAAACCAACTCCCAGACTAATCACCAGCATAAATGCCAAAATCCATTTCCGCACCTCTCAACACCTCCTTCATCAAAATTTCGTACTCCCTCAGTTGCTGTTTCGTAGCGCAAGCCCGATGCTGCTCAAACAAAGGAACCATTTTCACGAAAAACTCCTTGTTGTTGAGAGAAATGGAATATTTGAGCGCGTATATCATTTTCTCCAAGCCTTCTATTATATCCTTTTTCCTGAACGAATATATCGCTAAATGGTAACATAAATCCAAATACCGATCTTTATTCAGCACGGTTAAATAATAATTGTCGAACTGGTTATACAAGCTTTGATCCACCTTAAATTCCTGCAGTACATCATCAATGAAAAAGCCGTTGATATTTGCCGCTTTGACGATCATCCGCAGACTGGGCAATACCTCATATGGATATGCACGGAGCAGCTTGACATATTCCGGAATGACTTCCTGGCGGCCGCTAAGCACTTTCAGGTTAAAGTCGTTCAAGCGGGCGAAGGTCCGGAACTTCTCCACCTCCTGCTTGCCAAGCTCGTCCAGTCCGGCGAACCAGCTCAAATCGGCATAGCCTTCGATATATTGCGCGGCTTCCTCGTAGTTCCCTTCATGCTCGAGCGCGTTTCCTTTGAGCAGAAAGCTTTGACCATAATAGACCACGAGATGGCGGGCGGTATTTAATTCGAAAGGCCGGCCTTGGCGTAAGGCTTCCTCGTAACGCTTGTAGACCTTTTGAACCAACCCTCTTAATTCGTCGGCAAACAGCTTGACCCGATCCCACCGCTGCAACGTGTAATACACATTCGCCAGATGCAGCAGCCCGTCGAGCTGGAAATCTTCCGGCAACCGGTTACGGTAGGGCTCAAACCAGGTCGCCGCGCGCAGGTTCCCTTCCGCATCGTCACCGAGAGACAAGCGGAACAACCGGTACTGGCTGATGGCCAGTCGTTCGGAATGCTGGTACTTTTCATTTTCGCAGACCGATTGGAAAAATAAGGATGACGCTTCGGTTTTCCCCTCTTCATACAACTCCTCGCCAATGGAGAAGATCATCGGTAGATAAGACAGGTCTTCGGCCAAACGGGACAACACCTTGTCGATGCAGGCCATTTCTCCGATTTCCGCGCAGCGCAGCAAAAAGGACTTCAAACGCCGGCGGTTCGGATGCTCCGTATCGATGCATTCGTCGATATACAGCGGGTAATACTGCCCTATCGGCTGTTCGAGGGCTTCAGTGATCGAATCCAGCTGTCCAATAGAGATCGGTTTGGGAGGATTGCCGTTTAAAATGGCGCTGAGAGTTCCCCGATTGATGCCCGATCGACGCGAAAAACTATGTAAAGAATAGCCCTTCCTGGTAAGCTGGTGGCTTATCACGGAACGAATCGTGGGTTCATTCGTCATCTTATCATCCTCCTTTATCGAAATCTCCTATTTTTTTACACATTATACGAAATTATGAACAGGTGGTCAAATAAAAAAGGAACTTCCTGAATAGCAGGAAGCTCCCGGCCGCGTGCTAGACTTCAAGAATGGACGGCATAATGTGCGGCGTTCGGCCCACTTCTTTGGTAAAATACCGCCGCAGCATCTGTTGAGTGGCCTTCAGCCAGGCGGCATGGTCATACTCCTCTTTCTCCCCCAGCCGGTTCAGATTACGCCGCAGCGTGGACTCGGCCCGCCGCAGCAATGGTCTGGCGTCCTGCATATACACGAAGCCGCGCGTAACGATATCGGGTCCCGCAAGGATTTGCCGAGTCTTGCGATCGACCGTCATGACCACGATCACGATCCCTTCCTGCGCCAGCTCCATCCGCTCCACCAATAAGGCGTCTTCAAAAGAACGCATTTCCCCGTTGCTGATGAACACCTGGCCGGACGGGATGGTTTTGCTGCGCTTCGCCCGGTTCCGGTACACCGACAACGAATCCCCGATGTTCATGACGAACACGTTCTCCTCGGGGATCCCCGTCTGCAGGGCCAGGTTCTTGTGATTCAGCAGCATCCGGTATTCCCCGTGAATCGGAATGAAGTATTTCGGACGGATAAAGCTGAGCATCAGCTTCAGATCCTCTCGGCAGCCGTGGCCGGACGTATGGATGTCGAATATCGAGCCATAGATAACGTTCGCTCCCGCCCGCAGCAGCAAATCGATGCTCCGGTTGATGTTCTGCGCATTGCCGGGAATCGGCGAGGAAGAATAGATCACGGTGTCTCCCGGATAAACCTGCACGTTGCGATGAGCGCCCGAGGCGATCCGGCTGAGCGCGGCATTGGGCTCTCCTTGGCTGCCGGTACAAACGATCAACACCTGATGCTCGGCAAAACGGTCGATATGCTTGACGTCGATCAGCATCCCTTCGGGAATGCGGATGTATCCAAGCTCCTGGGCGATGGCGAACACCTTCTCCATGCTGCGTCCGATGACGGCGATCTTGCGATTGACGGCCGCAGCCGCCTCTACGACCTGCTGGAGCCGGTGCACGTTGGACGCGAAGGTCGCGAACAAGATCCGTCCCCGGCAGCCGCGGAAGGATTCCAGGATGGCGTCGCCTACGCGGCGCTCCGAAGGGGTGAATCCCTCCTTCTCGCTGTTCGTGCTGTCGGCTAGCAGCGCAAGCACGCCTTCCCCGCCGACGCTGGCCATTTTGAACAGATCGGCCGGCCGGTCTTCCGGCGTGAAGTCGAATTTAAAGTCCCCCGTGTGCACCACGGAGCCGTAAGGGGTGTCCACAACGATCCCGAAGGCGTCGGGGATGCTGTGCGTCGTACGGAAGAAATGCACGGCCAAATGCTTGAACGCAAACCGATCGTTCTCCTGAAACACATGCAGCTCAGCTTGTCCGAGCAACCGGTGCTCCTCCAGCTTGGCCTTCACCAGGCCGATCGTCAGCGGACCGCCGTAAATGGGCAGCTGGAGCTGGCGGAGAACATACGGAATCGCTCCGATATGGTCCTCATGGCCGTGGGTCAGGAACAACCCTTTCATTTTATGTTTGTTTTCGATCAGGTAGCTTATATCCGGAATGATGCAATCGATGCCCGTCAAACGGGAATCCGGGAATTTGAGCCCGGCGTCGATGAGAATAATTTCATCCTTGTATTCGATGCCGTACATGTTTTTGCCGATTTCTCCAATCCCCCCGAGCGAAAAAATCCGGACGGGCGGAGGGGACGACTTGGAACGCCGATTCGTTTTAACTGGTTTGTTTGCTGCTACATTCATTAGGTCGTTAATCCTCTCTGACAGAGTTCGTTGGGTTTATATGAATTATACTGAATTATGGCCATAATAACTATTCAAATTTTACGGCTATGCGGCAAAATCGGGTGAATTTGCCTAAAGATTTTAAGGCAAAAATTTGAATCTGGGTTGACGCTGAAGCGAGTGCGGAGGTTTTGGGGATTGTAGGGATTTAAAATACACAGGTATTGAAACATTTCACATAAAATACTAAAATGAAAACAGTAAAAGGAGCCGTGCTACCAACACGGACTCCTATGAGCAACAGCCGCTTTTAAGGGCGGAGGGCTTTTACAAGGTGCTATCCATAAAAAATAGACTGCAAACCTTTGTCAGAGGGCAGTCTATTTTTTGATGTTCCTTTCGATATTTCTTACAGCGGCCAGCTTTTTCAAATCGAAATTGTGCTTTTTAATATAAATTCTTGATAAGTATCTATAACTTGCGGAGGAGCAAAGCCTTTATAACGTTCGAATAATTCTACGCATTTGATGATCAAGGATCGATTATGAATGTTTAAAAAACAGTATTGTTCCAAGCTCTCTATAAAATAGTTAAAGCCCTCCGAGTATTTGCCATTGCGTAAGTAGTAAATTGCTAATTCGTTAAAAAGTTGGGAAATGCGATCTAATATAAACTGCTGAGTGTACACTCCCAGGGCTATTGGTTGTTTTCTTAAAAGTTGAATTTCCAATTCAAATCGCTGAAGGATGTCGTCGACATCCATATCATACCGATTTGCTGCCTCCATAATATTTGATAACAAAAGTATGATCTCATCTTTTCTGGATGACATATAAGCCACATAATCCGGAAGAACGCTTGCATCTCCAGATGATAGTCTGTTCAATAGGGTATTTGCTTGAGCCCATTCTTGAAACTGATCTTTCCAGTATTTCGTTTCCTGATCGTTTTCCTTCACCCAGCTTAAATCAGCGTAAAACTGAATACATCGCAGCGCCTCTTTATACTCTCCACGCAACTCATTAACATTTCCAAGAAGAAGATAAGAATAAGCCAGATAAAAAAACAAAGGTCTGTTCGTCTTTCTTTGGAGTACGGTTCTCTTCCTTTCCGAGAAGTAATAAATTTTGGCCTTTTGCTCCATTTTTTGAACGATTTTCTCTACTTTATCCCAGCGGTTTAAGGCACGATAAGCATTAGCCAAATCTCTTAGCGCATCGAGTTGACTCGCTTCATCCAGCCGCTCGACAAAGGGTTCGAATTGAATAGCAGTTTGGTAATTTTGATCCTGGTCATTGCCCTGCCCGATCAGAAACAAACGGTATTGGCACAAGGCCAGCCGTTCCGAATGTTGTTTGCGCTCGGTCATGGCCACATTTTCGTATAAAATCCCCGCTGCTTCAAATTGGCCTTCTTCATATAATTCTTCGGCCAGATCAAACAAGAGATGAGCGTACAGCGGATTATCCAACAATAAACCGACGATTTCTCGAATGCTATCAAGCATATCCAACTCGGTGCAATTATGGAGCAAAGGTTTCACCCTGCGCCAATCAGGGTCCTTTTCATGCAAATACTCGCTAATATAAGCTTTATAGAAATAACCTCGAGGAAGCTCCATCACCGTTGTGATCCGCTCCAATTGTTCGACGGCCAGCGGACGGTTGCCGTTCAGGATCGAGCTGACCGTCCCGGGGTTCAATTCCCATTGTTTGGCCAATTGCGTAAGACTTAACCCGTTCCGCTCCATATATTTATGGACTGCTTCAATAATAGTGGTCCGATATTTCAAGTGATTCAAGTGAATCCCCCTCAATCATGTAAATAAGACTATACATATTACTTTAGGGGATTATGTCTAGATTTGGAAAAACAAAAATTAAAAAGCATAAATCTGACATGACAAAAAAAGACCAGCTCGTAGGAGCTAGTCCTTGTAAATGGCCTTTTAAAAAATAAATTAACCTGCACCAATGTGAATGTAGGTTTGGAAAATGGCTTCATTTAAGGGGCCTTGGATTGGGTTAACCAATGCTAGTAAAATGCTACTAAAAAAGAGGAGTGCCATCCATTTTCTTTTCATTTTCATACACCTCGTTAATTAATATTTTGTAGGTCGAATTCATTTCGGATGAAGCGTTCTCTCTATAAAGTTCAAGCTTCGTCGCTATACTTAGTGGCTTAAAGTCTGAATCAAAGGAAAGTAGTCAATACTGCTCTGTAATACGTGAATAGGAGCGG
>NZ_JBNYYG010000042.1:0-44599 GCF_050565405.1 Paenibacillus macerans | reverse complement strand
ATCCAACGTCTCTTCAACATGCTATTTTTTTGAATACGGATAGAACCCTCTTATCTCCTTTTCACTTGTTAATTAAGAAGTCGGCCGCCCCGCTGCGCCGCACTCGAGGGTAGCGCGTTAAACTAACGCGTACCGTGTACCGCGTCCCGCCGGCCCTTTGGCGGCGCGGTGCCTGGCTAGGCCTTTCGAATGTTGTACATAATACAACATTTTCACTCGCTCCCACCTGCGTGTGCCTACAAAATAAGAAAGCGAGATGCCGCATCTAGCGGGATCTCGCTTTTTATCGCAACTAATACTCTTCGCATTAAGCTCTTTTGCACTCTCGCACGACACTCCGCATAACGCGCTACCCCCGCCGGCCATCGGCTTACAGCCCCGGCTCCTCGCCGGTCCGTTCCGGCAAAGGGGCTTCGGAGACGCCCATGATTTCTTTGCGCAGGCCATGCATTTTTTTGTCCAGCGCGTCGGCGGCTTTGGCGGCCTCGGAGAGCTCGGTGACGACGTGGGGCGGTACCTGCTTGTCGTATTTGTAATACAGGATATGCTCCATGCTGGCCCAGAAATCCATGGCGAGCGTGCGCATCTGAATTTCGACCTTCATCCATCGCTGGCCTTCGAACAAGGTAAGCGGCACCGCCACGATGAGGTGCAGGCTTTGATAGCCGTTGGGTTTCGGCTTTTCGATGTAGTCCTTCACTTCCAGCACTTTGATGTCTTCCCGGTGCTGGAGATGGTCCAGCAAACTGTAAATATCCCGGACGAACGAGAACACGATCCGCATGCCGGCGATATCGTGGATTTGGTTGACCATACTGTCGACGGTCATGTCCAGTCCTTTGCGCTCCAGCTTGTCGAGGATGCTCTTCGGCTCCTTGATCCGCGTTTTGATATGTTCGATCGGGCTATAGCCGTTATGAATTTTCCATTCCGTCTGGATCAGCTTGATTTTGTTCTTCAGTTCATCGAGTGCAAGCTGGTACAGGAAGGGGAGTTTCTTCCACTCCTCCAGCTTACGCAGCGCATCGTCACCGATCTCCCATTGATAAAGTTCCCTTAAATCCAACTGCGATGACAGGCCGTCTTGGGGACTCGTGCTTGATATGCTCAGTATCATCTACTCCTGTTAGGGGCCGTTCAAATAATCGGGAGAGCCGCATGGCTGACTGCCGTTAGGAACGTCCAGGCCGCCTTCGGCGCGGATTCATTCGCGTAATCCGCAATCCCGTTTCCAGCCGGGCGGCGTTGCTGCACATCTAGCGGCGGATAGGCTTGGCGGTAAGGCGCCGGCCGACAACCTCCGATCTTTTGAACGGCCAATGAATTTGAATGACTTCTCCCATATTGTACCTTGCGCGGACGTTCGAAATCAAAGTTGATAAATGGAGGAGAAACGCCGTCTCGATCCCGGAGAAGGCGCTTCCTAAGTCGGAGGTCGGTTTTCACGGGCGTGCAAAATCTGGTATGATAATGAATATTTCGCGGGGAGGAATCATGGCATGAATATTTTACAAAGGTTAAAAGATGGTGCGGGCAAGGTAACCGATCGCGCGCAAAATGTCGTGGAAATCGGAAAACTGAACACGCAAATTTCAAATATCGAACGCGAACTTGGTTTGTATTATCAAAAAATGGGCGAGGTTTTCTACGAAGGTTACCGGAGAAAGGACATGTCCCAGGCAGAGCAGGAGATGCTCGAGTTGGCCAAAACCTGCGATTTGCTGACGGAGGAGCGGGACGAGGTCCGGGCCAAAATCGCCGAGCTCAAGAACGAACGGCTATGCGGCGCTTGCGGCCGCAACGTCACGGAGGACGCCTTGTTCTGCCAGTACTGCGGACATAAGCTGGTGAAGAAGGCGAAGCCGATCCTGCCGGCGGAGCTCGTCGAACCTTCCAGGGAGTCCGCCCAATCGCCGTCCTTCGATCCGGTTGCGGTGAGCGCCGAACCGGCCGTACCGGAGGAGAAGAAGGTCGACGAGCTGGATAAGCTGCTGCGTGCGGCTAACCTGCTCAAGGATAAAGCGGAGCATCGGGAAGCTGTCGCGGTTCCTGAACCGGCCGCCCCGATCGCGCCGGAGGTCCCGGTCGATCCCGAGGAGGAAGCGCGCCTGCAGCGAAATCTGGAGCGGGAGCGCAAGCGGCAGGAGGAGCTGGACCGGCGCATTCGCAGCTGGACGCATAATGCCCAGCCTCGCGAAGAAGAAGCCGAAGAGAGCGAAAACGGCGTGGCGGTCTTCAAATGCCAAATTTGCTCGTCGACGTTGGTGAAGGGTACGAAATGGTGTCCGCATTGCGGCGCGGAGCAAATCTGACGTTAACGGCAAATGTTCACCAGGTTGTAATAAAGTTCTCCGCAGCGGCGGGGAGTCGTTCGTAGTATAAAGTAAGATGCGGTTTTGCTTTTGGGGCAGGAGGGCTGCCTCGAAAGCCGCCTCGAACCGTCAGTCGGCGGCGGATGATCCCGCAAGGCGCGGGGGAAACTATTAACCGCATCACCATAAAGTTAGGAGCGTGAAGCGTTGTGGAATGCATCGTTCATTTTGATGTGGTACATAAGGATGGCGTGAAGGAGCTGCGGGGACTGATTTTTCTCGACAAAGGCAAGGTGCCGGAGGAAAGCGATTTTCTGCAAATGTTCGCGGAAATGGGTTACAAGCTGCGTCTGGAAGATCGGCAGAGCCTGGTATTCAAGCCGACGGAAGCCGGCGCGGATTACAGCGAGATCCGGGTCCGCCGCCTCGACACGGGAGAGAAGAGCTACAAGGAGGACGGCGAATTGAAGTCGCTGCTGACCAATTTGCTGCCAAGGGAGCCTAAACCGTTGTAAGGACGCAGCAAGATAAAAACGAAAATCTTTGAAAAATTTTCAATAAACCCACGAAATCCCTCTTCCTTTTCACAGACAGTCTGCGTTATACTTCTAACATTGTGTGCCAATGATATTCATCGTTTTCTCGTATAAGTGCAGGAATCGGCCTGCATGTCTCTACCTGATCACCGGAATGATCGGACTACGGGAAGAACTCTATGAATTTATCCGGACTGTGGGGGAGCTTGGAGTTGCTTGGGCTGGTCCGTCCGGGTCATTACATAGGGCGATTTCTGTTTGCATGTGTCCATTTCCGATTGGGGAATGGGCTTTTTTTGCGTTTATGCGATTCTAGGTGAACGAACAAAGGGGGAAACCGTAGTGAAACTGCTTAAGGACAAAGTCATGACGGAAGGGATCGTACTCGGAAACCAGGTGCTGAAGGTCGACTCCTTCCTCAACCATCAGATGGATCCGGTACTGATGAAGGAAGTGGGGCGCGAATTTGCCCGGCGGTTTGCCGGCGAAGGCATCACGAAGGTGCTGACGATCGAGTCCTCGGGGATTGCCCCGGCGATCATGACGGCTCTCGAGCTGAACGTGCCGATGATTTTTGCGCGCAAGCACCAGTCGCTGACGCTCAAGGACGATATTCTGGTGGAAAAAGTGTACTCGTTCACCAAACGGGAAACGAACGAGATCACGGTCTCGAAAAAGTTTCTGTCCGGGGCGGACCGGGTGTTGATCGTGGACGACTTTTTGGCAAACGGCGAGGCTGCCTTCGGACTGGCCCGCATCGTGGAGAAAGCCGGAGCCGGCGTGGCCGGCATCGGCATCGTGATCGAGAAATCGTTCCAGCCGGGCGCAAGGCTGCTGACGGAGGCGGGCTACCGCGTCGATTCGCTGGTGCGGATCGCCTCGCTGGACGACGGGGCCGTTACGTTCGTCGAGGAGCTGAACGAATAGCTTTTTTTCTTATGATTGGTTCATGGCATGAAATATAGAGATTTCGGGGAGGAACGTTTACCAATGGAACGCGAACGTATTTTTCAAATCAATCGACACCCGCTCAAGACGCTGTCGCTGGGTCTTCAGCACGTGCTGGCGATGTATGCCGGCGCGGTGATCGTGCCGCTGATCGTCGGCGGCGCGCTTCATTTCACGCAGCAGCAGCTGACGTACCTGATCGCGATCGATCTGCTTGCCTGCGGCGTCGCCACGCTGCTTCAGGTGTGGGGCAACCGCCTGTTCGGCATCGGCCTTCCGGTGATGCTTGGCTGCGCCTTTCAAGCGGTGTCGCCGATGATCGCCATCGGGCTCGAGGACGGCGCCGGCGTATCGGCCATCTACGGCGCGATTATCGCCTCGGGGCTATTCGTCTTTCTGTTTGCCGGGTTGTTCGGCAAGCTGATCGCCCTATTCCCTCCGGTGGTGACCGGCTCGGTCGTGACGATCATCGGCGTCACGTTGATTCCGGTGGCCATCTCGGACCTGGGCGGCGGAAGTCCGGGGGAGAACCCGGATTTCGGCAGCCCATTGAACCTTGCGCTTGGCTTTGGCGTACTGCTGTTCGTCATCTTGATGAACCGCTTCGCCAAAGGGTTCCCGCGCTCCATCTCCGTGCTGCTCGGCCTGATAGCCGGCACGCTGGCGGCCGCAATGGCCGGTAAGGTGGACTTGACGCCGCTCAAGGATGCGGGCTGGTTCCATGCGGTTCAGCCGTTTTACTTCGGCAAGCCGACGTTCCACGCTTCGGCGATCCTGACGATGATCCTCGTGGCGATCGTCAGCGTGGCCGAATCGACCGGCGTGTTTATGGCGCTTGGCAAAATCGTGGATAAAGAGATCACCGGGAAGGATTTGACGCGAGGTTACCGTGCGGAAGGCCTGGCAATTATGCTCGGGGGGATTTTTAACTCGTTCCCGTATACGACGTATTCGCAAAACGTCGGGCTCGTCCAGATGAGCCGGGTCAAAACCCGCGACGTGATCGTCGTCGCCGGCGCGCTCTTGATCTTGATCGGCTTTGTGCCGAAGATCGCCGCGCTAACGCAGCTCGTGCCGACGTCGGTGCTCGGCGGGGCGATGATCGCGCTGTTCGGGCTTGTGTTGTCCTCCGGTATCCGGATGCTCGGCGACCAAGTCGATTTGAACCGTCATGAGAACTTGCTGATTATTGCCTGCTCCGTCGGCATGGGACTCGGCGTCACCGTGCTGCCGGAGATTTTCGACCAACTGCCGGCCGCGCTGCGGATCCTGGTGGACAACGGCATCGTGGCGGGCAGCTTTACGGCGATCGTGCTGAACCTGTTGTTCAATGGACTTAACGGGCATCGGACGGCGGCTGCGGAAACGGAGAAGGATGGAACGGCGACGGACGTTGCTCAAGCCGAGCCGGCTGCCGCCGCCGGACAAGCCGGCCGTTAACGCCGAACTTCACATCCGCTGCAGTTGTTTCTCGGCCAGCTCGCCGATCCAGGGGAGCTTCAGCCACTTGCCCCGGATCGAAGCGAGCATAAGCACGATCCAGAGCGTCACGCCAAGCAGGGTGAGGAGCAGATTGACCACGACGCCGATGACCGGCAGGAAGCCGGACAAGGCATGGGCCAACATTAGCCCGCCGAACAGCATGGACGATTGCAGGGCATGGAACAACACGAACCGGCTTCTTCGCTCCAGGGCGAGAAAGACGATTCCGCCGACGAACGCAAACAGGTAACACAAAAATCCGGCTACATTTTCGTATAATCCGGTGGAAGATTTGAAAGGGGACATGGGTTCAGACCTTCTTTCCGTATAGAGGATGTCTTACAACTAAATGTATGACGAGCCCTCTCCCGAAAGAACCAGCTTGGCCGGCTCCGGCGAAAACCACTGCTGTAAAATATCGTTTACGATCACCTCCGCGGCCTCGGGCTTGCGGAGGTTCTCCATTTCCCGGCGCAGCGCGGAAACCTGGGCCGCGTCGCTTAACAGGGCCTCGATTTGAGCGGCGAGCATGGCGGGGTTCCGGGCGATTCGGGCGATGCCCTTCCGCGCGAGGTAAAGCGCGTTGTTCAGTTCCTGACCGGGAACGGGGCGATAGATGAATACGGGCAGGGAGCAAGCCAGCGCCTCCGACAGCGTGATCCCTCCGGGCTTCGTCACGATGCAGTCGCTGGCCCGCATCAGTCCGGCTACATCCTGGACATAACCCAGCAGGTGTACCGCGGGTTCCGCGCCCAGATGCTGGCGCAGGCCGCGATATAGTTCCTCGTTGCGTCCGCATACGACCACGACCTGATACCCGCCGGCGGCCAACCGCTCGCAGATCAAGCGGATTCCCGTCATGAGGCCGTAAGCGCCGGCCATCAGCAGAACCGTTTTTTTGCCCGGGTCTAGCTGTCTTATCACTTTATGGGGTTGCTCCTGCGGCCGGCAGAAGTCCGGTTTCAGCGGAATGCCGCTGACCAGGATGCGGTCCTCGACGATGCCGCGGGCGATCATTTCCTGCTTCATGTCGTCGGTTGGCACGTAGTATCGGTCCACGCCGGGGTGGATCCAGCGTCCGTGCAGGTCGAAATCGGTGACGATGTTCACTAGCGGCAGGGATTGGCCGGTCCGTTTCAGCAGCTTGGGCATCGCCAGTTGGGGGAAGGTATGAATGATCAGGTCGGGTCGGGCTTTTTTGAGCGTTTGCCGCAGCTTACCAAGGCCAAAGGAATTGACGACCCCCAGAAGCGAAGCCTCCGGCTGCATTTCCTTGGTGGCATTGTACACCCAGCCATAAAGGGAAGGGATCGTTTTGAAGCTTTGCAAATAGACGAATTTGGTCAACTCATTAAGCAGCGGATGGGCTTCGGCCATCAAATCGAGCAGGACGACATCCGGGACGCCTTTCCGGCGAAAGCCCGCTTCGATCGCTTTGGACGCTTGATAATGGCCGTCTCCGTAACTGGCATATAAAATGATGATTTTCGGCGATTGATAAGCCATGCGATCACTCCTCTTCAAGTCAAAACAACCGGCGATGGAATCGTACCTGTATTTTACCCTTTAGTCCAACTTATAAATATTAATGAGGAAATCGGATAAAAAATGTATGTTTGGAAGAAAGCTGAAACCTGATGTTGAATATGTTACAATAAGACAATAGGAGGTCTTTCCAAGCAAATTGCCGGCACCGACTTCATGAATTGAACAAACACTTTTCGGCGTTCTCAAAATCGGAGCATTTACCTTAAGCGTTCTGGGAGGGAATTAGTATGGCAACGAAAGGTCATGATGAAGTGAAAGAAAGTTTACGGGAAATGACCCGAATCTTCAAACCGAAAGATCCGAAAAAGTTCGTGAAAGAATATGTCCGCAAATATCGCATTATGGGCGGCTACGAAGAGGAATTGACCCACCTAGTTGAACATGAGCTTGGGAAGCTGGATTCATCCGTTTCCTGACCCAGAAGAGTAAGCTTACGACCGTTCCGGCGCACACATTAGGCGCCCGGGACGTTTTTTTTCTTGTATGACAACATATATTAAACCATTGGAAACAACGCGACACATCAATCCATTGGCACCGCGGGAGGAGAATCGGGACGTGAAGGTACGTTTAAAATCGAAGGAGGAGATCGCCCGGATCCGGGAGGCGGGAAGCATTTTGGCGGAATGCCACCGCGAAATCGGCAAAATGATCGGACCTGGGATTTCAACGCTGGAAATCGACGGCTTTGTGGAGTCGTTTTTGGCGGGGCGGGGCGCGACCCCGGAGCAGAAAGGGTACCGGGGGTTTCCGTTCGCCACGTGCGCATCGATCAACGATGTGGTATGCCACGGTTTTCCCGGAGAGCGCAAGCTGCAGCAGGGAGATATCGTGACGATCGACATCGTCGTCAATAAAAACGGCTGGCTGGCCGATTCCGGCTGGTCCTACCGGATCGGGACAGTGAGCGACGAAGCGGAGAAGCTGCTGACGGAGACCGAAAAGGCCTTGATGGCCGGCATCGGGGCAGCGAAGGCGGGACAAAAAATCGGCGATATCGGTTATGCGGTGCAGCGCGTGGCACAATCCGCGCACATCGGCATCGTCAAGCCGCTGATCGGCCATGGCATCGGACGGATGATGCACGAAGCGCCGGACGTGCCGAATTTCGGCCGACCGCGCAGCGGCGTAACGCTGCAGCCGGGCATGGTCATTACGATCGAGCCGATCTTTACCGGAGGCGAGACGGGAGCCGTGCTATGGGAGGACGACGGTTGGACGATCCGGACCGCGGACGGTAGCCTTGGCGCCCATTATGAGCATACGCTGGCCATTACGGAAGAGGGGCCGGTGGTGTTGACGAACTGAGAAGAGAGCAAAAGAGAGCGCAGCTCTCTTTTTTTTTTGCTCCGCCTCGGGGTAAAGCGGTATGCCGCGGGTTATCGGTTGCGGCAGTAACCGTGGTGGTGCGCGAGCTAACGGACCCCAGAGCCTCTATTAGCTCTCATTTGGACATTTTGCAATTTTAACGGACCGAGGAGACCTTATTTCGGTCAAAAGGGGCTAAATGGCCGCCTTGAGAGCCCAATAAGGTCTCTGGAGTCCGATACAGCGGGAAATAGCCGGGAAATGGGCGAATAAGGTCATCTCGGTCCGCTACGTTACGTGGAAGTCGCTTCGCTATAGGACGCCGTCAGTATGAAGCGTATTCGGCATCGGATCTTGTTTTCGGCCGGGCCTAGCCTAAGCTTTCAAAGCTGTTTTCTCCGATTTAGCCCCCTATTCACATTTCTTGCTTCATCCATTCCATAGTGTGTTGAAAGAATCCGCAACGGAAGCAATCGCTTGATGTAATAAGCCTGAATTTATGAATTCACACAACAGTGAAATAAAGTTTAAAGAAATGTCAAAAATGAAGCGGAGCGAAAAAAGGCTGAAAAACGCGAAGAAGCGTTCACAATTGGCAGCCCTTTCGACAGCCTTCGAAACGTAGAAAACGCTAACAAAACCTTTTGTGATGCGCCTTTCGGGCTTTTTGAACAATTTGTGAACTCCCCCTGAATCATTGACAAAACAGGGGTTCGATCATATATTTAATAGGTGATTGTTGTAATTGACAGGAATGCAGTTTCCGTGATAGGCGGGTAGATTTTTAGGCTGGTTCAGCTGGAAATCCTTGTGATGCAACGGAAGAAAACGTAAGAAGTGGGGTAGATGAATGATGAAACCGTGGAAGGCTGTAAAGCGGCTGTTGCCTTTGTTTGCGCTATCGCTCCTCCTGTCCGCATGCGGCCGCGAAGATTTGTCCGTGCTCAGACCACAGGGACCGGTAGCAGAGGGGCAACTCGGGTTAATTACGCTGTCGATCACGATCATGGTGGTCGTGATGCTGATTGTTTTCGGGATCGCCGCTTATGTGTGGATCAAGTTCCGCCGCAAGCCGGGGCAAACCGAAATTCCGAAACAAGTCGAAGGCAACCATAAGCTGGAGATCATTTGGACGGCCATTCCGCTGGTCCTCGTGCTGATTCTGGCGGTTGCTACGGTACAGAAGGTGTTTGCGTTTGGGGAGGACTACTCGAAAGATGCAAACGCTGTAAAAGTGAAAGTAACGTCGCATTTGTTCTGGTGGGAGTTCACCTATCCGGAATACGGCATTACGACGGCCCAGGATCTGATCATTCCGACGGGCAAGAAAATCGCGCTCGAGCTGAAAACGGCCGATGTGCTGCATTCCTTCTGGGTTCCTTCGCTCGGCGGCAAAACCGATACGAACACGGACGGAACGATCAATAAAGCTTGGCTGGAAGCCACGAACGAAGGGGTTTACCTCGGGAAGTGCGCCGAGCTGTGCGGGAAATCCCATGCCTTCATGGAATTCAAAGTCAAAGCGGTTAGCCAGGAGTCGTTCGATCGTTGGGTTGACGCGATGAAAGCTCCGGTGCAAACGATCCAGGATCCGGCCGTGGCCGAAGTGTTCAAGTCGCAATGCTTGAGCTGCCACGCGGTAGGCGACCAAGGCGGTCCTGTCGGGCCTAACCTGACGGGCATCGGCAGCAGGGAAACGGTGGCGAGCATTCTACATAATGCGGAAGCATCGGGCAAGCCGATCGACGGCAAGCCGGTCAAGGATAATTTGGTGGAATGGCTGACAGATCCGCAAAAAGTGAAACCGGGCAACAAAATGCCAAATCCGAAGGAAGATCTCGGGCTGACGGATGCGGAGATCGAAGCGATCGCCGACTATTTGGCGAACAGCAAATTATCATATTGATCTTGAGTGCCTCTTAGGACGGCATGGATGAGATAGGAATTTAAAGGAGGTACAAACCTTGGCTCATGCTCACAGTGTCAAGCGGCACAAGGGGTTGATGGACTGGTTAACGACGGTCGATCATAAGAAAATCGCCATTTTGTATTTAGTGGCGGGCGGCTTCTTCTTCGGAATCGGCGGGATCGAAGCGCTGCTGATCCGCGTACAGCTTGCCAAACCGATGAACGATTTTGTTACCGCGCAGCAGTTTAACGAATTGATTACGATGCACGGCACGACGATGATTTTCCTTGGCGTCATGCCCGTCATCTTCGCCTTGATGAATGCGGTGATTCCGCTGCAGATCGGGGCACGCGACGTGGCATTTCCTTTTTTGAACGCGCTCGGATTTTGGACGTTCCTGTTCGGCGGCTTGCTGCTGAACCTCAGCTGGATTATGGGCGGCGCCCCGGATGCCGGCTGGACCTCCTATACGCCGCTGTCGTCAACGACTTACAGCTTGACGCACGGGGTCGACTTCTATACGATCGGCCTGCAGATTGCCGGTCTCGGCACGTTGATCGGCGGCATCAATTTCCTGGCCACGATCATTACGATGCGCGCTCCGGGCATGTCCTTCATGCGCATGCCGATGTTTACCTGGACCACCTTCGTGACGTCGGCGATGATTCTGTTCGCTTTTCCGGCGATTACGGTAGGGCTCGTCCTGCTGACGTTCGACCGGATTCTCGGCGCTAACTTTTTTAATGTTGAAAGCGGCGGCAACCCGGTGTTGTGGCAGCATATTTTCTGGATTTTCGGTCACCCCGAAGTGTACATTTTAATTTTGCCGGCCTTCGGCGTGATTTCCGAAGTCGTGAGTACGTTCTCGCGCAAGCGGCTATTCGGATATAGCTCGATGGTGTTCGCCACGATCCTGATCGCCTTCCTCGGCTTCATGGTCTGGGCGCACCATATGTTCACGACGGGGATGGGGCCGGTCGCCAACGCGCTGTTCTCCATCGCCACGATGCTGATCGCCGTTCCGACGGGGATCAAAATCTTCAACTGGCTGTTCACCATGTGGGGCGGGCAAATCCGGTTCACGACGGCAAACCTGTTTGCCTCCGGTTTCATCCCGACGTTCGTCATGGGCGGGGTCACCGGCGTGATGCTGGCTTCGGCGCCTGCGGATTACCAATACCATGATACGTATTTCGTCGTAGCGCATTTCCATTACGTCATCGTCGGCGGTTTGGTACTCGGGTTGTTCGCCGGACTGCATTACTGGTGGCCGAAGATGTTCGGCCGCATGTTAAGCGAAAAGCTTGGCAAAGTAGAGTTCTGGACGTTTATTATCGGCTTCCACATGACGTTCTTCATTCAGCATTTCCTCGGCTTGATCGGGATGCAGCGCCGCGTCTTTACGTACTTGCCGAATCAGGGCTTTGATCTGATGAACCTGATCAGTACGGTCGGCGCGTTCCTGATGGGCGTAGGCGTGATTATGTTCCTGATCAACATCGGGATCACGGCCAGACAGCCGAAGGGCGTTCCGGGCGACGTTTGGGAAGATGGGCGCACGCTGGAATGGGCGATTCCTTCGCCGCCGGAAGAATACAACTTCAAGCAAATTCCCCTGGTACGCGGCATCGACGCGTTCTGGAAAGAGAAAATGGCCGGAAACCAGGAGATGACGCCTGCGGAGCCGGTCGGACCGATCCATATGCCGTCCCCGACGATTCTTCCGTTCGTGATGTCGGTCGGCTTGTTCATCGCCGGTTTGGGCTTCATGTTCACCAATGACGATTTCGGCAACGGATTGATGAACTTCCTGTTCAACAACTATATCGTAGTCGGGATCGGCCTGGCGATCACCTTCCTGTCGATGCTGCTCCGTTCGTTGTTCGACGACCACGGCTGGCACATCGAACCGGATGAACTGAATGGGAAGGGGGTCAAAGCATGACTACACCGCATACATCGCACGCGGCCGGCACGCTGCCGCATGAGCCGGAGAAGGCGACGCTGGAAGGCCGCAACAAGATCCTGGGCTTTTGGTTGTTTCTCGGGGGCGAGGCTGTATTGTTCGGTACGCTGTTTGCCACTTTCCTGACGCTGCGGAATCAAATCGCCGACGGCCCATCCGCCAGCGAACTGTTCAATCTGCCAATGACGGCGGCCGCCACGTTTATCCTGCTGGTCAGCAGCTTGACGAGCGTGTTCGCCATCCAGGCGATGCACCGCGGCGACAAAAGGAAGCTGTCCGGCTGGTTGGCCGTCACGGTATTGCTCGGCCTGGCGTTCCTGATCCTGGAGATTTACGAGTTTGCCGAATATGTCCTGCATGAAGAATACGGGATGACGACAAGTGCGTTCAGCTCGGCATTCTATACGCTGGTCGGGTTCCACGGAGCTCACGTGTTGTTCGGGATCCTGTGGATTTCGCTGCTGATCGGCCAATTGTTCAAGAAAGGCCTGACCGTCGTTACGGCGCCGAAGGTTTATGTGTCGGCTATTTACTGGCACTTTATCGACGTCGTGTGGGTTTTCATTTTCACGGTTGTCTACCTGCTCGGAAAGGTGGTTTAACGGATGACCAATCAGGAATCGAACGGCACGCAGGCGGTCAAACACCGTCAGCGGCATGAAGGTCCGGAAAAACATATCATCGCGTTCATTTTCTCCATCATCTTGACGTTGATCGCTTTCGCGGCGGTTGCGGCCGGCGGCGTCAACACCGCCTTTACCGTGATTTTACTGCTGGTGATGGCGGTATTGCAGGTGCTGGTGCAGCTCGGTTACTGGATGCACATGAAGGATAAAGGCCATTTGATTCCGATCATCTTCATGGCCGGCGGATTTTTCGTCGCTTTTACCGCGATCATTGCCGCTTTGTACTGGATGTGGTGGTAAACCTTGGAGAGGCGGGTCTCGCACGTTGGGCGGGCCCCCTCTTTTCCGGGTTTATCCGGCGCTGTAAAATAAACCTAATGAAACTCCATTGAGCAGAAACGGTACCGTCCTTCGGGACGCTGTCACCGTTTTTGTCTGCATTTGGGGGCGCGTTCACAATTTGGACAGAACTAACATCGGGGCGGAAGGAGGGTTTGCCGTGCTGGGATTAGAATATTTTAATTTTGCGGATGTATGGAGCCCGGTATTATTGGCGGTGGTCCTGCTGGTTACCGCGGGATATTTCGTGCTGATCGGACCGGGCGGCGGGAGATGGGCGCCGCGGGAGAACGTTTCGGCGGGGCGAAAAACGCTGTTCGTAGCCGGCATACTGCTGCTGTACGTAGCCCAGGGCGGTCCGGTGGAACTGCTGGGGCACATGATGTTCAGCTTTCATATGCTCAGCATGGCCATGTCCTATTTGGTCGCTCCGCCGCTGCTGATGCTGGGGCTGCCGCCTTGGGTTTGGCGGCGGATGGCCGCCTTTCTGGCCGATAGTCCGCTGCGGGCGTTGAAATTCCTGACCCACCCGATCGTGGCTGCGGTCGTGTTTAACGGGCTGTTTTCGTTTTACCACATTCCGGTGGTGCATGATTACGTGATGCTGCATTTCGGCGTGCATCGGTTGTATTATCTCGTATTGTTCGTTGCGGCGGTGTTGATGTGGTGGACGCTCGTAAATCCGCTGCCGGAACGGGCCGGGGCGAACGGATTGAAAAAAATGGGCTTTATCTTCCTGAACATGGTGCTGCTGACGCCGGCCTGCGGGTTGATCATTTTTGCGGATCAGCCGCTTTACGCCACCTACAGCGATCCGAGTGTCTGGGCGCGGGCGATGGGGTACTGCGTGTCGGGCGATCCGTCCATGCTGCTCCGGCAATTCGGCGGGCCGCAGTTCTTTGGCTACCTGCAGCCGGACGTCGATCAGCAGGTGGGCGGCATCCTGATGAAATTCACGCAGGAGATCATTTTTGCGTCGATGCTGGCCTACGTGTTCTTCCAGTGGTATAAGCAGGAAAACCGCGAGAACGCCGAGGATGACGACATGGCGCCTCCGGCGCTGGAGGCGCCGTTAAATACGCCGCCGCAGGTGCGGCCGCATGGGAATGTCCGCCGCGAGCCGTAGGAGCGGTCCAAGCAAGCGCAGGAACGTCCATGCCCGTTTGGCGTGAACGCAAAGAGCAGTCCCGGGGCTCATGAGGAATTACAAGGAATAGGATAGCGGTACAAAAGGGCGCTAAATTGGCTTTTTGACCAGTTGTGGCTTCAATAAGGGAATTATTTGGCCCTATTTCCTACAAGCAGCGGGGAAAAGACTCTTTTTTCGTTTTTTCACAGCGAAATAGCGCCATAAAGTTCCCTTATTTTTCCGAAAAGGCGCCAAAGTGGTGGAATAGCGCCCAAAATTACCGCTATTGCCGAGCGTACTCGCTCGGAATCGGAGGGTGGGACAGCGCCGAGGTTTTTGGTTAGGAGCAAACGCTAAGAAAACCAAGCCGCTCCTTACGAAGCAAGTTTTGTTCGGAGATTTATCAGTGGAGTAGTCGCTTACAAAACATTTAGGAGGATGCAAATTGGATCTGTTCACGTTATTCCCAACGCTAAGCACTTCTTTTATCGTGATCAGTGCGGTGCTGGTGGCCATCGGCTGGGGACTGATCATCAAAGGGAAACGGGAAGCCCATAAGAAGACGATGATCGCCGCCGCAGCGGCCGCACTGTTGTTCTTCATCATTTATATGTCGCGTACCGTATTTATCGGCAATACGTCGTGGGGCGGACCGGACAACCTCAAAGGGTATTATCAGACTTTCCTGGTTTTCCACATCGTGCTGGCGACCGTCGCCGCCGTTTTCGGCATTACCACGTTGGTGCTTGGCTTCAAGGCGAAATACGCCAAACACCGCAAATGGGGGAGAACGACTTCCGTCATCTGGTTCTGCACCGCGATTACCGGCGTGGCCGTGTACGTGCTGCTGTACTTGATGTATCCGGGCGGCCATACGAAGCCGGTCTGGGAAGTAATTTTAGGCGCTTAGCGCCCGCCGCTGTCGGACGCAAAGGCCCGATACATGCATCGTCATATGGTTAACCGACATACTGTCCCTAAGCGAAAACGCGAGTGGCGGGAATCCAAGGAGATTCCCGCCACTTGCGTTTTTTTGCTTGTTGAGTAGGGCGGGTTGACACATCGATAAGCGCAGTATATACTGTGTATAAAGATATAAACAGTAAGCACAGTGAAAATGAAAGGCAAAGCGAGGTTGATCGACTTGGATAGTTGGAAGGACGCTTGGGTCATTTTTTACAAGGATTTGCGCAGCGATCGGCTATTCCTGATTTGGAACGTGATATTTATGCTGTATATTTCGCTATTCCTCGGTTTTATGGTCCGCTCAAGCGCTGAGACGGGGTTCGTGCTGAATCCGATGGCCGATTTTCTCATGCTGTCGATGATCCCGTTCACCGGTTTCTTTTTTTCGCGGCGATCCTTTAGCTATCTGAAAGAAGATTCATACACCCAAATGCTGCGTTACTATCGGACGTTGCCGATTCCGCTGAAGACGATCATGCGGAGCAGGTTGATCCAGCTGGGGGCAATGATGTTGTTTAACGGGATCATATTTTACGTCGTGTTCTATGCGATAGGATTGCGAAGAGAGCTCGACTTGGGCGGATTTATCGCGTTCGCGTTAACATGGACCGGGTATGGCTTGTTCATTAACGGGGCGTTCATCTACTACGAACTTCTGAAAAAGGGCAAGGTGTATTTATGGATGTCGCTGGTCCTGATGGCTGTTTTCGGATTCACGGCTTATGCGATAGATTGGTTTGGCGGCAACCTGATGTCTTTCACGATGGATTACTCCGGGCGCTACGTCCTTCTGTCGCCGCTGATGTGGGGAGCGCTGGTCGGCGGGGTACTGGGTTTGTCCCTGTTTGGGGCGATGACGCGACGCAAGCTGGCTATGCGGGATTTAGCTTAGATGGAGGGCCTTGAACTAGTGGCGGAAGGCGGAGGTGAATAGAAAGGTGTGGATTCCCATTCAGATAAATGAAAATAGCGCTGCGCCGCTGTACCATCAGATCGAGTCGCAACTCAGGTCGTTGATCGTGAGCGGAGAGATCGAGGAAGGCACGCTGTTGCCTTCGATCCGGGAGTTCGCCGGCGCCCTGAACTGCAGTGTCATCACCGTTCGCCGGGTGTATCAGGATTTGGAGAGCGAAGGCCTGCTTCGAACGAGGCAGGGAACGGGTACGTTCGTCGCCAAGGTCACCACGGATGAACGCGACGAATACCGCACGGCGGTCGTCAAGGAAGCCATCGAGGCGGCCGTCGATACCGGGAAATCGCTGAAGTACGGGGAAGAAGAGCTGAGGCAGCTGTTTTTGCAAATCATCAAGCAGAAATACGATCCGTCGCAAAGCAAGGGGGATACGGACTGATGGAACAACCTATGGCAATCGAGCTCGTCGGAGCGCTCAAACGGGGCCGTCGCAAAAATATCGGACCGCTTCATCTGCAAGTGCCAAGCGGGTATATCGTCGCTTTGGTCGGGCCTAATGGCTCGGGAAAAAGCACTATGATGCAAATGATCCAGCAAACCCTTTTGCCGGATGAAGGGGAGATTCGCTGGTTCGGGGAGACTTACGCCGGCCTGCTGCCGCTTCAGCAGCGGCAGCGAATCGGATACGTGCCCGAAGCGCCCGAACTCGAGGAGAACTTCATGACCGCGGAGGCGGCGGCGCATTTCCGGTCCCATTGGTATCCGACGTGGGAAGAGGAGCGTTTCCAGAATTTGTTGAACCGGTTCAACGTGCCGCGGAATGAACGTTTGAACCGGATGTCCAAGGGGGAGCGGCGGAAATT
This sequence comes from Paenibacillus macerans, assembly GCF_050565405.1. GTDB lineage: Bacteria > Bacillota > Bacilli > Paenibacillales > Paenibacillaceae > Fontibacillus > Fontibacillus macerans_B. The sequence goes on along the minus strand of NZ_JBNYYG010000042.1, from coordinate 27,754 downwards.
CGAAATCGCGGTGGCGCTGGCGGTCAGGCCGAAACTGCTGCTGCTCGACGAGCCTTCCTCGGGATTGGACCCGTTCGCTTGGAAAAGCATGATCGACGAGCTTCGGGACTTTATGGCCGGCGAGGACATGACGATTCTGATCGCCACGCATATCGTTGAAGAGGTGAAACGGCTTGCGGATTATATCGTACTTGTTCATCAAGGGCAACTGCTGGGAATGGCGGAAAAGGATGAGCTTTTCGGAAGCTGGAAAGAGCTTTGGATTCGCGGAAGCGGATTTGCGCCTGTGGCGCTCCCGGAAGAGGCCGTCGTCATCATGCGGGAGACGGGGCCATCGGTCACCAAGCTCATCGTACAGGAGCCGAGCGAAGGGGAGCTGGAGCGCAGCCTTACGGCCAAGGGCTTGCAGATAATCCAAACCCGCAGCCTTGAGCTGGAGGAAATCCTGCAGCTATGGATCGAAGGACATCCGCCGGCGAAGCAGGAATGGGGTACGGCCATCCACTATTAATGGCATGAATGAATCCGGAACAAAGAAGGAGAGGGAATATGGCAAATCCATTGGTTTTGGAAAAAGTGATGAAACAGTTTGGCGAAAAAACCGCCGTCAGCGAAATCTCGCTGCAAGTCGAGGAAGGCGAGATCTACGGCTTGCTTGGCGCGAACGGCGCCGGCAAAACGACGACGATGCGGATGGTGCTGGGACTGATCTATCCCGACGGCGGGCGCATCCTGTATGACGGCAAGCCCTACAGCAACGAGCTGCAGCATCGGATGGGTTATTTGCCGGAGGAACGCGGCTTATATCCGAAGGTCAAGGTCAGCGACCAGATCATCTACCTGGCGCGCCTTCGCGGCATGTCGGCCTCCGAAGCCGACAAGAGCTTGAAATACTGGCTTGGCCGCTTCGAGGTGCCGGAGTACTATGACAAGAAAATCGAGGAGCTCTCCAAGGGCAATCAGCAAAAAATGGGCTTTATCGCCGCGGTCGTGCACAAGCCGAAGATCGTCATTATGGACGAAGCGTTCAGCGGACTGGATCCGGTTAACGTCGAGCTGCTGAAGGCCACCGTCAAGGAGCTGCGCGACCAGGGCACCAGCATTTTGTTCTCGACGCACCGGATGGAGCATGTCGAGGAGCTGTGCCGCAACATCACGATCTTGGACCGCTCGAAAACCGTGCTGCAGGGCAATCTGCGGGACATCAAAAAGCGTTACCCGCGCGAAGAGGTATTGCTGCATACGGCCGGGGAAGTGACGGGGCTGGAGGCTTTGGCCGGCGTGGAGAAGGTCGAGCGCAAAGAACGCGGGTACCTGATCCGCATCTCGCAAGTATCGGCGGCCCAGGAAATCCTGCGCAGGGCGATGGAAGTCAGCGAGGTGGAGCACTTCGAGATCAAGGAGCCGACGCTGAATCAAATCTTTATCAAAGAGGTAGGTGAGTCGAATGAATAAAATGGGGACAGTCATCGGCTTTACGTTTATGAACAAGGTCAGAACGAAATCGTTTATCATTACCACGCTCGTATTGGCCCTGCTCGTGTCCATCGGCCTGCATGTGCCTTATTTCATCGATAAATTTACGGGGGGCGACGAGGGGCCGGCCAAGATCGGCCTCGTTTACGGCGAACAGCAGGAGCTGGCGAAATCCCTCGAGGAATACACGGCGAAGCAGCCGGGCGCCGGCTACACGCTGGTGCCTTTCGAGAACATGGACGCCGCCGCGCTGAATCAAGAGCTGGAAGCCGGCAACATTGACGGATACTTGCAATTTGCGGCAGGGACGGACGGCGTATTCCCTGCGGTTACCTATACCTCCAAGTCTGACAGCCTGAAAATGGGGCTGCAAACCGCGCTGCAGGCGGCGCTGCAAAACGTCAAGGCGGGATATTTGACGAAGGGCATGCTGAGCGACGAGCAAATCGCCGCGTTGAACGCCCCGGTCCAAATCGATGCGGTGAAGGCGTCGGCGGAAGCCGGCGGCGAAGGCGAATCCGGGCAGAAGGCGCAGGAGGCCGGGGTCATTAACTTCGTGCTCGTGTACGTGCTGATCATCTTGTTCTTCATGACGATCATGATGACGGGCAACATGATATCGGCCGAAGTCACCGCGGAGAAAAGCTCGCGCATCATGGAAATCCTCATTACCAGCGTTTCGCCGCTCGCGCAGATGTTCGGCAAAATCATCGGCATGTTTTTTATCGGCCTGCTGCAAATCGTAATTTTTGCCGCAGTCATCGCCATCAACGTTTCGCTGCCGTACAATCAGCCGATACTCGCGGGTTTTAACCTCAACCTGGCGGATATCCGCGTGGAAGTCCTGGTACTCGGTCTGATCTTCTACATCCTGGGCTACTTCCTCTACGCCACGTTGTTCGCCGCCGTCGGCTCGCTCGTGAGCCGGACGGAGGAGCTGGGCCAAGCGGTGATGCCGATCACCATGCTGTCGCTGGCTTCCTTCTACATCGGGATCTTCAGCCTCGGCACCCCGAATTCGCTGCTGATGAAGGTCAGCTCCTACATCCCGTTCGTCTCGCCGGTCTCGATGATCGTCCGGGTCGGCATCGGCGAGCCGCCGATCTGGGAAATCGTCATCTCCCTGGCGGTGCTCGCGGTCGCGATCTTCGCGTTCGGCTGGCTGTCGGCGAAGATATACCGCACCGGCGTCCTGCTGTACGGCAAACGCCCAACCTTCAAAGAGCTGCGCAAAGCGATGAAGGCGTACAAGATTTAAATCAACAATGGCGGAAAAGGATGAGCATAACGGCTCATCCTTTTATATTTATATTAGCTTTATTTAACTAGATCATGGCGGTCACCTCAAATACACACGGCGTACACAAGTCTCTCTTATAATGGTCTTGCAGGGGAGATGGAGGTGCCGCCCGAATTCATAGAAGCGATCATCGCAGGTCAAAATACGTGCATAGGTGATGACGGATGAAACGAAGCATATTGCTGGTGGAAGACGATGCGCTGATGCGCGAGTTTATAACGGACTATTTTAAACAAGAACAATGGGAAGTGCATGAAGCGGAGAACGGCCGGATTGCGCTGGAGCTCTTCGATCAAATCCCCGTCGACTTGGTCGTGCTGGACATCATGATGCCGGAAATGGACGGGTGGTCGGTGTGCCGGCGGATCCGCGGCAAATCGGACGTGCCGATCATCATCATTACGGCCCGGGCCGAAGACGACGATCAGATCCTCGGGTTCGAGCTCGGCGCCGACGAATACGTCACGAAACCGCTCAGCCCGAGGGTGCTGGTCGCCCGCGCCACCGCTTTGATGAAAAGAAAAGAGGGCACGGTCGGCCGGGAAAGCGGGACATTAGCCTTCGGGAGCCTGTCGATCAACCGGGAGGCGCATGCCGTGTCCGCAGCGGGCGAGCCGGTCAATTTATCGCCGAAGGAATACGATCTGCTGCTCTTCCTGGTCAAGCATTATGGAAAGGTACTGACCCGCGAGACGATCTTGGATGCCGTCTGGGGCTACGACTATTTGGGGGATGCGCGCACGGTGGACACCCATGTCAAAAAATTGAGAGCCAAGCTGGGGGACGAAGGCCGCTATATCGGCACGGTCATCCGGTCGGGCTATAAATTCGATACGAAGCCATGAAGAGGCATAGCGTTGTTTTTAAGTTGTTCATCGTGACGTCGGCGTTGGTCCTGCTTGCTTTTTCGATCGTGATGGCGGCGGAGGGACTGTTCTTTGAGCGGTTTTACCGGGGCACCAAAATCGACCGGCTGGCCGGGAGCATGGAGAGCTTCGCCGAGGAATACGGGCAGGATCCTGCCGATGAAAAGCGGGTTTCGCGGCTGCTGGGCGAGTTCATGAACCGGCAGGACGCCAGCACCGCCCTTTTGAACCGGCAATATGGACAAATCGGCTTTGAGCCTTATTACGTCGATCTGAGGGCCGCTGGCGGCAAGACGGTGAAAGTGGTGATTCCGGCGGAAGGGATGACGCTCGAGGACATTCCGCTGGTCGAGGTCGGCGATCGACTTATGGTAGATGGCATGTATATGGATGAGCGGGACGCGATCATGCATCCCGTCGACGTTCGTCCGGCCGCGGAGGCGACCCCCGGGCCCGAACCGGGCTTGGTGCGGGCGGAAGGAGAGGTGACGGATTTTCTGCTGCCGGAGCAGCGCTCCTACAATCCGCTCTATCAGGATACGTTGATCGATGACGCGCTTCGCGCCTGGATGCAGCAGACCGCGAACGACCCGTCCGGCGAAGCGCGGCTGCAAAGCGGGTCGCAGGTCCATTTCGAGTGGCGGGACAAGTGGAGCGGCGTCGAATACGCCGTGCTCCTGCAGCCGCTGGTTAATCAAGGGACGGCCGGTCCCCGCTACATGATCGCGATGACGTCGCTGCAGCCGGTTGGGGAAGCGGTGGAGATTTTGCAGCGGTATGTGGTTTATCTGGCGCCGCTCATCGCTATGCTGGTCGTGCTGTTGTCGCTGATCTACTCGCGGATGGTCTCGCGGCCGCTGCTGGCCCTGAATCGCACGGCGGCGCGGTTGGCGGAGCTGGATTTCACCGCGGCGCCGGAGGTGGCGGCAAAGGACGAGTTCGGGCAGCTGTCCCGCAGTCTGTCGCGGCTGTCGCGCAATTTGGATCAAGCGCTGCAAGAATTGACCCGGGCGAACCAGCGACTGCAGGACGACGTGGAGGAGAAGCGACGGTCGGAGGAATTGCGCAAAGAGCTGATCGCCAATATCTCGCATGAGCTGAAAACGCCGCTCGGCATCGTCAAAGGGTTTGCGGAGGGGCTGCAGGACGGCGTGGCGGACGACAAGAAAGAGCGTTACCTCGCGTTGATCGTCAGCGAAACCGACCGGATGAACGCCTTGATCATGGATATGCTGGAGCTGTCCAAATTCGAGGTGAAGGCGGTGCAGCTCCATCCCCGGAGCTTCTCCCTGGCCGGCTTGATGAAGCGGGTGGCCGAGTCCTTTTCCCAACAGATGGAGACCAAAGGGCTTCATATCGACTTAAGCTTGAGTGAAGAGGCCAACGGAACGATGAGCGTATCTGACGACTTGCCGGTTTGGGCGGACCCGAAACGCATCGAGCAGGTAGTCCTGAATCTGTTAAGCAATGCCATTCGCCATGCCAAGGAGCAAAGTACGATCCGTATCGGATTGCGCCGGGACGTCGACGGGCATATCACCGCTACGATCGAGAATGACGGACCCGCCATCGCCGAAGAGGATCTGAAGCGCATCTGGGACCATTTCTACCGGGCGGAGCGCTCGCGGGACCGCAAATCCGGAGGAACGGGGCTGGGGCTGGCGATCGTCAAGCATATATTGGAGCTTCACGACAGCGCCTACGGCGCCTTTAATACGCAGCGAGGAGTAGCCTTTTACTTTACATTAAAAGATCACGGAGGAGAAAACCATGACGAAACCTAAATCCATTTTACTGATTGCCGCTTTGGCGGCTGTGCTGACGCTCAGCGCTTGCGGGACCCGGACGTTGACCGGAGCGCCGGAGAACAATGCCAATCCCGCAAACACGGAGCAAAATGCCGAGAACGGCACCACGGGGGTAACGGATCCCGCGCCGGCGAATGCCGATCAGGGGGAGACCGATCAAGCAAATACGGAGAATGGGGCGACGAACGGCAACGATGCTGCTAATGCGGCCGCTGGCGATGAACAAATCCTGATCATCATCGACCAGACGCCGAAACCGATCGCCGAGGGCGGCAGCTTCGATTTTCAGGTCGCCAAAGCGCCCGAAGGCTACGTGCTGAAAGAGATGAAGTGGGTATCCGACAACAACAACATCGTCAACACGCTGGAAGAGGCGATCCAACACGGTCAAAACGGGGGAGACGGCTTCTACATCAGCGGGGACGGGCAATTTATGGGATTCTTCTATCCGGACGAGATGAAAGGTGAGAAGGGCAAGGCCGCCTTCGTGTTCGCCAACGAGCAGGGCAAGGAATTGAGCTGGGAAAAGGAAATTACGCTGCAATAAGGCTGGCGGCGAGGGCAAAAAGGCTTTAACCAAGGAAGAGGAGGAGCGTCCAGGCTCTTCCTCTTTTTATGCCCGATCGGTTGCAGATCATCTGGCAGGGGCATGTTCGTCCGCTTGACGTCGCGTCCGCGATTTTATACAATGATACCCATGGGGGTATGTTGGCGAGGCATAAGGCGTGCTGCAAAGCACGGATCAAGATGAGTTCTTGTCGATATAAACCGCGGTTTTATGGAAGGAGGGCAAGTCATGGCCGAGGATTATGTCTACGGAGACGAATTGAAGCTACGATTGAAAAGAATCGAAGGTCAGGTGCGCGGCGTACTCCGTTTGATGGAGGAAGGCAAGCCCTGCAAAGAGGTCGTCAGCCAATTGTCCGCCGCGCGGAATGCGGCGGATAAGGCGATGGCGCAAATCGTCGCGGAGAATTTGCAGCAGTGCATCGTGGAGGAACAGGCCCAGGGCAAAGATACCGGCCGCCTGGTTCGGGAGGCAGTCGAACTGTTGGTCAAGAGCCGCTAACCGCGGCAGGCTGATCTATCCTATTCCCATTTGAGAGGAGACGACATCGATGGCATTTCAACCGGACAAAGAAATTTCCCCGATCGAGCTGGCGGCACGAATGAAACGGGGCGAATCCGTGGCGGTGCTGGACGTGCGCGAGCCGACGGAATGGGCCGAAGGCCATATTCCGGGAGCCCGGCATATCCCGCTGGGGCAGTTGCCGGAGCGGCACGCGGAGCTAAACCCGGACGAGGAGCTGATCGTCGTTTGCCGCAGCGGCGGACGCAGCAGCCTGGCCTGCGAGCTGCTCGGCGAGCGGGGCTATAAGGTCGTCAACATGACCGGCGGCATGCTGGCCTGGCAGGACGAGTTGGAGTAAGCCGATGATCACGGCCGTTATTGTATCGCTGGCCGCCATCGGCGGGTACTTGCTCCGGCGGTTATGGCCCGTTCGGGGCCTGACCTATCTCGGCGACGCAGCATTGAACTGCGGCTCCGCGCTTCCGCCGGAGACGAAGAAGCTGGACATTCGCGACGCGTCCTTTTACGAAGAATGCCATATGGACGGTACACTCAATATTTCATTGGGAAGGCTGCCGTTCGTGTGGGAGAAGGAGCTGTCGCCGGCAGATCCCGTACTGATTCTCTCGGATCGCCGGTACGATACGCTCAAAGCCGCCCGGATTTTACGGAGGCGGGGATTCCGGCAGCTGTATGCCTTGCAGGGCGAGGTTTGCCGGGTGAAAGCGGCGCTGAAGCCGTGCATGGAATCGTGAATATAACCCAGGAGGAGGCCCGTCGTCGCCGCGCGATCATGGGCCTCCTCTGCTGCCTGTGAAACTTTCGTCCGGATCGGACGTTATATGTACAGCATGATAAACCAAGAGAGTCAGGAGGCATCAACATGCCAACGCCATCACTGCCCAGCCGCGCGTCGGTGAAAAAGGGCACGGGTGCAAAGAAACGCGTACAAGCAAAAAAACGGCGGAAGCGTGGCTTCTTCTTTCTATTTTCCCGGATCGTTCTAGCGCTGATGATTGCCGGGGCGGCAGCCGCCATTTGGCTGTTCTTTACCCCCTCCGGAAACGATATGCGATATTTGATGGCCGACACGCTCATTACGACGCAGCATCGCCATTGGGCGAAATATATCATCGGCCAAGCGGAACTGGACAAGCGGGTGGCCGCATACCAGGCCCAGTTTGAGCAGATGGGGACCGAGAAGGATACCCATACGATCGCGCCTCCTCAAACGGAGGAAGTAAATGAGGCCGACAAGCCGCTGGTCGAAATCGAGGAGGTCTCGGGCAGCGGCTATCACGGGTACGTGTTGACCGTTAACGACCCGACCAAAATTCGCCTGGGCGTGCCGGCCAAACGAGGCAAAGGCGAGAAGGTATCCAGCATGGTCGAGCGGACCGGGGCCATCGCCGGCGTCAACGGCGGCGGGTTCGCCGATCCGAACTGGAAAGGCAACGGCTTCAAGCCGATCGGGGTAGTCATTTCGCAAGGCAAGCTGTTCTACAACGGCATCAGCTCGGGGGCATCCACCCAAATCGTCGGACTGGACAAGCAGGGGAAAATGATCGCCGGCAAATACACGCTACAGGAATTAAGCGACTTGGGCATCCAGGAGGCGGTCACGTTCCAGCCGCGGATCATCGTCAACGGCAAAGGGCAAATTCGCAGCCAAAAAGAAGGCTGGGGCATCGCTCCGCGAACGGCCATGGGACAACGGGAGGACGGCGCGATCCTGTTCGTGGTGATCGATGGGCGCCAGCCGGGCTACAGCATCGGCGCCAGCCTGTACGACGTGCAGCAAATCATGCTGGAGCACGGCGCGGTCATCGCCGCCAATTTGGACGGCGGGTCGTCGACGGTATTGGTCAACGAAGGCGGGGAAATCGTCAACAAGCCTTCTTCCGAATACGGGGAGCGTTATCTGCCGACCGCTTTTCTAGTATTTGATGACCCGGCGAAGGTCGATATCCCGAATATTTGGGAGGGATTAAGACCGCAGGATATCGATCCGGGCAAGAAATGAGCGTGAGCACATCATTTTTGGATGAATTGTGACAAAACGGGACTTATAGACTACTTTTTTTCAAAATACAGAGGGGAGCGGGTAACATTTCTGCCCGCTTCTGCCGAAATAGATGGTGGATGAACAACAGCATATTTTCTTAGATAAAGGCAAACTTGTCGAAAGAGAAGGACGCAAAGCTATAGGGACTAAAGTCTTAGGGCCATGTCAGCCAGCTACCGTGCAGTTTTGAACAGACGCATCGGCTAAGGTGAAGTCTGTTTTTTTGTCGAAATTAAGAAAATAAATGTATATTCGTCCTTTATGTGTAAAATATCTCATTAGAATAGGGGGTAAACATGACCGATTCACAGACACAAGATCCCATCTTCGACATGTACATCTATGAGACTACCGGACAGCTAGAGCGGTTGGAAAACATCATTTTGGAATGCGATAAACACTCCCGGTTCTCCATAGAGGCTATTCATGAGATCTTTCGAATCATGCACACGATAAAAGGCTCCTCCACCATGATGCATTACGACAATATTGCGGCTTTGGCGCATGCGACGGAAGATCTTTTTTCGTGGATCCGCAAGCAGGAAACGGAGGTGGAGGGCAACCGCTCCCAGGTTTTGTCCGATCTGCTGCTGGAAGGCGTCGATTTCACCAAGGTGGAGCTGCACAAGATTAAGAACGGGGTGGACGCCGGAGGAGATGCCGAGCCGCTCATCGGCCATGTCCGCGATTGTCTTGACCGGTTCGAGCATCCGACGGCGGACGACGCCGCTTCGTGCCCGGAGTCGAATCTCTGCCGGTACGAAGCGGTGGTGAGCCTGGAGGACGAAGGCGGGATGGAGAACATCCGGGCTTATCTGATCGTACAGCAGCTGCAGCTGGTTTGTCCTGCCGTCTTATCGGAGCCGGCGGATTTGACCGGGGATGAAAGCGCTGCCGCACGGATCCGGGAACAGGGACTACGCCTGCGCATGGCTTCTGCTGCGTCGCTTGAGGCGCTGCATCAGGCCTTCTCCGGCATGAGCGGAATCAAGGACGTCCAACTGCTGCCCGCCAGAGAGGACAACCCGGTTTCAAGCCCGGTTGCCGCCGATAACGACCTTACTTCTGCGGAGAAGGAAACCGAGAAGGCAGACCAGAAGCGCTGCGGCCGGGTTTCCAGCGGCGGTCAGGCCACGGCAGCCGCCGCTTCGTCCGCATCCAACTATATCAGCGTTCATGTCGCCAAGCTGGATGAGTTGATGGACCTGGTGGGGGAGTTGGTTATCGCCGAAACGATGGTCACGCACAACCCGGATTTGGACGGGCTGGAGCTGGGGCGGTTTCAGAAAGCATCGTCCCATTTGGGGAAAATTTCGCATGAGCTCCAGGACAAGGTGATGTCGATTCGACTGGTTCCCTTGCATGCGACCTTCCGCAAGATGGAGAGAATCGTCCGCGATATGACCAGAAAGCTGGGCAAGGAGATTCGCCTGGAGCTGATCGGGGAGGAGACCGAGGTCGATAAGAAAGTCATTGAGCATATCTCCGATCCGCTGATGCATCTGGTGCGAAACGCGATCGACCACGGCATCGAGAGCGGCGAGGCGCGGTTGGCCGCCGGGAAGCCCAAGGCCGGCACGATTACGCTGGGGGCGAACCATACCGGCAACGAAGTGCAGATTTTTGTGAGGGACGACGGCAAGGGGTTGGATAAGCACAAAATTTGGAGAAAGGCGCAGGAGAACGGACTGGTTCGGGGGGAGACGGAAATGACGGACCGGGATGTTTACAACCTCATTTTTATGCCGGGCTTCTCAACCAAAGAGACAATTACGGAATACAGCGGGAGGGGCGTCGGCATGGATGTCGTTACCCGCAGCCTGGAGGCGGTAGGAGGAACCGTATCAGTACATAGCAATCTTGGCGAAGGGACGACCATGACCTTCAAGCTGCCGCTGTCTTTGTCGATCATCGACGGCATGAACTTTCGCGTCGGCGCGACCCGGTTCACCCTGTCGACGACGTCGATCAAGGAGTCCTTCAAAGCGCGGAAGGAGGATCTTCTGCAGGATCCCGACGGCCGCGAAATGATTCTGGTGCGCGGGCAGTGTTACCCGGTCCTGCGCCTGCATAAGCACTACGGCATCGCTTCGGACGTGCGCCGGATCGAGGACGGCATCCTTATGATGATCGAGCAGGAGGGGAGAATGCTTTGCTTGCTTGCGGATGAATTGCTGGGCCAGCAGCAGGTGGTTGTGAAAGCGCTGCCGGTATATTTGCGGAAAATGGGAAATGCGGATAGTCTGATGGGCTGTTCGCTGCTTGGCGACGGGAGCGTCAGCTTGATTCTGGACGGAGCGGGATTGTTGCGCGCCCGTTCGCATAACGAAGCGCATGCGTCCGAAGCGAGCGTTGTTCGCTCCTGAATCGTTTGAAGCAACGCCCACAACATTTAGAGGAGATGGAAAAATGGCCGACATGGGGGTACGGGAAGAAGAGGATTCCCTGACCGACTCGCTGCGGGACAAGTATCTGACTTTCCTGGTCGAGCGGGAGCAGTATGGGATTGAAATCAAATATGTGACCGAAATCATCGGCATTCAGCTGATCACGGAGGTTCCGCAGATGCCGGACTATATCCGCGGCGTCATCAATTTGCGCGGGACGATCATTCCGGTCATGGATGTGCGCATCCGTTTCGGCAAGCCGCCGAAGGCGTATTCCGACCGCACGTGCGTGATCGTGATCGAACTGGGGGACTTGGCGATCGGACTGATCGTCGACAGCGTCTCGGAGGTACTGTCGATCGATACTGCCGACATCGTGCCCCCGCCGGAACTGTACGACGGAGGCAACCGGTTCGTGGCGGGCATCGGCAAGGCCGGAAGCGCGGTGATGCTGCTGCTGGACTGCAACCGATTGCTGAACGAACAAGAGATCGCGGTAGATTCAATTATCATGAACTAATAGAATCTGGAGGAATTGTCGATGAGATGGCTGTATAACATGAAAATCAGCAACAAGCTAATTGCTTCTTTCGTTTTGGTGGCTCTGTTGGCCGGCGTCGTGGGGACGATCGGGCTGTTGAACATTAAAAATTTGGACCGGGATTACGGTCTGCTGTTTACCGATTACGGCATTCCGATCGGGGACATGGGCGAGGTGGGCATTACGTTCAACAACACGCGGGCCACGATCCGGGACGCATTGATTACTACGGACAGCCAAGAGGTCGAAGCGGTGGTGCAGAAGCTTGCGGAGCAGGAAAAGCAGATGTTGGCCGGCCTGGACAAATTCGAGGGAAAGATTCAGACGGAAGAAGCCTTAGCCGTGTTCAAAGAGCTCAAGGAGAACTTGGCCAGCTATAACGTTTTGAGGGATAAAGTCATCCTAATGGTGCATTCCGGACAAAAGGAAGCGGCCACCGAGCTCTTTTACCGGGAAGGCACGCCGATCATCGGCGCAGTGGAAGCGGATATCGACCGCCTGTTCGAGGACAAGCGAACAGGCGGCTTGGAATTATCCGCCGAATTGTCGGCGCAGGCCGATAGCACGATTACGACGATGATCGTCATCGTGATCGTTACGGTAGTCGCGGCCGTGTTGTTGGGCGTAATTATCGCGCGCATGATCAGCAAGCCGGTTACTCACTTGATGGTTTCCGCGGAGAAAATCGCCGCAGGCGATCTGGATGTTCGGATCGTGAACGAGCATCGGGACGAGATCGGCGTTCTTGCGGCAGCGTTCCGCAAAATGACCGACAACCTGAATGAAGTCATGACGAACATTCAGACGGCTTCCGAGCAGGTGGCTTCCGGCTCGAAGCAAGTCTCGGAGGTCAGCATTGCCTTGTCGCAGGGAGCCACGGAGCAAGCGAGCTCGATCGAGCAGCTGTCCGCCTCCATCGAGGAGGTCGCTTCGCAGACGAAGCAAAATGCCGGCAATGCGGAGCTGGCCAGCCAGCTGGCGGAAACGACGAGAACCAACGCCATCATGGGCAGCGAGCAGATGGACGAGATGCTGAAGGCGATGGACGGCATCAACACGGCATCGGAGAGCATCTCCAAAATTATCAAGGTAATCGATGAGATCGCCTTCCAGACCAATATCCTGGCGTTGAACGCGGCGGTGGAGGCCGCCCGGGCCGGTCAGCACGGCAAAGGCTTTGCCGTCGTCGCCGAAGAGGTGCGAAATTTGGCGGCCCGTTCGGCCAATGCGGCCAAGGAGACGACCGGCATGATCGAGGATTCGGTCAAAAAAGTCGGGGACGGCACGAAAATAGCCAATGATACCGCTGCCGCGCTCAAAGCCATCGTCTGCGACGTGGAGAAGGTGGCCAATTTGGTCGGCGACATCGCCATCGCCTCGGGAGAACAGGCGTCGGGAGTCAACCAGATCAATCAGGGGATCATGCAGGTATCCCAGGTGATTCAAGCCAACTCGGCGACCTCGGAGGAGGGAGCCGCGGCGAGCGAGGAGCTGTCCAGCCAGGCTGAGCTGCTGCGGGAGCAGGTGGAGCGGTTCAATTTGCGCAAAGGAACCCGCCATTACGGTTTCAAGGGCCAGGAGGAGGTTCATCCCGACGTGATGCGCATGCTGGAACAGATGGCGGAGAAGAACCGGGGAAGTAAGGCGGGGGAGACGGAAGCTGAACCCAAAGCGGCACGGCCGAACCGAATTGTCCTGAGCGACCGGGAATTCGGCAAATATTGAGGAACGGCGGCGAAATGGCCGGGCCAGGGTAACGGATCCCCGGCTCGGCCTTATTTATTTGATGAACACGCCGCCGAACGGAAGCGCTTCGCGCAAGAAACGCCGCACGATGCCGTCGTCCGACTGCAGGTCCCGCACGATCTCCAAATCCCCGGCACCGCCGGATTGGATGAGCACAGATCCTCGTCCGGTCATTTTCCATTGGTAGCGCATATGCTGGCTGGCCAGATGGTTGCCGTACACCGACAGCTCCAGCTTGGCGTTCTCCGGATAAGCCAGCACCCGGCCGGCTTCGACGTACAGCGGCTCTTCAGGGTGAAGCGGCAGCTCCAGGACCTGGCCTTGCGTCAGGATGCCGATTTGCCCTTCGCCGGAGAACTTGATCTTCACCGCATCGCGGGTAATCATCATGTTCTTCATGCTGAGGATGCGGGTTTCCATGCGGACGCCCTCCGTATAACAAAACAACTGCCGAAAGTCGTACAGCAGGTCGCTCTCCTCCGCCAACCGGATCGTCTTCAGTCCGATGGAGGGAGGGAAGGCGGCCACCAGCTGGCTAGGACCGGTAAAGTCGGAACGGATCCATTTGCGTTTCCGGTAGATGCCCTTCATATTCATCAGCTTGTCGCTACGGTTCTGAGCAGGTCCGCGGTAAGCGATCACTTGTCCGGGATGCAGGACATGCAGTTTGTCGGTCTCGTCCAGCTCGAAGGTTACCGCTTGTCCGCACAGGCCCGTCGATTCTTGCTGGTCTTGGATTCTCATCTCGGTTCCCTCCTGGCGGCAAGACTTCATTAACGGCGAAGGGCCAGTCGAATGACCCGCAATACGATAAAATAGCCGGCAACGAGGGCAAGGGCGGTGTACAGCAATATCCGGGTTTTGCGGGCATTCGCGTCCCGCATGTGTTGCGCCTCCGTTAAAGCCGATACGGTCGCGGTTAACTCCCGATTGTGCTCCATCAACTGTTCGTTTTGCAGCCGGTAGGTCTCCAACGTGCCTTGCGCTTGTTCCAGCTTGTCCAAAGTGACCTGATAATCGGCTTTAAGTTCGTTCACTTCGGCGGGAAGCTGAGACAATTCCTTAACGCCATTAACTAAGTCGTCGAAATAGCCTGCATCAGCGCGATGGGGGTTCCCGAACGATAGAACGCCGATGAACGATACGGCCATCAGCCAGATAGGTATACGGAATCGGTTTTGCCTCAAGTTCTCCACCTCCTAACAACTATTACGTATGGCGAGACGGAAAGGTTTCTATGCAAAAAAGGCCTCTTCCGCCGGAAATGCCCAGTCCGCGGAACGGCCTCTTTTTGTCGTATTTTCCGTTTCGGAATCCTCGGATTAAGAGGTATAGGCTTGCTGCCGACGAAGATACATGATCGCGACAGTTCGCGGGCCGCAGTGGCAGGAGATGGCGCATCCGCCTTCAATGATGGCCACTTCTTTGGCGTCCGTTTTGTCCAGCAGCGTCGTCTTGATAAAGTCGGCGGCTTTTTCCGCCAGCGTCTGTGCGACGATAATCAGATCCCGATCCACTTTGTGAAAATTATCGATGAAATGATGGAGCATCCGTTCTACGGCTTTTTCGGTTTTGCCCCGGTATTTATCGGCGGAAATGACCAACCCCTCCTTGACCTTCAAGACGGGCCGGATTTTGAGCAGGCTGCCGATCATATGCTGAACGCTGGAAGCCCGGCCGCCCTTGTGCAGGTAATCGAGGCTGTCCACGAGCACCTCGATCTCGACCCGGTCCCGCATTTCCTCCAGCATGGCGACCAGTTCTGCCGCGCCGGCGCCGCGTTTGGCGGCTATGGCAGCTTTGAGTACGAGCAGCGCTATGCCTCCGGAAACATTCAGCGAATCGACGACGTGCACGCGGCCCTCCGGGAATTCGCCGGCCGCAATCCTTGCATTTTGGTAAGTGGATGAGAGTTTGGAAGACATGCTGATGTATACGATCGTTTGCCCCTGCTCGATCCACGGTTCGAAAGCGGTCATGAAATCGGCTGGAGAAGGCGCCGCCGTACGCGGCAGGTTCCCTTCCTCGGCGACCCTCCGGTAAATGTCGGCCGTGGTGATTTCCAGCCTATCCCTGTAAGCGGTCTCGCCGAACACGACATAAAGCGGCACGATGCCGATATCGTATTGGGCAGCCCAGGTCTCGGGTACGTCCGAGATGCTGTCTGCGAATATTTTCACGAGTGTCAATACATTTCCCCCAGTTAGCTTTAGTATCAGTATGAATGCTCCAGCTTTCTTTGAATTATAGAGGAGCCCGGAGCGATTAGCAAAAAAGTTAGGCTTAGGATAACCCAAGGATGGATCGCTATTCCTTGTTCCAGATGAATTGCTGGCGGTATTTGCGCGGGGACAATCCTTCCATTTTGGTGAAGCAGGCGGTAAAATAAGCGGCTTGGTTAAAACCGACCTGTTCCGCGATTCGCTCGATGGTATGGTCGGTTTGCAGCAGCAGCAACTTGGCCTGCTGAATGCGCAGGCGCAGCAAGTAAGCGGCGGGCGAGCAGCCAAAAGCCTTCTGCATGCAGCGAGCAACATAAACCGGGTGGAAATTGATGCTTTCCCCCAGTAATTTGGCGGAAAAGGGTTCGCGATAGTGCTCGCGCAAATACGATGCCGCCTTTTCGGCGCAGGCCGATAGGGGGGAGGGGCCCGCGTCCATGGCGGAAGCGGAAAGCTCCACGATCACGTTCTGGAACAAGGCCTGCTGCCGCAGGCGGACGCTATTCAGATGGATGCTGCGGTTCATCAGCGTCAACTCGTCCAGCAGATTGATGATTTTTTGCGGCTGGGCCAGCTTCGCGAACTGGGGCAGGGGGACGGTGTAAGAGGTGGGGGTGAAGGGCGGCAAAGCAAGTCCCGGGATCTCCTTGTCCGCGGAAGGCCAGCCGGATTGACGATATTCTTCCTCCTCGACGACCCGCCAATCCCCCAGAAGCTGAAAATGCAGCCAATGATGCAGCGTATCCACCCGGCAGCCCTGATACGCATAGTGATAACAGTCCGGCCGCAGGATCAGGGCATGGCCGGCCGGGATCTCGTAATCCCGCCCTTCCTCGCCGACATATAAACAACCGTGTACGACGACGAGCAAATCGAAAGCGCCGATGTTCTGCCGGCTGGGATGCTTGCCGCCAGTCGGGATCACCGCCGAGCCCCCCACGATGTAATGAGGCAGGGGCGGGGCGGTAAACTCAATAATGGGAGGCATATCATGCCAACTCCTCTTAGGTTGGAATATTGAAAGATTCGGTTGATTCTTTAATACATCAATACCAGTATAGCATCTATAATTTGATTCATGCTAACTAGACAAGAGAGAACGCGCATCAGGGCTTCTCTGTTTTACGGGAGGTTGTAATAGTGAAGAAAGTCAAGGACGACGAGAAGAACAAATTTTCCCTTTGGCTGCTTGCCTGGCCGATATTCATCGAGTTGTTCCTGCAAATTTTGCTCGGTACCGTCGATACGCTGATGGTCAGCCGCATATCCGACAATGCCGTGGCGGTGGTCGGTTTCTCCAACCAGCTGTTTAACGCGCTCACCACGTTGTTTGCCACGGTGGCGAGTGGGGCGGGCATCGTGATTGCCCAGAAAATCGGCTCGGGGCGGGAAGAGGACGCTCGGACCGTTGCCATCATCGCATTTAAAGTGACCGCGGCGATCGGGGTATTCCTCAGCGTGCTGCTGATCGCCGTGCCGGGACCCATCGCCACGATCCTGCAGCTGCCGGACGAACTGCTGCCGCTGGCCCGAATATACATTTCCATCGTCGGCGGGGGCATGATCCTGACGGCGATGATTTCCATGCTCGGGACCGCGATCCGCAACACCGGCAATACGAAAGGGCCGATGTTTACGGCGGTCGGCATGAACGTGATTCACATTATTCTGAACTACTGTTTTATTTTCGGCGCCTTCGGCTTCCCGCAATGGGGACTGACCGGCGTGGCCATTTCCACCGTTGTCAGCCGCTTGATCGCCACGGTCGTGCTCTTGCTGATTTTCCTCGGCGCGTTTCAGCGGCGGATCGGCTTCCGGGATTTCCCGCTGTTCGACCGCAAGCTGTTTAAGGAGATATTGGTCATCGGCTGGCCGCTTGGCGTAAACTCGGCGAGCTGGGTATTCTCGCAACTGGCGATCTTCTCGTTTCTCGCGGTGCTGGGCTCCACGGAGCTGGCGGCCAGAACCTACATGAACACCTTGGAGTCGTTTTGCTTCATGCTGGGCTTCTCGCTGGCCATGGCGGCGCAGATCCAGATCGCGCATCTGTACGGCGCGGGCAAGACGAAAGAGGCTTATCGGGCCGTCTACCGCGTGCTGGCCTTCGGGCTGCCGCTGGTGATCGTGAACGCCTTTATCCTGGTACTGTTTGGACCGAAGCTGCTGGGATTGTTTACCCGGGACGGCGAAATTCTGGCCCTTTGCACGTCCCTGCTTTGGCTGAATCTGCTGCTGCAGCCGGGCAAAATGATCAATATGGCGCTCGGCAACTCGCTGAATGCGGTAGGGGATACGAGATATACGATGATTGTATCGTTGATCTTCATGTCGCTTGTGGCTACCGGCTGCTCTTACCTGTTCGGGATCTCGCTGGGTTGGGGGATCATTGCGATTTACGCCAGTATGATCAGCGACGAATATATCCGGGGCGTGTTCTCCTATTTCCGTTGGAGAGGCCGCAAGTATCTGCGGAGGAAAGAGGAAGAATTGGCCCGGGAGCAAGGGCTTGGGCAAGAACAGGGGTTAACGCAAGGGTCAACGTCCGTCGACGGCCTGGCCAGTCCGGCGCTGTAGTTCGCTTATCCGGAGGCAATGGAACCTAAGTTTATGAAAAAAGAGCCGCAGGATCTTCCCCTCAAGGGAGCCTGCGGCTCTTGCACGTTCTTTTATTTTACTTCTTCTTTCGTCCGGTCGGGCAGCTGCTGCACGTAGCTGTCGGAAAGGCGAAGCAGTTCCAGCGCGTGGTTATATTCGCTTTCGGTCGTCAGCGCTTGCTGCACGCCGTCTTTGGCCAACGGGTATTGCGTGCCGTCGTTGTACCAAACCCCCGGCATAAACAAAGCCTGATTGTTCAGGAACGAACCGGAAGGCAAGTAATAACGCTGCGGGAGCAGATTGTATTCGGTCTGATTCAGGATATCCTCGCCGAAATGCAGGTGGTTATCCAGTTTCACGCCAAGCAGATTGGCTACCGTCGGCAGGATGTCGACCTGACCGCCGACGTTCTCCATCACCGCCGGGCTGTCAACGCCCGGAGCGTGAATGACCAGCGGAATGTTGATCATGTCGATATAGCTGTATTCGCGGCCGTAGATTTCCTGCATCAGCTCCAGGCCATGTTTGTCGAGGGAATACATCGGCAACCCGAGGTGATCGCCGTAAATGGCTATGACGCTGTTATCCCAGATGCCTCTTTGTTTCAAATCGTCGATAAACTGTCCCAGCGCGTAGTCGGCATAGCTTTGCGCCCGGAGATAGTCGCCGACCATGTTGTCCTGGTAACGTTCGGGCAACACGATTTTGTCCTTGTCATGCGGCGTAGTGAACGGATGATGCGCAGTCATGGAAATGACTTGGCTGTAAAACGGCTGGCCGGTTTGCTGCATCTTGCCCAGCTCTTCCGCCGTCTTCTTGTACAGCACTTCATCCGAAGGGCCGAAGAAGACCATATCGTCCGTGCCGAACCATTTCTGGTCGTAATAGCGGTTGAAGCCGATCGCGTCATACAGCTCCCCGCGGTTCCAGAAATCGACGACGTTCGTATGGAACGTCGCGGTATCGTACCCTTGCTCCCGCATCAATTTCGGCAGACTCGGCAAATCCTTGTCTGGATAGCTTTGCGTCGCCGCCTCATTGTAAGGAATGTAGAACGAAGTGTTCACGACAAACTCGGCATCGGACGTATTGCCTTGTCCGACCATTTGATAAAAATGCTTGAAGTAGATATTGTCCTTCACGAGCTTATTCATGTTCGGCGTCACTTCCTGGCCGTCGATCTTTAGGTTGATCAGGAAATTTTGGAACGATTCCAGCTGGATGATGATCAGGTTCTTGCCCTTGGCGGCCCCGAAATATTTCGGCTCGGCCAGCGGGGTGATGCCTTTCAGCTGATCGATTTTCGCCTGCGAGATTTGGTTCTTGTCCACCAGGCTTTCCTTCTTGGCGCTGGAGAAAATCGTATAGGTCTCGTAATTCAGGATGCCCATTTGTTCGGCCTGCTTGATCTCGTTCATGCTGGCGCGGTTTGGCCATACGTTGAAGATGCACAGCAGGAGCGAAGCGGCGAAGATTCCGGTTATGACTCCGGTGCTGGCTTTCTTCATATTAAACATCGCTTTGAGTTTCTCGGCTCTTTTCTTGCGGAACAACCAGAAACCGATAATCACGATATCCAGGAAGATCACCAGGTAATACGGAGCAAGCAGGGAGAATACGCTGTTCTTCACCGCGGTCACCTGATTGACCTGCTCAAGGGCGTGATAAGTCACCATGACCCCGTAATATTTATGATACATGATAGCCGCAAAGAAGATGGCGGTAACGATCAGGTTGACGGTTAAATAAAGGCCGATCTTACGTTTGGAGGAGAACCATTCAATCAGGCAGAACAAAACCCAAATAAACGGGATTTCCTTCAGCAAAGGCCCCCAAGCAGGAACTCCATCAAAAATGGCCGACCATACAAGGTAAATCTTCAAGATCATAATGACGGAGAAAAAGACAAACGGCTTGATGTTGGCGAGCCGGATGCGATTGAATTGTGGCACGACGTTATCCTTCCTTTCCGCAAAAGCGCAATTCCTTTAGTTAAATTTAATACTGGCTTTACAATTTTGACGCCCTTAATATAATACATGAAATGAGGGTAAGAATAAAATAAATCAATTCACTCGTTTAACAAGATATTCCAACAAATCGGCGGCGTAACGACCGTTAACCCGGGTTATTGACGTTTGGCGGCTCTTTTTGGTAAATTAAAGGTATTCCTTCTTAACAAGGATGGCTTTTTGAACTACCGTTTTGAACTACCCCTTGATAGGAGAGATTTTGATGTCGGTGAATGTTCTTAACTAATCAACTTCATAAGGACTGACAGGCAAGATGCAGGAACGTGCCTCTTTTAGCGAGATGAGCTATAAGGGTGCCCGGATTTTCCCGTACGCTTGTATCGGTCTATGAATGTAGTTAAGAACACACGCGGAACATCATGCAGCGCCTGAAACGCTGTCATTCCTTAAACGTAGGAGCCGTGCTGTTTTCAGCACGGCTTTTTTGTTTTTTCGGGAATGGCATGGAGGGACAGGTCTAGGCAAAGGATGGCATACGTGCTGTCCTTTGCCTTTTTTTTGGTCGACGGAAGGAAGAATCCGATTTGAGGAGGTCATGGACATGGAACAATTTTCGAGAAGTACGCTGGAATATGAAAGCATCAAACAGGATTTGCTGTCTTTTGCGGTATCCTATGCGGGCAGAAGCCGGATCGAGGGGCTTGCGCCGATGGAGGAGAAAAGGGCGATCGAGCGGGCGCTCGCGGAAACGGCGGAGGCGCTGGCCTTGTACGGCAAGGGGGCAAGCGTGCCGCTGCCATCGCTCGAGGGAATCGAACTGGTGGTGTCGCTGCTCGGTACAGGATATTTGTTTACGGAGCAGGATTTGATGGCGGTACAGACCTTTCTGCACAGCTGCGGGCAGCTGAAGAAATATATGGCCGCCAAAGGGGAATTGGCCTGGAGGATCGGCGCATACGCAACCGAGTTGCGGGATTTGCCCGCGCTGCAGCAGGAAATCCTGCGCTGCATCCGGCATGGGGTGATCACGAATGAAGCAAGCCGGGAGCTGGATAAAATCCGCAAGAAAGCCGCAGTGATCAAGGAGCGGATCCAGAAGAAGCTCCAGTCGGTCATGGCCCGCCATGCCGGCATTTTACAGGAGAACATCGTCAGCGTGCGGGGAGGCCGCTACGTCATTCCCGTCAAGAAGGATTATTACAAGCAGGTGAACGGCCGCATGCTTGACCAGTCCACCAGCGGACAAACGGTGTTTATCGAGCCGCAGGAGGTCTCGGCGCTGCAAGGGGAACTGGAGCTGCTGCTGGGCGAAGAAGCGCGGGAGGAGGCCAAAATCCTCGGTTACCTGGCGGGACTGGTCGAGCGCGAAGCCGCCGATCTCGTTAGAAACATCGAGATAACGGGGACATACGATTTCATCTTCGCCAAGGCCAAATATGCGGCGGCCATCGGCGGCGTCCCAGTGGAGCTGAGCGAGACGGGGGAGACGGACATTCGCGGCGCCAAGCATCCGAAGCTGCTGCAGACGATGGTGCCGCTGGATATAGCCATCGGCTCCGGTTATCGGACGCTGATCATCACCGGTCCCAATACGGGCGGTAAAACCGTCGTGCTCAAGACGTTTGGCCTGTTGGCCTTGATGGTGCAGTCCGGCATGCTGGTGCCGGTAGCGCCGGGCAGCCGGTTTGCGGTGTACCGCGGGATTCGCGCCGTGATCGGGGACGGGCAGAACCTGGAGCAGTCGCTGAGCACGTTCTCCGCACAAATCACTGCACTCGTGCAGATGCTGCGGGAAGCGGGACCTTCGACGCTGCTGTTGATCGACGAGTTGGCGGCCGGAACCGATCCGGGCGAAGGGATCGCCTTGTCGATCTCCATTCTGGAGGAATTTGCGCGCAAAAGCGCCACGGTGATGGTGACGACCCACTTCAACGAGCTTAAGACGTTCGCCTCCCGGGCGGAGGGGTTCCAGAACGCGCGGATGGAATTCGACGCGGAAACGCTGCGCCCGCTGTACCGTCTGACGATCGGGCAGGCCGGACGCAGCTACGCGATCGAAATCGCCCGCAAGTTGGGCATTTCGGGCGGGATCATCGAGCGCTCGCAGCATATCGTCAGCCGCCAGCAGTCCGCCGAAGGCAACGGAAGCGGAGCGCTCTGGGATGAGATCGTCCCGATGAAGCAATCCCAGCCGCCGTCGGCGGCAGAGGGGTGGCGAAAGCGCCGCGAGGGCGACGAGCAAAGCTCCGGAGAAGAACGGCAAGGGGGCGCTGCAGGATATGAGAAAAAAGACGAAAGCAAAGCAAGAAGCGTGAAAACAGAAGTAGGCGCGGTTCAGGAGACCGTCGAAGCGTCGGCGCCCAAGCAACCGCGCCGGTTCGAGGTGGGCGATGCCGTCCTGGTCACCTCGCTCGGGAAAATCGGCATCGTTTGCGAACCGCCGGATTTCCGGGGGATGGTCGAAGTGCAAGTCCAGAAGCGAAAGCTGAAAGTCAATCATAAGCGGCTGAAGCCTTACATCAAGAAGGAGGAGCTGTACCCCGACGATTATGATTTCGATATCGTCTTCGATTCGAAGGAGAACCGGAAAAAACGCAAGCTGATGGGGAAAAGGCATGTGGAAGGGCTGGAGATCGTCAAGCCGGGAGAGGAATAACCGTTACGTTCCGGAGAAGGAAAACATCGGATCATAGCCCAAAAAAGCAGCGGCTCGGGAAAACCCGGGCCGCTGCTGACGTTTGGCGGGAGGACTCGCGGTGGCATGTCCGCATCGAAAAATTCAACGAATCCGATTCCCGTCCAGGAACGTATTACTTGTACAGCATCCAAATTTTAGGCGTTAGCCGCAACGGTCAGTTGGTCCGTAAGCATGGAGACGAAACGTTCCAGAAACGCTTGGTCCTCTGCGTCAAACCGCCCTTTGCTCGGACTGTCGATATCCAGCACGCCCAGCAAATGTCCGTCTTTGACGATCGGCACGACGATCTCGCTGTTCGATGCCGCGTCGCAGGCAATGTGGCCGGGGAAGGCATGAACATCCTCGATACGGAGCGTCTCTTTGCGCTCGGCGCTCGTTCCGCAAACTCCCTTGCCCAGCGGAATCCGGATGCAGGCCGGAAGCCCCTGAAACGGCCCGAGCACCAACTCGTTACCGTCAAACAAATAGAAACCGACCCAGTTGATATCATCCAAATAAAAATTCAGCAAAGCGGCGGCATTGGCCAAATTGGCGACCTGGCTGCATTCTCCGGCGATCAATGCCTGCAGCTGGGACAACACCGCATTTTGCCGCTCCGCGCGGGAGCCTGAATAGTCGTTTGCGTGAAACATGGCGTTTCCCCTCCTTGATATCGCCCCCGGGCTCGATACCCTGGCGGCGGCAATAAAACTATTATAATGATAATTTTTGTCGAGAGATAGCGCCTGACTTGGATGAAGCTATCGATTTTATTACAAACTCCGACACAGAGTGCTAATTTTTATCAAATTTGCAAAATATGTTTTTTGGCATCATGCGGTAAAATAGGGTAAAGATAAAAGAAAAGGTGATTTTTATGGTAACTCATACCTTAAAAGGCGCTCGCCGTAACGATAAAAAAATCAATAACGATCTCAAAGCGACGATCGAGCATCTGCGTCTGGAATTGATGAATGCTGTCGTCGAGGACAATTTCAGCAGCGGAACCGTGCTGGAATTAAGTCAGCGGCTCGATCAGTATATCGTGCAGGCCCAAAATCAGATGCTCGGCAAATAAGTGGCGGCCGGCTCCTCCGGAACGAGAAACCGCTCGATGAAGGACTGCACTTCTTCGGCATAGCGTTTCGGATCCACGCCGTAAGCGTTGGCATGGACGGCGCCTTCGACCAGCAACAGCCCTTTGGGTTCGGGCTTCTGCCGGTAGAGCTCCCGGCTCATGTAGGTAGGCACATAGTTGTCCTCCGTACCGTGGATAAACAGCACCGGCAGCTTGCTTTGCTCCACCGCTCTGATCGGGCTGACCTGATCCAGCCGAAAACCCGCTTTGCGCTGCAACAGTTTGTTGACGAGCGGCAGTAGCGGCGAGGCGGGAAGCTTATTCAGCTTGGAGATTTGATGCCGCATCAGCTCCGTTAAATCAGAATACGGGCAATCGGCGATCACGAATTTGACGTTCGGATGCGCGATGCTGAGATATTCCAGGACGGTTCCTCCGCCAAGGGATTGGCCATGCAGGCCGATCGAGCAATTTCCCCCGTAATTCTCCAGAATCCAATGCACCCAGGTCTCCACATCGTATTTTTCCTGAAACCCGTAGGTCGTATATTTGCCTTGGCTGCCGCCGTGACGGCGCTGATCGATCAACAAGATATTAAAGCCCGCCTCCTGAAACATATCGATATATTGCGTCGAGGCGAGCAGAGATACGGTGTAGCCATGTACGATAATCATCCAGCGCCGGCTCTCGGGAAACAACTCCAGTACGTATCCGCTAAGCTGCAAGCCGTCTTTCGACATCACTTGGACCGGCCGCTTGGGCAGGCGTTCGAATTTGTCCCGGGTATAGACGCCGGTTCGTTCCAAATATTCGTAAATGCTCTCATTCGTCTGCAGTCGCATCTGGGTGATCTGGCGGACCGCAAATCGCGGCAGCCCGCTGACGACTAACACGATCAGCAGCAATGCCAAGATAACGATCGTGAAAACCATGAACGTTGTTTCCTCCCTTTTATTTACCTATCCGTTGGGATCTCTTTATGTGCACTACGCTACTTCTAATAGTATCACCGAAATGCAAGGAGGAAAATCGCCCTTCTGGAGAAATTTACCGAAATCCCCCTTTGACGAGCCAACCTCAATGTGATTAGCTATTATCATGCCTTATTCGAAGGAGGAGGAGAACGAGTTTCATGTATAGATGCGGCGGGGATATTCCCATGCTGGAAAGCGAAAGATTGCGGTTGCGAAGGATGGAGCGCAGCGATGCCGGAGTCATGTTCCGCTACTGGAGCGATCCGGAAGTAATTAAGTACATGAATCTTCCTCCCTTTGCATCCGTGGAAGATACGTGGGAAATGATTAATCTGCTTAACGGTTTATCGGAAAGCGAAGATACGCTTCGGTTCGGCATCGAACTGAAGGAAGAAAAAAAGCTGATCGGCAGCTGCGGCTTCAACGTCTGGGAATTATCCGGGGCATATCGCGGAGAAATCGGCTATGACCTTGGCCGGGCATACTGGGGCCATGGATACATGTCCGAGGCGCTCCGGATGCTGCTCGCCTACGGCTACGAGACAATGGGGCTGAACCGCATCGAGGCTTTGGTCGACCCGCGCAACGCCCCGTCCCGGAAGCTGCTGCAAGCGTTCGGATTCACGGAAGAGGGGCTGCTGCGGCAGTACCAATGGACGGAAAACGGTTTTGTCGATCTGCTGATGTTTTCCCTGCTCAAAAAAGAGTACTATACGGGAGGAGTGATCTCATGATGAGGGATGGGAATTCGCCTCGGCATTGGCTGCAGGCTTTGGATCCGCTGAGCAAGCTGGTCGCCCTAATTTGCTTGGCCATGCTGGCCATGCATTGGGATGATCCGAAGCTTTTGGCGGGCTTGCTGCTGGCTTTGGCGGCGGCGGCTTTCGAAGCCGGAATGACCTGGCGGCGCCTGCTGCGGCGAATGGGATATATCGTCGGATTCGGCCTGCCCTTGTTTGCGATAACCGCGATCGCCGTACAGGCCGAGGGAGGCGGGCCGGGTGCCGGTCCGCTGCCGCTCTCCGCCGGTGCCCTTGCCACAGCCGCGGCCGTGACGCTGCGGATGTTCTGTTTGTTCTTGTCTTCGTTAATCTATATCGAATCGACCGATCCCAAAACGTTCGTCGTCATGATGACCACGCGACTGAAACTTCCTTACCGATTCGTGTTCGGCGTGTCGATGGCCTTGACGTTTCTGCCGCTTTTGGCCGAGGAGGGAAGACTGGCGGGGGCTGCACGCAAAATTCGCTTGGGCCGTCGGCCGAAGGGGATTGCGGAACGATCGGATTACTGGCGGGGCCGGTTGCTTTCCGTATTCGCCGGCGCGATCCGGCGCGTGGAGCAAACCGCGGGCGCGATGGACGTCAAAGGGTTTGGCGCTTTTCGCGAGCGCACGTTTTTGCGGGAAGCCCGGCTGCGTGCCTCCGGCGTTTGGGTGATGACGTTAAGTCCGGTCTTAACGGCAGGGTTGTGGCTGTTGACGGCATGATTGGGGGGACCTTGGAGCAAAAGGGGACTAGAAGGAAAGAGGGGCTCGAAACCGTCCGCGCGCGTAAAGGTGTCTTGCCGGAAGGCCGCAAGCCCTGCTGCCATGCGGAAAAGCGGCGTATACGCAAAAAAAGGACTTGACGCGGATTGATTGTTAACCTAAATTATCAGTTGTGGTTAACAATTGCTTGGCGAGAGGATGAGGCAAGAAGATGAAGGCTACGAATAACAGCAAGGTATTTTCCCGCTTTACGACGTTGGATATTGTGCTGATGGCGATGTTGGCGGCGGCCAATGCCGTGATGACGGTGTTTTTGTCCCCGGTCAACCAGGCGTTGAACGGGCTGGGCGGACCGATCGCCACCTCGACGATCACCGGCGTGTATATGATTTATGGTCTGCTGGCGTATTACATTATCCGCAAGCCGGGGACGGCGCTGATCACCTACGGCATTGGGGCCGTCGTACAAGCCTTTATGGGGACGGCGTACGGCATTTTGTCCTGTTTTGTGGCCGCGGCTTGTTATCTTGTCGTTGCGGAGGCGGTGTTTGCCATCGTCCGTTATAAGAAATGGAGCTGGAGCGTGCTGCTTATTACGGGAGGGGCGATGGTGCCTTTGTGGTTCCTGTTTGCGGCCCAGATGTTCGGGTATACGAAATGGGGCGCCGACATTCTGATGATCGCGCTGGCCGTGCGGGTGCTGAGCGGTATCGTACTCTGCGGCTTGCTGACCAAACTGCTCGGCGATGCGTTGGTACGCAGCGGTTTGCTGCGCCGGTTTGCGGCGAGCCGAGGGGCGGAAGCTTGACATGACGCTTCCGGCTTTGGAGCTGCGGAACGTGAGTTATACGTTCGAGCACGGAAGGGCTCCGGCGGTAAACGGGATCACGCTCACCGTGGAACGCGGGGAGTGGGTGGCCATCGTCGGAGCGAGCGGCAGCGGCAAATCGGCCCTGGCGCAGCTGATCAGCGGTTATCTCCCCCGGGCCGGGGGAGGGAGCCGTACGGGCCGATTGCTCGCGGACGGCGTCGATCCCGCGGAAGCGGAGATCGGCGAGGTGGCCGGGCGCGTCGGGGTCGTGTTCCAGGACCCCGACGCGCAGCTCGTGCAGGGCCGGGTCGAAGACGAGGTCGCCTTCGGCCCGGAGAACCTGCGCGTGCCCACCGCGGACATTGAGCGGCGGGTCGCGGACGCGCTGGCGGCGGTGGCGTTGACGGAACGCCGCCGGGACCGCGTCCACGCGTTGTCCGGCGGCGGACGGCAACGCACGGCGATCGCGGCGGTGCTGGCCCTGGAGCCGCCGATCCTCGTCCTCGACGAGGCGGCGGCCAGCCTCGACGCCGCCTCGCGCCGGCGGCTGCTGGCGCTGCTGCGCCGCCTGCACGGCGAAGGCCGGACCAGGAAGCGAAGAAACTGATCGCGGAAAGGCGGCTCAGCCTGAAGGAAATTTGTTACGAGGCCGGTTATAAGGATCCCAACTATTT
>NZ_JBNYYG010000041.1:0-44806 GCF_050565405.1 Paenibacillus macerans | reverse complement strand
CTCTTACTACCTTTAAACGAAATTCATCTTTGGCTTTTCCCATAACTTAATCCTCTCCCTTATTTCCATTGTAAATCCTTGTAGGGGAGGACTCCAGTTTATTTAGGGGGCCTAGAGGTTTGTACATTGATTTTTTGTAATTCATCTGAAACAAAAGCTGATTTATTTGAAAAGAGACTATGTATAAATCCTCTACCGAGCTGTAACTCACTAAAATCTTTAGGAAAAATATTCTTATAAGAAATAATTGCAAGTAGCTTATTGCAGTCGAGTTCAGTAGACTGAATTCGTCCATGGTAAATGACGTATTCATTATAGATATTTTTTAAAAGCCGCATATCATCAATATACAAAGATAGTTCTTGAAGAAAATTCTTATCAAAATCTTCAAAAATGCCACCCTTTTTTAAGTGATCAATAAACTGGTCATATGAATTTGAACCATCTACAATAGGAACAATTGGAACAATGAAGTCAAAAAATTTGGTTCTATCTTTAGAGGTAAATATATCATCGCGAAGAAGATAGAAAAACCGGATAATCCTAGTAGATTTTTTATTAATAAGATAATTTATCTCCCTTAACTTTCCAAAGATTTGGTTACTGTTGAATCTGTCCATATCTTCAAACACAAAGACATCAACATCGGCATTTTCAAAAAGATATAATACTTCGTTAAGATATTTATCAAAATAAGACTGATCAGTTTGCTCAAATATCTCAATCTCATTGCCTTGTACTTTCAATTTTTTAAACAAGACTCTTTTGTACTGAAATAACCTAATTAATTCAAATATTAAGTAAGTTGACATAACTATGCAAAAAATTCCAGATATAACAACAAAACTATCATTAGTACTCCAAGTAAGAATTGTTTTTAGTTCTTTATTAGACAAATTCTTTACAAAGTGCCTCCAATTGTTCACTCTCAATACATATGTCGCTAATAATAAAAAAAGGGTAACCAAAGAAGCAATACCCCACATTTTTAATAATGATATTTTCCTTTTAGTCTTAAATTGAGTTTGAGGAATCTTGTCAGGATTAATTTGATGGATTAACTGATTTAGAATTTTCCCCTCTAAAGATTTATCATTTACTATGTTGTCTTTTGACTCAAAATTACTTTTTTTACTTTCTTCTTCATTTAACAATTCAAAACTTACTGAATCTTCAAAATGGGCTAACGAAATGTTTAACAACCTTTTATCTGATCTTTTATTTTTGTAAGTTTCCAAAATACTGCTTTTCCCAGCACTATATGGTCCTGTGATTGCAATGTTTTTTAAATCATCTTGTTTGAAAATAAAGTCTAATGCATCCTCATAGATATTCAAATCGGCATTTTGTGTAGGAGTTAATTTTTGGAAATTAAATTTATTTTGTAACACTACCGCCATCATCCTTTCTCTCTTAACGATAGAAAGTTGCTACTCCAAATAATAATTTTTTATATTACTACCCTACATTGCATTATAATGTTTAATTATTAAAGGTAATTCTGCATGTCTCGGCACTATTCCTCTTTGTATCATATTTTTTTATGAATTAGTTGGTTTAGCTAAACAGCCTGCCGGATCACGCCGGCAGGCTGTTTGATAGAACTAACCTCTCCGTTATAGCCCCCTGAAAGTGCTAGCAATAAAATGATAAATCTTGCATTTTCATATGGTAATCTCCGATACCCAACAATTTAAGTATAGATCTAATTACAATCATCTGAGCAATTTGGTTTACTCGCAACTTTGAAGTGACTGTTGAATCGTCTGTAGGCAATCTAGCACTTTTGATCTTTCTTTCTATACCAGAAGCGCGAAGGGTACCTGAGTGTAAAACTTCATTTCTAAGAGAACTAATGAGTTGAGAATAACTTTGAACTTTATCATCAAAATTGTCTATATTATGTAAAATCGATAGTAAATCATGGTTTCTTAAAAAGTGAATTGTTCTTTCGGTAATCCGTTTGATCCGTACGCGGTAAAAGTGATGGATAGTATTAATACTCATTTAGGTTTTATCGCAAAAGATTGGGCAGCCATTTTATCGAACAAATTGGATAAAGGATTTTTAGATTTGTAGCTACAGTAACAGGGAAGTATCCGAAACATATCGAAATAAGTCTACAGACGGTAGTCGATGAAAAAATTTCCGTTGGGCCAGCCAATTTTCTGTAGCATTGGCGCAAAACGGGCACCGACGATTCGGAGGCTTGTGATCCGTCCAAAGTTATATAATTCAAGCCTCTTCAAGCTCATGTTAAGTATCTGCTTCTTTATCAATTGCAAATCCGTAAACGTTAGATCCCTTTATGCCTCTCAAGGTAATAGTATAATTCTAACTCCGAGAGAATCTATCTCCTTCGTTGAATTCACCATAACGCCTGTGTCCAGTCTACAATGTAGTGTAGTTATTCAGATCAAAAGTAACAACTTCTAGCATGCCGTTTATACTCGTTATGGTTTCCAATTTTTCAAGTAAATTTTCTAATTTTACATACATAAAAACATGTAGGGTCTCCTAGGATTAATCTGAATAAGTTCGTCGATGACCTGAACGTCTAGAAGTTGGTAACCACTTTTGTAGCCAGTCGTTATCGTTTCTCCAAAGCCAGCGGTAAAGCACATCGTCTATTTCTAGTAATTCTGTTCTGGTAGCCTCTGGATGTTGTTTGATTGTGATTAAAAACAATTTTCTCTTCTTAAGAATAAGATCTTTCCTAGCTATTTTTTTTTCTAACCACTCTCTGTCATAGTTGCGTAACCACAAATAATCGCGTCCATTTTTTTTAGCTAGTTCCGTTCGAGAGGTAGATTTATTCTCTTTCAAAAATATTGTGAAACGTTCACGTATAGTCTTTCTGGCAATAACAAAATCTTCACGCCCCCCGAGAAGATGCGTTACGTTGCTTTCCCTTAGTTTTTTTAAAATGAACGTCCCCGATACCTTTAGCTCACGTTGTAAATATTTAACACCTTTGGCAACCTTGATGAGCTCCTCCCACTTTTTATCCCATAAATCTCCGGTCTTTAATATATGATGGATTTTATAAATGTCATCCCTTTTTTTATCCGGTCCGACTCTAGAATATGTAAAGCCGCAATATCTACATTCAAAAACCCCAAGAGGTCGCACGTTCCCTTTTCTATAATTTAGAGTAACTCGATCTATAGCTATTTTTCTATAAAATCTACATGCTACGTTTAAACATGGCCATCCACCTGCATTAAAATCTTTTTTGATATTGATATTTAAAAACGACTCAATCGAATCACTTAAAAAAACCATAACTAACAAGTGATATAGGGGATGGATATTTTTGGTATATTGATACCTGATAATTTTTCTGAACCAAGATTGTTTGTTATCAAATTGAGGAATATCTACAGATATATCTTTTAAAAACTCTGGACTAAATCGTTTGAAAAACTGTTCCATTAATAAATGGTGATCTATCACTGAAATTCTGAGTTTATTTATATGTCCTTTATCCCTTAATACTTGTAAATATTTTTGTTGAATTATTGTTGTGTTATCACTGATGATACCTCTTAGTAAACCGTAGCTCTCGACCGCAACGATAAATAAATTTTCATCGTGGTTTTGGAATGTAAGAGATAAATCGTGGCCCGACGCACAAAAAGTCGGTGTGATACAGATCTCATTGGTGGTAGTAAAACAAAAGTTTCCTTTACAGATGGGGCAAGAAGAATGCAACATAACATTATGTTTATAGCAGACTAACACCCCAGGTAATTGATGAGCACGATGCCAGTACGGTTCACCTACTGAGTTGATATCTTCTTTCAAACAAAGAGGGCACAAAAAGAGTTGAGTTTTTGATCTAATTAAAGATCTAGTCAATCCTGCATGTTGATTAGGAGACCTTCCAGTACCAGCTCCTTTAATCATTGAAAGTTTTAGATTGTCTCGTTGGCTATTTGTCAAGAAGCTATAGTAATAAGGATACAAGGTATGTTCATGAAGCAATTCATCGGCTTTAAGACCAGTTGCGTAAGATAGATCTTCTAATCTAGACGGCAAATCAAATTTATTTTGTACATGGGGGCTACCAAACATATTACGTAGCAAGCGTTTATAGCCCTTCTTACCGAGACAGTTAACTTTCCTTGCAATGAAGCTGCAAACCAGCTCGTCAGAATACAATTTATCATTCATGGTTTTTCACTCCCATAGATAGTCCTAAGCCCGGCTATCTAAAAGGTAATATTCCTATAACTTGTGACCTAACATGTTTTTTTATGATGCAGTTGAGAATTGTTTTATGTTTACAATTAATTTTTGTTGTAAATAGCTTGCTACTTCAATTGAAGCATATTTTCTAATGGCTGCCTTCCGCAGTATTCTCCACTCGGATAAAACTTTTCCTGCTAAAATAAGAGAGTCACTAGCCCAATCTATCTTTCTCATTTGATGTTGAACTTCCGTTTCCAAGTTCCTGTGCAGCAACGCTCTACAAATTGGCAACTTGTCTAAATGTCGCTCTAACAAAGCTAACTGCCCGATGTGTCGCCCAATTCTAGAGATTGTTAACCGAAGGGGTTTACCTGAAGCAGAGCGTATCTCTAGGATGGCTTCATTAATGCTTTGAGCAATTTGTTTGTCTCGCTTTATCCAGTCAACTCGCGGTTTGTTATTTATACTGGTACTTCTCACTCTGGCACCCTTCATATAGCCTTTTGTCACATAGTCCCCGACGTTTTTATAGTCCTCAAAAAAACTCTCAACATCCTGCCACAAGCACTGTATCACCAATATATGTAGCAGCGGATGAAACGAGCGCCGTGGAGCACGTAGGATGCATGCAAGCCATGAATCAACTCCAACAGGTGAAGGTACTCCTATTAAACTCAGCAGGTCCGAAGAATAGAATCCCCTCAACATTTGGGAAACCTGAGCCTGCTCCACTCTTCCCTTCGTTGAACACAACCCTAGTTGTATAAGACGCTGCTGATATACCTGATGAAACTTCTGGTAGTTAAGGGCACCACACCTTCCGAGTTCATAAACCTGCGTAATACCACACGATAATAAACGGGCTTTATCGTCGTGAACCCTCACAACTTCCTCTGAAAGATCATGTCCATTCCGACAGTGAGAAGGGCACAATGGGAGACTGGATTCTGTATGCTCTACTAGCTTTTCTCCGCAAGTACTACAATTCGAAATAAGCCTGTGGAGATGCTTAGGACATACCAGCATTCCTGGAAGTTGATGCTTTATGTGCCAAAACGGTTCACCATTGGCTGTATAGTCGTCACGCAAACAACCTGGACATAACTTTAAATTCTGTTTGTGTCGGACCACACTAGCCATAATTCCTGTTGTAAGATGAACAGCACTTCCCCGATCATCGATCATAGCAGTAAAAACCTTCTTCGCCTGAGCATCCGTTATAAAAGATTGAAACAAAGGATACATCGTATGTTCTTGGATAATCTGTTCATTTGACATGGTAAAAACTTTGTTCGCTGTAAGCATCCCAATGGAGGAAGGCAAATCCACGGAGGCCTTCTTATGATCAAAACCAAACAATCGTTTCATGGATGGCTTTATTCGTTTGTCTCCGGTATTTGCTTTTCTTGCGAGGGCACTAACCAAAATCTCATCCGGGTATATTTCCATTGATCACTATAGCCCCAATCTACTTCTGACATCCTGCACGAATCCAGCTTGCTTTATCAGCAAATGAAATGAAGTAGTTTTTGATTTTGCCTTACGGTCGATAACAGCCATTAACCCAGTTGCCTTTTTGTTACTTGAGTTGTTAGACTTCTTTCTTTGGGATTTCTCAGGAGTGGGCGAATTTGAGGAGATGCCAGCTTGAACATTGTCGTATTTGCTCATTGCCTTTAAATACGCTGCCTTTTTCCATACTGATATATCATCCGCACGTCCCTCTAAGGCAACCTCTTTCGCCTGATCCTCTGTATACCCCATGTCCATTATCCAATACACGACTTCGTTAAAAAGTTGCTCATCCTTCTGCTCTATAAGCGCCTCATCTAATTCAATGCCCTACTCTTTTGAAAATAACTCCCTATCTTCATTATTGATCATTTTCTCAGGCTCGAAGCTCATGAAAATATCTAAGTACTTTTGCATCTCCACTTTCTTTCCACTTCGCAGTGCATCAAGAGCTGGTTGCAAAAGCCGAAACTGGTCCTGTGCAACCGAATGAATAATTTCCACTGTCAATCGTTCATCGTCCAAACCAATTGCTCTTTTCTGCGCCTCTTTGAATATTTTTATGACCAAATCCGGGATACCTTGCGACTCATAATATAGTGCTCTTTCCATGGCAACCGTACATTCTACATGTTCTTTAGTCCATTGATATTTCCAGATATATTTGATAAGTGTTCGCCAATCGTTACTATCTTGCTGAAGCCGATCCCAGTCCACACTTCCTTGATCCGTAATTCTCTTTATATTACGGAACTCTTTGGTAAACAAATGACGAGCCTTTGGCGTCCCAATTAGGACAATCGGAACTCCAATTGTGTTGGTGAGTGTGTTGAAAAAATTAAGCATCAATGCAGCACCGCCGGATTTAACTTCGTAAAGATATTGAATCTCGTCAATAACAAGAACACCTAAGTGATGCTTAAGCGCGAGTGATGACATGATCCGGATCAGCTCATCCGTTTTGTAACCCATAAATGTATTGTATTCCACTTCACCTACCAACTCGGAGATCTCGTGTATGAAGTTTAGACAAAGCTGCTTTATCGTCCCGGATACCGGACACAATCTTAAGCCATACAAGTTGTTTTACCTTATACTCAGGGTGCACGATTACTTGGGGGTAAAGGTTCAGTATCCTGGATATCCCTGTAGATTTTCCTGCCCCGGATATGCCTATGATGCCGAGTCCGGAAGCGGTTGGTGACGGGATGTTATACTTCTCTTTCTCAAGATCTGCGATGTCGGGACGCTCGAATCTCATCATGCAGTTCCGTACTCGTCTCGTGTGATCGCCGTTAGCAATATTTCTGGACAGATACCCTTTCCGAATTAATATAGACAGCTTCTCTTCGACCTCTAGATGTTTATTTAATGGAATGATAAAGGAAGATAGTCGCTCGACACAGTGCTTTCTTTTGCCAGGGGGTAGTTCACGTTCTCCAAGATCGAATTTTTTAACAAGTTTAATTTTCTTGGCTGTTTCTTGTAGGTCCAGTATCTCAGGCAAAGCTTCGATCAAGGGGTGGTCGTCATACTCTTGGATCCCAGTTTTTTTGTAAGTTGCGAACTCAATTCTGCCCCGGAGAGGTTTCCGAGCATTCATTCTTCATCATCCTCTTCCATTGCTCTGAGTATTGAATCAGTATGGTCAACTCGCGGGACATACTTATCAGACTTTCTGTCAGCCAGATACACAACCTTCTCATTTTTGGTTGCCTCTAACGGTTCATCCTTCTCGAGTCTCCACGCTCTCTCCTCGCGTTCTTCCTGTTTACTAATTGCACGGTGTTCACGAACATCCTCTGGCCTAGTCCGCCTTGCCTGATCTTGAGTTTCAGCCACCGTTTTCTTCTTCGCTTGTTTAATAGTTTTATTGTTTTTATCAATCAATCTCAGTTTTTCTTCCGTGTTTTTTGACCTTCCCTTTTTCGCCTGTCGAGCTTCATATGCAACGACATCAAAGTCCTCTTCCCACCGAAAAACTCTATTGCTCTGGATATACTTGCTATGCTGCTCCTCAAGCTTGAAGCATTCTTCAAACCGACCATCAGGGTGTCTCAAGAATAGCCGTGATGTATCCCTTGGATCAAAACTATACTCCACACTAATCTTCTCACCATTGCGAGCGCGAAAACGCCAATTTTCTTCTTCGGCTGTGACACACGTATAGAGATCTTTATTAAATCTGATACCACTGGCTGTGAATCGAGCTCTCCTAGAAGGAAGTAGATTCATGCGGAGCTGATCTTTGCTTACATAACTCAATGTGCCAAGGCTGTTCTTCCTGCCCCAGTGCCACAAATCTACCGGTGTAGGGGTCACGTCATCTTCAATCATGGCATCATTTCTACGGTAACTCTGCATGTAGTGTTTGTTATGGTATCTGACACACTCGATCAGGATGGTCTCAAACTCGTGAATATCCAAGGCACGATCATCCTTCGTGTCGGAATCTCCGCGCTCCTTCATTCGTTCTAAGATACCCCCTGGCGTCCATTTGACGTACAAATCATCACTCAGATCAAAAGCTTTCTCAACAAACGGTTTCCAATCTGCTCGAAAAGGTGGGAGATGCTCGACTTTTACATTAAGTGTTTTAATCAGATTAGAAGGCTTTTTGCCTACATACTCACCACGGTCAGTCGTTAATCGCTCCGGTAAACCGAAGGCGGGCCAATCTTCTTTCGTAATATCAATGCCAAAACGCTTGCAATATTCAACCTTGTCAGATGCGGCATTCTCGAGTGCTAGTGTAGCGCCTATCCAGCTTGGTCCTTCCAAGCCAACGTACAAGCCTACAATAAGCCTGCTAAATACATCAATAACAAAATAAATGACAGGCCGTCCGATTAGCCAATCACGATTTTTTCGATTAACCAAGTAGATATTTCCGATTGTTGCATCGATTTGATAGATGGAACCTGGCCCAAAGGAAGCTTTATCGAAATTGCCATCGATTGCCCGATATTTAAGATTCACTTTCCGTGTTCCTAATCGCTTCGATAATTCTTCAACCAGGTTTCTCTCTTTGCTGTACCAATAATAAAACTGTCGGAAAGTAGGCCTTTCATGCTCAGGCAAGAGTGTAATACCATCATCTTCGTCGATGTATGCTTTAAAGAATCTTCCTAACATCAGCTCATATACTTCATACAGACTGCGCTTCTCACGTTTTTTGTACCAGAGTTCAATTGCCTTTCGGAAGTGTTTCCTTATTTCTTCCGTGACATTTATTCCTATGAGTTCGGGGTCATCCTTACTTTCGTTATTCGGACATCCGAGTTTCTTTCCTAAACCGGATCGTTCTTTTCCTCTTCCACCACAGTTCGTATAGTCGGGAAGTAGTGCATTAATAACCATCCCCCTCTGCCAGTACTTACGAAGGTTGTTTCGTATTAATGTCTTTGAGACTTTAGATTGCTCGTGAATCTCCTCGATAATGATGCCCCTTAGCCGCTTTTTATAGATATCTGGAACATGCTTCCCGGTAACAGCTGGCTCCAGGTACCCCCATACCTTATCTCTTATTTGGATCTCTTTCTTATTCAGACTTTGATCGGGTAAAGATAGTCGAGGAATGACATATGATGTGACTTGAATATCCAGAGATTCAATCTGGTGTTCTATCTCCGTTCGATTAATTACTTCAGGTTGAGCCGTTTTGTCATGTATATCGATTGTGACCACTAGATGACGGTTTAGCCAAAGCACTCGGTGTAACGTCGGCTGCACGTCTTCCTCACTGTAATCCTTATCCGTTGGCCAAACCTCAAGAATACTGTTCACATAGAGTTCAGTTTGCAACCTGATTCAAGCCTCCCTTCTCATTGGGCATAGAGATCCCTATCAGAGCAAGCGGTTGATTGGTCTCGATTAACTCCTCCATATTGATCTTCCACTGTTTAGTGACAATGCAGTATCTGACGATTGTGAGACTTTCTCCAGGCTGCAAACCCAATCGATCATCACAAAAATTAGTGATGTCGGTTATTTTCTTCTCTCCCTTAAGGAAAAGCGGCTCCATGACCCGCTTGGCTTTCTCAACAGTGGTTGAGGAAATGTGGTAATCATCGAAATAATAAGTGGAGTGGACGTATTCAATGTTCTTTACATACACAAGTGGGATGTCCTTCTCTGTTACAAGCTCCCACCTTACTCCTCTTCGTTCCCAGTACATTCGCTCAATCTCCATTTTTTCAACTTCTCTTTTAGTAATTGAGTCGCTTTTCTTAAAGGAAACCGCTAACTGTTTGTCGAGCAAATCTAAAAGAAAGTCTGTAGTTATAACCTTCAGTTCATTTCCTGGGGGATCGATAGGATGGTCCACTCCAAGCTCTTCCGCAATTGAAACAGTTTCTGAAATATCAAAGCCCGATTCATCGAGCAACGGGAATTGCTCACGAATATCAACGACTACTCGGGACCAATCTACCAGAAGAAAGTAAAAATACTCCCAGTCAGATAAAAACAAATGCTCCCGTTCTGTCTTTATGCCTTTTGGCCGATGTGTCTTCCCTTTCGAAGGTACACTTTTTGCTGTCAACCAAGGCTTATATCCTTCGCCAGTTCCCTTACCTCGCCCTTCTTTAACCCAACGTGCTATTCGTTTTTCAAGCGAGGCTCTCATTTTAATCCTCCCAACAGAAAGGACGACCCGCCTTATGCCTGCGAGTCGTCCTAGATGATATGTATTCTATTCTAAATTCTGAAATTTCAATTCTTAAAATGATTTACCCCAATTGCATATCTTTCAAACTCTTTTAACATCAACCTCTCTTTTATTACTTGATACTCCACTCAGGTTGTTTCATATATAGCCTGATCCCGGACTGATTTTTCAGAGTGAGATTTCCCGGAAACCGATTGAACCCCATCTGCATCCTGTCTTCAAATGATTTGCTCTTTTGGACAAAATCCATACTTCACACGAGGGGATAGTATCTTTTTATTGTTTCTGGACATCTTTCCTAGACCTTGATAGTCTTTTTGGGTGACATAAAATAGATAAGGTTCCATTCACGTCTTATACCTGTTGAATATTCCTAAGTGATTTCTGATGTTTATTAACGCTCATCTAATCATTTAAGCTTTATTTCTGAGGAACGCTCTCCTTGAAGTTTTTGAAAACGCTGAAAGTACTCCTCTAGCTTTTCCTTATAATCGGCATACTCACTTTTAGACTTGATCGACTCGCATTCAATCAAATTATTGTTTTTCTTTTCATCCACTATATATATTCTATTCAATGTCTCAGGATCAAATAATACTGCAACCGGCCAATCTCCTGACCGGTTTGCAATTTCAAACCAACTCTCCTTTATAGCTTGCGAGGTTGAGTAATAAATCCCTCTGAAAAAAACACCTCTTGAAGTTACTTGTGCAATTCCAATTAAATACTCATTCATTCTCATAAATAACTGTCCCCCTACTTCAAAAAAGTTTAATAGTAAATTGTTATCCGTTTTCGGATATTTTTATACTCCTGATCTCCTTTTAGATAACCTTAACTGAGAAAACAACACAAAAAGCAGCCGCTCACGGCTGCCGAATAGTTCATTTATATTCGATTTTAGAATTCCAGTGAATCTCATTCTATCACCTGGTCTTTATTGACGGGAAAGCTCCGCTCTTCGAAATCTTAACCATCTCATCCGGGAAGAACTTTTTAAAGTACCTTTCAACTCTGACATGAATATCTCGCTCATACCACTTAGAGAGGTCGTGAGCTTCAAATAACTGAGGCATTCTTAAACGTTCTGAACGTTTCCCCATCGAACCGTCACCAATATGGAGCGTATCGATCCAAATGCGGTCCACAATCCCCTCCAGCAGCTTAGGGAAATCAGGGGTAAATGGAAGCACGGGAGAGATGGAGGCTTGAGTCGGAACACCCACCTCATGCAGCTTTCTAAGAGCACTAAGTCTCACTTTAATTCCAGGAGCATACGGAGCAAAAATCCGTTTGATATCTTCCCGATCCGTTTCGATTGTCATAGAAACAATCACCCGGCACTTTCCCGCTAAGGTGACAAGCAAATCGAGATCCCTCGTGACAAGTGGGCTCCGCGTCTGAAGTTGGAGCAGATCAGGCGGATGATCCACCATCTCCTCCAAAATCCGTCGTGTTATGTTCGACGTTCTTTCAATCGGCTGATATGGATCCGTTGCAGAAGACATAAAGATATTAACCGGTTTAGTTCTCTGACGAAGCTTGATCATTTCACTCCGGTAATTATCAGCAGCGTTCGTTTTAATATCCACCCATTCGCCCCACGGAATCTCTTTATATATTTGGACAGGCATTTCTCTAACATAACAGTATTTACAAGCAAAAGCGCACCCGCTGTACGGATTTAAGGAATGAGTAAATCCAATATTCAAATATCCCTTTGCTTCGCTTAGAATTTTTTTTGACAACAACGCTTTTACTTCTGTACGCATCTAGTGAGTAACACCTCAATCAAGTTTGCATTAATCGGTTACTAATATTATGATACTAGTGTAGCATTCTTTTTCGGATATAGGGGTCCTTTTTATACTATCTACATTAGATAATACATTCACCTATTCAAGAGATGATTAACAAGGATTGGAGGATTAACGAAATGTTAACAAAAGACGAGCTCCCTTTTTGCCCAGTAGCAACCACGGTCGGATTAATCGGCAATAAGTGGAAATTGCTGATACTTAGGAATTTATTAGCTACACCGAATCGTTTTAACGAATTCAGAAAGACTATACCAGGCATCAGCCAGAAAGTGCTTACCGATAATCTTCGCTCCATGGAGAATGATGGCATCATAGTGAGAACCGTATATGCGGAAGTTCCCCCGCGTGTTGAGTATTCTCTAAGCGAATTGGGCGAAACGATGCGTCCAATCATTGCCGCCATGGAACAGTGGGGCAATGGATACCAGGAAATCTACAAGAAAAATGACGAGGAAGCCCAGTAATACATGTATAGGTGTTCTTTCGTCAGTCTTATTTCTTGCGCTCTGTAAATACTTTAGCATATTCATGATAATCAGCTTCACTAAAAACATTAAAAAGAATCTTTTCAAAGTGATGTTTAGGATTGGCGTTCAACCAGTCGTTGACGGTATTTACCGCAATGAATGCCGCCTCCGGCTTGGGGAAACCAAACACCCCCGTTGAGATCGCACAAAACGCGACCGACTTGATTTCCGGTAATTCATGAGCCAGTTCCAGGCAGGAAATGTAGCATGAAGCTAATTCCTCACGCTGTAAAGGGGTTAATACTGTTCCTTGGAGTACAATGGGGCCGACCGTATGCAGTACATAGGAGGAGGGCAAGTTATAGCCTCTTGTAATCTTGGCTCCTCCTGTGAATTCGGTCTCCTTCTGGATCGACATGATGGTGTTGCAATCTTCCCTTAATCGGGGGCCGGCTGCAGAATGGATCGCATTATCAATGCACGCGTGCATCGGCTGAAAACAGCCGAGCATGTACTTATTAGCCGCATTTACGATAGCATCAGTATTTAACCGCGTAATGTCTCCTTGCCATAAAACCAACCTCTCTGATTGATTGTACGGACTTTGAGGAAACAGTGAGGTTACCGGAGAAAGTCTATCGACACGTACAACTTCCTTTTCCATTAATTCGCACTGCAAAAGAGAGTCTATCCGGTCAAGCACATCTTGGCCCAAAGGTGACGGCTCCCGCTTGTTTAATAGTCCCTTTAATAAATGCCTTTTTCTAGCATGATCACCAAGAGCAGCAGTACTGCCATCGTAATCCCGTTCTCTTAAAAAGAATTCAACGAGTTCGTCCACTACTTTCACTTTACTGTCTATATAATGTAGGGATGGCGCATACTTGTATCTTAGATGGATTGCAGACTCGTACTCCTTTAATGGTAACTGCTGCATGTTATCACTTTCTCCCTTGCGGTGATCTAGTTCAATAATGATTGAACAACTTTGTCCATAGGTTCAGTAAAGGGTATCGTCTTTGCCTTGTTCTCCTTAAACCCCTCAGGATCATTCAGGTTCATACGAATCAACGTTGCCTCCGGATTATGATAGGTCCACAATTCAAACGGATAGCGAATAATACCTGGTGTATTAAATCCGACACCCAATTCCATATAGACAGTCTTTCGACTGTTTGCAGTATTTACAAAATCCTGATACCGGGTATTTGCTTGATCCCAATATTCATCCTGGACAAAGTATTGGTTTTTCCGTAAGTTCACATCCATCTCTCCCCCACAGACGGGACATTTAGGAACGAGAACCGATGGTATTTTACAATTGAAAGTCTCCGCCACCATCTCTCGGACTGCTTCTTCGTTGTAGTATAACTTATTGTGGCAGGCATTCTCGCACTGAAAATAACAATAATCCCCTTGAATCTCAAACACTTGGTGCGGAGGGAAACCCGCTTTAACGAACTGGCTCTCCACATTCGTAGAGATGACGAAGTATTCCTTTTCTTTAACGATTTCAAACAGATCCTGATAAAGCTTGGTGGCTTCTGTCTCATAACGGTTAAGGCTGATATGCTTGGCCCAGTAGGCCCATCTTTCTTCCTGTGTCTTAAAGTTATAGAAACTTGATGAATACAAATCCGTGAACCCGTACTGTTCAATAAATGGGGCAAAATGATCCGTGAATCTTCTTCCGCTATAGGTAAGTCCTGCAGCGGCCGACAAACCAGCTCCTCCGCCCAATAATACATACTCAGCCTCATGCAGCGCCTTTTTCGCCTGTTCTATTCGCCCAGCCCAGTCATTCATTCTTTTTCCCTCCAATAAAAAAGTCCCATTTGGAAGCGATGGGACGTAGAAATTCTTGCATTACTTATCGTTTACTACTACAATTTTCCCGTTCGCCTTATTACTCTCCATTAACTGATGGGCTTCGTGAATTTGATCCAAAGAAAACACTTTTGCGATGGGAACTTTAATTTGATACTGATCAATAAAGCGGAAGAGCTCAACAAGCAGCTCTTCTTTCACAGGGGTACTTGTAAAAGAGGTAAGATACACCCCGGTAGGAATATCAACCATGGGCTCGAAACGGTCCAATACCCATTCGCCGCCTAAAATCCCTGTCATACACACAATACCGTATTCAGCCACGAGTCGGAGGGAGGAGTTCAGAGTCGCGGTTCCTACCAGCTCCAACACCTTATCGACGCCTTTAGGAGCAACGGTGTAAAGCTGTTCCTTTAAGCTTTCATTGTCAAGCAACACCTCATCCGCTCCGAACTGCTTCAGGTAGTCGAGTTTGCTCTCGTTCCTCGTAGTCGCAATAACGTAAACCCCCTTACTCTTGGCGAGCTGCAATGCAGCCAGTCCCACCGAGCTGGTTCCGCCACGGATTAGCAGGATTTCACCATTGGAAAGCTTGAGTACATCAAAGAGTGAAGCATAAGCCGTATAATACATTTCGGGTACAGCCGCAAGTGTTGCCCAGTCCATACCATTATCAATCGCATATACCTGATTGGAAGGAATAAGACTATACTCCGCATAACTGCCGTCAAAATCCCGTCCAAGACCTCCCATCAATGAAACGACCCGCTGCCCTATTGAAAACCCGCTGTCCGAAGGATGCTCAATTTCACCTACACACTCTATGCCGATAATGCGTGGAAGTTTAACCGACGGCGAGTGTCCTTGACGTGTGAAGATTTCAGAACGGTTTATGCCAAAAGCTTTTATCTTTACGAGTACCCAGCCCGGCTTCACTACCGGTTTGAGTACTTCACTTACTTTCAATTGTTCAGGCGCGCCTGGTTGATTTAAAACAACTGCCTTCATGGCTCACCGTCCTCTTTCAGTAGTTACAGTTTTTTTTCAATCTGAATGAATAACGCATTTACTCCAATAGCCAAACCGGCTGACAAGACGCTGCCCCACACCATTTTATCGACATTCAGGGTGCGAAGCCCGTCTAACAGGATATCACCTAAGCCTCCTGCGTTGATCAACGCAGCAATGGTAGCCATCCCTATCGTTGACACGACTGCAAGCCGGATTCCTGTAAAGATCGCTTTCTTGGATAGCGGCAGTCTCACTTGAAAGAACACCTGAATGGTTCTCATCCCCATTCCCGTCGCCGCCTCTATGATTGAAGGATCAACATGGTTTAAGCCAGCAATAAAATTGCGAAGAAGCAAGTATTGATTGTAGAGCACGAGAACAATAACAGCCGTTTCGGTACCTAATCCGGTTACTGGAATCATGACAGCAAATACGGCCAAGCTGGGAATCGTGTAAATCACCGAAAAGATATGGACCAGTATATTGGAAACCGTCTTCGAATACATAGCCAATACTGTCAAGATAAAGGCCACGATGAGGGAGAACATCAATGAGATGGTCACCATCTCTAAATGTTCTAAGAGCGCCTTACCCAATTTGTCCGGATGTTCAAGAGCGTACTCGATCACTCCAATTCCTCCCAAAATCGTTCTTGCTTCCTTGAGGAATCAATTAACGATGAAACAAAATCATCAGCAGGATGCCTAATGATGTTTCTTGGAGTATCAAACTGACAGACCCGTCCTTTATCCATAATAATGACCCTGGTTCCCAGCTTGAACGCTTCATTAATATCATGGGTGACAAAGAGAAACGTCTTATTCAGTCCCCCATGAAGCCGCAAAAGCTCATCCTGTAAATTCATTCGTGTAATGGCATCAATAGCGCCAAAAGGCTCATCCAGCAGCATAATCTTCGGATCCACAGCCAAAGCTCTCGCCAGTCCGATACGCTGCTGTTGGCCGCCAGATAGCTGCGACGGGTAGCGGTTCCTAAATTCCTTAGGGTCCAGCCCCACAAGTGTCAGCAACTCTACTACTCTAGCTTCAATATCGGGTTTGCTCCATTTTAGCAGCTTGGGAACGGTCGCAATGTTTTGAGCTATAGTCATATGGGGAAACAGTCCGACCTGCTGTATGACATACCCGATCCGCCTTCTTACGATTACGGGATCTACCGTGGCAATGTCTTCTCCAAACAAACGAATCGTCCCCTCATTGGGTTCATAAAGACGGTTAATCATCTTAAGCAATGTCGTTTTTCCGGAACCGGAGGAGCCCAAAATCGTAATGAACTCCCCTTCTTCAATGGACAAACTTACATGGTCCACTGCATAGTATCCGGCTTGGTTATATTTTTTGCTCACATTATTAAATTCAATCGCTGTAGGCATTACGCGCTGCCCTCCGTCAATTCCACTTATTTTGTAATGGAATCGTAGTACTCTTTAGCTACATCCTCGTACTCTTCTTTATCGACATCCACCTTAGCGTTTAATTCCGTAATGGTTTTGGTATCCAAAGTCTGGCTAACTTTATTGATGACCTCAGCAATCGCCGGGTTTTCATCCAGAACATTATTTCGTACAACAGGAGCTAAATTATAAGGAGGCCAAACCTGCTTATCGTCTTCAAGCAAGGTGAATTGCTCCGTGTCAACCAGCCGTCCTTCCGTTGTATAAGCCGGTGCAACGTCAGCTTCATTGTTGCTCAGCACTTCGTATTTC
The DNA here is from genome assembly GCF_050565405.1 of Paenibacillus macerans. Taxonomy (GTDB): domain Bacteria; phylum Bacillota; class Bacilli; order Paenibacillales; family Paenibacillaceae; genus Fontibacillus; species Fontibacillus macerans_B. Next base: position 27,580 of record NZ_JBNYYG010000041.1, on the reverse strand, counting down.
AAGCTGTTATCGTACACCTTCGAGGATTTCCAATTCAACGGACCGTACACCTTCTCAAGCGCAGGAATTCCGTCTTCCCGCTGGTCCACTTCTCCCTGCGATGCAAATCGAAGTTCGTTTGCATATTTTTGCAGATCGGAGATCGTGGTAATGCCCAGCTTTTTCGAGACATCCGTACGAATAACCAGTCCTGCCCCGTCGTTCGCCTGCGAGTAATCCAGCCAAGTTACCTGGAACTCCTGATTGTACGCCTCTTTTACGGTTTTATACACTTCTTCAGGATCCGTAATCAAATCCTTTTTCAAAATGGTCAACAGCCCGGTACCCGTGTATTCAGGATACATATCAATCTCATTGTTAATCAGAGAGGTATGAATGACCGACCCAGCGATATTAAAAACTCTTTCCACTTTAAAATCAGCATCTTCAAGCGCCAAAGCGTATAATTCAGCGACAATAAGGTTCTCCGTGAAGTCTTTGGAACCGACACGGATCGTTGAACTCGAAGCCGTATCCGCATTTGAGCTTGCATTTGAATTGGTCGCGTTATTCGATCCACACGCCGTAACCGTAAGGATCAGAATCAGCATTGCGATCATCGATGACATTTTGTTCTTTTTCATTGCCTAGCCCTACTTTCTAGTTGGTTTTATATTTGAACAGACACCTGTCCGCCAAATCAATCAATAACCCTGAAACTATGGAAAGAATTGCAACCGAAATGCCGCCAATTAACAGCAAATCTGTCCGGTTTAACCCCAGACCAGTGAAAATAAGACTTCCTAACCCGCCTGCCCCGATCTTGGCAGCCAAAGTCGCGCTAGCAACAATCTCAATAACGGCGGTTTTGATACCGGTTAAAATAAGAGGGGAAGCCAGTGGAAACTTCACTCTCCACAATACCTGTCGTTCCGTCATCCCGATACCATAGGCAGTTTCCAGCATGAATGCAGGCACTTCCTGCAGTCCGGTAATTGTATTCATAAGGATCGGAGGGATCGCCAGTAAGACCAACGCTGTCATCGCTGGCCGAACCCCTGTACCCATGACCGGTATCAAAAGAATAAGAATCGCCAAACTCGGAATAATCCGCAAAATTTGAAAGAGGGAGACGATCCACTTTTCCGACTTACTAAACTTGGTACATAAATATCCGAAGGAAACGCCAAGAATGGACGATATCGATATCGCAATGACGCTAATCCGGAAGTGTTCTCCAACCGAATAAAAATAATCACCCGCATCCTTAGCAAAGTAATCTGCTATCTGTGTAAACAAACCGCCATCCAAACTGATCCCACCCTTTAATATCAAACCGTTACGTATCGCTCAAATTGATTTTAAGCTCTATGCCTTCATTAATGAAGAAGGCACCTTTTTATTATATAGTTACCTTTTTGTGACTACTGGGTATTGCCGCTGATTGCTGCCGCATAATTGTTATATTTTACCGAAAGTGTATCGATTGTATTCATTATCGAAATATTAAAAGGACAGTTTAGTCGGTTATCCCCCGGCTAAATCTGTCCTTTGGAACACAGTTTTGAGAATATCGACATATTTCGCAGAATTGATGATAATAACTAGCAATTTTTCGGAACTGCTAGTGTACTTACTAGTGTCCCTTTAACTAACGTTAACTAAACTGCCAGCAACTTAAGCTCAGGTTCCCATATTGGTAGCTACGGTGAAGAAACTTCGCTTTACGGTTGGTATCGCCCGCTCCCATGGCCAGAAGAAGCGGAATGAAGTGCTCACTTGTCGGTACGGCAACCTGGGCGTTAGGAGCCAACTCACGATATTTAAACAACGAATCCGTATCCCAAGATTCGATTCTACTTTGGATCCAGGTATCAAACTGCTCTGCCCAGTTATCAACTCCTTGGGACCGCCAATTTAATCGTCCCAAGTTATGAACGGTTCCTCCGCTGCCAATGATCAGAACATTCTGTTCGCGAAGCTCTCCAAGCGCCTTGCCGATCTGATATTGCTGTTCGTTAGTCAGATATCGATTGACGGACAAGGCAACGACAGGAATATCCGCATCCGGATACAGCAGATTGAGGACTGCCCAAGCCCCGTGATCCAAACCTCTTGTCTCATTTCGAACATTCTCAACACCATGCTTAGCAAACAACGCTTGAATTTGATTCACGATTTTACGATCGCTTTTGGCCGGGTATGTCATCTGGTAAAGCTCATCTTGGAATCCGCCAAAATCATAGATGGTTTCATAAGTTTCAGCTGCGCTGACTGTTTGTACCGATTCCTCCCAATGGGCGGAGAAGAGAACAATCGCTTTCGGTTTTGGCGTATCGTCTTTAAAGTGTTTAAGCAGACGTGTATAATCATTATCTTCAAGCACGATGGATGGTGCGCCGTGTGCAAAAAAATAGGATGGCAGCATGTATCTCTCACTCCTTATTTAGACTAGACTCGGCATCCTTCTTCAGCCACTTTAGAAAATCAAGCTGGTTTTCTTCCGATACCCCATGATCAGTCGGATATAACTTGAAAGTCAAATGCTCTGTTTGATCCTGCAAATATGCAGCCGTCTCTTGGCCGATCCGAACAGGGAAAACGGAATCATACTCCCCATGCGAAACAAAAACCGAAACTTTCTTCAGGTTTCGTAGTGAATACTCCGTCTTCACAAATTCAGGGATGTACCCGTTCAATGCTACGATCCCCTTTAATTGATCTCCCATCGTAAGTGCAAGCGACATAGATAGAATCGCACCTTGGCTAAAGCCGAGCAAATACCGTTTATTCGGATCAATCGGATACTTATCCGTCGCATCATGAATGAAAGCTTCGAGTTGAGTAACCGCTCCATCAAACATTTCCCTAATCGGATTGCCAAGGCTTTTTAATTCGTAGTACTGGAACCCGGGTCCAAGGGGCAGATTCCCTCGTATTCCGATGATGATAAAATCTTCGGCTAACGGTGCGGCCAGACCGAACATATTTCGTTCATTCGAGCCTTTGCCATGTAAAGTAAAAATGACGGGATATTTCCTGTTGTGCTCCAGGTTAGCCGGTATATGAATGTCATATTGATAAGTCGTATTCATCATGACCACCCTTACCTTGTAGATTATGGATTTCGTTTGTTAAAAATAATACGGTCGATCGAGAGATGAGACTCTGTTATTACTAGATGCAACAAAACTAAAATAAACCCAAGGTCCAGTTCATATCCAGCCATTTGTCCATTGCCAAGAAGCCCGGCCGATAGCTTCGCTGTTATAATTGCACCAATGAGTGTAACAATAAGAATCACCGATACATAACGAGCAAACAACCCCACAATCAACATGATACCGCCAATAAGTTCAATCACCGCTACGACATAAGCCAGGAATCCAGGTATTCCCAAGGAGCTAAACCATACTTCTACATTACTAAGTCCCATTTGAAACTTATCTACACCATGGAATACGAATATGATGCCCAGCACCACTCGCATAATAATCGAAACAACATTCGATTTTGTCATACAAATTCTTCCCTTCATAAAATATTAGTAATAAAAATATAATTTCTATATGAGTAATTTAATACAGACCGCATTGACTTGTCAACAAAAAAATTGATAATATGAAATTAAGTTTCGTATTACAAATATTTTAAAGGTGTGATCAGATGGATATTGGCTCTACAATACGAGCAATCCGGAAGCGAAAAAATATTACTATCGCCCAGATATGCGAAGCAACCGGCCTATCCCAGGGCTTTATGAGTCAGGTAGAAACGAATAAGACCTCCCCTTCCATCTCGACGTTGGAAAGTATCGCCCTAGCCTTGAAGGTACCGCTGGCTTATTTACTTTTAAAAAAGGACGAACGGATGCGGATTGTTCGCAAAGACGGACGAACAATCACAACGAGCGGCCCTGAGCATTTAAGGGTTGAGCATTTGAGCTCGACAAAGAATGTGAGAATGATGCTTGTGGAATTCCCAATTGGAGCTTCGACAGGAGAAGTTCCACATGCTCATGAAGGCGAGGAAGTCCATGTAGTCATTAAAGGAAGAATATACGCGGAACAAGGGGAGGACGGTGCGGAATTTAAAGAAGGCGATTCTTTCAGTTGGAACGCGTGTACCCCCCATTTAGTAAGGAATATAGGTGAGGATACGGCGATCGTGCTGATTTCCATCTACACGGAGAATGAGAACGGACAAGACCTCATATAGGTGAAAAGCCCTCGATCGTGCCTGGATGGCCGAGCAGGGCTTTTCGCAATTTATATGTCACTTAAGTAATCTTGTTCTAGTCCGTCTAGAGGAACAGGCTCTGCCCATTACTTTCTATGACGTCCTTATACCAGTAAAATGACTTCTTCCGATAACGTTCAAGCGTTCCTGATCCGTCATCATTACGATCAACATAGATTAAGCCATATCGTTTTTTCATTTCAGCAGTCGACGCACTAACGATGTCAATGCATCCCCATACCGTGTAACCTATAAGTTCCACTCCATCTTCGATGGCCTCCGCAACTTGAATCAGGTGTTGCTTTAAATACTCGATCCGGTAATCGTCAAAGACTGTCTTCTCTCCTCTATCATCCGTGATCAATTGATCAACAGCACCCAGTCCATTTTCAACGATAAATAGTGGTTTTTGATAACGGTCGTAGAACGTGTTCAAAACATACCGTAGGCCTTGAGGATCGATCTGCCACCCCCATTCGCTCGATTTCAAGTATGGATTAGGCACTCCTCCAAACAAGTTGCCCTCCCCTCTAACTTGCTTCTCTGGGTCGGCCGTTTCGCATATGCTCATGTAGTAGCTGAAAGAAATGAAATCCACTGTATGTTTTAAAATTTCTTCGTCTCCTGGCTCGAAATGGATACTTATGCCATTCTCTTTAAAAAACCGTTTCATGTAACTTGGGTAACACCCTCGTGCATGAACGTCGCCAAAGAACAGATTTTTGTGATCGTATTGCAAAACCTTAATCACGTCACTCGGATTAGGGGTAAGTGGATACGCAGGCATACTGAGCACCATGCAACCGATTTTGAACTCCGGATTAATCTCATGCCCGATCTTCACAGCCATTGCGCTCGCAACAAGCTCATGATGGCAAGCCTGATACAATTCTTGCATAGTTAGTTTTTCCTTTGGAGTGCTAATTCCCCCGCTCATAAAAGGAGCCTCCAGGATTGAATTAATCTCATTGAAAGTCAGCCAGTACTTCACCTTATCTTTATACCGGCTAAATATCGTACGGGCATACCTTTCATAGAAGCCCACCAACTTGCGATTTGCCCAACCGTTGTATTCTCGTGCAAGGTGCAACGGTGTTTCATAATGAGAAATTGTGACTAGCGGCTCTATACCATATTTTCTGCATTCGTCGAACAAATTGTCGTAGAACTGCAGTCCTTTTTCGTTCGGCTCCATTTCGTCCCCTTTTGGAAAAATACGTGACCAAGCAATAGAGGTACGGAACACCTTAAAGCCCATTTCGGCAAATAGTTTGATATCCTCTTTATAACGATGATAAAAATCAATCCCCACCAACTTAAGATTCTCTTCGACTGGAATGTCAGTTGGAAGTGTTTTTATACCGTGAGGCGTTACATCCTGTATAGACCAGCCTTTACCATCTTCCTGATAAGCTCCTTCTAACTGGTTAGCGGCGACGGCACCGCCCCACAAAAAATTCTTCGGAAATTGTAAGCTCATTTTTATTTCCCACCTTTATAATGTAAAATTCAAATTTATTCCAATGCGAATGTATCTTCTTTAACCCACTTATAGGTCATCGTAAGTGATTAACTCTATTCCTGATTCATTTATCCATTCTTTTGTCTTTGGATCGCACAACATATCGACTTCCATGGGTCTAGGCAAGGTAAGTGACGAATTTTTCAGAAGATATCCGTCTAAATATCCAGGATGACAAATAAACATATGATACTCATCTTTTTGTGCATTTTCCAAAGCTGTTCTTAACGATTCAAACGGAACGTAATCAGGCTTCATACTGTCCATATGGAATTTAATATCCTTGCTCCCAATCTTCACCGGACTGCCGTCCATAGAGAACCCTGAATATTTAAGGCCGTATTTTTCCGCGACAATTTCCAATCCTTTAAAGAAATTAGCGCTGAACACGGCATGTCCTTCAAAATAACGCGGAGGCTCGCCGACAAGTTCGACAAATCTATGAAATTGTGCTTCGATTTCTAAAATAACTTCATCCAGAACGACAAAGTCTTCTTTTGTTTGACGGTAATCTCGCGATGATTTAAACTCCCCATTTTCATTTGTTATGCTCGGTATTAAGGAAGGAGGCGTAAGCGGTCTGCCGAGACATATATTGGTGTGTTGTCCCAGACAAACATTTGTACCTTTTAGCAGATCCAGCCCGTGAATAACAGTAGGCATGTTGGGCATTACTCCCACGCTTCCAATAATGCCTTCCTTTACACTTTTAGCAATGCCATAATTTACTCCCTCGGAATACCCTAAGTCATCAGCTCTTACTAATAATTTGATCATAATGTTCTCCCCCACTACGAAATACCACGTTTTTTAATGATTTTCGGTACCTTTCACTACAATAGGATCATCTTTCTTAAATCCAAGGAAATACGTAGCGATTGCGGACACAATAAAAGCAATTGTTGCAGCAATAATGCCATTTACCAAATTGGACATTGGTCCGCCTGCAAATCCAATAACAGCCAAAAAGCTTGCTACCGGGATCAGTGTATAAGCAGTGACTCCTGTGATTCCGGCATAGAGGCCGCCAGCAAATCCACCGATAATCAATCCCAGAAAAGGACGTTTATACCGCATGCCTACACCATAAAGCCCGGGTTCCGTCACTCCGCCAATAAGTGAAGCTATAAAAAAGCCGATTGAGAGACCCCGCTGGTCCTTCTCTTTAATGCGAAGACCTGCTCCCAGACACATTCCCGCAACAGCCAAGCTGGCTACCACAGCAGCAGGAGTAACTAAAGCTTCATGTCCGTTTGTAGAAAAAGCAAGGATCAGCGCAGTCAACAGTACAATATGCATTCCGCTCATTACCAGAAACTCATAGATGGCCGCAATAATAGCCACTCCAAGGAAGCCTGTAACACCAGACAAACCTAGTAGTCCATTGCTGACATAACTTCCTACAAAGGAGCCTGCCGGCCCAAGGACCGTAAGAGCAATGGGAAGCATAATAAGAATAGTTAAAGATGGCGCCAAAATCGTTTTCATTGTATTAGGTAGATACTTTTTAAAGAACTTCTCAATGTAAGACATGACCCACACTGACATGATAATCGGCAGAATAGTACTGGAATAGTTTTGCACTTTACTTGGAATTCCAAATACAGAAAAGTCAGTTCCTTTAGCCGCAATATCAATAAGGGTAGGATGGATCATAATTCCACCTAAAAACATGGCTAATACTGGCGTTGCGCCGAACTTTCTGGCAGCCGTAAAACCAACTACAATTGGGAAGAAGTAGAAACCCGCATCTCCTACAAATGTCAACAAAGTATATAAATCACTGGATTCATTTATCACTCCAAGCATGCTCGGGCCGAGTAATGCTACAAGTAACTTAAACATGGAGGCGGCTAACAGTAGTGGGATCAGAGGCGTAAGACAGCCGGCAATACCATCAAGGATACCGCTTCCAATTGATTTTAAAGTAATTTGTTTTTTCTGCCCTTCAGAACTCTCCTCAGATTTTGCATTATTGTCGAGTCCAGCGATTGAGCTCAGAGACTTGTAAACTTGATCAACGGTCTGCCCAATCACTACTTGGAACTGCCCTCCGGCGCTTACTGTACCTAAGACTCCTGGAATTTTTTTGATTTCCTCTGCATTGGGAATACTCTCATCTTTAAGGTTAAATCGCAATCTGGTCATACAATGAGTAACTGTTGTGATATTGTTTGTTCCCCCGACTGCCTTTAATACCTCACTAGCTGTCTTTTCAATTTTTTCGTTTTGAGCCATGTTTATCACCCCTAAATTTAATAAAAAAACCCAAAGCTAATATGAGCAATCACTCACATCAACTTTGGGTAATGCCTCCATTACGAGTTACAATCCCATTTAAATTTTTGAATTACGAACGATACGATATATATGCATCATCAAGTACAATATTTCATCTTCTGTACATTTAGAGTCAAGTTTTTCATCAATAAATTTTGCGATCAAATAAGCACATTCGTAGACTTGGGGATTTAATTCTTTAATTGCTTCTATGAGGGAAGCGTTATCATCTTTAAATTGCGATTTATTGTTTACTCTCTTCAAGAAATATCTCAAGTGAGTAGCAAAACGATTATAGTTAAAGTCTTTTCTATCAATAACTATAGAATAGAAATCTTCAATCTTTTCGGCGATTTCTAAGATCAGCGCCTCCGTGGCAATACCCTCGTCAGGCTCCCTTTCTTCTTCTGCGTTAACGAAATGCATTGCAATGTTCGTGATTTCACTATCGGGTAATCTTATCGACAACTTCTCATGAACAAGTTCAACCGCATATTTTCCGAGCTCTGTTTCTTTGGGATACAGCTGTTGTACGTCATAAGAAAACAACATTTGCATTTCTTTATAATTCTGCATCCGGATAAGTGCAAAGTTAATATGATCCGCGAGACCAACTACAAGGTTGGGATTTAAATTACTTTTAATTTCTGACTGTGCCTTTTTTACAATAAGGGCCGCAACTTCAAACACGTTCTCTGGAATTTCCTGTATAAATTGATACAAGTTACGATCGACTCTGTAAAAAGTCATTGAAATTTGACTCAAATCAGATATTTCATATGGCATAGTTGGAAATCCAATACCTTTACCAAAAGCAATTAATTCATTATTATTTCCATCTACACACAAGGCTACATTGTTATTAATCTTTTTGATCACCTTCATAGGGACCCCACCTTTAATCGTCTAATTGTAGGGTAATGTTCAAGACTAAGAGCGAAACGTTCTTACCCATCAAGTTAAGTCCACTTCTAAGTAGAGACAAGTAGCAATTGTTCAGTGTGATCAACGATATCTTTACTAATTACCTGAACCCCTGAAAAATCCCCAGTGTTTGATATGATTATCGGTGTTGTAACATCAAAGCCTGCAGACTTAATACCCTCCACATCAAATTCTAGCAACAAATCACCTTTCTTAACTTTTTGACCCTGTTTTACCATTGGATTAAAATATTTTCCTTTTAACTTCACGGTATCTTGGCCGACGTGAATCAGTACTTCAACACCGCTTACACCCGTAATTCCAAGAGCATGTCCAGAAGGGAAAATATTTGTCATTACACCATCTACTGGCGCATAAACTTTACCTTGACTTGGAATAATAGCAATTCCCTTTCCCATTGCCTCCGACGAAAATGCTTCATCATTCACAGCGCTAAGTGGAACAACTTGACCTTTCATCGGACTGGAAACAATAATATCAACGGAACCTTGCTCACCTCCTGGTTTTTGTTGTGATGCTCCAGAAACTTTATTAATGAACCTACCAAATAAGCCTTTTTTACTTCCAGTCTGCTCTACAGAAAAGTTCTCTTTTCCCATGACTCTGCACTCCTTTTAGGATATCCGTTATTCACTACAACCAAACACCTATATAGCATAAATTATGGAATAATATAAAAAGGCATAGCCCAAAACATGTCCAATTCTACATGTTTTGGGTTATGCCTTTTCAGTAACAATCCCATAATTAAAGTATCATATTAAGTTACCTTTGACAAGTAGAAAAGTATGCGTTTTCTTTTGAATTCTCTGCTTTGAAATTTTGTTATCTTTCGGTTAGAGCAGCTGAAATTTGGTGAGAAAACCGCCGAACAAGTTTACTGTTCTCTTCATCCATTTCTCTTGATACTCGAACCGAAGGTCCCGATATTGCTACTGCAGCAGCAACTCGTCCGGCTCTCCAAATTGGTGCTGCAATACAACGAACCCCTGGTTCTGTTTCCTCATTATCAATGGAAAACCCGGCTGATTTGACCTGTTCAAGCATAGTAAAGGAAGCATTCTGTTCATCAGACAAATTTGCTATATATTGTTCTTGTATGTTAGGCGGTTGAAACGCTAATATACATTTCCCTATGGCACTTTGATACGCCGGAAGCTTATCTCCTCTTTCATAATGCGTCCTTGTAGCGTAGCGGCCGGGGATAATATGAGTTGCAATGACGTGAGCACCGCTTAAAATACCAATAAATACAGTTTCTCCTGTTAACTCTCTAAACTCATCTGAAACCCGAAGAATACTGGAGTCCAAGTCGAAATTAAAGCTATTGTCCTGAAGACTCTGGATCAGTTGTCCTGATACAGAGTAGGTGCTATCGCTGTTCTTCTCAATTAAATGGTTTTGCTCCAACGTATTAACCAGCCGATATGTAGTACTTCGGTTTAACGAAAGCATCTCCATGATCTCAAGTACTGACAGGCTGCCTTTTTCAATGATTAACCACAATATATCAATGCCCTTTTTTAAAGTGCCAACCTCATTCACAATGATCCGTCTCCTAAACATAGTTAGTCTATCGTTCATTCATTATAACCAAGTGACTAATCAATTTAAAGGAGACCTTTTAACAAAGGAACAGCTCATATGAACGGTAACTAGTACCGAACAAACTGAGCTGCTCCTTGGACATAGCGCAACCTCTCCGTGGCAATTCAATCCGGTTTAGAACTGTACCAAGATAACATTGGCTATGCAGCCTTTTGTTTATCCTAAACTTTCGATGATTTCCTCAGTAGTCATTTTGGTTGCTATGTTGTTCATTGCGTAGTCTAAAGCCGCTCTCTGCCACTCTTCATTGATTGTCGCTGTACCGTCCGTCGCAATAGTAACGTTGTAACCAAAGTCCGCACCATCTCTGCAGGTGTGCTCAACAGCCATATTCGTCCATACACCTGTCACAATAATATTTTCAATACCTAGCCCTCTCAGTAAAGTATCCAGTTGAGTACCATTAAAAGCACTCATACGGGACTTCTCGATTACAAAGTCACCTTCTTGTGGCTCCACTCCAGTGACAGGCGCAGCTCCCCAAGTTCCTCTTACAATACTTCCCGTTTCTGCAATTGCTCTGAATATTGGAGCTCTATTCCCAATACCCTTCGCGCCTTCTTCCACTACGAAATGGTTATGAAAAACCGGTACGCCTACTTCTCTCGCTTTATTTGCGATCGCCTTAATATTCTCAACCACATTCTGTTTCTCAGCGTGTTCTACAGCTCCGGATGTTTCGAATTTCCCTCCTTTAATAAGGTTGTCATTCTGCAAGTCAATAATCAGCAAGGCTGTTTTATGGATATCAAACTTCATGGTTTATCTATCCTTCCCTTTAGGTGGTTTGTGAAATTAGTCAGAGCAATTAATCCTTATTAAGTATAGGATTACTCATTAAAAATGTCAAATAAAGATACAAGGTCAATTAAAATATCAAATATAGGGATTTTATTTTGTGAGCATAGCCTTAAAAGTAACTATTAAGTTACTTAGTAATAAAAAGGTGCCTTATTGCACTACCGGTATAACGACTATATAGTGCAATTAACACTTATGTGAAATTAATTACTAGGAGGTATAACGTGAAAACTATAGTGGACTTATTTGGATATAAGGGAAAAAATGTTGTAATTACAGGTTCTGCTTCTGGTATGTCACGAGCTGCTACAGAATTATTAATAGCCTTCGGCGCTAATGTTTATGCAATCGACCGCAGTGACATTGATTTGCCAGTTTATGAAGCCATCAAGGGTGATCTTGCGAATAAAAATACAATCGACATGGCTATCGCCGAGTTGCCTAAAACTATTGATGCTTTATTTGTGTGCCATGGAATGGCTCTCATTAAAGGAAAAGAAAAATTAATTCAGCTTGTTAACTTTATAGGACAACGATATATTGTTGAAACTTTATTGCCCCGAATTGCTGATGGTGGATCCGTGTCATTCATTTCATCTTCAGGTGGATATGGATGGGAGTCTAAGATGTCTTTAATTAGCGAGATCCTTGCTTGTCCTACATTCGAAGCTCAATCTAATTGGGTCGATGAACACCTTGAAATATTCTCTGATGGTTATTCTTCAGACGCCTATTGCTTCTCTAAACAATGTTTAAACGCCTATGTGAAGTCTAAGGTTCGTTCGGAAGAGTTTATTGGCAGAAAGATTCGCATTAATGCTGTCGCCCCAAGTTATACAACCAGCGGCTTAACTAAGGATTTCAATCTAGCTGTAAGCCAGGATGGCAGTGAAGAAAGTGGCGAACAACTCATGCATGATTTATTCTTGAAGAGCTGGAATGGTCGCCCCGGAAAACCTGAGGAAATGGGTTATCCTTTAGTGGTTGTAGGAAGTGATATCTGCAGCTATTTAAGTGGTCAAATTATTTATATCGATTTTGGTTTAACTGGCGAGACCGACTATAACAATGCTCTCCAAAATGTGTGAATCGCATCGATATAACAGCTCATCTTATTGTATCGATCAGCATTTTATATATATGAGTTGTGGAGGTATCCCAAGCAGATGAGATTTAAGAAATCTTCGTTCAAAATTATCTTCCTCTGCTGCCTGCTTACTATAGTCGGATGCAATTCTTCTGCAAATAAAGCAAATTCCATTAACGATCTATATGCGATAACCAATTTTTACGTAGCTACCGATCTTCACTATATAAGTCACTCTCTTCACGATAACAGAGAAGCCTTTCAGGCCTTTATTAAGAGTGGTGACTCCAAAATGCTTAACTATTCTGAAGAGTTATTGGATGCTTGGATGCAGCAAGTGATTAATGCCAGACCAAAGGCAGTGATTCTTAGCGGAGATCTAACAAACAATGGTGAAAAAGTCAGCCATGAAGAACTTGCAAAAAAACTTGGCATTATTAAAAATTCGGGTATAGAAGTTTATGTTATTCCTGGTAACCATGATATCCTGAATCCTTGGGCAAGAAGTTTTAAAGAGGAAGAGCAGCTAAAAACGGATTACATTTCACCTCAGCAATTCGAAGTAATCTACGCCGATCTTGGCTATAACCAAGCAGTGGACAGAGATCAGGATTCTCTAAGCTATCTCGCCAAATTGTCCGACAATCTTTGGGTTTTGATGCTAGATACAAGCATATATGACCGAAACTTAGATGTCGGCTACCCTGTAACGGAGGGGGAACTATCACAATCAACACTCGCATGGATAGGTGAACAGGGCGCATTAGCCAAAAAAGCTGGAACACAAGTCTTCGCCGTAATGCATCACAATCTCATTGATCACAGCGAACTTTCCTCACTGGGATTTACGATCAACAACAATGAACAAGTAATTGCACAGCTTAAAGCTGCCGGGATAAACCTTGTGCTATCCGGTCACAGCCACATACAAGACATTCGTTCCCAAGACCAGATGATTGATGTTGCTACAAGTGCCTTTGTAGTCTATCCTCATCAGTTTGGAGACCTTCACTATATGGATTCGTCCGCAGTCCTGGAATACACCACCAAGAAGATTGATGTTGAAAGTTGGGGGAGATCTGCAAAACCTAATAATGTGGACCTTACGAAATTCACAGAGTACTCGACTGATTTCTTCCGGCAGAACTCTTATGATAAAGTCTATAAATCGCTCTCCTCACAAAATTACTCAGATGAAGAACGAGATAAGATGGCCCGGGTTATGACGGAACTAAATCTGCATTACTTTGCCGGCACAGTAAATGAAATGGATAAAAATTTCATTTATTCGGATGGGATCAAGTTATGGAACACGGCGAAACCCCAATTCCTAAAGACTTATGTCTTAAGCATGTTGAAAGATACCAAAGAAAATAATCGCACCTCCATACAATTATCTTCAGCTAAATGATCTTTTGGTTTCTTAAGCAACAACCACTGTTCGTGATAGGTTAGTCAATAATAAAAAGGTGCTTACTTACATGTCTGTGCTCTGGGGGTTATATTAGCTTTTCAGTATGTAAAGGGGGAGTAATATATAATGAAGTTTCACACATTATCAGCATTGCTAATGTTTACATTAATATTTTCAGCATGCTCGGATAACAACAATGTCCTGCCTGCTTCAACACCAATGGTGAAACCTACCACAACCGCTAGCCCTGCACCACCCCTCAACAAAATCAACTCTGAAGATACTGCTCCTATTTTTGTGCAAGATTATAGAGGACTCGATGACAACATGAAACGAATTGTAGAGTTTTTGACCGACCACAAAGAAGTACAGATGGCAACGGTTGGAATTGATGGGAAGCCAGCGATACGGACGATTCAATTTCAACTATACGAAAACGGCAGAATCTATTTTCAGACCGATACCAATGCTTCTTTGTATGAAGATCTGCAGAAATATCCCTATATTGAATTTGTCTCCAGCAACTCGGATTACACCGAATCGCTAAGAATAAGCGCCAAAGTTGTTTTTGAATACAACTACAATTTATTAAAACTCACTCTGGACAGGTTTCCGAACATAAAAAAGATTTATGGCTCGGCAGATAACCCCATATTGACAATGTTCTATATCGATCATGGCTTGGCATCCATCTATGAGTTTTCAAACGAGAGACAAGAAACGACGCTGCGGTATGAATGGTAAAGTCACTAAAGAATTAATTTGTAGCGATGGCAGCTTTTAAGTTTAACTATACTCTCTAAGATATTCATTATTCCCGATCATCGATGACTTGAGGATATGCGGAGTAAATTACACAAGTTACTCTGTTCTCTATAACGATATGTCAGTTTTCTTCGTCAAATAACCAGTTTAAATCAACTCCAAAATGTTTCCTAAGCTCTCTCAGAGTCTCAGCAGAGGGCTTTGTTTTTCCCTGTTCGATTTCACTAAGTCTCCCCTGGGAAATCCCGATTTTCTCCGCAAAAGCAATTTGGTTTAAATCATACTTTACACGTATTAGCTTTACTTTCTCGCCAATGCTCTTCATCAAACAAGCCCCCCATTCATTTCATAAAAAGCCGTCCTCTGAATAGGAGGACGGCTCATGATGATAGGTGTAATTCCGCTCTTATGACTGTATTGATGCCATTAAGAGTTAGAACACAACTTTTTTGTTATTTCTTTATACAGATCAAAACTTTATTGTTCAGAGCAATACTTTATTGTAATGAATCAAATATTTATGCGTAGTTCAAAGTTTACTCCACCGTCACGCTCTTCGCCAAGTTTCTTGGCTTGTCGACATCGTTGCCGCGGGCCAGGGCAGCGTAGTAGGCGAGCAACTGCAGCGGTACGACGGACAGGGCCGGCGTCAGCAATGGCAGCGTCTTCGGAATGGCCATGGCTTGGTCGACGGACTTCAGCAGGCCGGGAACGTGCTCCTCGTGCGTGATGGCCATGACGTCCGCACCGCGGGCCTTCACTTCCTTGATGTTGCTGACGGTTTTCTCCAGCACGGTATCCTGCGTCGCCAAGGCGATCACGGGAACGCCCTCTTCGATCAAGGCCAGCGTGCCGTGTTTCAACTCACCCGCCGCATACGCTTCGGAGTGGATGTAAGAGATCTCTTTCAGCTTCAGGGAACCTTCTTGCACGACGGCATAGTCGAGGCCGCGGCCGATGAAGAACAGATGCTCATGGCTGGCGATTTGCTCAGCGTAAGCTTTCACCGTATCCGCCTTGGCCAGCATGCTTTCCACTTGCTCCGGCAGCGAATGCATCGCCGCGATCACATGAGCGACTTCGTCCGCGCTTTGCGTGCCGCGCACCTGGGCCATGTACAGGCCAAGGAGGTAGAACGCGATCAGCTGCGACGTATACGCCTTCGTCGAAGCGACGGCGATTTCCGGTCCGGCCAGCGTCGCAATCACGTCGTCCGCGTCGCGGGCGATCGAGCTCCCGACCACATTGGTGATCGCCAAAACGTGCGCGCCGTTGGCTTGCGCTTCGCGCAGCGCGGCCAGCGTATCGGCCGTCTCGCCGGATTGGCTGACGACGATCACGAGCGTTTCCGGCGTAATGAGCGGCGAACGGTAACGGTATTCCGAGGCGACGTCGTTCATCACCGGAATCCGCACCAGCTGCTCAATGGCGGTCCCGCCGACCAGTCCGGCATTATAGGCCGTACCGCAAGCGATCACGTGGATGCCCGTCAAGCTGCGGATTTTCTCGTCTGTCAGCTTGAGTCCCGGAAGCACGACTTTGCGTCCGCTCTCGTCGATCCGGCCCAGCATCGTGTCGCGGTAAGCCTTAGGCTGTTCGTGGATCTCCTTCAGCATGAAATGATCGAAACCGCCCTTTTCCGCGGTCACCGCGTCCCAATCGACACGAATCATTTCCCGAGAAATAAAATTCCCTTCAATGGTCATCAATTCGACAGCATCCTTCGTCAGTACCGCCATCTCGCCGTCATTCAAAATATACACGTTGCGCGTGTAATTCAACAATGCCGGAATGTCGGAACCGATAAAGTTCTCCCCGTCGCCGAGACCGATGATGAGCGGGCTGGCTTGACGGACAGCGACAAGCTTGTTAGGCTCATACTCCGTCAGCACCCCCAGCGCAAACGCGCCGCGCATATAGCTGATCGCTTTCTGAACGGCCTTCACGATATCGCCTTGATATTCGCGGGCCACCAGATGGGAAATGACCTCCGTATCCGTCTCGGATACAAACACATACCCTTGTTCGATCAGTTCTTCCTTCAGTTCCAGGTAGTTCTCGACGATGCCGTTATGCACGACCGAAAACTTCTGGCTGTGGTCGGTATGCGGATGAGAATTGACGTCAGACGGTTTGCCGTGCGTTGCCCAACGGGTATGGCCGATCCCGGCTGATCCCGATAGCGGCGCATCCTCCAGCTTCGATTCCAGGTTAGCCAGCCGGCCCAGCGATTTCGCGATTTTCAGTCCTTCCGACGTAAACACCGCAATGCCGGCCGAATCGTACCCGCGGTACTCCAGCTTTTTAAGTCCATCAATCAACACCGACTGCGTATCCCGATTCCCAATGTATCCAACAATACCACACATAATATTTATTTCCTCCGTTTCATTCTTACAAGATGGTTTTTGGCCGTAAGAGCGAATGCGGAAGAATCCTTGCGCGGTACACCGAGACAGAACTATTCAATTGTCAAAAAAGTGAATGATGCTATTTTCGATTTTCAGCCATTTTTCACGAATGTCCATGTTGCTCCGTCTACCGCGGCTTTCTTCCGCGTTGCTTGCTTACGTACACTCATGATTTTCCTATGAATGTTATTATCCATCTGCCCGCACGGTTTGTGGGAACGGTCGCCCATTCCTTTTGCCGATGCGGTTACGGTGCGATGCAACACCGGGAGGCCCCCGCCGAACATTCCGAACACCTCCACCTCGTCAGCTATCATTTGCCGTTCCGATCGAATCTACAAGCTTAAGGCCCCATCCGTCGCTTGCAGGCTGGCCTTCCGCCCCTGCTGATTGGCGATGCATCCGTTGCCTCTAGCTTTAATGTAATCCCGTAGATCCGGCGTACGCGCGAAATGTAGCTCTGGCGCTTAACTTCCGGTAACCTTACGACCCTCGCTTTCTTTTCTCGAATATGCTTAATTATATGCACCTTCACACGTTTTGGCAATGATCAAGTTGTCCTGATCGATAAGACTCGTCCGGTTCCCCTTTGGACCTAAAGCAAAAACCGCCGTCGGGAATCTCTCCCGTCCGGCGGTCCGTCTGGACCTAAATGAACGATTGATCTATATGATCGCGTTATACCAGTTGTTTCTCCACGACATCCACGATCTGCGAAACCAGCTTCTCCAGCTCCGTTTTCTCCGGCCCTTCGGCCATGACGCGGATTAGCGACTCGGTTCCCGACGGACGTACGAGCACGCGGCCGTTATCGCCAAGCTCGCGCTCCACGTCGGCAACCGCTTCAGCAATCGCCGGATTTCCGGCGAATTTGCTCTTGTCCTGCACGCGGACGTTGACGAGCACCTGCGGATACTGCTTCATAACCTTCTTTAGCTCGCTCAGCGGCTGGCCGGAGGAGAGCAGCGTATCCACCAGTTGAATGGCCGTCAGAATCCCGTCCCCGGTCGTGTTATAGTCCAGGAAGATCACGTGCCCGGACTGCTCCCCGCCCAGATTATATCCGCCGCGCAGCATTTCCGCCATGACGTAGCGGTCGCCGACTGCGGTTTGCTGGGTGTTCAACGCCAGTTTCTTCGTCGCCTTGTAAAACCCGAAGTTGCTCATGACGGTCGACACCACCGTGCTGTCCTTCAACCTGCCGGCCCTGTTCATCGCGTCGCCGCAGATACACAGGATATAGTCGCCATCCACTTCTTCCCCCTGCTCGTCAATCGCGATCAGACGGTCGGCATCCCCGTCGAAGGCCAGGCCCAGATGGGCGCCCAGGCGGACGACCTCCTCCTTCAGCCGTTCCGGATGCGTTGATCCGCAGTGGTCGTTGATATTCAAGCCGTTAGGCTCCGCGGCAAGGGTATGCACCTCCGCTCCCAGCTCGCGGAACAGCATCGGTGCCAACTCGTAAGCCGCTCCATTAGCGCAGTCCAGAACGACCTTGAGCCCTTTGAACGAAGAGGTGATCGTCGTCTTCAGATGCTCCAAATATTTCAGCTTGGAATCGTTGTCGATCGTGACCGTTCCCAAACCTCCCCCTACCGGACGAGGCAACTCATCGCTTTCCTTGTCGAGCAGCGCTTCGATCTCCAGTTCCGTTTCGTCGGACAGCTTGAAGCCGTCGCTCCCGAAAAACTTGATTCCGTTGTCCTCCACCGGATTGTGAGAGGCCGAGATCATCACGCCGGCGTCCGCTTTCAGCAGCCGCGTCAAGTAAGCCACGGCCGGCGTAGTAACCACGCCCAGACGGATTACGTCCGCACCGATCGACAGCATCCCCGCCACCAAGGCGGACTCGAGCATGACGCCGGAAATCCGCGTGTCCATCCCGATCACGACCTTAGGCTTGTGCGCCTGGCCCGTCAGCACGTATCCTCCGCAGCGTCCGATCTGATAAGCCAGCTCCGCCGTTAATTCTTTATTGGCAATCCCTCTTACTCCATCCGTTCCAAAATACTTCCCCATGATTTCACTCCTTCAACATTTTGCAAAGGACCGTACCGCGAATTCCGACCCTAAGGTCCGCTGTCCGGTCTACATCCCAATTTCGTTGGTGCCGTTTATCGCGAAATTACTCGCCTTCGCCGGACGTGTCATTTCCTTTGTTTGCGCCGTTCTCCTCATGAAGAGGAGGCGTTTCATTTCCGGCCGGGTTCTGGCCGTTCTCCGCTTGATTTGCATGATCTTCAGGTACCCCTGAGGCCGGGTTCCCTTTTTCC
Source organism: Paenibacillus macerans (assembly GCF_050565405.1). Taxonomy (GTDB): domain Bacteria; phylum Bacillota; class Bacilli; order Paenibacillales; family Paenibacillaceae; genus Fontibacillus; species Fontibacillus macerans_B. The sequence goes on along the minus strand of NZ_JBNYYG010000041.1, from coordinate 8,256 downwards.
GTTAGCTCCACGTCAACCGTCGGCGTTTGGCCGGGTTCGGCCAGTTCCACATAAGCCGGCAGCTTAATCTCCACCGGAACGGTGTGGGCGCCTGGTCCGAGATTCGTCAAATCGGCCGTAACCTCAATGTCTTCCGGCTTCAGAGCGCTCAGCGTCTCGTTCGTCCCCAGGAGCGTCAGCGATATTCGATGATCGGCCGGTTTGATCCATTTCACGTCATAAAGCGAATTCCCGTTCTTGAGCGTGACCGGTATACCGTCGATCTGCCTTTGGCCAGCCGGCATGACATTCAATGTGACCGTGACGGAGCTCGGCTCGATTTTCTCAAAACCTTCCGGAGGAGTCAAGTCCACCGAGAATTTAGTCTCAGCCAACCCGTCAAATCGGCTCAGATCGACCGTGACCGGATAGGAGGATATACCCTCCAGCGCTTCTTTGGTGCCGTACAGGACCACGCCTTCTACGTCGGTATCGATTCCGGCCAGCACATAACCCGCCGGCAAATGGCCCGTTCTGCGCACCTCCAGAGGCACGTTTTTATACAGTTTATTAATAGGTACATCGACATCCACGGAGCCCGGAGAAATCTCCGCGTTATCCATTGCTTCCCCTTGCTTATCATATGCCGTCAGCTTGACGCTTTTTCCTTTGACCGATTCCTTCAACCCGGTTACGTCCACAGTCCCCTGAACCTTGCCCAGCTCTTCCGCTTCGCTGGCCGGCAAAGTTACGTCTACGGTCCCATCCCCCGAGATAATCGGCGTACCCAGAACCAGGTTTTCGGCCGGCTCCCCTTTTGTGACGATGGTCACGGGGACGGTCCGGGTCTCCTTGGCCTCGATGGTGACCTTGACGATCGAGGGATCCATCGAAATCAGCTGCACCCCGGGAGGAAGCTCATGGGTCAACGGAAGCGTAAATGTCCCGGGACCTACATTTTCCAAATTCAACTTGACTTTATAATCGGAAAAGTTCGTCGTCAGATCGATGCGTTTTCCTTTGACCTCCATGCGGACCGTATTGGGCTCCAGATCGTACAGCACGTACTTCTCCTCGTCGAACCCGGTCACTTCGATCTTCACGTTATCGATCATCTTCGGTTGTGCCAGCGTGGTTGTATCCACGGGAGTCCCGCTGTCCAAATGCACCATGGCCCATAAAATAATGCTGAAAACAAGCGCGATGACTTTCGCGAAATTGTTATGCGTCAGCCATTTATCCATTTTTGCCGGCCTCCTTCCTTCTGCGGAAAGGCCCGCGTTTCTCCGTAGTGCCGGAATTAGGACCCAATTCCTCATATAGCTTGGAGATTAGGGATTCTTCGTTAATGTCCCGAACGACCTGTCCGTCGATCGCCAGCGAGATTTGCCCCGTTTCTTCGGAAACAACGATAGAGACGGCATCGCCGACCTCACTGATCCCGATGGCGGCGCGGTGCCGGGTTCCGAGCTCCTTGCTGATAAACGGATTCTCCGACAAAGGCAAATAACAAGCGGCCGCGGAGATTCTATGGCCTTGGATGATGACTGCCCCATCATGAAGCGGCGTGTTGGGAATGAATATATTGATCAGAAGCTGCGAAGAAATGATCGACTGCATCGGAATGCCCGATTCAGTGTATTCATTAAGTCCCGTTTCGCGTTCAAAAACAATAAGGGCACCTATTTTTCTACGCGATAAATAATTCACGGACTTAATGATCTCGCCGATTTCCTTCCCGAACTCTTCCTCATCGGCGCTATTCCGGCCGAACAGCTTGCCCCGTCCAAGCTGCTCTAACGCGCGTCTGAGCTCCGGCTGGAAAATAATAAAGATCGCCAGCACGCCAAACGTAAACATCTGATTCATCAGCCATTTCAACGTATACAAATCGAACCACGTACTTACGGCCCAAATCACGATCAAAACGAGAATCCCCTTCAGCAGTTGAATGGCTCTCGTTCCGCGCAGAAGCAGTATTAAGTGGTACATAATATAGGTAACGATCAGAATATCAACGACATCCTTGATGCTATCCTGCCAAGTCAGATTCGTAAAATAGTTCATGGTGTGACCCCCGGAATGTTCCTTGCGGGCGTATGGCCCGCCGACAAGGAAACGATATGTACAGCATAAATGCTTGTCTCTATAAGGTTCCCCTAACTACTAGGTTATAACGTTCACAAGTCAGATGCAAGCCTCCAGTAAAAATAGGATCATTTCGTATCTAATGCATTTTTTTCCTGCAGGAACACAAATAAAAAAGCGCCGATTCCCCAATGGGAGGCGCCAATTCATCGTACACTGCCTTCCTTACCTATAAGCGACTTCCGTAAACGTGTTGGTGATCCGGTACCAGATCCAATCCAGCGCCTGGTCGATCTGCTTGACCTCGCCCGAGATATGCGCCGTGGAAGCCTGGTAGTAAGTACCGTCAATGACCGTCAAATTACCTTCAACCTCACCATAGATCTCGGCTTTGCCGTTTTCTATCGTCAAGTTGCCGGCAATTTTGGAATTGCTCGGTACGGTGACCGTATCGCCTTGAATGATAACCTGGTCGAGGTCCGCCCCTTTTACGACGAGTTGATCGTCGGTATCCCAGAAGGATACGGCGCTAAACAGCATGACCAGCAAAAACATCGCCGCTGCCGTCAATGCCGGATGGCGTTTAATCCATAGGATCCAAGCCTGTTGCTTTGGCTGATTCGGGATCTGGCTGATGATCCGGTTCACCAATTCATCGGGAGCCGATAGGTTGGTATGCTGTTTAATGGTGGCGAACAACATCATCTCGGTTTGCTCCAGTTCCCTGAATTCCTTCTGGCAATCGGGACAAATCATAAGATGCTGCTTCAGCTGTTCGGCATGGTCGCGGCTCAATTCGCCGTCCAAATAATCATGCATCAATGAGGAGGCTTGTTTGCATTCCATATCAGCCAATCCTTTCAGTGTTCAATCTATGCGAAAAAGCGGAGTGCATGGCGGGAATATAGTCGTCCTACCTTACAATACGTTGCGGCTGTCAAATCGTTTCATAAAAAAAGTCCGATTAAGATTCCCGAATCAGAACATTTTGTGTTCCAATTTTTTGCGCAAAAATTCGCGGCCCCGATGCACGCGAGTCTTCACGGTCGTTACCGGCATGTCCAGCACGTCGCTAATTTCCTGCAGCGACATTTCCTGCAGATAACGCAGCATGATCACCGACTTGTATTTGGCCGGCAGCCCCTCGATCGCTTGATGAATCGTCTGCTGCGTTTCCGACAAGAGGTATTCCGTTTCCGGCGTCCGTTCATCCCCCGGGATCAGCGTATAGCCATCCATTCCTTCTTGATCGTTCATTTCGGCATCCAGATAATAGCTCGGCTTGCGCTTACGCAGCCGGTCAATGCATAAATTGGTCGCAATCCGGTAAATCCACGTGGAGAATTTCTGCTTATCGTCATACCGGCTCCAATTTTTGTGCACCCTTAAAAACGTCTCCTGAACGACATCCTCCGCCTCGTGCCGGTTGGACAACATCCGGTATGCCAAATGAAAAAGCTTATCCTTATATAAATCGACAAGTTCGGCGAACGCTCCCTGGTCCCCTTTCCGGGCCAGCTTCACCAGTCTTGCATCGAAATGTTCCACCACCATATTTTCCCCCAGATCCTTTGGAAGGGCTCAGACGCTTGCACCTTGCATGTCCGGCTTTCGTTCCCCTTGCGCTTGACAAAGGGCACATTCCGTCGTCGGCACTTCATTCAAATGTTAATGCAACTTTCCGCAAATTGCAATACATTAAGCAAAAGCCGGGCCTTCTCGAGAAGGCCCGGCCGTATGTTCTTCTTGTCTGCCCGGGTATCAACCCGTATTCCGGAGTCCGGCGGCAATTCCATTAATGGTAAGCAATACTTCCCGCAGCAGCTCGGCATCATCCTGCCCTTGATCGCGAACGGTGCGCAGTTCGCTTAACAGCTGAACCTGCAAATAGCTAAGCGGATCGACGTATGGATTACGCAAGCGGATCGACTCCTGCAATCCCGGAACATTGTCGAGGATTTCGGAAATGCCCGCGATCTTCAGCACCATGTCCCGCGTCCGATGGAACTCCTCTTCGATTTGCCCCAGGATGCGCTCTTTAACGTCCGTATCGGAGCACATTTTCGCATATTCCTTGGCGATGACAAGATCAGCCTTGATTAACGCGAACTGCAACGTATCGACGATGGACGTAAAGAAGGAGAAGTTCCGGTACATGTCCTGCAATACCTTGAGGTTCTCTTCCTTGTTCTGATAAAAATTCATCAGGCCGGTACCGGCCGCATACCATGCCGGGAACAAATACCGGCTTTGCGTCCAGGCAAACACCCATGGAATCGCGCGAAGGTCTTCAAAGCGATCGCTATTCTTGCGTTTGGATGGCCGGGAGCCGATGTTCAGCTCGCCCACCTCAACCAGCGGCGTCGATTCGCGGAAGAACTTCAGGAAGTCCGGCTCGCGGAATACCAGATCCTGATATTTGTCCAACGACGTTTCGGAAATGCCCGCCATGATCTCTTCCCAACGTTCTTCTTCCGGATTCGACTCCTGGTGCAGCTTAGCTTGAATCGCCGCAGTAATCAAGGCTGACGTCGCATGCTCCAAGCTGCGGTAGGCGATGCCCCGCAGGGAGTAGCGCGAAGAGATCACTTCGCCTTGCTCGGTGATTTTGATCCCGCCCCCAATCGTTTCCGGCGGTTGTACGAGGATGCTGCGATTGAGCGGCATGCCCCCGCGGCCCAGCGCGCCTCCGCGGCCATGGAAGAACTTCAGCTTCACGCCGAACTCGGTGGCGGCCGCTGTAATTTGCTTCAATGCGACGCGCAGCTCCCAGTTAGCCGTGACGACGCCGCCGTCCTTGTTGCTGTCGGAATAACCGAGCATGATCTCCTGCAGGTCGTTCATCGCAGCCACTGACTGGCGGTAAATCGGCATACGGAACAACTGGCGCATGATGCCCGGTGCGGCATGCAGGTCGTCGATCGTTTCGAACAGCGGTACGGATTGCAGCGTGCAGGTCACCGTTCCGTCGGCTTCTTTACGGAACAGGCCTACTTCTTTCGAGAAAACCATGACCTCGAGAATATCGCTAGCCGCCTCCGTCATACTGATCAGATAGCTGGTGATGCACTGTTGGCCGTATTCTTTTTGCGCCAGATAAACCGTGCGGTACACTTCCAGGCATTCCTTCGTGCTTTCACTATACTCCTGGTATGGCGAAGTCAACGGACGCGGATCATTCAGCAAGCGCTCCAGCAATCGCACTTTCTCTTCTTCTTCCAATTCGGCATAGTTAGCCACAATGTTCATGTTGGCCAATATTTCCGTCATGGCGTTCTCATGCTCTTTGCTGTGCTGGCGGATATCCAAGGTAGCCGTATGGAAACCAAATAGCTCCACCTGGCGGATCAGTTTTTTGATATGGGTATCGGCCACATAATCCGCATAATGATGACGCAAGCTGCGGTCGATGATCTTCAGGTCTTGGATAAACGAATTCACGTCGGCATAACGTTCCGGCGTTTCTTTAGTCGTATCGTCCAAAAGGTTATGCAGCTTCTCTGTCATATAAGTCAACTTGATGCGATAAGGCTCCTTATCGTTGTTCCACTGCTGCGTCTTTCGCAACGTGACCTCGAGGCGATCCCGCTGGATGGATGCCATCAGCACATCGGTAACGTCCACGATGCTGGTGCTGAAGCTGAGATGCTTGAACAATTCGAACAGGATCCGCTGGTACTCGCGTACAGCCAGCTTCCGCTGCATCCGCAGCGTCTCCCAGGTCACGTCAGAGGTAACGGACGGATTGCCGTCCCGGTCGCCGCCGATCCAGGAGCCGAAGCGCAGGTAGGTAGGAACGTGCCAATAGTGTTCTGGATAATATTTGGTCAGGCAGCGCTCCAGCTCCTGATATACTTCGGGAAGTACATGAAACAACGTTTCATGGAAATAGTACATTCCGTTTCTCACTTCATCGAGCACGGTCGGCTTCCGGTCGCGAAGCTCATCGGTTTGCCAGAGGGTAATGACTTCATTAAGCAGCTTCTCGCGAAGCTGTTCCCGTTCCCGGTAAGTCAGCGTCGGGTTATCCAACTGCATCACGTCGTCCGCAATACGTTTATGGATATCCAGGATAGCACGCCGCATCGCTTCGGTAGGGTGAGCCGTCATCACCAGTTCCAGGGACATCCCGCTCAAAATTTCCTGGGCTTCCGAGTAGCTGAATCCACGATCCTTCAGATCCTTCACGGCAGCCTCGATCGTCCCAAGTTGAATCGAGTCCCCTGCCGAACGTTCATAATCCCTTTTACGGCGGATCCGGTGATTTTGCTCGGCGATATTCACGAGTTGGAAGTAGATAGCAAAGGCACGGATGACCTGATGACGAATTCCGGGTTCCAGAGAATTGATCAATTCTTTAAACTCTTCGTGCAGTTCCGGTAAAAATACGGCTCTCAGCGATTTACTGGCTTCACGTATCTTCTCGACAATATCCAAGAGTTCGTTGCCGCCCTGATGCACAAGGACCTCTCCTAGAATATTGCCCAAAAAACGAATGTCTCGCCGGAGCAGGTTATTTGCGTTGCCTTTACCTGCGGTAACCGTTAGTTCAGTCATGTTTCTCCCCCATTTCATCCCTATTCCGTCTTTCTAAAACTTGGCTTAACATATTTGAAAGCACTTATGGGCTTCCCTTATCGATATCGCAAGTTTCACGGCCACTCGGGGCCCCTGCTAGGCTAAACGGACGTCGCAAGACGTTTCTTAACATAATACAATAAACTTCCCTGAAAATCTTCACTTAATTTGTAAGAATTTACGAAACCTTGACTTTCCCAAGTCATGCACTCTGACTAATTATCCGCAATGATTTATATCACCAATCGAATCCAAGGCCGGGAGCCTTTGTTACGTAAGCATTTCGGGCGTTAGTTGCAGAGGTACGGCCTCATAATTATGCATGATAATGAGAACGGCCCTATAGTACTTCTGGCTGCCGAGGAAAATGTTGCTTTCCTTAAACCGTATGCAGAGCCACGTGTCGGTTATTTTACCCGGCCTAACTACCCTAACACGGTAAAGCAATAAAATGCAAGGATAGAAGTATAGGAAATCATGGTTGAATGCCCCAGGTCGTACTGATTTTCGCAAAATTATAACAAAAAACATCATCGGATTAGATGATGTTGCTGTTATGTATGGAGCGGGTGATGGGAATCGAACCCACGCTACCAGCTTGGAAGGCTGGAGTTCTACCATTGAACTACACCCGCACCTGAATATAAATGGTCGGGACGACACGATTCGAACATGCGACCCCCTGGTCCCAAACCAGGTGCTCTACCAAGCTGAGCTACGTCCCGTTAATCAAAGTACAGTTACAGCGCGTTGAAACGCCAAACTTATTAAATTTAAATGGCGCGCCCTGAGAGATTCGAACTCCCGACCTTTTGATTCGTAGTCAAACGCTCTATCCAGCTGAGCTAAGGGCGCATAATATGGAGCGGACGACGGGAATCGAACCCGCGACCCTCGCCTTGGCAAGGCGATGCTCTACCGCTGAGCCACGTCCGCATAAATGGTGCGCGTGGAGGGACTTGAACCCCCACGTCAAAGACGCTAGATCCTAAGTCTAGTGCGTCTGCCAATTCCGCCACACGCGCACAAATCCTAATGATTTTACCTAAGGGTAAAATGGTGAGCCATGAAGGACTCGAACCTTCGACACCCTGATTAAAAGTCAGGTGCTCTACCAACTGAGCTAATGGCTCTTAATAAAAATGGCTGGGGATATAGGATTCGAACCTATGCATGACGGAGTCAAAGTCCGTTGCCTTACCGCTTGGCTAATCCCCAATGTTCATGGTGGAGGCTGAGGGGATCGAACCCCCGACCCTCTGCTTGTAAGGCAGATGCTCTCCCAGCTGAGCTAAGCCTCCGTTCTGGGACTTGCATTAACTTCAAACCAGAGAATCCTGACCCAAGTCGAAGCAATAAGAGAAAATGGTGACCCGTAGGGGATTCGAACCCCTGTTACCTCCGTGAAAGGGAGGTGTCTTAACCCCTTGACCAACGGGCCTTATGTAATGGAGCTCTCAACCGGGATCGAACCGGTGACCTCATCCTTACCATGGATGCACTCTACCTACTGAGCTATGAGAGCATATGGCTCCCCGAACAGGACTCGAACCTGTGACAACTCGATTAACAGTCGAGTGCTCTACCAACTGAGCTATCAGGGAATATTGC
>NZ_JBNYYG010000040.1:0-47019 GCF_050565405.1 Paenibacillus macerans | reverse complement strand
TTTCTGCTGACGGAAGGGTTTAGACTGCAGCAAGATCACAGTATTTTCGTTTCCACCGCTTCTTGTCATGGATCTGCTCTCCGGTTTGCTTCACTTCTCCTAGCCCCCGACCTTTACTCCCTTAACGAAAGGGATAATCGTGCAAAGCGGCATGCAGAGACAACAAGACTCGAACCTTATTGATTGACAGGAGGATTTTCAGTTAATTATCCAATATTGTCTACTTACCAATTATCTAATTACCGCCTTGGGAGGTGGAACGATGCGGAAAGGGCCGGCGTATGCGCGGGAGGGGAAGACCCGTAATGCACGGTTTACTCAGAGCACCCGTAGCGCCCAAAGCACTCAGAGCACCCGGAAAATCCGGACGTGGCTGATCGCTAGCCTCGTCGTCGCGGCCGGCTTGCTGCTTGCCGGATGGAGGCTTGCTACGGACTCCGATGACGTGGCCACAGTAGGCGGCTACGAGATCACCGGGCAGGAAGTCGCCTTTCATATGAACCGCCTGCAGCCTTTGGTGCAAAACGAATTTCATAGCCGATACGGCGTGACGCTTGGCAAGCAGGATTGGACCCGCGCGATCGAAGGGCAACTTCCGCTGAATGTGCTGCAGGAGAAAGCACTGGAAGAAGCTTTGCGGGATAAGGCGATTTTCATGCTGGCGAAGGAAGAGGATTTGATCGATTCGGCCGATTTCTCCGATTTGATCCATGCGATGGAAGCGGAGAACCGGGCCAGGGAGGCCGCGGTAAGGCATGGAGAAGTGGTTTACGGCCTGGTTCGATTTACGATGGAGTCCTATTATGCCCATGCGTTGACCACTTTGCAAACCGAATTGAAAAACAAGCTAAGCCAAAGCGAAGGAGATCCGCTTTATCTGGAGAGGGGGGATGTGGAGAGCTATTACGAGGAGCATAAATCGGAATGGGCGGCCAAAGCGACGACCTATCGGGTGACCCGGCTTGAGGTTCCCGTCCCGCAAGAGGAGAAGGAGGCGGCGAGACGTCTCCTAAACGAGCTGGCCGCGCAGCGGATGGGATTGGAAACGATGGCGAGCCGGTTCGACGGGGCGGAAATCACGCAAGACGCTTTGACGGAAGCGAGCGGGGCAAATCTGAACACGCTAAGCCAGGAGATTGCGGCGAAACTCCGGGACGCAAGCCCCGGCGAAGTGACGCCGCCCGTGGAAACCCGCGAAGGGCTGTCGGTTTACCGGCTGGATGATGTGTTGGTTGATGAACAGCAGGCCTTGCAAGCCTATGCGTATCCAATCAGGCAACAGCTGCTGGAGGAACGCTTTGCATCCTATGTGGAGCAATACCAAAAATCGCTTTCGGTTCAAGTAGACCGGAAGAAGTTGGCCTCGATCCCGCTCACAAGCTCCTGAACCTGCCGTAAATGGAGGCCGGATAAACCTTACCCATAATGGAGGCGAATTATGTACAATACGAGAAGTCGTGCTAGATTGGTATGTTTATCGTTGTTTGCCATGGTAGTCACTTTGTTCTCGCCGGCGGCTGCGTATGCCGCCGAGACGTCCCCGGCGTCTCAAACCGCCGAAGCGTCCGCCGTTGCCGGGAACCGTCCCAACCCCTACGGGGGAACCGATTACTACATCGATGCGACGAACGGTAACGACGCCAACAGCGGAACCTCGAAGAAAACGCCCTGGAAAACGCTGCAAAAGGCGAATGCAACGGTGTTTTCGCCGGGCGACCGCATTTTGTTGAAGGCCGGGGAAACCTGGAACGACCAGCAGCTCTGGCCAAAGGGCTCCGGGACTGCAGGAAAGCCGATCGTCATCGACATGTACGGGAACGCCAAGGACGGTAAACCTTATATCGCTGCGGGCGGCAAGGTGGAGAATCCCGTCCGATACGAAAACGGGGATTTCAAGAAAGACAAGAACAAAGTCGGCTTGACGGGAGCCGTCGTGCTGCGGAACCAGCAGTATTGGGAAATCCATAACCTGGAGTTGTCCAACGACGACGACTTCGCCACCGATATCGACGTTTCCGCGAAAGTCCAATCGTTCGTCCGGGACGGCGTATCCATCACGATCAATGCCGATCTGCTGGAAGAGGGCGACAAAATCATGAATTACTTCCGCATCAGCAATCTGTACATCCATGATATCGACGGCCCTACGGACTGGCAAAAGATCCACTACGGCGGCATCGTTTTTCAAGTGTTCGGCGAAAAAAGCTACAAGGAATACGATCAAGGCGCCTACTACTTCCAGGACGTCCGCATCGAAAACAACCATTTCTACAAAACGGAGCTCCATGCGATCCAGTTTGCCTTCAACTGGTTTTACGACCGCGACGCCAGCTCCGGCGAATACGACGAAACCGGCAAATACCATGAGGGTTGGGAGCAGCTTTGGGTGAGAACCCGCGACCTTTACAGCCGCGACGTCTATATCGGGCACAACTATGCCGAAAGCATCGGCCAGGGGGCCATTCAACTGGCGGACACCAAAAACATGACCGTGGAATACAACGAGGTGAACGGCTATCTGGAGAGATACGATGCGGTCTCCTGCGGTCTGTATCTCTGGGCCGGGGCCGATTCGGTCATGCAGTTTAACGAGGTATACGGCGGACCTTACGGCGAATTCGACGGCACCCCGTGGGACCTGGAATACACCAACTTCAACGTGACTTATCAGTACAATTATTCCCACGACAACGCCGCGGGCTGGATGGCCTATATGGGCAACAGCTCCAATTCCGTGGCGCGGTATAACCTGAGCGTTAACGACAACGGCGTGCTGGTGAAAAACATGTTGTCGACCAACTATGCGCCAACGTATTTTTTGAACAACGTGTTCGTGTACGACGCCGAAAAAATGGACTGGTTCCACGATGAAGTGTTTAAGGATACGGTGTATTTCCTGAACAACGTCTTCTACAACATGTCCGAAACGACGCCGACGAAATGGTTCCGGAAAGAAGGCGCTTTGGATAAGGCGGTATTCTCCAATAACGCTTTTTACGAAGCGGGGGGCGTCTATTCCGAGCAGCAGCCGGACGATGCGCACGCCGTATTCGCGGACCCGATGTTCGTCAAAGATCCGAAGGATTACAAGAAGAGCAACGGGGTAGACCATATCGTGGACTCGGCGGCCAACTTCAAGCTGAAGAAGATATCCCCGCTCATCGACGCCGGCCGTTACAACCGGAACGTCGGCGAGGAAGACTTCTTCGGTACGCATCTCTACTATGGCAAAGGGATCGATATCGGCCTGCATGAATCGCCGGTCGGCAAGAAGGTAAAGGACCCGATCGACACGAATCCGATCGAGGACGAGGGCCAGTCGGACCGCGTCAATCTGGCGCTGCATAAGCCGATCGAAGCCAACTATACCCACCCGAACCCGGGGCTCGAAGCGGACAAGCTGGTCGACGGAAATACCGCAACCCGCTGGGCCAGCGCGGACCCGGAGGACATGACGGACGGTTATCCGATCGTCATCACGATCGATTTCGGGCAGCCGGCGACCTTCGATGAAATCTATCTTGATGAATACTCCGACGGCGGCACCAACCTCAGGATCCAGGAATTCGAGCTGCAGAAGCTGGGCCCGGAAACGCTGGAATGGGAGACGTTTAAAGCCTCGTCGGATGGCATGGGACATGACCTTACCCTTGACGACTTCGGCAGCGTGACCAGCAGCAAGCTCAGATTGGTGATCGCGAAGCAAAAAGAGACCGAATACTGGACGCCAACGATGACCGAGATCCAGGTGTACAACAACGGAAGCACGAATCTGTAAGGCAGATCCGGAGACCGGATTGCCCAATATCCCGCCCAAGAAAAAAAGCTTCGGAGGGCCGCAAATAGGCGGCTTTCCGAAGCTTCTTCCGTTTTGCTCGATCACCTTATTTTTGGGAATACTATCGGCGGATAAGTGTGATAAATGTCATGAACATTGTATAAACTAGACTGGAAAATAACTGGAATAAGAGGTGGGTTCATGAATTACTTCGACCAAGGGCCGGGCTCCTTGATCATCGGTATTGACGTTGGCTCGACCACCGTCAAAGCAACAGTAGTGGATACGAAGAGCATAGCGATCCTTTGGTCGGACTATCAGCGCCACCATACGAAGCAGGCGGAAAAGGTCATGGAGTTGCTCATTGCCATTGGCAACGAGTTCCCGGACGTCAAGAAGGAAAATGTCCGCGTCTTTGCGACGGGTTCCGGCAGCGGCCCCATCGCTCCGCATATCGGGGCTAAATTCGTGCAGGAAGTCAATGCCGTCACCATGGCGGTGGAAGAGTTGCATCCGGATGTCGGGAGCGTCATCGAGCTCGGCGGCCAGGATGCGAAGATCATCATTTTCAAAGAGAACGTGGAGACAGGAAGCAAGCAGGCGATCACGTCCATGAACGACAAATGCGCGTCCGGCACCGGCGCCACGATCGACAAATGCATGATCAAAGTGGGGATGCCCATGGAAGAAGTGGGGAAGCTGCACTTTGACGCTTCAAAATTGCACCATGTGGCCGCAAAGTGCGGGGTGTTTGCCGAAACGGATATCGTCAACCTGGTGAAGAGCGGCATTCCTTCCCCGGAAATCATGTGCTCGCTGGCGGATGCCATCGTGATGCAGAATCTGTCGGTGCTTACCCGCGGCAATACGTTGCGTCACCGCGTGCTTCTTTTGGGCGGGCCGAATACTTACCTGCCTTTCCTGCAGGAATGTTGGCGGCTACGGATTCCCCAGACCTGGCGGGAACGGGGATACGATTATCCGCAAGACGCGGAGATCGAGGACCTGATTTTCGTGCCGGACAATTCGCAGTATTACGCCGCCTACGGAGCCGTATTGTACGGCCTCCACGAACCGGCGGACGTCGGGTTGTATCAGGGACTGGAGGGGCTGAAGGAATTTATTGCCCACGGGCGCAAAGCCAAACTTGGCGAGAAAGCCGGTCCTCCCTTGGTGGAGAACGATGATGAACTGGAGCAATTCCGCAGAAGTTACAGCATTCCCCGGTTCGATCCCGCCTTATTCGCTCCGGGCCAGCACGTGAGGGCGGTGATCGGCCTGGACGGCGGGTCCACTTCGTCCAAAGCCGTTCTGGTGGACGACCGCGGCCAAATCCTGCTGAAAGAATACCAGCTTTCCAAGGGGAACCCGCTGGAGGACACGAAAGAGATGCTGCTGCGCATCCAAGGCAAGGTGCGGGAACAGGGGGCCGAGCTGGAGATCATCGGCTTCGGCGCTACGGGGTATGCCGCGGACGTTTTGGAAAAAACGTTGAAGGCGGACGTTAACATCGTCGAAACCGTGGCCCACATGATGAGCGCCGTCCACCAATTCGGCGATATCGACGTGATTTGCGACATCGGGGGACAGGATATCAAAGTGCTGTTTTTAAAAAACAGGGATATCCGCAACTTCAAGCTGTCCAATCAATGTTCGGCCGGGAACGGAATGCTGCTGCAGGCGATGGCCGACCAGTTCGGCATTCCGGTTCAGGAGTATGCGAATACGGCCTTTGGCGCGGATCTCAGCCCTAAATTTTCTTACGGCTGCGCGGTGTTTCTCGATGCGGACCGGGTGAATTTCCAGAAGGAGGGCTATTCCAAAGAGGAACTGCTCGCCGGGCTCGCCCTCGTCCTGCCGAAAAACGTGTGGCAATACGTCGTGCAGATTCCGCGCATGGCGGAACTGGGCCGCAAGTTCGTTCTCCAGGGCGGCACCCAGTATAACCTGGCCGCAGTCAAGGCCCAGGTGGATTATATCAAGCAGCGGGTTCCCGATGCGGAAATTTACGTCCATCCGCATCCGGGAGAAGCGGGCGCCATCGGAGCGGCGATGGAGACGCTGCGCGTGGTCAAACGGCGGGGATACTCCACCTTTTTGGGGCTGGATTCCGCGATCCATCTGCGATATACCAGCCGCAACGACGAATCGACCCGCTGCAATTTCTGCCCCAACCACTGCAGCCGCACCTTTATCGACTCCGAGACGCCGAACGGTCAAACCGCCCGTTATATTTCCGGCTTCTCCTGCGAAAAGGGGACGGTGGAGGATCAGGACGCGGTCATCAAGTTAACTAAAGAGCGGCAGGAGCTGAAGAAGCATTACCCCAATCTCGTCGAATACGAGGCGCGCCGCATGTTTCAGCATTTTTACGATCCGGAGCCGCTGCCGCAGTCGCAGCCTAAGGCGGAGGAGGCTCGGCCCAAACAAGGCCTGCTGGGACGGCTGGGTAGGCGCGCTGAACCCGGCCAGCTCCGGTTTGCGCGTTCTTCCGCCGAGGCGATGGAGCGGCGCGGCCGGATCCGTATCGGGATTCCCCGCGTGCTGAATATTTGGTCGACGGCGCCTTTTTGGCGGACGTATTTCGAAACGCTGGGCATCGGCGGGAGAAACATCGTGTTCAGCGACCACACCAGCGAGGAAATGTGGCAGGAAGGCGGCAAATACGGTTCGATCGACCCGTGTTATCCGTCGAAAGTGGCTCAGGCTCACGTGCACAATCTGCTGTTTAAGCACCATGAGCAAAAAGCGCTGGATTACATTTTTTTTCCGTGCATCACCCATATTCCGACGCATCTGAACAACGTGATGGATTCGACCAGTTGCCCGATCGTGGCCGGCGCCCCGAACGTGATCAAGGCGGCTTTTACCAAGGAAGTGAATTTCTTCGCCGCGCGCGGAATCGCCTATTTGGATCCGGCGGTGACGTTCATCGAACCGAATCTGATGAAAAGGCAGCTCTATGAGGCGTTTGCCGAGCTTCTGCAGATCACCGAGGACGAAAGCGATTTTGCCGTGGAGCAGGGATGGAAGGCGCTGGAGCTGTTCGACGCGGAGATGCAGGAGAAGGGGCGCCAGATCCTGGAGCAGGTTGAACGGGAAAACCGCCTCGCCATTTTGATGATCGGGCGTCCCTACCATTCCGATCCGGGCCTGAATCACGGCGTGCTCGAAGAGTTCCAGGTGCTGGGCTACCCCGTGTTGTCGATGCGCTCCATTCCCAAAGACGAAGCCTGGCTGCGCCGCTTTTTCGCCAGCGACCTGAAGAGCGGGCGGGTTCAATCCGCGCTCGAAGTCAGCGATGTGTGGCCGGAAAATTTCAGTTCCAACAGCGTGCAAAAAGTGTGGGCGGCCAAATTTGCCGCGCGCCATCCGCATGTGGCCGTGCTAGACTTGTCCAGCTTCAAATGCGGCCACGACGCGCCGACCTACGGGTTGATCGATTCGGTCATCAGCGCCGCGGGTACCCCTTACTCCGCGCTGCACGAGATCGATGCCAACAAGCCGGGCGGTTCGATCAAGATCCGGGTCAAAACGTATGCGCACAGCTTGGGGCTCCATGAGGAGCGCCTGGAGGACCTGGCCCGCAAAAAAGCCGAGCTGCAGCAGCGCCTGGAGCAAAAACGAGCTGAACTACTAGGTTTGAAGCAAGACGAGCAGGCCGGAGCGATTTAACCGGAGCGATATATTTCAAAGGAGTGAAACGACCTTGACTGTGGCCAAAAGAAAGATAAAACCCGCCGGACCGTCCCGGCTAGAGGACATTCTGGCGGAGTATCAGAAAGAACAGGAACAATTGCTGGGCTTGGAACAAGAGGATAAAAAGCATTGGTTCGACCCCGTTCCGCGCCAGTTTTTGGCCAAAGACAAAGCCGCTACGACGATTCTGTTCGGGGGGCTGACGATGGCTCAGGATTATCTGGTTGAGGGGGCGCTGAACGGGCTCGGGTACCGGGTGCGGCATATGGATTGCCCGGACAACGAGTCGCTGCGCTACGGCAAGGAATTCGGGAACCGCGGGCAGTGCAACCCGACGTATTTCACGGTCGGCAATTTGATTAAGTACCTGTGCCACCTGCGTGATGTGGAAGGCAAATCCAAGGAAGAGATCGTCGGCAATTACTTGTTCGTGACCAGCGGATCCTGCGGCCCCTGCCGCTTTGGCACCTATGTGACGGAATACCGGAAAGCTTTGCGCGACGCGGGATTCGACGGTTTCCGCGTGCTGCTGTTCCAACAGACGGACGGCCTGAAACAGGCGACCGGCGGGGAATCGGCGCTGAAGCTGGATACCTCGTTTTTCCTCGGCTTTCTGAAGGCCGTTCTGCTCGGAGACATTCTGAATGCTCTGGCTTACCGGATTCGTCCCTACGAGGTGGAGGAAGGCGCGACGGACGCCGCATTGGAACGCTGCAAACGGCTGTTATATGAAGCCTTGAGCGAGCGCAAGCGGTTGATTCCGGCCTTGCTCCGCTGCCGCAAAGAACTGCGGGCCATTCGTGTGGATCGCACCAGGGTGAAACCGAAGGTTAGCATTATCGGCGAGTTTTGGGCGATGACGACCGAGGGAGACGGAAACTATCAGCTGCAACGCTTTTTGGAAAGCGAGGGAGCCGAGGTGGAGGTGCAGTCGATGACCGCCTGGATCCTCTTTCTCATCTGGTCGGCGCGCTATGATACGTTGAAACGGATCTCTCTGCGGGAAGCCGATGCCGGGAAACACGGCCTGAAAGGGAAGAATCCGCACTCGCGCCTGCGCCTGTTATGGCTTGCGGATCGCGCCGTTCGCGTCATCTTTCAAAGCTATGCCAAAACGATCGGCCTGCGGGGCTACCATCTTCCCGATATGGAGGAGATCGCCCGTGTCGCCCATGAACACTATAACAACCAGGTGCGCGGTGGAGAGGGACATATGGAGGTCGGCAAGCTGATTTTGAACGTAGTGAAGCGGAAAGTAAACATGACCATTTCGGTCAAGCCCTTCGGCTGCATGCCGTCTTCCGGCGTTTCCGACGGGGTTCAATCGCTGATCACCGAAAAATACCCCGACGCGATTTTTCTGCCGATCGAAACGACGGGGGATGGAGCGATCAACGTACACAGCCGCGTGCAGATGATGCTGTTTAAAGCGAAACAGGCGGCGCAGAAGGAATTTGAAGAAGCGTTGACGCAAAAAAAACTGACGGCCGACGGGCTCCAGCAAAAGAAGTACCGGTTCGGATTCGCCGATCCGCTGCGGGCAAGCCGTCACGTCGTTGCTTGTACGGCAGCGAATGGGGTATACGGCTTGGCGAGGATTGCGAACGGTTTTGGACTCCGGAGAAATCAGCAAAATCTTCAAAGGATATAAAGCTTGGACTGAAGTTGACGCACAGAAAGGACCTTATCTTCCATCCGATCGTGGAATTTAAGGTCCTTTTGTATCTTGGCGGGCGTTACCGCCGCAAGGCGGGAAACGGCGTCAGGAATTCCCTTTAAGTCTGGCAGTAAAAAAGATTTCGTTATATAGAAAGCATTTTCGGAACTTTTTCAACACTTGGCAATCATACTGCTGATTTATAAATAACCGAAGGTAATCCTTCTCATTTCGGATATAGTTTCCGTCGTCATAGCGGGTCATGAACCAGTTATTGAAACGGTTTTCCTGACATAAATAAGGTTCAATGACGGCCAAATTTCCACCGGGCTTCAAAACCCGGCGGAACTCATATAAATAGTCTTTGACCAGCTCGTTCGATATATGGTGAAGGACCGCAACAATCAAGATGAGATCGATGGTTTGATCCGGTACCGGGATTCGTTTCCCGTTGAAAGGCATAAACGTATAATTCGGAAATAGACGTTTGGCAAATTGGATTCTTTTCAAATCGAGATCGATGCCGCAATACTGATCGACATGACTCATGCCGCAGTTTGCTCCGGTACCGCAGCCAAAATCAAGAACCATTTTATTTTCCAATGTGAAATGGCTTTTGATATGGTTGTGAATATATTTTTCGGTAAACCATCTTGGGCGTACCATGGAGTGATACAATCGTGGAGTTAAATACATGGAATCGACCTCATCATTTCATTCAGTTTAATTGGATTCGCGGTGAATGCTGCCGAATTCGGTCTTTTGAAATGACCTGGCTAACCATGGGGCCATCCCACCCGAACCAATCCCTTCCCTTTGTTGAATTTCCAACAAAATTATGTCCTAATTAAGTCGAATTATGCAGAAGCAAAAAAATGGTATATAAGCTTGAATTAAAAAACAAAATAAACCCTCCTGTTTGATGAAACAGGAGGGTTTATTTTGTTGGCGGAGTGAAAGTTTGTTCTATTACTGCGGCTGCTCCCCTGGGACATTCACCTGGAAAGTAACGCCGAACTTGTCCTTTACGATTCCGTACAAGGGGCTCCAATCCGTCATCTGAAGGGGCATGACGACTTGTCCGCCGTCTTCCAAAGCAGCGAAGATTTCTCTCGCATTTGCCTCTTCACTGGGATGGATAGCAATCTGAACCGTATCGCCTGGCTGATAGGGCATGCCCGGGAACGTATCGGAGAACATAAGGTCCGCGTCGCCGACTTTCAAGTGCGCATGCATGACGCGATCCTTCATGTCATCCGTCAACGGATGATTCGGGTCCTCCGGCATATCTCCGAACGTCATGATACCTATTACTTTCCCGCCGAGCACTTTCTCGTAAAAATAGACCGCTTCTTTCGTGTTTCCGTCAAAATTCAAATAAGGGTTCAAACTGATGGACATCATTCAGCAGCTCCTTTGACACAATTTGGACAACTTTATTTATTATACACCAAAAAGAAGCCGAGTAAACCATTTTTACGAACATATGATCTTATTTTTACAATGCGAGAACGCAAGCAGAGTTTCTTCCACTCGTAATACCGTCACTTGTTAGTACTTCCAATCCTTTAAACAATCCTTCAGCGGGATATATGACTTGAAATGAATAATTAATAAAGACCTGAGATACGCTTTACCTTGGGGGTGAGACTAACCATTGCTTTGGATCATTTTAGCTATTTCACTATTGGTTATCCAAATCATCGCGGTTATTCTCCTGGAATATTCGCGTCCATATAAAGCGATCGCATGGATTGTCATCGTGCTTATGGTTCCTTTGTTCGGTTTTCTGCTCTATTGTTTTATAGGAAAAGAATACTCCCTCAAACGTTCCGCAAGTCGGGCAGATCACACGGCGCTGGAGCAAATCGAAAAACAGCTGTCCGGCCGCTGCCGACACAAACGCGAGGAGGAACGGGGTACCCCGGCGGCTTTACCCGAGGGAATTCATTCGAAACTAAAACATGCGGCTTCGCTTCCCGTAACCTATGGCAATAAAACAACCGTGTACGCGGAAGGCGAAGAGGCGTTTGAAGACATGCTTCAGGCCATCGCTTTGGCCAAGCATCATGTTCATATCGAATTTTATATTATCCGCGATGATCACCTCGGTTCCCGATTTCGGCAATTATTGACCCGCAAGGCAGAGGAAGGGGTAAAGGTGCGGCTGATCTATGACGGAATCGGCTGCTATCATAAGTTAGGCAAATCTTATATGAGACGATTGCATGAGGCCGGCGTGGAAACCGGATGCTTTTCCCCTCCGCTCAGCTCCTTTTACAAGCAGTGCCTCAATTACCGAAACCACCGAAAAATCGTCGTCGTTGACGGGGAAATCGCGTATTTCGGCGGTTTGAACATTGGGGACGAATACCTGGGAAGAAATCCGAAAATCGGCTATTGGCGGGACACGTTTTTCCGCATCGAAGGCGATGCGGTGTTGTGGATTCAATATACGTTTCTGACCGATTGGCATTTCGTGAAAGGGGAATTGGTGGCCGGTCCGGACTACTATCCGCTTCAGGACAGCAAAGGGAACGAAAGGGTTCAAATCGTCAAAAGCGGTCCGGACGATCCGTTGCAGGAGCTCATTTTTTCCTGCTTCGTTTCCGCCAGGAGAAGGATCTATATCGAATCGCCATATTTCGTGCCGGAGGCTAGCGTTATGTCGGCTTTGAAAACGGCAGCTCTCAGCGGAGTCGATGTTCGCGTCGTCCTGCCTGCGGTTCCCGATTCCAAAGTCGTTTACTGGGCTTCGTTGTCTTATGTGCAGGAATTGCTGCAAACCGGGGTTCGCTTTTTTTTGTACGAAAAAGGGTTTATCCACGCTAAAGTGACGATTGCCGACGACCTGGCGTTTTCCGGATCCGCCAATATGGATTTTCGCAGTTTTTGCGGACAATTCGAACTTGATGCTTTTTTTTACAATAGGAAGACCGTTGACCGTTTACTGCGCGATTTTTACAGCGATTTGAACGTAAGCAAGGAGATCAAGCTAGGGCAATATGAAAAACGCCCGCAGCTTCAAAAGTACAAGGAAGTGTTCGCCCGCCTGTTGTCGCCTTTGTTTTAGAGACCCGCAAGCCAGGTGCATTTAGCCGTAAAAGCCGCCGCTTGCGGGCCTTTTTTTAGATATCGGAAAAGGATAAATATCGGAGCCTACGTATCGACTGAAACTTGAACAAGGCTCAGGCGCCGAGGAACATGCGCATATCCTCTTCCACGCTCGTAATGCCCCCGATGCCGAATTGATCGACCAGGACTTTGGTTACGTTCGGCGACAGGAAGGCCGGCAACGTGGGTCCGAGATGGATATTTTTGACGCCGAGATATAACAGAGCCAACAGGACGATAACGGCCTTTTGCTCATACCAGGCGATATTGTACGAAATCGGCAAATCGTTGATATCATCCAGACCAAACAAGTTTTTCAGTTTTAGCGCGATGACGGCCAGCGAATAAGAGTCGTTGCATTGACCGGCGTCCAGGACGCGCGGAATCCCGCCGATGTCGCCCAGTTCCAGCTTGTTGTATTTGTATTTGGCGCAGCCCGCGGTCAGGATCACCGTATCGCGGGGCAATTCCCGGGCAAACTCCGCGTAGTAGTCGCGCGATTTCATTCGCCCGTCGCAGCCGGCCATCACGAAGAATCTTTTGATCGCCCCTGTCTGGACCGCTCGGGCGATCTGATCCGCCAGGCCGGTTACCGCATGATGGGCAAATCCGCCCACGATCACGCCGCTTTCCAGCCCGGTTGGTGGCAAGCAGCGTTTGGCGTGGGCGATGATTTCCGAAAAGTCTTTAGATTGGCCGTGCGGGGCATCAGGAATATGCTGTACGCCGGGATATCCGGTGTTGCCGGTCGTATAAATGCGGTCCGCGTAGCTTGACTTCGGCGGGACAATGCAGTTGGTGGTCATCAGAATCGGGCCGTTGAAGGATTCGAACTCCCTTGTTTGCTCCCACCAGGCGTTGCCGTAATTTCCGACGAAGTGGTCGTATTTATTAAAAGCCGGATAATAATGGGCCGGCAGCATTTCGCTGTGGGTATAAACGTCTACCCCGCTTCCCTCGGTTTGCTGCAGCAGTTCCTCCAAATCCTTCAAATCATGGCCGCTGATTAAAATGCCTGGGCGATTCCGTACGCCGATATTTACTTGGGTCACTTCCGGATGACCGTAAGCGCTAGTATTGGCCCGATCCAGCAGGGACATGGCGTCCACGCCAAACTTGCCCGCCTCTAAAACCAAGGCGACGAGTTCGTTTGCAGTCAAGGAGTCGTCTATAGTTGCTGCCAGCGCCCGACGCATAAATAAGTCGATTTCCGCATTGGCATGGCCCAATTGAAAAGCATGATACGAATAGGCGGCCATCCCCTTGAGTCCGTAGGTCAACAGTTCGCGCAAGGAACGGATGTCCTCATCGGCGGTGGAGAGGACGCCAACCTGCTTCGCTTTGGCTTCAAACGAGGATTCGTCCTCGGCCTGCCAGACTGCGGCATCGGGCAGCGCAGGCGCACCGCCCGCATGTCGTTCGTCCCAGGCACCTCGCACGACGTCGCGCAGGCCTAGGGCTGTACGGATGCTGCCGACGAAGACGCTGCGGTCAAAATTGGCATTCGTAATCGTCGCAAACAAGGAGTTCATCGTGAAAGCGTTTAGCTGCCGCTGTATTGGTTCCGGCAGTTCGGCATCCAACGCGAGGAATGCCATGCCTTTGAGGAGATAGATAAGCAAATCCTGCAGATTGGCCACATCCTCCGACTTTCCGCAGACGCCCGCGATCGTGCAGCCCGTTCCGCCCGAAGCCTCTTGGCATTGGTAACAAAACATGGATGGACTCTGATGCTTGTCGGCATTTGAATGGCTTTGATTCATTGGGATAACCTCCTTGATTTGAATTGATAAGGGAGGCGGCTGACCTTATGTAATTAATTTCACATAGATGCGATTGAGAACGGTCGGACGGTATAACTAGCCAGTAAAGCCGTTGCGCCTCCGATTATGCCAGAAGCATACCGCCGGTTTTATAACGGCAGAGTGATTGCAATCACATTTTTTTCCACAAAAAATAAAAACAATTGGCGCAGCGCGGAGACATCCCGGGCAATCGCACGCGGGGTAAGCCTTGGAGTCAACGTGGTGATTTACATACTGGACTATTAGGGGGGGAGGGAGATACAATACGTTTTGTTGACCACTAAAGCGTGGAATTTCAAATGAGGTGAAACGATGCAATTTACACAGAGTATGCGGAAGCTGGCCGTGACCTGCGGCCTCGCGGCCATGATCGCGGGCATGTTGTCCGGCTGCGGAGGCAATGCGGGCAACAAGGCGGAAACATCCGCTACGGACCCGGCTTCGAGACAATATTATATTTTCGATACGGTAGTTAACATCAAATTGTACGACGATGACAAGGCCGAAGCGCATTTGGACCATATCGACGCGATGCTGAAGACGTTGGACGTGGAGTTAAGCCGGACGCTGGAAACAAGCCAGTTGTACAAGGTTAACCAGGAGGCGGGGAAACAGCCGGTCGAGGTGTCGAAGGACACGATGGCCGTCGTCAAACGGTCGCTCGATTACGCCGAATCGACGGACGGGCTGTTCGATCCGACGGTCGGCGGCTTGGTCGATCTGTGGAACATCGGGAACGAGGGGGCTCATGTTCCGGCTCCGGACGATTTGCAGCGCGAATTGGACCTGGTCGGATATAAGGACGTGGTCGTGGATGAATCCAAACAGACCGTATATCTCAAGCGTCCGGGCATGATTCTGGATCTGGGCGGGATAGGGAAAGGGTATGCCGCGGATGAAGTGGCGGCCTATTTACGCAATGAAGGCGTGAAAAGCGCTTTGGTCGACGTGGGCGGCAGCAGCATCATCGTCGTCGGCAGCAAGCCGAACGGCGACAGCTGGAACGTCGGCCTGCAGGACCCCGACAGCTCGCGCGGCATCACCGTCGGCACGATTCGCCTGAACGATCAGGTCATCGACACCTCGGGGATTTATGAGCGCTATTTCATCGAGGACGGCGTGATGTACCATCATATTCTGGATCCGCGAACCGGTGCGCCGGCGCAAAACGACCTGAAAAGCGTGACCATCCTCGCCGACAACGCCACGGATGCCGACGCATTGTCGACTTTTGTTTACGTCATGGGCCTTGACGAAGGTTTGAAGTACATTGAGGAGCTTGACGACGAAACGGAAGCGATGTTTATCACGAAGGACGACAAAATCTATGTGACCTCGGGATTAAAGGATGCTTTCCGCATTTCGAGCGAGCAATACTCGTTGGTTGAGTAGAAGGGGCGGACGTTCAAGCGATTGAGCGTCTTTTTTGTTAAGATATCTTCCTCATTCTTTTGTCGGGAGACTCTCCCCAAGCCTGCACGAAGGGAATAAGGGGATAAAAAGTCCTTATTTGGTTTAGAAACGTTCATTGGGCTCCGCTCATTCGTGAGCAAAGCGGTCAATACGAGCTTTCGGTGAATTTACAAGTTCCACGTTATAATTATTATACTGGATGATTCTCGCCTTAGCGGGTGATGGAAAAGGAAAAGGAAAAGGAGATGGCAAACGATGAAACTCATGTTTATATCCGATATTCATGGATCGGGCGCGTGGCTAGACCGGGCGATCGCCAAGGCGGAGGAAGAACGGCCGGACCAAATCGTCATGTTGGGCGATTTCTTGTACCACGGGCCGAGAAATCCGCTGCCGGAAGGTTATGATCCGAAGCGGGTGGCGGAGACGCTGAACCGGCATAAGCAGTGCATCGTGGCCGTCCGCGGAAACTGCGACGCCGAGGTGGACCAAATGCTGCTGGAATTTCCGATGATGGCCGATTATGCGATGATTTTCGCCGAGGGACGGCGGATTTACGCGACGCATGGGCACGGGTTTAACATCGACCAGCTGCCGCCGTTGACGGACAAAGACGTATTCATTCAGGGGCACACGCATATCCCGGTGGCCGACCACAAAAACGGGGTGTTCGTGCTGAATCCGGGGTCGATAGCCTTACCGAAGGAGAATTATCCGAACTCCTACGGCATCTTGCACGACGGGGAGTTTGCCGTCAAGGATTTTGACGGAGGCATCGTCAAGCGGATCGCTATATCTTGACCGATCATGACCCGAACCTGAAGAACGGCCTGTTGGCCGCTCTTTTTTTGTGCCCCGAAGGAACGGAGGGCGCTATAATAGTCCATGTACAAACTCAAAAGGGTGGTCTCTAAAAATGAACGTTGTGATACAAAACAAGCTCCGGGAGCTTCCCGCTTCACCGGGCGTTTATTTGATGAAGGATGCGGCGGGAGGCGTTATCTACGTCGGCAAGTCGAAAAATCTCAAGCAACGGGTCCGATCCTATTTTCACGAGTCCCGGGCCCGCTCCGCGAAAGTGGAAAGACTTGTGCATAACGTCAAGGATTTGGAGATCCGGCTGACCGACACCGAATTCGAAGCTTTTATGCTGGAATGCCGGCTCATTCATGAGCTCAAGCCGGTTTACAACAAACAAATGAAAAGCCCGCTCGGTTATGTATATCTTGCGATCCGGGACAAGCAGGGGAGCTGGCGAATGGAAGTGACGGGAGAGCCGGAGAACGAGCCGAATTTGGCCTGCTTCGGTCCGTTTACCGCCAAACGGAACACCGTGGAGCAAGCGGTTCAGGGCATACGGGAATACCTGAAGATTGCCTGCAGCAAGCCGGCTTCCGCCGGACGTGCGCCATGCTTGAACCATTCGCTCGGTTTATGCCTCGGGACGTGCCTGGGCGGCGAAGCCGTGCGGATCAACAACGAACGCGTCGGCCGGTTCATCGCGGTGCTTGACGGCAGCGATCCAAGCTTGTATGAAGAGTTGGCGGAGTCCATGCGGGAGGCGGCTGAACGGTACGATTTTGAAGGGGCGGCCAGGTGCAGGGACGCGCTGAGATCCATCGACTTACTCTTGCATCAGGAGCAAATCGTCGGATTCACCGTGCAAAGCCGAAACATCGCCATTCTGGAGCCCCTGAGCGAAACCGAGGCCAAGCTGTTTCTGGTGCGGCGGAACCGCGTTCTTTTTAGCGAAAAAGTCGGGCTTTCGGCTTATGGGAACAAAGCCATTCGCGCCGTGCTCGTCGAACAAGCGTTGTCCTGCTTCACCCGGCGAAGGTCTCCGCTGCAGGACAAGCTTACCCGCGAAGAAATCGACGAAGCCCAGATCATTTACCGTTATGTGCAAAGCAGTTCCTGCAGGCATGTCCTGATTCCGGAGGAATGGATTACGGCGGCCGACTATGCTCGAGTGGAGCATGAGCTGAAAGTTATATTTTGCTAAATCCATTAAAAAACTCTCTTATTGACAGCGCTTACATAAATAGTATATTCTAGTTATGGAAATATAAACCAAACCGAAACCAAAGGAGGATTTGTGATGAGAAGGAAAAGTACCGGTACTGCGCAAGACATCAGGATAATGCTCCGCACTTTGTTTTTATGCTTTATCATTTCGGTTTCGACGTTAAGCGGCTCGATGTTTGCGCCGCAGGCCAAGGCGGCGGAAGGAGATCAAGGCATGGGCGTTTCCCGAATCGAATCCGGCGGGTTTTTGAAAGCCAACGGGACGGTGCTAAGGGATAACTACGGGACCGGCAATATCGTCAATTTGCGGGGAACGAACCTGGGCGGCTGGCTGCTTCAAGAAGGCTGGATGTCGCCGCTCGGGGTCAAGGACGAATGGACGCTGCGCGAGACGCTGACCGGACTGCACGGCGCCGCAACGGCGGAAAGCTTGATCAAAACGTATCAGGACGCTTGGCTGACGACCCGGGATTTGGACAATATCAAAAATATGGGCATGAACATGGTACGCGTGCCGATATTGTACTTGGAGCTGATGGACAAGTACGGCAACTGGAAGCAAGATCCATGGAGCAAGCTGGATTGGCTCGTAGAAGAAGCGGGCAACCGGGGGATTTACGTGCTGCTCGATCTGCACGGCACGTTCGGCGCCCAAAATACGTTCGATAATTCCGGGGAAGCAAACTCGGATCCGCAATTATGGAAAAACCAAGTCTACCAGGACCGCACCGTGAAGCTATGGGAGGGCATTGCCCAGCACTATAAAGGCAATCCGACGGTGGCAGGCTACGATTTGCTGAACGAACCGGACCGGGTGAGCAAGGAACAGCTGAACGCTTTTTACGACCGGTTGTACAAAGCGATCCGCGCCATCGATCCGGACCATGCGATCTTTATCGAAGCGGCCTGGAGCTGGAGCCAGTTGTACGATCCGGACGTTTTCGGCTGGACGAACGTGGTGTACGAAATGCATTATTACGCCATGGCCGGCAGCGAGGCGTCGGATTGGAATGCCCAGAACAATCTGGTGAACGGAGCGCTGCAAGGGCTTCGCGATCATCAACGCAACTGGAACGTGCCGATGTATGTCGGGGAGTTTTGCTTGTTCGACTTTACCGATTTATGGGAGAAGTTTTTGGCCGGCATGAACGCCTCCAACATCTCCTGGACGAACTGGACGTACAAGGTCAGCTCGAATTACGGAAACTGGGGGTATTTCAACAATAACCCGAACCCGGTTCCGAACATCGCGAGCGACAGCCCGGCTACCATTGCCGCGAAATGGAGCAAGTTCAACACCGAAAACTTCAGACCGAACACCACGCTGCAAAATTTGGTGAAGAAATATACGACAGGGACTAACCCGCCTCCAACGCCGACCGGGTACGCTTATTTGATCTCGCAAGCCAACCAGAAGATCGTCAGCGCGGAAAACGCCGGCAGCGATCCGTTGGTTGCAAACCGGGACATCGTCCAGGATTGGGAGCTGTTTGAAATCATCAACAACAGCGACAATACGATTTCGCTCAAATCGAAAATCAACGGCAAGTATGTAACCGCCGATGTGAATGTAGGAGGCAAGCTGGTCGCCCGCGGCGAAAGCATTCAGCAGTGGGAGAAATTCCGGAAGGAGCAGCTGGACGACGGGACGATCGCGTTGTTCGCGCTCGCCAACAACAAATACGTCACCGTGGATTTGGATAACGGGGCGGGGCTGGTCGCCAATCGCGACAGCGTAGGCGGTGCATGGGAAGCTTTTTGGTTGATTAATCAGTAACGGATGCTACGGAAACGCACGCCATGGGAATTTTCACTTCCCCCAGGCGTGCGTTTTTTTGCATTGGTTACCATATCCAGTATTGTTGATATTTTCTGATCGTTTGGGGAATAACAAAACCGCATATTATTAGCTGAGAGGAGAGGTACTTTGCTGAACGATGAGCGACTTCAAGATTCGATAGAGCCAAACATAGCGATGTTCAAGCGGATCTTTGCCGGGGATACCACCATGAAAATCCGTAAATTTCAACACCCTACTACGAAAAGCATCTCCGGCTGCTTGATCCACATCGAAGGCATGGTGAGCAACGATACGCTAAGCAATAACATTATCAAGCCTGTATTAGGTTACCAATCCTCCGAGGAAAACAAAGACATTCCCTTTATGCAGCTTCTAATGGATTGGATTATCGATGCCAGCGAGCTCCGACTGTCTGACGATATGGACGAAATTCTCAACGCCCTGCTGTACGGAAACACGATACTGCTGCTGGAAGGGAACGCCGAGGCCATGATTATCGGTACGCAGGGCTGGCAGACTCGAGTCGTATCGGAACCGGGATCGGAAAAAGCGATGCTGGGGCCAAGGGAAGGCTTCACCGAATCGCTGGTGATCAATTTGACGCTCATCCGGCGGCGAGTGAAGAGTCCGGATTTGAAATTCAGGTTTATGGAGCTCGGAGCAACTACCAATACGACGGTTTGCCTTTGTTATGTGGAAGGGGCCGCTTCCACCAAAATTTTGGACGAGCTGATCAAACGTCTTGAAAAGCTAAATATCAATGCCGTACTCGACTCCGGGCAGTTGCAGGAAATGATCAGGGACGCCCCGCTGTCCCCCTTCGAAACGGTCGGCAATACGGAACGCCCGGATACGGTAGCAGGGAAAATCCTTGAGGGAAGGATCGCGGTTCTGGTTGACGGAAGCCCTTTTGCCCTCACGGTCCCTTATCTTTTCGTGGAGTATTTTCAGGTCAGCGAGGACTACTACAGCAATTACTTCTTTGCGTCGTTTAACCGGTCGATGCGCTTTCTCGGCGAGTTTCTGGCGATCAGCATTCCGGCCATCTATATATCCCTCGTCACCTATAATCAGGAGATGATGCCGACTCCCTTGCTGCTCAGCATTGCATCAGCCAGGCAATCCGTTCCCTTGCCGACCGTTGCGGAATGCTTCGTGATGCTGATCGTCTTCGAAATCTTGCGGGAGGCGGGAACCCGAATCCCGACCTCGATCGGCCAAGCCGTAAGCATTGTCGGCGCTTTGGTGCTGGGGCAAGCCGCGGTGGACGCCCGAGTCGTAAGCGCTCCGATGGTGATCGTCGTCGGCTTTACCGGGATTACGACGCTGTTGAACATCAAGATGAAAGCAGCCTCGATTTCGTCGCGGTTCGCCTTGTTGGTATTGTCTTCGTTTATGGGGCTTTACGGTTACTTGTTCGGGATGATCGCCTTGGTCATTCATCTGATGAGCCTGCAAAGCTTCGGGGTATCCTATATGCTCACGGTAGGTTCCTTTAAGGAAACGGACATAAGGGATACCGTCATTCGAGCTCCCTGGTGGCAGCCTAAGCTCAGAGCTCCCGTTTCCCAGGCCAAGCAGCGGATTCGTAAAGTCATGAGATGAGCGGAGGGAAGCTATGAAATCATGGGTGAAGTTGTTTTTCGCATGGATCATGGGTTGCCTTTTGATTTTTTCGTTGACCGGTTGTTGGAATTACCGGGAAGTCGACAAAGTGTCGACCGTGGCCGGAATCGCGATCGACAAAGGGGAAAAAGATAACGAGATCATGCTGACCGTCGAAGTGGTCGATAGTAAGGGGGGGGAAGACTCGATGCATACGGGCTCCCAGTTGGTTAGCCTGTCCGGACATACGATGTTCGAAATCGTGCGCAGGATGATCACAGAGTCCGGAATGCGGATGTATTGGGCTCACGCCAAATCGATTATTTTAAGTGAAGAAATCGCCCGAAGCGGGGCGGCGAAAGTCATCGACTGGTACGTGAGGGATTCGGAAACGCGGGCCGACATTCACATTCTGGTCTCCGGGGAAAAGACGGCAAAGGAAGTTTTGCGCACCGGCGAGAATTTAAACGAACCGCTGTCCTACCGGATCGATGAAATGCTGAAAAACGAGAAGAGCGTATCCGCTTCGCCCGTAATGGAAATTTTCGATTTTGCGGATACGATTAATACCGCGGGCATCAGCAGCGTGCTGCCGATGATTTACCTTTCGGACGAGGACGGGAAAAAGACGGCTTCGATCAGCGGTTTGGCCGTTTTCGACTTGGATAAAATGTTGGGGACGATGGATTATAACAAGACGAAATACGTCCTGTTTCTTCGGGACGAGATCAAGGGAGGCATCCTGCCTTTGGGCGGCTACGACCGGGCGCCGGGCATTTCCCTGGAGATCTTCAAGAACGAAACCAAAATTGAGCCGGTGCTCGTGGACGGGGAGGTCGAAATCAGGGTGAAGACGCGTACGGTTACGGCGGTGGACGAGGTGCAGGAGAACGTCGACTATTATACGTCCAAAGGCCGGGCGGAGATTGAGAAGATGGCCGAGGAGATGATGGTGAAAGAAATGGAGAACGTGATCGAGATTGCGCAGAAGCGGTATAAGCAGGATATTTTCGGTTTCGGCAATCGGATCCATAAGAAGATGCCGAACATTTGGAAGTCCCTTGAACCGAATTGGGACGAGAAGTTCTCCCGATTAAAGGTTACCGTCCAGGCCAAGGTCAAGATCAAAAATACGGCGTCGACCCGAAAGCCGATCAAAATGGAGGAAGAGGATTTGTGATACTATTTACGGTCATCGCTTATGCCCTCGTCGTGCTGTTTGATCAGGTCCAGACCTATAAAAACGGCTATAAGAAGGATTTCTACGTAAGTTGCGCCATGTGCCTGTTGTCTTTCGCGGTAGCCCTGCTGCTGGCGAGCGGCGTAAAGCTGCCAAGTCCGTCGCGGCCGATCGAACAATGGGTTGGCCTGTTGTTCAGACAATAACGCCGGAGGTGGTTTCGGTTGAACAAGGAATTGATTACCCGCGGCGAGGCCAGGAATATCCTGATCTTGTTCATTATGGGCAGCACGATGATCCTGGGAACGGCGGGACAAGCCAAAAACGATGCCTGGATCGCGATTCTGATCGCCATCGGCATGTCCTTTCCGGTTGTTCTGATCTCGGCGAGGCTGCTGGCTCTTTATCCCGGACAAAACCTATACGATATATTTCAGAATGTGTTTGGGAAGTTGCTCGGAAAAGTGTTTATCTTGCTGTACGTTTGGTATGCCATTCACTTAGCGGCTTTGGTGCTCAGAAACTTCGGGGAATTCATGGATGCCGAGGCGATGCCGGAAACGCCGATGCTCGTACCGATGCTGTTCGTTAGCGCGCTCAGCGTCGGCGTCGTCCTGTCCGGCATCGAAACGATGGGAAGGAGCGCGCGTTTGCTGTTTAACGTTTGCCTGGTTACGATTTTGATGGTGCTCTTACTTACGATCGGGAGGATGGAATTCGACAACCTTCTGCCCATCTTGGATAAGGGCTGGGGACCGGTCTGGGAGGGGGCCTTCTCCACATTTTCCTTTCCCTTTGCCGAAATCATTTTGTTTACGGCCATCTTCTCCTGCATAAAGAGCCAGAAGTTGCTCGTCAATGTTTTTATTCCTGGTCTTTTGATAGGCGGTGGCCTGGTGCTGTTTATCTCCTTCCGCAATGTATTCGTGCTGGGCGTGTACACGATGAGCAACGTTTATTTTCCGTCTTATGTGGCCGTAGGCCGAATCAATGTCGGGGATTTCATCCAAAGAATCGAAGGCACGGTGGCCATCGTATTCGTCATTTGCGCGTTCATGAAAATTAGCGTGTGCCTGCTTGCGGCGAGCAAAGGCATCGCAAAGCTGTTCGGTCTGAACAGTTACCGCAGCGTCGTCATCCAGACCGGGCTGCTGGTTACCTATTTGGCCCGCATCCTTTACGGCAATGTTATGGAAATGGAGTATTTTGCCATGGAAATCTACTCATATTATGCTTTTCCGTTCCAGGTCATCTTTCCCGTGATTTTGCTGCTGTTCGCGGAAATCAAGGTCCGGCGGGCCCGCAAGGCGAAGTCGGGATAGGGCACCCGGTTTACAAAAGCCGCCGGTTTGGCATATCATGGGGCTATAAATCAGAGACGGAAGGAATGTGGAGATGGAGATTAAGGAAACAAAGCTTGCACGGCCGGAAGCAATGATTTTCGACATGGACGGTACCTTGTTTAAGACGGAGACGCTGCTGATCCCGGTTTTTCATAAGGTATTCGACCGGCTGCGGGAAGAAGGGCTGTACTCCGGGAAGACGCCGCCGGAAGAATTGATCTTGGGTTGCCTGGGCATGCTGTTGCCGGAAATATGGAAAAGGGTGATTCCGAACCAGAGCGAAGCGGTGCACCGCCGCGCGGACGAACTGCTGCTGAAGTTTGAGCTGGAAGGGCTGGAGCAAACGGCCACCGAACTGTACCCGCAGGTGCCGGAAACGCTGGAGGCGCTGAAGCGGCGCGGCGTGCGGCTGTTTGTGGCCAGCAACGGGCTGGAGCATTACGTCAAAGGCGTAGCCGGCACGCACCGGATTTTCCCGCTGTTCGAAGGGATCTTCAGCGCAGGCGAACATCAAACGGCGACCAAGGTCGATTTGGTCAAGCTGCTGCTGGACAAACACGGCGTCTCCCGCGCATGGATGGTCGGCGACCGATCCTCCGACGTCGAGGCCGGCAAGAAAAACGGGCTGACGGTGATCGGCTGCGCCTATGCCGGATTCGGCGACGGCGGCGAGCTGGCCGGGTCCGACGTGCTGATCCATACCTTTGATGAGCTGCTTCAGCTCTATGGCGAAGCCGATGAAGCGTAGACTGACAAAAATATAGGGACAATCACCCGGTGACGGTTACGACAGAGGGTATCACGTTCCTACAATAACCAGAAAGCCGCTCCCCTCCTAATTGGAGGTGGAAGCGGCTTTCTGCTTGTGCATCCACAAGGCATATTCCAGCGGCTTGACGATGGCCATGCGATAAGCTTCCGCATCGCCGGACTGGTTGAACACCTCGCGCGCCGGCTTCGGGTTTACTTCGAGCAAATAGATGTGGCCGTGCCGGTTGATCGCCAGATCGAGCGCCAGCTCGCATAACGCGCCAAAAGTTTCCTCCAGATAAGCGGCCACCTCCAGGCTAAGCCTCTCGGCGGCTTTGCGGACGTCCTGCCGCCGTTCCTCGCCGGGAATCCACTGCTTCAGCAGCGTATTCATCGCCACCGCATGCCCGCCGCCATGCAGATTGGAGGTGACGCTGCGCGGGGGCCCGACCCGGCCGGCGCAGCCGGTCATCTCCCACTTGCCTTGGCCGTTCTTT
This sequence comes from Paenibacillus macerans, assembly GCF_050565405.1. Taxonomy (GTDB): domain Bacteria; phylum Bacillota; class Bacilli; order Paenibacillales; family Paenibacillaceae; genus Fontibacillus; species Fontibacillus macerans_B. The sequence goes on along the minus strand of NZ_JBNYYG010000040.1, from coordinate 22,352 downwards.
TGCACGAGCATCCGGTAATCGTGAACCCGGCCGCTGGGAAGCTTGATCTGAATGCCCTGTTGGGCGATAAAACGGCCGCTTCCTTTCCAGCCGAGCAGAAAGGCGCCCAGCCGGGACTTATGGATTTTCCGGGGAGCGACGATGCTGCGGTTTTGCCGACGGCCCTGGATCAGGAACATGTCGCCATCCAGGCGTTCGACCCGGAGGATGCCGCGTCCTCCCGTTCCGTTGATCGGCTTGACGTAAATGGTCGAATGCTTCTTCAGCAGTCTGAACGCGTCGCCGCTGTTCTGGAACAGCACGGTTTCCGGCAAATTGGCCCGGAAGCGCGCTTTGTGGGATAGGGTTTGGTAAATCGTCCATTTATTGCGCAGCGGCCGATTGAGAAACGCGAGATGGCCGTACCGGGCCCTGAAACGCAGGAGCTGCTCGAAACGTTTGCTGCGCTGAATCCGGCAGCGGTCGAAGATCAGGTTCGGAAAATTACGCCACTTGCGGTACCATTTCCTATGCTGAGGGTCGTAAACGAGCGCATAAATCAAATTTTTCTTATCGGATACGTCCATCGGCGTGAACACGAAGACGTCCAGGCCGATCTTTTGCCCCTCCGTGATCATTTTTTGATAAATATGCCGTTCCTCAAGCTGCTTCTTGTCATTGAGATATAAAGTCAAGATGCCCAGGACGGGGTGTGGCAAACAAATCACCTTCTTTGCTGAAATGGGCGGCGGATTCCTCGGATTCCGGGGAGGCGAGGCTTTTCTCCAGCAGGAGGACGGGTTTCCCGCCTGGAGCATGGATCAGCCCGCTGGCGTACAGGCCGGCGCGAAAACACATCTGCAGGCTGGAGACATGGCCCAAGGCTACCCGGCAGGACAGCCGCCCGAGCAAGGCCAACTGCTCCGACAGCAGCCTTGAGCCGAGACCCCGTCCGCGGTACAGCGGATGTACGACCACGAGGCACAGCCCGCGGCCGTAATCGGTGACGCAGCAAACCGCGGCGAGCCTCTCGCCGTCTTCCGCATGAATCCTGGCAAGGAGGAGCGAGCTGCCGGGCTGGCTGAGGTCCCGCGGCGACAGCTTAAGCAAAGCCCGGAAGGCGGCGGGCGAGATGCGGCCCGCCCCATATTTCTGCGCAAACGCCAACGCTTCGCCGTGCTGCCTTTCCCAGGCGCCTTCGTCGCCCGGTTGAGCGGCTCTGATCTCCATCGCGTCCTCCTCCTTCTTCTTAATCCTAAGCCTTGATTTTCGGCTGCCGGGATAAATACTGGCTATATTGAAAAATCCGCTCAAGCGATTTTTTGCGGATATGCGGCTCATCGAATTTCATCGGTTTGGCATTGGCTTCAAAAAACCATAATCTTCCGTCGGTATCGATCCCGAGGTCCATGGACATTTCCCCGAGCGGAAATCCGGCTTCCTTCTCGATCTGCTTGGCGATCAGCAGCGAGCTCGATTTGATCCGGCTGAGCAGGAAAGAGGTCATGTCGGCACCGAACGCCGAGACCAGCAATTTCTCGGGGTCCTCGATGCTGCCTCCCTGGGGCACATGGGTCGTGATCCGCTTCGGTCCGGCGAGCCGGGCCCCGATCCCGGTGACCGTCCAAATGCCTTTGCCCGTTTTTTGCACCAGCACGCGCATGTCGAAATGCCGGTTGCGGAACGAAGTGAGCGTAATGCTCTCCTGCATAATGTACGGCGTCCCGCCGGCTTCCGCCTTGATTCTTTTCCAGAGGGCCGGAAGGCTGGGAGTTTTGTAAATGATGTTTTTGTTTTTTTTGCCTTGGATCGTCAACCGATACGGCTTGATTTCGTTTTCGTTCAGCCGCAGCAGCATGATGCCTTTACCGGCTTTGCCGCTTTCCGGCTTCAAATACAGACTGCCGTATTTCTGCAGCATCGCGGACAACGTCTTGGGCCCGAGCATTTTTTTCGTGTCGGGCACAAGCGTTTTGGTCGCCCGGTTTTTTCTCAGCCATTCGAACAGGCGGCGTTTGTTGAAGAAAAAGGGATTGAACAGATGGATCGACTCGTGCTGGATGACCTCTTCGATTTTACGGCGCACCTCCGGTTTTCGTTCGTCCTCGCGCAGCGGGATGCGGTTATAGATGACGTCGGGAAGCGGGAACCAGTGTTTTTTCCATGTTTTATCCTCCGCATGGAACACATATCCCTGAACTTTTTTGGCACTGAGCTTCAGATCCCTGGCGGTGACGATGTAAATGGGGTAATCAAGTTCCTGCCCCGTTTTCACAAGGTCCCTGAAGTTGGCGCGGTTCCCCCGGAACTGCTTGATTTCGTCATCAACCGTCAGTACGGCGACGATTGGTTTTTTCTCGCCCAGGAGCGGAGTGCTCATGAGCCATCCCTCCTCCGGAATTTGCTTAAATAAAGGCAGTGTTCAAGGATGTGGTCCACCGACGCCTTGCCTTCGGCGCGGAGCGAGGGGTGCTTGAAGATCGAACGACCCGGTTTGGCATTGGCTTCGAACATCCAGATTTGCTCCTCGCGGTCGATCCCGATGTCGAACCCGATTTCGCCGATCAGATGCTGCTGATGGGTTTCGATCGCTTCCGCCAGCGTCACCGCGATGCTCTTGGCATGGCGCAGAACCTCGTCGGACCGCGCGCCGAAAGTGCGACCCAGCGCCTGCTCGGGCGTCAGGAGGGAACCGCCGTTTTTCAAATGGGTGGTGACGCTGCCCTTGCCGGCCTTTTTGGCGCCGATCCCTACGACCACCCATTGGTTCTTGCCGTTTTTGTGCATATGGAACCGGAAATCGATCGGGCAGCCGTCGATTTCGATCAAGCGAATTCCTTGCTGGGCGACGTATCCCCGCAGCGACCGTCCGTGCCTGGCCTGCAGCGTGCGCATCAGGCTACCGAAGGAGGAGAAACGCAGCAGGGCGTTGCGGCCGTTCTTCCGATAGCGGGCGTAATAACCGCTTTTCGGGATATAGGAGAGGCGGTATATCCCATTGCCGAGACTGCCTCCGTTTGGTTTGTAATAAACCAGCGAGTGCCGCTCGAGCATCTCCTTGATTTGCTCGGGGGTTGGACTCATGACCGACTCGGGGACGTAGCGGCCCACGGTGACGTCTTTTTCCAGAAGGCGGTAGATGTCCGACTTATTGAAGAAGCTCCAGTTGAAAAAAGGGATTCTTCGGCGGACGAATCTTTCGCGCAGCTGATTGATGGGAGTCGTGGTTTCGGCCCGGCGGCTGGGCAGCCGGTTGTAGACGACGTCGGGAAGCGGCACCCGCTTCCGGATGAAACGTCCGGCTTCATTCAGAAACCAACCGTTTACCGTCTCGTCTTCCCAATGGATGTCCCGCGGAGTAAACGCGAAAATATAGGATTGCCGGCTGCCTTGGCGTAGGAGCTGCTTGATGAAGCCGGTGCGCGAACCAAACGGGTTCGTCGGCGAAGAGGTAGGACCGTCGGACAGGACGCCGATGAGCGGCCCGAGCTGGACTTCCCCTTCTTGCAGGCTGCGCAGGAACACGCTGCCCGGCTTGGGGATTTTGATGCCCCTGCGTACGCCGCTGGCGAGGTAAAGATGTTTTCCCGCTTTATTGATGCGTTTGATGGTGGCGGGAACCCGTTCTCCGCCTAATCTGAGATGAACCGACTTCTTCCCCGACAGCTTCAGGTTTTTCATTAGAGCCCCTGACACGTAGACGACCCGCTCGGGGGCCTGCGTGAAATGGACGTTGCAAAAAGTCAAACTCATGAATTTTATCCTCCTAAAAGTTTTCAGGGTTTGCTCAGCAGCAAATAGCGGGCGTATGAGATCGGATTTTCAAGCGATTTTTTGGCGCTTTCCGGGTCGCCGATCCGAAAAAACGAGGCGCGCCCCGGTTTGGAATTAACCTCCAGCACCCACACATGGCCATGGAGGTCGACTCCGAAATCAAGGCCTAGCTCCGCCAGCCGGCCGAAACGGGTCTCCAGATGCGCCGGAATCAAGAGTGACAGTTTGCGGATCGCTGCGACAGCGGCTCTGCCGCCGGCTTCCCCGAGCTCCCGAATCAGGAAAGGCAATGCTTTGTGGGCGGTTCCGCCCCCGTGCAAATTGGAGGTGAGCGAATGCTTTTGGCCTGCCCGGACGGCCATTCCCGTTAAGCTCCATTCGCCTTTTGCGTTTTTCTGCATGAGGACTCTGACATCAAAAGGCTCGCCCTCCGCGCTGGTTAGCTGCAGATAGGGCTGGATCAGGAAGGGTCTGGCTCCGGCAAACCGGTCGATCCATTCGAGGCCCGCCTTCCGGGATGAAAACCGGCGGCGAAACACCGCGTTACGGCAGCTTCGCCCCATGATCCGCACCTCGTCCCCCGGACGGTGCAGCTTGACGTGCAGCGTTCTTTTCCCGTGCGTACCGTTGCGCGGTTTCAGGAAAGCTTCGCCTTGATGGGTCTGGAGCCATTCGGCCAAGTGGGCGGGCCCTTCGTACAACGCGGTCTCCGGCAGGAACGGGACGACTTCCGGGCATTGGCTTAGCGCCTGGTAGACGGCCCATTTGCCGGCGAGCCCACGGGTTAAGTAGATGAAGGGATGCTCCTCGGCCAACCGGGAAAGCAGGCGCTGTTTGCGCAGTTGCTGCTTGCGGTCATGGGTAAAGCAACGGTCGTAGATGATGTCCGGCCTGGGGAACCATTTGCGGACCCAGGTTCCGTGCTCATAGGCGTAGGCCGGGATGCCGCTGCCGTTCCCTGCGGTAATCCAGGTAAGGCAGAAGACGTAAACGCAAAGTCCCTGCCTTTCTCCGATACGGCAAAGCTTGCGGCAGAAAGCGGCCTCGGCGAAAGGGAAAGGGCCTTCGCTTTCGGCGACCAGGATGCCGACGGCGCCTTGGGGAGCTTTATTCATGGTTGCTTCCTCCTTAGAAGAGGTAGTTCAAAAAGTCATCTTTCGATCACGAAGCAGGTCATGGGGGGATTAGGCTTTATCCAGTCTTCTCGGTGCTGAAAACCTGACTTTTTGAACCCGCACTAAAAGCCGGACAAATAACGGGTATATTCAATCACTTGCTTGACCGACGGGCGGATTTTGCCTTCGCCCATCGGGGTGTTGTCATTTTTGGACGGCTTGGAATTGACCTCGAGCAGCCATACCCGGCCGCTGGTATCCACGGCCAAATCGATGCCGAATTCGCCGAAATGCGCGGGGATCTGCGCATCCACGCTTTGGGCGATGTCCAGCGCCGCCTTCTTCAGCTTCGCGCCGACCTTCGCTTTGACCCCCGCCGGCAGCAGGCTGCGGGCGATCGCGTCTTTGACGGTGCTTAACGTTCCGCCGCGGGCCAGATTGGAGACGAAATGCTGGCTGCCGGCAATCCGCGCGACGATGGAGGTCGTATTCCATTTGCCGGAGAGATTCTTCTGCACGAGTGCGCGGAAATCGACCGGACGGTGGTCCACCTCGATCAAATGAAGCCCCTGCTGGATCTGGTAGCGGGTTGCTTTCATTTTGCCGGATAACGCCGAGAACAGCTTGGTGAGGTTCGGATAGGTTTGCCGCCGCGTACCTCCGACCTGGGCGGTGAGCGTCTGGTAAGCGCCGCCTTCCAGCCGGGAAATGCGAATGATCCCTTTGCCCAGGCTGCCTTTGATCGGTTTCAAGAATACGATCGGATGCTTCGCGCACATCGTTTTCAGCATGGCGTAGTTCCGGAACAGGTGGGATTCCGGCAAATAACGGAGGATCGAGACGTCGCGACTCAGCGCGTCGAACACTTCGGTCTTGTCGAGATACTTTTCATTGAAGAAATGGCTTCCGTAACGGGATTTTACTTCTTTCATAAAATGCTGTACGCTAGGTTTGTTCTCCAGTTTGCGTGAATTCAGCCGATTGTAGAACACGTCTGCGGCCGGCAGCTGGGCCTGTTTCCAGCCGTTGTTATAGACCCAGCCCGATACCTGGTTTGAGCTTGCGCCTATATGCTTGGGCGTGAAGAAGTAGACATAGACCCCCTGCCGCGAGCAAGCGTTCGCGAGTTCCTTGCAGAACAGGGTCATCTGGCCGAACGGTCTTTCCGGGTTGCCCGGGTAGTCCTGGCTGAGCAATATACCGAGCAGCGGCCCGAGCTGTAGGGTGGATGAATGCGGGCGGTAGGTGAGCCGCAGCGGAGACCGCGGCTGAATCCCCATTTTCCTTGCAAGACCAGAACTCATTCGAACTCCGTCGGACCTTGATAAGGGAATCACTCTGACGCGGTGCCGGGATGATCCGAAGGTAAGCAGAAGCGGAAGATGCGTCGGTATTTTCCATTGCTTGATCAGAATGTCTCCGAGCACGAGGATATCGTCTTCGAGCAGGCCCGGACTCATGATCTGTACCGTTATTTTTTTGGAGGGCATGTAGCGGATCTCCTTCCAAGCTAAGCTTGAGTCTTGGATGCAAGTAAAGATCATCTGCGTAAAATGCATGTAATGCATCATATGAGGACATAGAATCCTTGGTGATTAACCTAAGCCCGTTTTCGCCTCCGCCGGGACAGGGGAACAAACCGGCAGATTCCGCTCCGGGCGCGGGTTAAGTGCCGTCTTGGCAGGGGGCAGATAGGGCGGCAGCCTAAGAGAAGGAGGAAAGCAGGGTGGCCGATTGGCTTTTTATCGTAGTTAGCGTCGTGGTGGCTGCCTTTGTAGGCGGAGTGACCAATCATCTGGCGATTAGAATGCTGTTTCATCCGAGAAATCCCGTACATATTGGAAAATTTCACGTCCCTTTTACGCCGGGACTGATTCCCAAGCGCCGCGACGATATCGCGGAATCGTTGGGCAAGGTCGTGGCCGACTATCTGGTCACGGCCGAAGGACTGCAGGAGACGGTGCTGCGGCCTTCGTTCCGCAGCAAGGCGGAGGACACCCTGCGCGGATTCATCGAGCGCTTGGGGGACAGCGACTTGACGCTGCGGCAGGCCGCATTGCGGGTATGGAGCGAAGCGGAGTTCGATTCGCTGAAGTCGAAGCTGGCCGGCGGCGCCAAAAGCGTGGCCGTGCGGGGCTTCGAACGGCTGTGGGAGCGTTCGGACTGGGGGAGCTTGCCGCTGAATCGGCTGGTTCCCGGCTGGTCCGAGGAAAACCGCAAAGCCTGGAGCGCCGCTTTGGCCGAGGCGCTCCTGAACGTCGCCGAGGAGGAACTGTTGTCCTCGAACGGTCAGCGGATGTTGTCCAAAATGGCCTCGGGCATGATGGACAAGGCGGGCGGATTCCTCGGGACCATGGCGGCAATATTCATGGACGAAGACAAGCTGGTGCAGAAAATGACGCCCGCGCTCGTGCAAGCCTTGCGGGGCAAGGAGGCGGCGGGCAAAACGGCCGAAGCGATCGAGAGACGGCTGGAGCTGTACGGAGAGAAGCCGGTCGCGGAGCTGCTCGCTTCCCTGACCGGGGAAGGGGCGCTAGGCTGGCTCACCGCCAAGCTCGCGGGACTGCCGATCGAAACGTGGCTCGAACGGGCGGAGGACGTGCCGCTTCGTTCCCTGATCGAGCCGTGGAGGCTGCAGGCGATTGCCCTTGTCCCGTTGCTTACGGAGCGGCTGCTGCGTCTTGTCGCCAAAGGCATTCCCGCGGCGATGCAGGCTGTTCAGCTTCCTCGGCTGGTGGAGGAGCAGGTGCAGAAGTTCCCGGTCGAGCGGCTGGAGGAGGTCATCCTCAGCGTCTCGGGCAAAGAATTTCGCGCCATTACCTGGCTCGGCGTACTGCTGGGGGGCATCATCGGGTTGTTTCAGTCGGGGCTCATACTGTGGATGAGGTAGGCCGGCGGGGGCGAAAGAGCGGCGGAAGAACGACTCAACAAATAAAGGTAAAAAAGGGCCTTATTCTCGCAATATAGGGAGTGCGGCACGAAATAGAGGTATATTTTGGCTCTATTTATCCGGCCAAGGCGATAAAAAGGCGGTTTTCGGGGCGAGCGCGGAAATAAGGCCAAAATGTACCGCTATTTTTTATGAATGGCTAAATTTAGGAGGATCTTTCGATGAATATTTACGACAAAGCGCATGATCTGGCGACAGCCTTGAAGGACAGCCAGGAGGTGGCGGAGATTACGGCGGCGATGAAGTTGGTCGATGCCGATCCGGAAAGCAAACGGATGCTGGACGATTTCCGGGTTCGCCAGAACGAGGTGCAGCAGCGGATGATGGCGGGGGAGATGCCATCGCCCGAAGAAATGGAACAGATGGAGAAGCTGTTTGAGGTGCTCAGCCTCAATTTGAACATTCGCCGCCTGTTTGACGCCGAACGCAGACTTAGCCTGATCATCCAGGACGTGAACAAGATCATTACGGACAGCCTGCAGCATTTGTACGGCTCGGGAATGTAAATAAGTTGACGGACGGCTGGCAGCGCCGGCTGGTCAGGCCTCACCGCATTATTAGAAAAAAGTTTCTCTCATATTCTTGCAGCCGACTTCATAGAGATAGAAGAGACAAGTTCGACGAGGCAAATCTCGTATTCTATGAAAATGAAGGAGCTGCGGAAGATGAAGACGGTGAAGAAAACAAGCAAATGGAAGCATGTTGTCTATTTGATTCTAGCATTGGCGATGCTCGTGTATGCGTTGCCGCTGATTTCTTTTGAGCCCGGAGCCGGGTGGATATCGCTGTTTGGTGCCGTTTGGGCGGCGTTTGCTTTCCTCGTGATCGGCGCGCACCTGCATTTTATCCTGGGCGTGAACGAGGAAAAACAACGCGAGCTGGACAAGATCCGGCGGGCCAAATACCGTGAATTGGAGCTTAAGTGGCAGGAGGACGGCAAGCGGAGCGAAAATGCTTAAGCCAGGGCGGGGCGGCAGGAGGCCAAGCCGTAAGGAGAAAGGGACTCTCCCGAGAAGAAGTCAGGTTCTTCCCGGGAGAGTCCCTTTTTCTTTCCACGGCTATGCTTGGCGAATCACATGGCGTATTTACGGCATTCCTGCGCGCAATGCAAACAAATTTGCCCGCATTTTTGCGATAGTTCGTCAGGATGCTGCAAACAGTGATTTCCGCATATTTCGCAAACCTGGGCGCAATACCCGGCCAGCGATTTGGCAAACCCGCTGTGACGTGCGACGTATTTGGCCGTCAGGGTGCAAATATCGGCGCAATCCCTGAGCAGGGCCACTTGTTTTCGCCGCTGTCCCGCGTCCCCCCTTTGGATAATAGCGGAGTCGGTAAACTCGCATACGGCCTCGCAATGCTGCAAGGCTTCGAGCAGGGACGAATGAAGCATAGAACCGCTTCCGGTTTGATAAGGCATAGCACTCGTAGGATGCAAAAGGAAAACCTCCCATGGATTTCAAAATTGTTTTCTTATTAACCTATGTGCTATAGCCCGCCTATGCTCTAGGCATCGGCCTAATTTGCCTATATAGACGTCAGACGAACCAACTGTTGTTAATGGCTCCCCATCGCCGGTCAACATGTTGTCGTTGCTTTCTCCCGGCGGCACCATCGGATACACGTTTTGCTCCTCCTGCACGTTGAATTCCATCAGGACGGGGCCGGGGATGTCCAGGGCCTGTCGGATGATCGATTCCGCCTCCGAGCCGGTCCGCGCACGCAACCCGGGAACGCCGTACGCTCCGGCAAAAGCGACGAAATCGGGCGACGAGATCTGCACGGAAGAATAACGCCGTTCATAAAACAGCTGCTGCCATTGCCGGACCATGCCCAGATAACCGTTGTTCAGGATGGCGATTTTGACCGGCAGCGCGTAATCGACGGCCGTCATCAGTTCCTGCAAATTCATTTGAAAGCTGCCGTCCCCCGTGATGCAGACCACCGGACGGTGATCGGTCCCCTCAAGCGCAATCGCCGCCCCGAGCGCGGCGGGAAACCCGAAGCCCATCGTACCGAGACCGCCCGACGTCAGGAAAGAGCGGGGGCGGGAGAAGCGGTAATGATGCGCGGTCCAAATCTGGTGCTGGCCGACGTCCGTCGCCACGACCGCGTTGCCCGCCGTAAGCTTGTCGATCAGCCGGACGACTTCTTGCGGATTCAGCACACCCGGCGCGGCGGAGTAATGCGGCACTTTTTGGTGCCATCCGGCCGTCTCCGCGGCCCAGTCCGTCTTGTTGCGTTCGAAAGCGAGCGCATTCAGCTTGAATAGCAGCTCCCTGACATCCCCTTGGATCCCGACATCCATGGGGATGTTTTTGCCAAGCTCCGCATCGTCGATATCCACATGGATTTTCCAGGAATCCGGAGAGAACGACCGGACTTTGCCCGATAAGCGGTCGTTGAATCGCGTGCCCAGGCACAGCAGCAAATCCGCACGATGGACCGCGCGGTTGGCGGCGTACGTGCCGTGCATGCCCAGCATGCCGAGATGCCGGGGATGGCGGGCGGGAAAAGCGCCGATGCCCATTAACGTGGTGACGACCGGAATCTCCAACCGTTCGGCAAAACGCAGAAGCTCCTCGGCGGCGCCGGAGGCCGCCGCCCCTCCGCCGACGACGAGCACCGGACGAAGGGCGGAGCCGATCCTCTCGGCGACGCGGCGGACGTCATCCGCGGCGATCTCGGAAGCAGGGGCGTAGCCGCGGATGGCCGCTTCGGCCGCCGGAAGCAGGCCGGTTTTGGCGGTCATGACATTTTTCGGCAAATCGATCAGCACCGGGCCGGGTCTGCCCGTGGTTGCAATGCGGAAAGCCTCTTTGATGACCCGCGGCAATTGTCCGATGTCCCTTACGGAATAATTATGTTTGGTGATATCCATCGTCATGCCGAAAATATTGACCTCCTGGAAGCTGTCGCGGCCGATCAGCTCGGTGGGGACCTGTCCCGTCAGGACAACCATCGGGACCGAGTCCATGAAGGCGTTGGCGATGCCCGTTACGGCATTCGTCGCTCCCGGACCGGAGGTGACGAGGGCCACGCCCGCCCGGCCCGTTACTCTGGCATAGCCGTCCGCCGCATGGACGGCCGCTTGCTCATGGCGGGTCAGGATGTGGCGGATCTCCTGGCAGTCGTACAGTGCATCATAGATCGGTATGACCGCCCCGCCGGGATAACCGAAGATCGTGTCGACCCGTTCGGAGAGCAGGCATTCGATGAGCAGCTCCGCCCCCGTCCTAGCCATAGCCTGCATCTTTTCGTTCTTGTTCTTCACTCCAAGTGACCTCCCGTTTGGTTTTTGACCATTTTATCGTTAGCAAAAGCCGCGTGGAGTGACTCCAGTCATAAAACGCCGAAGGTTCTGGGTTTACGATAGCTAAGGATGCAGAAGGAAGCCGCTTTGCTTAAGCGTTAAAGCAAATGCGGCAAGAAGGAGGAATCAACATCGTGGGCAAATCCATAGCGGTCATCGGCGGGGGGATCTCCGGGTTAAGCGCGGCCTATTACGCCCGCAATCAGCTGCGCGATCAGGGGATCGATGCCGGGATTACGGTCGTCGAGCAAGCCGACAGGCTGGGCGGCAAAATCCGCACCCTGCGCCGGGACGGTTTTACGATAGAGCAAGGCCCCGATTCTTTTATCGCGCGTAAAGCGGCTGTGCTGGAGCTGACGAAGGAATTGGGTTTGGAGCATCGGCTGACGGGAACGAATCCGCTGGCCAAGCGGAATTACATCATGCACCGGGGGCGCTTTCACCCGATGCCGCCGGGACTTATGCTCGGCATCCCTACGCAGGTGTGGCCGATGGTCAAGACGGGACTGTTGTCCCCGGCCGGTAAGCTGCGGGCGGCCATGGATCTGCTGCTGCCCGCCAAACGCGGCGGCGAGGATGAATCGCTGGGCGGTTTCATCCGCCGCCGGCTCGGCAAAGAGGTGCTGGACAACATGACCGAGCCGCTGCTTGCCGGCATTTATGCCGGAGATACGGCGCAGCTCAGCCTAAGAGCGACGTTTCCCCAATTCATGGACATGGAACGCAAATACCGCAGCCTGATCCTTGGCCTGTTGGCCAGCAAAAAACAACCGCCGCCTAAACCGCAGGCCGGGCTGCCGAAAGCGGCTTCCGCCAGCATGTTCCTGACTTTGGAAGGCGGCCTGACGGGTTTGACCGACGCGTTGACCGAAGCGCTGCGGGATGAGCGGATTATCACGGGCCAAGCGGTCACCGGACTCGTCAAACACGCGGAGCGTTACGAGCTGACGCTAAGCGGAGGCGAGCGCATCGAGGCGGACGGCGTCATCGTGGCCGCGCCGGCTTTCGCAGCGGCCCGGTTGCTGGGGCAAGTAGACGAGGCCGCCTATTTGGAACGGATCCGCTACGTGTCCGTCGCCAACCTGGCGTTCGCTTACCGACGGGAGGACGTCCCTCATGACTTGAACGGCTCCGGGGTACTGATTCCCCGCGGGGAAGGACGGTTGATGACGGCGATCACGTGGACGTCTTCCAAATGGCTGCACTCGGCACCTCAAGGCAAGGTGCTGCTGCGAGCGTATATCGGACGCTTGGGAGACCAGGCGTGGACGACGCTGTCGCCGGAGGAGCTCCAGCGCCGTATAGCCGCGGAACTCCAAGATTTGATGGGCATTGCCGCCGAACCGCTGTTCTGCGAAATCTCCGCTCTGCCGGAGTCCATGCCGCAATATCCGGTCGGCCATGTCGAACGGCTGCGGGAGCTGCGCGGCGCATTGCGCGCCAAGCTGCCCGGGGTGCTGCTGTGCGGGGCGGGATACGCCGGCGTCGGCATTCCCGATTGCATCCGTCAAGGCAAGGAAGCCGCCGCGGAAATGATATCCTGGTTAGGAGATGAACGGTGATGCAACTGATCGGGCATAAAGACTATAATATGAATCCTTTTATCGTCATTTGGGAGGTGACGAGGGCTTGCGCCTTGAAATGCCTGCACTGCCGGGCGGAGGCCCAATACCGTCCCGACCCGCGCCAATTATCCTTCGAGGAAGGCAAGAAACTGATCGACGACATCGCCGAAATGGACGATCCGCTCTTCGTGTTCACCGGGGGCGACCCGCTGATGCGTCCGGACTTATTCGAGCTCGCCAGTTATGCGATCCAAGAGAAGGGACTGCCCGTCTCGATGACGCCAAGCGCTACGCCGCGGGTTACCTTCGATGCCGTACGCAAAGCGAAAGAGGTCGGGTTGTCCCGCTGGGCGTTCAGCCTGGACGGATCCACGGCCGAAATCCACGATCATTTTCGCGGCACGCCGGGTTCCTTCCAAATGACGATGAGAGGGATCGAATATTTGCAGCAGCTGGACATTCCGATCCAGATCAACACGACGGTGTCCCGTTACAATCTGGATGATCTGCCGCGGATTGCGGAAACGGTCAAAGGGATGGGGGCCGTGTTATGGAGCGTGTTTTTCCTCGTGCCGACGGGACGGGGGATGGTCAAAGACATGATTTCTCCGGAAGAGCACGAGCAGGTGATGATATGGCTGGCCCAATTGCAGCGAGTCATGCCGTACGGCATCAAGGCGACCGAAGCTCCCCATTACCGCCGCGTATTTATGCAGCAGCAAAAGCTGAGCATGAATTCGGACGGGGAGATGGCGGCGGCGCCGAAACGCAAGGACTTGCTCGGCCGCTCGCCCAAAGGCGTGAACGACGGGGACGGCTTCGTATTCATCAGCCATGTCGGCGAGGTATATCCCAGCGGCTTCCTGCCGGTCAGCTGCGGGAATGTCAGGGACTCGTCGCTTACGGACATTTACCGTAATTCGCCGATCCTGCAGGAGCTCAGGGACAAATCCTTGCTGAAGGGCAAATGCGGGGCTTGCGAATTCAAGCAGCTGTGCGGCGGTTCGCGGGCAAGGGCGTATGCGGTGACCGGCGACTATCTGGAGAGCGATCCGTATTGCGCCTATATTCCGAAGGGGTATGCGGGAAATCCAAACGAATAAGAGCATGAATCGTGCCGCAAGCTTGCGGCACGATATAAAAAAAGAGGCCGAACGGCCTCTTTTCCTCTTTTTAATGGGTGATTTCAGGCAATTATCTTGGATCAGCTTTTGCGCGTAAACGTGACCTTCCAATGGTCCGCGGCGAGCTGTTCGCAATCGTTGCAATAGCCTTTCGTCTCCAGCAGCTTCAGCAAAGGAACGGGATTCATCGTCGCATGGAGCACGAAGATATCGCCTTCCTCCAACTGGCCGACCGTATCCATAATAATGCGGAACGGCTCCTCTCCTTGGCGCAGCTGCAGGCGGACGTCCAACTCCACGACCCGGTTTTTCATTATGCGTTCACCTCCAGGTCCGTACGTTCGGCCGCCAGCGACCGGCATAGCCTTGCCGTACCGCTAAGACCCTTCATGCCGCCGTACAGCGTATAAAAGAAGGAATCCGGCGCATCCAGCGAGAAAGAAAGATACTGCTTCGGATCGATGCCCAGCATTTTCTCGAACAAAGCGGCGGTATCGTAAGCGTAGAAACAGAAATACGTAAATTGGAACTCGGGCATTTTTTCGGCGATCGTGAGGATTTCTCCGGCATAAAGCTCCAGATGGCTCTCCGCTTCCTCGATCATGCGCAAAGCATCTTCCAGCTCAACCGCGATTTTAATCGTCTTGTCGTCGATAACCGTGATGGTTGCCATAGGGCATTCCCCCTGCTTTAGTTTTTGCCGATTTTCACCTGGAACATTTCCGGTCCTTGCTCAATGTACTCCCAGGTGAACCCGCCGGGATGCATCGCATCGAACTGAAAACGCAGCGGTACCGGGTCGTGATCGTTGATCAGCAGCATCGCTTCTCCCGGCTCGAGGGAATTGAATGCGGCAAAAATCGTCTTATGCTTCAACTGCGGCGGATATTCGGTGGCGTTAACGGTAGCTTTAAATTGACTCATGTGAAGTCCTCCCAAATGTTTAAAATTTAACGATTCGACCTCATTATATCAACGGCGCGGCATGTGATTGTGATATCAGTCACAAGATAGTCGCTCACGGAATTTATCCCCGCCGATTTGTCCGGAAGCTGCCATGGATACAGTGACGCCTGTCACTGGTACGCTTAGGATAGCCGACTATAATGTCGATAACTTAAGCAAGCTCAATGAACGTGAAGGAGGAACGAATATCGTGCGCGTCAAAGATTTCATCCCGAATCAACATGGGGCATGGGCCATGCTTGTCGTCCCGTTCCTGTTCGGCATGCTTGCCTCCACCCCCGGGGGAATCCATGTTTTGCTGTTTGCTTGCTGGCTGCTGATTTACCTGCTGATGTTTCCGTTGCTGCAGTGGATCCGGACGGGAAAAGCGGCCCGCTTCCGGCCTCCGGTTCTCTTATACGGGGCATTGCTGATTCCCGCAGCGATCGGGCTTGTGTGGGTTCGTCCCGGCGTCGTCGTCATGGCCTTGATGTTTCTTCCGTTGTTTGCGGTCAATGCGTATTATGCCAAGCAAAAACGCGAACGGGCCTTGCTGAACGACATCGCCGCCATTGTGCAGTTCAGCCTGATGGTGTTCCTCTCGTTCGAGCTTGGAGGGGGAACGGATTACCGCCTCGCGGCCGAGCTGTTCCTGATCAGCACGGGATATTTTATCGGGACGGTGTTCTATGTAAAAACGATCATCCGCGAAAGAAACAATAAGCGATTCTATTTCTACTCCGTCTTCTACCACCTGGCTATGGCGCTGCTGGCTTTATGGCTGCTTCCCCCGGCATTGCTGCTTGCGGCTTTGGTGCTGCTGGCCCGGGCCGCCTGGTTTCCGCGCACGAAAATCACCGCCAAGCAGTCCGGCATGCTGGAAATTGTCTATTCTGTTATCGTCCTCGCCGTAGTCTGGATGACTTATGCCTGAGTGTGTATAATAGAAACAGAATAGTACAGATTCGGGCAGGGGGGTATAACAGTTGGAGGGACCGGAGGAAAGCGTCACAAAACACGAGCAACTGCTGCAGCATATCGAGGGACTGAAGATCGGTACGAAAATATCCGTGCGCAAGCTGGCCAAAGCGCTCAGCGTCAGCGAAGGCACCGCCTATCGTGCAGTCAAAGAGGCGGAGAATCTCGGGATCGTCATCACGAAGGAGCGAATCGGCACGGTGCGCGTGGAGAAAAAGCCGCGGAACATCTCCGATCAGCTAACCTTCGGCGACGTCGTCGAAATCGTCGAGGGGCATGTGCTTGGCGGCGGCGATGGGCTGGATAAAACCCTGCACAAATACGTCATCGGCGCGATGAAAATCGATGCGATGGCGCGGTATATCGACGCGGGCAGCCTGCTGATCGTCGGGAACCGCGACAACGCCCATTCGCTTGCCCTGGAGCAGGGCGCCGGAGTGCTGATTACCGGGGGCTTCGGGACGAGCCGCGAGGTGAAGGCGCTGGCGGACAAGCTGTCGCTGCCGATCATTTCCTCCCGCCACGATACGTTTACCGTCGCCTCGATGATCAACCGGGCGTTGTTCGACCGTTTGATCAAGAAGAAAATCATGCTGGTGGAAGATATCGTCGCCCGCAAGCCGAGGGTGAATATGCTCAAGGCGACGAGCAATATCTCCGATTTCGACCAGCTGTCGCTGGAGACGGGGCAGCAGCATTTCCCGGTCGTGGACGAATGGAACCGGGTGATCGGGATCGTCAGCCGCAAGAACGTCGAGGAGCTCAGCGGCGATCAAATGATCGAAAAATGCATGACCCGCCATCCGATCACCGTCGGCTTGCAGACGTCGCTTGCCTCCGCGGCGCAAATCATGGTTTGGGAAGGGATCGATTTCCTGCCGGTCGTGGACCGCAACCGAAAGCTGGTCTCTTCGGTGACGCGCCGCGAGGTGCTGCAAGCGATGCGGGACGTGCGTAACCAGCCGCAGCTGGGGGAAACGTTCGAGCATTTGATGTGGAACGGCTTTGCCGAGGAGCGGGATGAAGAGGGGAGACTGTTCTTCCGCGGCATGATTACGCCGCAGATGTCGACCGATCTCGGGACGATTTCGCACGGCGTGCTGACCTCGCTGATGACCCAGGCAGGCCTCCGGGCGGCCAAGGATGTTAGCGGCGGGGACTTCGTCGTCGATAACATCACCACCTACTTCGTCCGTCCGGTGCAAATCGAAAACCCGGTCGTCATCAGCTCCATGGTGCTGGAGATGAGCCGCCGGGCATGCAAGCTGGAGATCGTGCTGACCTATCAGGATTCGTTGATTTCCAAAGCCGTCATGACGCTGCAATCGATCGACCACGCTTAGCGATTTGGCTTGGCGATGGATACGGGGTCATTAACCGGTAAAAGAGGGAAGCCGACTATGCCGGTTATCCCTGCTGCCGCCGGGACAGGATGCCGTGATTACGGATGCCGGCAAAGATGTTAAAAGCCCCAAGCACCATAAACAAAGCGCCGATCACGACGCGAAGCGTGGAGCCGCTGAACAGGAACATTTGAATCAAGGCGAGAATGATGAGCATCACGCCCATGCTGATGTTCGTTTTGGCGGCGGCCAGCCCCCGCACCCGGGGATCGAGCGTCCGCCGCGATTTAAAGCTGAAGAACACCGAACTCACGCAAGTAATAATCAGAAACGCGTACAAAACATACTGGATCGTCTGAATCATAGGGATTTATTGCTCCTTTTTGTGGTTTATCGTGCTTCGGAAAGAAGTGCTTGACGAAATAAATTAGACCTTGACTCTAATGATGGGTTCGTGTCTCGATGCCCCTGCACGCTGCTTTGTACGATTATCCCTCTCGTTCAGGGGATAGGGGTGGGGGTTAGGATAGGTATTCGTCTGTTTCTCTGTTTCTCTGTTTCTGATCAAACGGGATAATCATGCAAAGCGTCCGGACTTGCGAGTGTTTATTGATCTGCGCCCAACCTACCTGCCTGCCAAGCCGTCAAGCGCTGATTTCTAGCTTGAGCCTGAAAAATCATATAGATTCAAGCACTAACGGTGGACAAATTCAGGAATTAAGCAACGCCGAATCCACTTTTTTAATTACCACTATTTTAACATGAATTGCTAGAGTCGGATATACGGCCTCATCTCCACCCAAATCTGCAGCACCCCTTCGCTCACGAGCATCGTCTTGATCTGGATGGTGTACTCCTTGTCGCGCACGACGTAGATTTTGCGGTTCAGCAGCGTCCGGGCCATTTTGGCGTCGGAATCGATGTCGAAAATATTACGGCCGCGCAGCACCTCCAGCTCGTCGTGCAATTGCTCGGCGACCTCCTTGACCGCAAGCGAATCCAACGGAGGGTCGCGTTCCTCCACCCGCACCTTGATCTCCTTGATGACGGTCGAGCGGTTGTTGTATTTTTTCAGCGTCCGGATGTCTTCTTCCGCCTGATGCAGTTGGATTTGCAGATCCTTGTTCTGAATCCAAAGCAGGTTGTAGCTCGTCTGATAAACGACGTTGTATACGATGCTGCCCATCACCATCCCCAATACGAATACGGCGGCAAACTGCATGAACCGGCGGAAGCCGGAGCGCTCCGGACGCTTCGTCTCATTCATCCCCGGCCTCCCCCGCACATCCATCTCACCAGCTCCGAGCCCATGTGGGCGCCCAAAAAGGCGAACAGCAGGTATAAGATCTGTTTGATGGCCGGGGACAGGTTTCCGTCAAAAAAATTGCTCTCAATCACCCGCATCGGATCGATCGTTCCTCCGACGGCGGCGGCCAGCGCCCATATTTTGATGCGGTCGGCGATGTCCAGCATCGTATGCGTCGGCGGCTGCAGGGAAACGACCGCTCCGATGCCGCCGACCATCGCGCCACCTACCACAATGCCGAAGGCAATGAAAAAGTCCATTACCGCTTTAGTCAAAAACGTACTCACGCGCAAGTCCCCTTTCCGAGGTTTGTCCAGTCTCCCTACCATTCTATGGGCGCGCTCTACACATGTATGATAAAATATTTATAGGCGACGTTTGCTCGCAAAGTTAAGTTTTGGACTCATTTCATCAACAGGGAAAGGAAGGGATCGCATTGGACTTTGTTCATTTGCACGTACATAGCGAATACAGCTTGCTGGACGGAGCGGCCCGGCTCGAAGAGCTTGTGGCCAAAGCCGCGTCATCCGGGATGAAGGCGTTGGCGCTGACGGATCACGGGGTCATGTACGGCGCGGTTCCTTTTTATAAATTGTGCAAGGCGCACGGCATCAAGCCGATCATCGGCTGCGAGGTATATTTTACGGCAGGCTCGCGCAAGGAACGGGGGAGTCGTCAGGACCAGCCGATCCATCATTTGATCTTGCTGGCCAAGAGCGAAAAGGGATACCGCAATCTGATGAAGCTTTGCTCGATCGGTCATCTGGAAGGCTTCCATTACAAGCCGCGGATCGACTGGGAGGCGCTGGAACGGCATCATGAAGGCCTGGTTTGCTTAAGCGCCTGCTTGGGCGGGGAAGTACCGCATCATCTGCTGCGCGGCAACTACGAGGAAGCGAAGAAAGCGGCGCTGCGTTATCAGGCGGCTTTCGGCGAAGATTTTTATCTGGAGCTGCAGGATCACGGCATCGCGGAGCAAAAGAAAGTGAATCCGCAGCTCGTGCAGCTGGCCGGGGAAATCGGAGCCGAGCTCGTGGTCACCAACGACGTGCATTATTTGAGCAAAGAGGACGCGGAGGTCCAGGACGTGCTCATTTGCGTCGGCACGGGAAAAACGGTGGACGACGAGGACCGGCTCAAAATGAATACGAATCAGCTCTACCTCAAAACCGCCGAAGAAATGGGGGGATTGTTCCCGCACCTTCCCCAGGCCTATGCCAATACGGCGAAAATTGCCGAATCCTGCGGGCTCACGCTGGAGTTTGACCGGCATATTTTGCCCGCTTACCGTCCGATTCCGGAAGGTTTGGAGGCGGGGAGCTACTTGGCGGAGTTATGCCGGCAAGGACTGGCCGAACACTACGGCCATCTGGACGCGTGGAACGACCCGCAGGAGAAGGAACGTCTCGAGCAGCGGTTGAGTTACGAGCTTGAGGTCATCGGCCGCATGGGCTTTTCCGATTACTTCCTAATCGTGTGGGATTTCATCGCGTTTGCCCATCGCAACGGGATCGTCACCGGTCCGGGCCGGGGCTCCTCGGCGGGCAGCCTGGTCGCATACGTGCTGCGCATCACCGACGTCGATCCGATGAAATATAACCTGCTGTTCGAACGGTTTTTGAATCCGGAACGGGTGACGATGCCGGATATCGATATCGACTTCAGCGACGAGCGTCGAGACGAGGTGATCGCCTACGTGGTCGACAAATACGGGGCGGAGCACGTGGCTCAGATCATCACGTTCGGGACGATGGCGGCGCGCGCGGCCGTCCGCGACGTGGGCCGTGCACTGAATGTGCCGTTCGGCGAAGTGGACAAAGCCGCGAAGCTGATTCCCGGCAACCTCGGGATGACGATCGAACGAGCCCTGAAGGAAAGCCCGGATCTCAAGGCGATGTACGACTCCTCCACTCGGATCCATGGTCTGCTGGACATGGCGATGAAGGTGGAGGGTAAGCCGCGGCACGCCTCCACGCATGCCGCCGGCGTCGTCATTTCGCGGGATCCGTTGACCGACGCGGTTCCTCTGCAAGCCGGCAGCGAGCAGACCGCCTTAACGCAATATTCGATGGAGAACCTGGAATCGATCGGCCTGCTCAAAATGGACTTTTTGGGGTTGCGCACGTTGTCGATCATCGAACGCTGCATGCGTTGGATCGGCGAACAAACGGGCAGCATCCCCGATTTTCGGCAGATTCCGGATAACGATCCGGCCACCTATGAAATGCTGGGACGCGGAGAAACGACGGGGGTGTTCCAGCTCGAATCCTCGGGGATGAGGCGGGTATTGAAGGAGTTGAAACCGTCGGCGTTCGAAGACATCATTTCTGTCAATGCGCTGTATCGACCGGGTCCGATGGAGTTCATCCCTAAGTTTATCGCCAGCAAACACGGGCAGAATTCCGTGGAATATCCGCACCGCGACCTCGAGCCGATCCTGAAGGATACGTACGGCATCATCGTTTACCAGGAGCAAATCATGCAGATCGCCTCCCAAATGGCCGGCTTTTCGCTGGGCGAAGCGGATTTGCTGCGGCGCGCGGTGTCCAAGAAAAAACGCGAGGTGCTGGACGAGCAGCGCGGCCATTTCGTCAGCGGCAGCGTAGCGCAGGGGTACAGCGAAGCCGAAGCGAACGTGGTGTACGACATGATCGTGCGGTTCGCCGACTACGGCTTTCCTCGCGCTCATGCGGCCGCTTACGGCGTGCTGGCGTTCCAGACGGCGTACCTTAAGGCGCATTACCCCGTGCATTTCATGGCATCGATGCTGACCGCCGTCATGGGGAGCCACCGCAAGGTGGCGGAATACATCGTCGAATGCCGCCGGATGGGGATCGTCGTGCTTCCGCCGGACGTGAACGAAAGCAAGGTGCTGTTCACGCCGCAGGCGCGGGCAGGCACCGGCATTGCTGTGGTTGGTGCCGGGCAAGACGGCGGACCGGGGGAGAGCCGGCCGGAAGGGATGAGCCCCGCTGCGGACGTGGTCGCCGGTTCCGCAGCGACAACGGCGGCGGAGGCATCCAAGGGAGCCGATCCGGCCGATGAGGCGCATCAGGACGTTTCCGGCGCTGGGCAGGAGCCCTTGGGCGTGATTCGCTTCGGGCTGGCCGCGATCAAAAACGTCGGCACGCAGGCAATCGAAAGCATTTTGCGCGAGCGGCAGGAGCGGCCGTTCGACAGCTTGCTCGATTTTTGCCGCCGGGTCGATTTGCGCACCTGCAACAAACGCGTGATCGAGTCGCTGATTCAGGGGGGGGCTTTCGATTCTCTGCCGGGCCATCGCGCCCAACTGCTGGCGATGCTGGACGAGACGGTCGAGGCGGCGCTGAAGTGGCGCAAGGAGCGGGATGACTTGCAGATCCAGCTGTTCGATTTCGTGGAATCGCCGAACTGGGAGATCGAATACCCGGACGTGCCGAAGTTTACCGCGGGACAGCAGTTGGACTTGGAGCGCGAGCTGTTGGGACTTTATCTGTCCGGTCACCCGCTGGACGATTTCGACGAGCTGCTGGAAGGGGACGGCGTCGACCGGCTGATGGACCTGGCCGATGCGAACGACGAGAGCCGCACGGTCGTGGCGGGCATGGTCGTATCGGTCAAGACGATCACGACGAAGCAGGGCAAGGCGATGGCCTTCATGGAGCTGGAGGACCAGATCGAGCGCTGCGAGGTCGTGCTGTTCCCCGAAGTGTGGCGGCGTTCGGCCGCCCACGTCAGCAAAGGGGCTTTGCTCGCGCTGCGCGCCACCGTCCAGTTGCAGGACGAAGGCTTCAAGCTGCTGGCCGACGAAGTGGCCCCGCTGAGCGAGCAAAGCCTGGCGCAGCTGCGCCGTGGCCGCGCGCGCGCGCGCGAGGCCGCGGGTGCGCCTGCGGCTCCGGGCGGGCGAGCAGCACGCCCGCCGTACTCGCCGCCATCGCCGGAGCGATCCCGGTCATTACGCGGGTTCTCATCGGCGCGATG
>NZ_JBNYYG010000039.1:0-51302 GCF_050565405.1 Paenibacillus macerans | reverse complement strand
TCTTCAGCGCCAAGCTATGCCCAGAACCTGCTGCCACGGAAAGGATATCCGTTAGCCCTGGAACTTCCACTGCCGTCGTTTTCGAGGTTGTGGTTCCATCCCCCAGCTGGCCGCTGCTGTTTAATCCCCAGGCCAGCACACTTCCGTCGGCCCTAGCCTGTAAGGTGTGATCAGTTCCCACAAGAACTTTGGGCGTCCGAACAATAAACACACCATCAAGTGACGAGTTAGTAGCCTCATCTCTTGCTATTATAGTAAAAGTATATACTCTATTAGAAAGTAAATTATTAAATGTAAACTCTGTATCAACGGTGCTACCAATTAATACGGAATCTTGATAAACATCGTAACTAGTTACTCCTACATTATCTGTTGAAGGTAACCAGGATATTTTGATTTGATTATAATTATACGATAGAATCTTAAAACCTTCGGGGGTTGTTGGCATCGTTTTATCAACTTTGGCATCCCCTACAACTTCTTCACTTAAATTGAATACATTATCTACTGCCCTCGCATAGACATTGTACAAACCCTCAGTATCAATAATAATGGGTGTCGTATAATCCTTCCATTCACCATCTTGGCCTATTTTGTATTGATACTTTTGAAACCCACTATCAGTATCCTGAGAATCGGATAAAGTAATACTTACAAATTGATTTGTCCATTTTAATGGGACAATAGTCATCGTAGGTTTTGTTGGATTAGTTTTATCAACCTTGATAGTTTCTTCTAATTCAGAAGAAACATTTTTATTTCTATCTCTAGCATAAGATTTTATATTATATATCCCTGTTTTATTTAATGTAATAGTGCCATCGTACTGTTCGTATCCAGCATCATTAATATTGTAGAAAATCTTGTCGGGCCCAGACTCATTATCATGTGCTGTAAGTGAATAATACACATCCTCTATAAAGCTTCCATACCATTCATTCACACCACGAAAGCCGATTACTTCTGAGGTTATGGTTGGACTAATCTCATCATCATTATCTTGCCCAATCAATACTACAGAAGGCGCAATATTAGCGTTTTCTGACCTAAGTACAATGTTCTCACTATTATCAGTAGTCGTATTATAAACTGTATTAGGGGTAACCGGCACATCATCAAATCGGATTGTTTTACTAGTTTGGTCATTTTCGTTAAACCAAATCATTCTAAAATCTACTGTTCCAAAATCAGTTCCTTTTATGACAACACTATAGTTGTTATCATCTGAAAGAACAAATTTTACGTTCCCATTTGCAAAGTAAGAAGAAAACGGAATGTTTGATTCTGAAAGTGAAGGGTCAGATGATGTCGAAGTAATATTTTGATATACCGAACTAGCTTTGAGACTTTGTTGCATGAAATTATTGGACGCCACTAGTCCTGTATGGTTTCCACTCGCATCATATAAATCAATTTCAGCTGGACCCTCAACTCGTGTTTGAAGCGTTCCAACCTTTTGACCGGTTTTGCTAATACCAGCTGGTATTGAATTAGGTCTATTTTCTAAAATATTTCTAACAAGCTGTTGAACCTCTGTCTTTCCTGGTAAATCTGAATGTTCTGCATGAATAAAGTATGTTTTGCTAGGATCTAAAGCTCCCCCTACAGTAGAGCTATATAAGGGAACAGTCCCATCACCTTGAGTATTTTCCGTAGTAATAAACTGATCCCCTAAGGGGAGTGTATTATATTGTCCTCCTTCAATGAAAACGTCTGTTACTATCCCAACAGTCGCTACTTTTTGGCCAATAATTTGATATGAGTCTACTAATTTCAATGTGTTTCTTATGTCCAAATTATCATGAAAATTAATTGCCCTATCCATTAGCAACGGATTGAATCCTAGAACTTTACTTCTCAAATAGTTATTTGTCTCTATGTAAGTTGTATAGGACTTTTTAATACTCTTTTCATTCTTGTAATCATCTAGTGATTTTATGTAAAATTTCTTATTTAGATCAAAATAATCCCTGCTGGGTAATAATTGATATAAAGCAGGTACGTTAGGGACAATTTCCTTTATAGCATCTTTAATAACCTCATCTGCAAAGTTATTTTTTATATTGCCTGTTTTATATATATAGTAGGCACTGGGAGCTCCAAGAAAAGGGGTTCCTAGAGTAATCAATTTATCTATTTTACTCTGATTGCCACTTTTAATATACTGCGAAGCAACAAGCCCCCCCATGCTGTGTGCGACAATAGAAACTTTTTTTTCAGCACCCGATGGGAGATTTTGAATTTTTTCATTAACTGTGTTACTTAGCCTATTTATTTGGTCTCTATTATCAAGTCTCCAGTCATACCCATAATAAACAACATCGTAACCATTATTAGTTAGGTAATTATAGATACTTTTGTAAAAATCCCCGACTGGCTCACCGACTGTGATTGTATTCTTACTCTCGCCATTCGAACTCATTGATAAGGCTCTGATATGATCTCGAATTTGTCCAGTCACATTCTTATTAATTTCTATGTCTTCTTGGGGCATCCACACTTTTTCTGCCCCCATAAATAATCCGGTACCCATTATTCCAGGCAAAAAAACAACAACTGGCTTATAAACAGTAATATAAATATTGTTATAAAAATCCGAATCATCAGTAGGTATAATACGAATCTCGTAGCTTCCAGCTTTATCTATTTGAGCGTCAGGATCAAAAACATATGTACCACTCATAAGTTTACCAAGAACCTGGGTTTTTGCAGATAATAACGTACCATTATAATAAATTTGTACAATTGTTGGATGAGGCTCATCATCGTATGAAAAAGAAATCGTTGTTTGTTCAGTTGTCTTAATAGTTGTCTTAGAAGCCCAAATATTTGTACTTAAAATACCTATGTTAGCACTGGGTGTTTTCGCTGGATTTGCATCCTTTAGAACAGTATTTACTTTCTTAGGAGCTGAATCATTTACATCTCCGATATATTGTTGTGCTCCAAATGCATTGCCTGAAAATGTAGAAAGGAATATAGTTATTGACATCACAAGCGAAAAAATTTTTTTCACATTGAAGCCTCCCCCAAAAATTTACTACTCTACCATTAATAAAATCAGAGTTATCGATATAGATACAACAAACGATAATAAACTATATAAATAAGTTTTAAGGACAAGCATAAGTAATAAAAATACAGCAAAATCAATAATGAGAACCCTCATATAAAATGTAGCATTCTCTTTAATACCTGGTACGAATCCCCCTCCAACATTCAACCAATACAATAGAAATGAATAGCAAAATATAAATCCTGATACTAAACCTACTAAAACAGAAACAATATTTTTGACTATTTTGATATTTTTTTTAATAGAAATCATCCTCTCGTATAACTTAATCTATTACTTAATCTCGGTATCTGTGAAGGAATACCTAATAGCATATTTTGTCGTTTTATGTAATATTTAACCAACCGAGCTTGAGACGGCTCACCTAACTAGAACGAATGAAGGAATCACAAATTAATAGGGAATGATTTAATTACCTTTGGGATCATATGAGGAGAATTATCAAAAATTCTACATTGAATAACTGTACACAAAACGAAAATTTGCATTTCCAAAGGAGTAAAAGGAGCTTACGGGATATGGGTTGCAAGAACGAAGTGAGATTGGAGATTGCATGGAGCGGCGGTGAAAAGTTATCCTGTTTACACATTTCGATAGATTATCTATTGTTTCAACCCTTAGAAATATGGTCACCCATGTATCAGATTCCATAATCCACTGCATACATTGCAACAAATCTGTTAACAAGGCGTACATGCCAAAAATATGGGAAAGACTTAGGCATGGAAACATAAGTCCGAATCATTCATTTATTCATTCATTAAAATAACATATGACGATAACGAAGACGCCAGAGTATTTTACCCGGCGTCCTCGGTTCATTTAGTCTCATTTAAGATCGATTTTTACATCGATTTTACATCAATCCGGTTTTCCAATCGCTGTGCCACTATTATAAGACATTTGTAACACATTGAAAATTCCCAACAAATATAAAGGTTCTACTACACTGTTTTATTCTTCACCAACACCGCCACGCACTCCACATGCACCGTATGCGGGAACATATCCACTGGCTGCACCTCGACCGTCCGGTACCCGCCATCCTCAAGGATGCGCAGGTCGCGGGCTAGTGTCGCCGGGTTACAGGAGACGTACACCACGCGCTCGGGTTTCATCTCGAGGATGGTGTCGAGCAGGCGCGGGTCGCAGCCTTTGCGCGGCGGGTCGACGACGATGACGTCGGCTTCGACGCCTTGTTCTTTCCAGGTGGGGATGACGTCTTCGGAGGCACCGACTTCAAAGGTGGCATGGTTCATTCCGTTCAACTCGGCGTTAACGCGTGCGTCTTCGATCGCCTCTTTGACGATTTCCACGCCGTACACCCGTTTGGCGTGCTGCGCCAGGAACAGGGAGATCGTGCCGATGCCGCAATAGGCGTCGATGACCGTTTCCTGGCCGGTCAGGCCGGCGTATTCCACGGTTTTGCCGTACAGCACTTCGGTTTGCAGCGGGTTCACTTGGTAAAAAGAACGCGCCGAGATCGCAAACTTGACGTCGCCGATATAGTCGAAGATCACTTCGCGTCCCCACAGGACGCGAGTCACGTCGCCGAAGATGACGTTCGTTTGCCGCGTGTTGACGTTTTGGCAGATGCTCACGACGGCCGGGATCTCCTTGCGGATCGCCTCGATCCATTCGTTTTCATGCGGAATCTTCTCGCCGTTGGTGACGAGAACTAACATCATTTCGCCGGTCCGGAAGCCAACCTTGACCACGACATGGCGAAGCAGGCCTTGGCCGGTCTCTTCGTCGTAGGCGGTGATGCCGAGGCGGCGACCGATCGCTTTGACGCGGCTGACGACATCATCGTTGCTTTCGTGCTGAATCAGGCACGTCTCCATGTCGACGATGCGATGGCTGCCGCGGGCGTAAAAGCCGCCGACCAACGCGCCATCGGTGACGCCGACAGGCACCTGCGCCTTGTTGCGGTAGCGCCAAGGCTCGGCCATGCCCAGCGCCTTCCGCACGACGACGGCCTCGCCGTCGCCCGCAGCCCCCGCCACGCGCAGCTTGCCGATCCGCTCCAGCGCGTCGACGACATGCTGCCGCTTCCAGGCGAGCTGCGCGTCGTAGCTCAAGTGCTGCAGCTGGCAGCCGCCGCACTTGTCGTAAATCGGACAGGGCGGCGCCATCCTGTCCGGACTTGCCTCAACCACATCAAGCAGTTTGGCGTAGCCATACTGCTTTTTTGTCTTCAGCACCTTGACCCGGACCTTCTCGCCCGGCAAGGCGCCCTGCACGAACAGCGTGTAGCCTTCCGCCCGGCCGACGCCTTCTCCGTCATGGTTCATCCCGATGATGTCGATGACCACTTCATCGTTTTTGGCCACGGGAAGGCCGGCGATTGCCGCCTCGGCAACCGCACTGCTGCGGGTAGCACCCGCGTTAACTGTCCGATTCCCCCCGCGCGCGCTTCTCTCGTTGCCCTCGACTCTTCCATGCTTCCCCTTGGACCCACTAACCCGATCAGCGGGACGTCCGCCGCTTTTCCGTTGCTTTGTCATTGCGTACTCCTTCTATGTTCAAACTGATACGTTTATTTTCCCCATCATTTTTCGCTCTTACATGGAAATCCTCCATCTAATTTACCCCGTTTAGCCCGTTTTCGCAAAAATAGATAGAAAACCTCCACTTAATTCCGCCCATTTACCCGAATTTGGCCATATACCCCGAAATTAGATGGACTTTTTCCACTTCATCTGCCGGCCGCTCGACTTTCGAGCAAAATAACCGGAGGAATTCCACTTCACGGGATCGGCGTTGGGGGGCGGCAGTTTGACGGATGGCGCGGACACGCAGCTTTACCTGATACTTTCGTGCAAATCCGGAACGCGAGATTCCCCTTATCTTTATATAAATGTGGCTCCGTGCGTTAACCTGCCCCAAACCACGCCAAATCCCCCGCCGTCCCGGCGGGGGATTCTCCCGACAACCTGGTTTGTTTAGCGCACCTCTGCCCGCTAAGCAAAAATCCGCAGATGCTGCGGCAAAATCTCGAACACGCCCGGCAGCTCGCCGCCCAGCTCGCCGTCGAGGTTGAGCAGCACGTGGCCGGGCGAGGTCACTTCCATGCGCCGCGTCTTGAAGTAGACGACGTGCGGATCGTTGAAGTGATCGCCGCGCAGCGCCATCGTCACCAGGCGGATGAACTCCGCCAGGTTGCACTTCTTGACGGCGATCACGTCAAGGAGCCCATCGTCGATGCGCGCATCCGGCGCCAGCTTCTCGAAGCCACCCACCGAGTTGCTGTTGGCGATCAGGAACAGCATGAACTCGCCTTCGATCACCTCGTAGCCTTCGGCTTCGATGATCAGCTTGGTCGGCGACAGGCTGGCCATCTTCTCGATGCCCTTCATGTAGTATGCCAGCTGCCCGATCAGCGTCTTCAGCCGGCTCGGCACCTCATACGTCAGTTCGGTCAGCGAGCCTCCGCCGGCGATGTTGATGAAATGCCGGCCGTTCACTTTGCCGATGTCGATCGGTCTCGTTTTATTCTCGATGACCAGGTCGCAATAATCCTCCCAACGCCTTGGAATCCCCATGGCGCGGGCAAAATCGTTGGTCGTCCCCAGCGGGAACACGCCCAGCGGCGGCAAATTGCTTTTGCCGGCCATGCCGTTGACGACCTCGTTCAGCGTGCCGTCGCCGCCTGCCGCAATAATGATATCATAGCCGCGTTCGACCGCCAGGGCGGCCTCCAGCGTTGCATCGCCTTCCCCGGTCGTTGCATGGCAGGACGTCTCGATGCCGTGGCGGTCCAAACGTTCCAGCACGTCCGGCAGCAGGCGCCGCATTTCCTCTCTTCCCGAGGTCGGATTATAGATCAACCTAGCTCTTTTCATTCAACAAACGCCACCTGATTCTCATAATGTCAACATGTCAATGATCCCATTATATTCAAAATTTGCTGCGACATCCAGCGGGCCAACAGCGGATGCGGCAGCAAAGCCTCTCCCGAATAGCGGTGCGGCAATCCGTCAAGCCGCGCAGGAATCATCGTCTTCGTAAAATACCCCGCGCTCAGAAACAGCGGCGCCACGATCACGTCCATCCCTTGCTCATCCGACCAGTACCGTACCTTGCTCCGGACGCTGTCCGGATTCAGCAAGGCGTAATCGGCCCCCGACAGCCCGCTCAGCTCACCCGCCTGGGCGGCCAGCGAAGCGATTCCCCGCTCCCACCGCTGCAAGAAACCGGGATGGACGCTGCCGTGCCCCACGAGCAGCAGCACCTCGCGCTCCGGCCGCAGCGACAACGCCTTCACTTTGTCCCATACCATTTCCGCCACCAACGGGCCGTCATCGATGGGATCGCCAAAAAACACCCGAGCGGAAATCCGAAAACGCTCCAAATCGGTTTCCTTCTCCGGTGTATCCTTTACGCCTAAGGCATAGGCGATTTCGTCGATATGCGTACTCCCCGAGGACACGAACAAGGGAATGACGATCATTTCCGTCACTCCCTGTGCTTCCAGCCGATCGATCCCGTCCTGGATCAGCCGCCCCTCCACGGTTTCGAGAAAAGAGCAAGCAAGCGGGAGCCCCGCGGGCAAATCCTTCGCCGCCTCCGCGACCGCCGCTTCGACCCGTTCTACCCAAAGGCCGTCCGGCGAACCGTGGCTGATCACCAGCACGCCCGGCTTCCGGTCCCGCAAAGCGCCGGCGAAAGGCTGGCCTTCCCCCGGCTTTACGCTCGACTGTTCATGTATGGCATCCGGCATCGGTCTATCGCCCTAAACGGTCCAATGCCATTTTATAGCCGTCGTTGCCGTAGTTCAGGCAGCGTTTGACCCGCGAAATCGTCGCCGTGCTGGCCCCGGTTTCCGCTTCGATCTGGTTGTAGGTGTTGCCTTTGCCAAGCATCCGGGCTACTTCCAGACGCTGCGATAAAGACTGAATTTCGTTTACGGTGCAAAGGTCGTCAAAAAAGATATAACATTCCTCGATGTCTTTCAACGTTAAGATGGCTTCGAATAATTGATCGATCGTTT
The DNA here is from genome assembly GCF_050565405.1 of Paenibacillus macerans. Lineage (GTDB taxonomy): Bacteria > Bacillota > Bacilli > Paenibacillales > Paenibacillaceae > Fontibacillus > Fontibacillus macerans_B. The sequence continues at coordinate 43,233 of NZ_JBNYYG010000039.1, read as the reverse complement.
TGTCGTTTAATTTCTTCAGCTGCACTGAATAATCATCCCCTACCGTTACTGTAACCACACCCCCATTGTACCCGAGGGGCGTACTCCTTTTCAAGCATTAACGGTTTCACGCATCACAGAAAGAACGCCCAAAATCCGCAAACGCCTACGGGACCCGGGACATTCGTCCATACGCCCGGTCCGCCCGCCACATACAGTATAGTAATACAAACGCCTATCTGCGAAAAAAAAACGCCGACTTCGCGGCATTTCCAAGCTGCGATCCGGGCAGTAACCCGGTCCGTGCATCCGGAAACGGCGAACAGGAATGGAACGGGCCTTCCTGCTCCCGGTTCCGCCAAAATATCCAAAAAGGAAAGTGATACCATGCCACAAAATCAAGACCCACGGCAAAGCCCGATGCGCCCGTACTATCCGTACACCCACTATTATCCGGGGGTGAATCCTTACGAAATCAAGGCGGAGGCTTCCTCGCTCGTGCCCTTTTCTCCGCCGACGTCCACGCCGACGCCGACCGCGGTCTCCACGCCCAAACCGTCCGGCGGCGGATTCTCGCTCCCAAGCTTAGGCGATCTGAAAGGCATCGTGGATCGCATGGGCGGAATCGACGGCATCCTGGCCACGATGGGCCAGGTGCAAAAGGTGATGCAAACGGTGCAGCAATTCGCCCCGATGGCAAAGCTGTTCACCGCCTTCCTTCCCGGCGGCAAAGGCAAATCGGGCGGCGGAGGCTCCGGCATGGATGAGTACCGGCCCCGCCGCCGCAAAACCGGCAGCCGCAAGAAAAGCAGCGGCACCGGCAGCCGAAGTCGAAGCGGTTCCGGGAAACGCACATCCTCCGGCAAATCCAGCAAAACGGGCAAGCGCCGCCGTTAACCCGGCGGCAGCTTCACGCCCCAGGCGTACCGAGCCTCAGCCCAGCTCGAAATCCTTGCCTTTACTTAAACCAGCCCCGTTTGCTGAACCAGAGAATCATCCAGCCGCCCAAAGCGGCCATCAGCCCGATGACGGCGAAATAACCGTACTTCCACTCCAGTTCCGGCATGTTGATGAAGTTCATCCCGTAAATGCCGGCGATCAGCGTCAGCGGCATAAAGACCGTCGTAATGACGGTCAACGTCTTCATGATCCCGTTCATCCGGTTGGAATTCAGCGAAATGTAAGAGTCGCGCAGGTCCGCCGTCATTTCCCGGTCGGCTTCGATCATCTCGGTCAGCTTGAGCAAGTGGTCGTGTATGTCCGCGTAATAGGCGCGCGGCTCCTTGTCGCCCTGGACATGCTGGGAGTTCAGAATGCGGTACATCAAGTCCCGCATCGGCACGATCGTCCGCCGCAGCTTGAGCAGCCTGCTGCGCAGATCGAACACCTGGTTCATCAGCAGCTCGACCGATTCGCGGCTGCCTCTTTTCTCCAACTCGTCGAGCTCATCTTCTATCGTATACACGCAGGGAAAATAATGATCCACCAAGCTGTCGATCACCATATACGCTGCGGAGTAAGGTCCGTGTACCCACACCTTGTGTTCATGGGCCCGCCTAAGCATGTTGCCCCAAGCCTCGTCCATTTCATCCAGCCGGCGTTGATGAAATGACACCAGGTATTTGTCCCCGATGAATAAATCCACTTCCTCCATACCCAGCGTGTCTCGGTCGATGGCGTGCAGCACCAAAAACTGATGGTCCTCGTAGTAGTCCATCTTGGGCCGCTGCAGCACATGCAGGCAGTCCTCGATCGCCAGCGGGTGGAAATGAAAGAAACTCCCCAACAACTCGGTCTCTTCCGGCGTCGGCGCGTCAAAATCGACCCAAGTCCATACATAAATCTCGTCTTGAAATTGCTCTAGCGGAATCGCCGATACCACCTTGTGATCCCGCGTCATCCCCATGATTCTGATCAAGCCGCCGCCCTCCTACATTGTGGCATCCACCCATCATCCTAAAGGTCCAAAAAAGCCAATCCTCGGCAGATTGGCTTTTGTCCTGTGAACTGACTAAAACAGCAGTTTGTATATAACGCCCGCCATCAGGAACACGATCGGAATCGTGATCACCCAGGCGATGACGATCCGCCCGGCCATCGACCAGCGCACGGCGGAGAAGCGTTTCGCCGAACCGACGCCCAGAATCGCCGACGTGATCGCATGCGTCGTGCTCACCGGCAAATGGAACAGCGTCGCGCCGAAAATGACCGATGCGGCGGAAATGTCCGACGCGAACCCGTTGATCGGTTCGATTTTAAAAATCTTCGTGCCCATGGTTTTGATGATTTTCCAGCCGCCGATCGACGTCCCTAACGCCATCGCCGTGGCCGCCGCGAGTTTAACCCACAATGGCACCTCCATATGATCCTGGAAATCGGCGGTGACCAGGGCGAACGTGATGATCCCCATGGCCTTCTGCGCGTCGTTCGTGCCGTGCGTGAAGCTTTGCAGCGCCGCCGTGACGATTTGCAGCGACCGGAACCCCTTATTCACGGTATGCGGGCTGCGTCTGGCGAATACCCACTTCAAAATGGTCATGACGATAAAGCCGATCACGAATGCGATCAACGGGGAGAACAGCAACCCTTCGATGATCGTCGTAAATCCGCTCCAATTCAGCTTGTCCGGTCCGGCGCCGACGTAGACCGCGCCCGCCAAGGAGCCGATCAGCGCATGGGAAGAGGATGAGGGAATGCCGAACCACCAGGTGATCAAGTTCCAAATGATCGCAGCCAGCAGCGTCGCGATCAGCACTTCCAGCCCGTTATCAAGCTTCGCGGGATCGGCTACGCTGCCCCCGATGGTTTTGGCGACGCCGGTGAACATGATCGCGCCAAGGAAGTTCATGACGGCGGCCATCATAATCGCCGTACGAGGTTTCAGCGCGCGCGTCGACACCGAGGTGGCAATCGCGTTGGCCGTATCATGGAAACCGTTAATGAAGTCGAACGCCAGCGCCAGTATGATAACGATGAGAATAATCAATAAACTCGTATCCATAGCTTTGTCTGCACAGATAGCTGTCTCTCTCTACGTAAATCCGCGCAATTCCAACCTCCCGAATCTCGAATATGAAGTGAATTTCTTAAGAATTACGCATGATGATGGATTCCAGCATGTTGGCCACTTTTTCGCAAGCGTCCGTCGTGGTTTCCAATCGTTCGTAAATTTCTTTTTTCTTGATCAATTCGATCGGGTCGGTCACCTTCAGGAACAATTCCTTGATGCAAATCCGCAGCAGTTCGTCGCCTTGGTTCTCCAGATCGTTCAACCGAATCGTATATTCGCGGATCGGGAGCAGTTTTTTCTGGGACAGCAAATGGATCGCCTTTTGAATCTCGTAAGCCGAATTGCGCAAAATTTCCGCAAAACGCGCGATATATTCGTCGGGCTCGGTCAAATGGTACATGAAGAAGCGGGAAGTCGAAGCTTCCAAGCCGTCGATCACATCGTCGAGCGCCGTGATCAGATGCATGATGTCGTCGCGTTCGATCGGAGTAATAAAAGTTTTGTTCAACTCCACGATAATGGTATGTGTGTATTCATCGCATTTGGATTCGTATTCTTTCATCTTCTTGGCGAACGATTCCACGTCCTTGAATTCGGTCACCTGCTGAGCAAAATAGTCTGCCGAATGCACGATCGTATCTGCCATATTCTCTAACGTTTGGAAAAAGATGTCTTTCTTCTTCACTCGCATCAATATCCCCTTTTCTCTGCATAAGGTATCACTAGCGGCTGTTTTTACACAACCTTGATTATCTTATCACAACTGCTTAACAGATAGGTAATAATGTCGCAAACATTTCACGTTCTTTGCCTTATATTTGCCCTTTATCTTCCAGGCTTATCCTTGAATCTCCATAAAAATACAAAATGCGCCGCCCCTGCTTTACTCTGCCTTAACATGACTGTCGAAATCCGGGGAATTCGGCACGACATGAACGTAAGTGTTGCCCGGAACCATCGGAAGCTCCCGATTGTCCTTGACGAAGCGGATGATATCCCCTTCCTGCCGAATCCACCGGGCGCGGATCATTTTGCCCTGCTGGAACAGCAGCGCCTCTCCGCCCAGGGCCAACTCGACGTCCAGCCGTCCAACGTCGTCGAGCACCGCGTGCTCGGCCCCCATGACGACGACATTGGCAGCCGTCAGCTGTTCGCCGCTCTCCAAATCCGTGTGCGGTTCGCCGTTGATCGACCGTTTGTACGTTCCAGATGCGGCGTCATAATCATAACCCACCCGGTAATTGTCCAGTTGAAACTTGATCTCCACCCGGCTGGCCGTTTCCGTGGAGGCCGGACTTTCATTGTCTTTATAAAATGTATATCCCGGCACCTCCGTATCCTCGACCGCATACTTGCGCTTGGCGGCGCCCTCCAGCAGTTTCTCTACGTTGGAATACAGATTGTGCGGCGCTTTCCGGGACTTGTCCCGCCAAAAATAAGCCCCCGCATTCGTAATCTCGTCCAGGTCCTCTTTATGCTGCCGCTGTAAAATCGCATAAGCGTCGTTGCTTGCTCCCGCGTGCACCAGCACGCCGTGGTAGCTCTCGCCCAAATCGATCATGTAGGGGCGGATGCTGCGGATCGGACCGATCTTCGCGTTGTCGGCCTTGCTGTGGAATATCGACACCAGTCGCGTAACCCCTCCTTCGGCCAGCACCTCATACACGACATCCGCATCGATTAAGCCCGATTGCGGGCGCGCGGCCGGAGCGTTGTTGATCATGACGGCCAGCGGCCGCCGGGTTAGCGGCTCGTCCAGCGGCAGCCCGGTAAGCGGGGCCGTATAGGCCGGAGCCGGGGGAATGACAGGTTCGTTCGTTTCGGGGACGGCCGTTTCCGGAGGGGCGATCCCCTCTTGGGACGAAGCAGCCTGATCGGCTTTTCCGCAAGCGGAAACCAGGACTAGGATCATGGACAGGAGCAGCAATAGAATAAGTTTCGATGATTTCAAGTTTAAGTTCCTCCGTCATTCCTGCGTTTTCTACATTATACGTTGAATCGCCGCGCCGGGGGAAGACAAGAACGCATGGAAGCAGTTATTTAAAATTTAAATTAATAATTGAATGTTTTAAATTTTGCCCCTAATATGAATACTAAGCACAGGGGGATTTTTCCGCGAAAAACAACGAACGTTGTCGTACCGCCCAAGCAGAAAGGAGATTATATCATGATCGTGAAATGGTTAAGGGAAAGTGTGGTCGCCTCTTGGCTGCTCTTGCTCATCCGGCTTTATGCAGGTTACGAATGGTTGACTTCGGGATGGGGAAAAGTGACGGGCGGGTTTGACGCGGCCGGTTTTTTAACGAGCGCCATGGAGAAAAGCACGGGGGATCATCCCGCAGTGCAGGGCTGGTGGGCCTCCTTTTTGGAGCATTTTGCCGTTCCGAACGTAGGTTTGTTTAATGTATTGGTTCCCTACGGCGAGGTGCTTGTCGGACTCGGGCTGATCCTCGGCACGTTCACCTGGGCGGCCGCCTTCTTCGGGATGGTCATGAACTTCGCTTTCTTGTTCTCGGGAACGGTCAGCACGAACCCGCAGCTGCTGCTGTTGGAAATCTTCATTGTCGTCGCCGGTGCCAATGCCGGGCGGATCGGACTGGATTACTTCATCATGCCCTACTTCCGCAAAAATGCCGTACGGCGACGTTAACCGGCAGCGATGCGGAACGCCAAAAGCGCAGAACCCCTTAACTCAAGGTTCTGCGCTTATTTCGTTTATGAATGCTTCGTGATCAAAAAGCCGGATGATTAGCTTCCTCCAAACCTCCAGCAGTTCAAGCTTAAGCTGCCGTACTGGTAGTCCTGGAACAGCTTCACCGCCAGGCGGTCGTCGTCGGCAGCCCCCATGGCGTACAGCAGCGGGACGAAATGCTCCTTGCCGTAAGCCGGAATTGCCGTTCGTACGTGCGGAGCTTTGCGGTCGTAGTCGAACAGATGCCGCCAATTCCAACTCTTCAGCTGCTCGCCCACCCAGTCGTCGAATTCGGCCGCCCAAGCGGCCGGCCCGTTCGCCTCAAAGTCCAGCATTCGCAGATTATGCACCAGCCCGCCGCTGCCGATGACGAGGACATTCTGCTGCCGCAGCTCGGCCAGCATCTTGCCGATCGCATATTGCTCCTCGGGGGCGCGTTTGGCATCGACGGACAAAGCCACGACCGGGATGTCGGCCTTCGGGAACATCGCCCGCAGCACGACCCAAGCCCCGTGATCGAGCCCTCTTCCCGCCGACGGCTTATAAGGCAGGTTATGCGAATGAAAAATCGCCGCGATTTCTTCGCTCAGCTCAGGACTTCCCGGAGCCGGATATTCGATGGCGTACATTTCCTCCGGAAATCCGTAATAATCATGCATCGTCGTATGCAACCGATCCGTCGTCAGCCACTGGACGGGAGAATCCCAGTGGGCCGAGAAGATTATGATGGCTTTGGGCGGTTTCAGCGTTTCCTGGCCCAATTGCCGGAGAAAACTCGTATAGGCATTTTGCTCGATTGCCAGAGTCGGCGATCCATGTGCGATAAACAATGCAGGCTGAGACATCGCTCTCAAACCTCCCTACGCCAAAAATGGGTTACACCTCCATTGTATCCTTACAGGAAGCTTTTTACCACTTATGCGTTTTTTGGCGGAGGCGGATAAATCCAAGCTGTCGATCCTGATTCCCGCTAGATCATCCAGTTCTGCCAATCGGTTTGGGCCGCTTCAAGCCCTCCCAGCCATTCCCGTGTTTTGGAGATCAGCTGGCGCTGGTGTTCGCCGGACGAAAACGTATGATTCCCCTGGAAGACGATCTCTTTGTCGCACCGGCCTTCCGGACGCATCCAGAAGACTTTTTGGTACAGAAAGGCATAGTCCACCGGGATCATGTCGTCGGAGGTGCCATGTACAACGAACACATCCCCCGTAAACTTGGAGGCTTCCTGAAAAGGCTGCGATTCGCCCAGCGAATCGAAGAATGCCGGCGTTAGCCCGTAACCCAGGTAATCCGCCGAACCGTGTTTCACCGCTTGGTCGTAGACCCCGCGCCCGGTAATTTTCACGATATCGCTGAATGGATATCCGACGGAGGCCCACAGGACCAGATTCTTGATCCGGCGGTCGCGTATGGCTGTTAGAAGGGCGATCGCCCCGCCCAGGCTGTGCCCGATCAGCGTGACGCGGGTCGGGTCGATATCGAACGCGCCAAGGCCGTAGTCAAGCACGGTACGAGTCTGGGCGATCAGGGATTCCACGCCATGCTCGCCATAACTGCCGCTGCTCTCGCCGCAGCCAAGGTAATCGAAGCGGACCACGAGAAATCCGTCCGCCGCCAGCTCCCGGGCCGTTTTGACGAACAATCGGTCCACCCCGATCCGGCTGCCCACGAAACCGTGGCAGACGACGACCAGCGGAGCCCGGCTGCAACGTCCGCTCTGTTGGCACTCGGCTGGATAGTGAATGCTGGCCGCCAGCTCCTCTTTTCCATGTTTGATCGCGATTTGTCTTTCCATAAAACGTCCTCCCCGTCCTGCGGCTGGATTTATCCAGTTAATTCCGATAAGTTTAATATGAATTGTAACTTATCTTAACACTGCAGGAAACGGGATGTCAATCGGCTAACGTCCTGACTATTCCGCTTATTCGTAAGATTGCCGGAAATAAGCATGGGTTGTGACCCGGCCTTCCCACTGCCTCATAAATTGCTGGTTGCCCATATCTCCCTCGCCGCAATCCTCGTCATCGCCGCATAACAAGTAATTGTCGTCGGCCGGGGTTTCATTCGATACGACCTCTTCCAGGCTGCCCCGGGAGTTGCTGTTCAGCAAATACCTCCGGGTCAGTTCCGATTCATATTTTCCCACTGGCTCTGCCTCCCGCAACTTTGATTTGCAGCTTATTCGGGCAAACCCTGCAGGTTCCCGAACGTCCTGCGATGAGTATGCTGTAGTTTTTGGAGGGAGCGGCGTGTTTTATTCCTCGTTCAAGGAAAGTCCATAATCCGCCAGTTCCGGTGCGCTCGCACAAAGGCCTAATCCCGTCGAACGGATGCCCGCCCGCCTCATGCCCTTCCGTGGTCCCTTGCAGACAGGACAAAAATTGCAGTATACTACTGGAGAAAATCGGAAATTTCGAATTGATTTTCGGGGAACATCAAGACCTGTACAACCTGGGAGGAGAGATACTTTCATGTACATCCATGAAATGATCGGCGAGACGAAGCGGCTGCGGCAGCAAATGACGCCGGAGAACGAAAAGTATTTCGGAGAAATGGTCATGTATTTCCGCTCCGGATCCGGCTCGCTGAGCGAAGCGAAAGGCGAGGAAATCCTGCTCGGACTGGCCCGGCAAATCGTTAAGAATCAAAGCAAAGGCTTATCGGCCGCCGAGCTGTTCGGCGCCGATCCGGCGGTTTACTGCAAGCAGTTGGCCGATGACGTATTGACGCGGAAGCCGCGGACGCTAAAGGACAAAATCAAATATTATACGATGATCCCCTGGGTAGCCTTGACCTGGGTCTTCTTTATTTATATGATCACCGGTTTTTTCAGCAAATGGTTTGGCGGCGAGCTGGAGTATACGCAAATCAGCAGCTCCTCGCTCCTGATCATCGCCGGACTGTCGATCGTGCTGATCGAGCTGGTGACACGGTTCCTCGGCGGCAAGCCGTCTCAGTCGAGGGAGGATTCTCCAGACCCGGACGAGCACCCGGTCCCCGCGTCCCGCGGCTTTAATCTGCGCGCCTTCGGCATCTACGTAGCGATCGCGGTCGTGGTGATTTTCATCGGCACGCTGCTGAACCGCATCATGCCGGCGTTTACCGTGTCGCCTTGGGACAGCCTGATCATCTTTGCCGTCGGCCTCGCCGGACAAATCTTCTTCTTCGGCCGCCGGTCCAAAGCGTAAGAGAACGCCGATCGACGCATATTTTCAACGAAAAACCCGCGAACGGGCGCACATTGTAGGTTGTGCCGCCCTTCGCGGGTCTTTTTAGGTTAACGAATATTCCGCGGATTAGATTTCCACCTTTTTGCGGAGCAAATAGGTGATCGCGTAAAACATCAGTGCCGCAAGAACCAGTTCGAACAGGAAAGGTCCCAACGACAGGATGCTGGCCCCGACCGGTGTCCCCGCGTCGACTTCCTCCAGGCCGACATGGAACACGGCAAACTTCATGATAGCCGGGTCGTTATTGCCGAAGATCAGGCTCTCCAGCCAGGACATCCCGTTTTGGATCACGAAAAAGGCGATGATCCCGACCCACGTTCCGGCTTTTCCGTTTACGCTTACGCTGGCCCCGATCGTCATGGCCATAAAGATGGTGATGATGAGCAGCGTATAAAGCCATAAGGCCCCCAAGGCTACCAAGATCCAATCCTTAATGCCAACCGGACCCCAATCGAAATTCACCGGGATCCCGGCAAACCGAAGATATAAAAAGGCATGAGCCGCAATGATGACCGCTATTGCCAGCGCCACGATCCAGCTGAACAACAGTGAGGATACGATCGACCATACCGGAGTCACCGGCAGCAGGCGGCGGTGATAAGCCTTGATGTTCTGCCCGAACGTTTTGCAGACGAGGACGATCATAATAATCGCAGACGAGGCATACAGGATCACGCTTAGCGCCAAGATGGCTCCTTCCTCCCAATGACGGAGGTTCCCGAAGACGGAGATCAAGCCCTGCACGATCACCAGAACGGCGGCCAGGCCCAAAAAAGTATTCGCATTTCTTTTCAAATCATATTTCAGCAGCTTCATCATTCCGCAAACACCTCTTTGAACATGTCATCGACGCTTTTGCCGTATTTGATCCGCAAAGTCTCCACTTCCTCCTGCAGGACGATTTCCCCGCCCCGGATAAAGAGCACCTCGTCGAAAATCCGCTCGATATCGCGGACGAGGTGGGTGGAGATGATCAGGCTGCTATCTTCGCTGTAAAACTCGACGATCGCGTCCAGGATTTTCGCCCGGGCCACCGGATCCACGCCGCCGATCGGCTCATCCAGCAAATACAGCTTGGCATTGCGCGACAACGTCAGGGTCAACTGCAGCCGCTCGTTCATCCCCTTGGACAGGGAGCTAATCTTATCCTTTTCGTTCAGATTCATGAAGTCCAGCATCATGCGGGCTTTGTTCTCATCGAAATCTGGATAGAAATCCCGGTAAAACCCCAACGCATCGCGCACCTTCATCCACGACTCCGTCAGGGGACGGTCCGGCATGAACGAGACGGCCGATTTCGTGGCCAATCCCACCGGCGTGCCGTTCACCGTTACTTTGCCGGCCGAGGGGTGGATCAGGCCGGCTGCGATTTTCATCAGCGTGCTTTTGCCGCTGCCGTTCGTGCCGAGCAGGCCGACGATTTTCCCTTTGCCTACGCCGAAGGAGACCCCGCGCAGCGCTTTTTTGCTGCCGTAAGATTTCGATACTCCTTGCAACTCCAGTAAATTTCCCATCTTCCCGGTCTCCTTTCTAGCGTTTGTCTTCCGCGCTGACCGCCTCTTGCACAATCGCTGCGATATCCTGATTGGAAAAGCCCAACTCCTGCATGCCGCCGATGAAACGATCCAACAGATCGCCGGCCATTTCTTTTTTGATAGTCATAATTTTCGATTCCTCGCTTGTCACGTATCTTCCGAGTCCGCGTTTCGTTTCCACGACGGCTTCACGCTCCAATTCCTGAAAAGTCCGCTGTACGGTGTTCGGGTTAATTTGCAGCTCGGCTGCAAGTTCGCGCACGGAAGGGATTTTATCGCCCGGCTTCAATTTGCCGGTGACGATCTCTCGTTTCAAATAATTCATGATTTGCAAATAAATCGGCAGATTATTGTCGAATTCGATGCTCACGATCGGTTTGCTCCTTTCCGCCGTACGCCACTGATATGAATGGCCGATTCCGATTTTCAAGCGACATCCCGTTTCTTAAACGTAACAAAGCTGGCAGCGAGAAACAAGATCATATATGCGGCCAGCACCAACACGGAAAAGGTCAGCGACATGCCCGACATAGGCGGATTTCCATGGAGGTATACCGACAAATCGGTATTGGCGAACACGAGGTATTTGGCGATCTCGTATCTCGACAGCAGGGTTACGATCAAGCTCTCCAGTAAAATCAGCGACATGCCGATGCCGATGGTCGCTCCCGACGACTTGGTGAAGATTCCCACCATAAACGTGATCGTGACGTAGACGATCGTGTACACCAGTTGATACAGCAGGGTTTGCAGCACTTCGCTCCAACTTGTGCCTTGGACCTCGAACCCGAAGATCGCTCCCCCGCCCAGCAAGGCGACGACAAACGCAAAAGCGCAGATCGACAAGGTGAACAGCAGGACGGCCACGTATTTGGAGGCAAGAATTTTACTGCGGCTTTGCGCCCGGATCAACAGAAGCTTGATCGTCCCTAGGCTATGCTCCTTGGCGACTACGCCTGCCGTACAAATGATCGCCAGAAAGGTTAGCATTTGCCCCATACCGTTTTGGGAAACGACCATAGCGGTCAAATCAAGCATCGACAGCGTCTGCTCCGGCGGCGCAAACGAGCTCATCAGGTACAGCAGCAAGGCGATAACCCCGGCAATCAAGGCATAGGGTACAAAGAAGCTGCGCTTCTTGGACATTTTTAACCATTCGTTGACGACAAGCCTGGAAAAACTACGCAATTTGGTTCCCTCCCGTCCATTTCAAAAATTCGTCTTCCAGCGTTTGTTTGACTTCCTCGATCCGGTAGATCGCGATGCCCTCGCTGCCTAGAGCGCCGATTACTCGCGGAATGTAGCTGTCGCGAACCGAAACCGTTACCTCTCCGCGTTCCGGGGACAGACCCAGCATGCGGATTTCCTCCATGCGCACCAGCCGCTCCTTGGCCCGTTCGGCATCGTCGACGCGGAACGTCACGTTGACGCGCTCCCGCTCCGTTTCGGCCGCTTCGCCAAGCGCCCGCTCCGTCACGAACTTGCCTTCCTGAATGACGACGACCCGGCTGCACATCAGCTCCATCTCGGCCAGCAAGTGGCTGGACACGAGCACGGCGATGCCTTCCTCGCTGGCGATCCGCTTCAAGTAATCGCGCATTTCCCGGATACCGGCCGGGTCCAGCCCGTTCGTCGGTTCGTCGAGAATCAGAATGGACGGGTCGTGAAGCAGTGCCTGCGCGATCCCCAGCCGCTGCCGCATGCCCAGTGAATAAGCCTTTACCCGTTTGTGGATCGCTTGCTCGAGCCCAACCAGCCGGGTGACCTCACGGATCCGCTCCTCGCTCACGCCTTCGCTCATCCGCTGATATTGCTTCAGGTTGTCATAGCCGGTCATGTACGGATAAAACTCCGGATTCTCAATGATTCCGCCGACATGGGCAATCGCTTTGGCAAAATGCTGCCGCACGCTGATCCCCTTCACGAGCACGTCGCCCTCCGTCATCCCGATCAGGCCTACGATCATGCGGATCGTGGTGGTCTTCCCCGCTCCGTTCGGTCCCAACAGCCCCACGATTTCTCCTCTATGAATATCGAACGACAGCTTATCGACGAGCGTTTTGCTGCCGATTTTCTTCGTCGCCTGCTTCACAGACAACACGACCGGATTCTGCCCCGGCGCCTTAACCTTCGTTGCTCCCGCCGCCGCATGGTTAGCAGCGGTCGCTGCCGTCGTTGCCGTCGTTGCGGCTGTGACCGTTGTGTCATCGTTCGTCGCCACCCGCTCCAATGATTGGCTCACTTTATTCACTTCTTGCTCACTCCCTTAATGTATCAGTGTCATAGTTAAATAGTACACTAGTGAGTTGATATTGTAAACCCGCTTTTTGAAAAAAAGGCGGGAACCCCAACGATGCCGTCCCGAGCGCGCAACTTCTCGACTTGTATCCAACTACCCAACACACAACGCACAGCTTTGAAGAATCCGCGTCCAGCTAATTTACAACCAGTATTCTGCAACTTGTACTCCGTATCCAGCAACCGCTCCCCTCTCGCTCGAATCCTAACGGACCGGAAAGACCTTATTGTTGCTTTCCCGCAGCATTTCCCATTCTGACGGACAGGACAGCCCTTATTTGCCCAAAATTGAACAAAATGCGGTCCATCTCAGGCAAATAACGGCTCTGGAGTCCGTTAGTTTTGGCAACCCCGGCAAATTACACGAAATAAGGTCTATAGGGTCCGTTAGGTTGGCCGCCCCGCTACTTTGTTCGCATTCCCCGCAAAAAAGCCTCCCCCGACTTGCGTCGAGGAAGGCTTTCCCGTCAATCATTCCGTTGTCCGTTGGCCAGGTTTCGCTTGGCCTTAACCTTTAAATCAGCAGGTTAAACAAATTCAAATCGCGATTCAGCTCGGTGTAGGCGATTCCTTTCGAGGACATGCGCCCGATCAGCGCCTCATAGTCCGCCTTATCGCTCAGCTCGATGCCGACCAGAGCCGGACCGTTCTCTTTGTTGTGTTTCTTCGTGTATTCAAACCGCGTGATATCGTCGCTCTGCCCCAGCACTTCTTCGAGGAACTCGCGGAGCGCCCCGGCACGCTGCGGGAAATTGATCAGGAAGTAGTGCTTCAATCCTTCATAAATGAGCGAACGTTCCTTCATTTCCTGCATCCGGTCGATGTCGTTATTGCCGCCGCTGATCACGCAGACGACCGTTTTCCCGCGAATCTGGTCGCGGTACATGTCCAGCGCGGAGACCGGCAGCGCCCCCGCCGGTTCGACCACGATGGCGCTGTCGTTGTACAGCTCCAAAATCGTCGTGCACGCTTTGCCTTCGGGCACCTTCACGATATCGTCGAGGATGGCCGCGCAGATTTCGTAATTCAGGTCCCCGACCCGCTTGACCGCGGCGCCGTCGACGAATTTATCGATCGATTCAAGCGTCACGACTTGTTTCTGTTTCAGCGATGCGGTCATGGACGCCGCTCCCAAGGGTTCGACCCCGATCACTTTCGTCCCCGGGCTGACCGTTTTCAAATAGGTGCCTACGCCCGATACCAGCCCGCCTCCACCAATCGTTACGAACACGTAATCGGCCGGCACCGTCAGGCTCTCCATGATTTCCATTCCGATCGTCCCGTTGCCGGCGACGATTTTCGGATCGTCGAAGGGATGGATGAAGGTCATACCGCTCTCCCGGCAGGCTTTCATGGCTTCCGCATAAGCATCGTCGTAAGTATCGCCGATCAGTACGACCTCCACATGCACCCCGCCGAAGCGTTTTACCTGCTTCACCTTCTGATTGGGCGTCGTGCTCGGCATATAAATTTTGCCTTGGATTCCCAAAGCATTACAGGAAAAAGCTACGCCCTGAGCGTGATTCCCCGCGCTGGAGCACACGATGCCCTTCTCCAAATCCTCGGGCTGCAGGCTGCGGATCATATTGTAGGCCCCGCGGATTTTAAACGAACGTACGACCTGCAGGTCCTCCCTTTTCAAATAAACGCTGCATTCATATCTGGACGATAACGTCGCATCAAGCTGCAACGGTGTTCTGATGACGACTTCTTTAAGTACGTGATGCGCCTTGACGATGTCTTCCATGCCTACCGTTTGTCGTTCCGCCTGATTCATGGCTTTCTCCTCACTTTAGCTCATATCTCTCATTCTTATAAAATTACACCTGAAACCGCCTTCGGTTCAAGTGAAATATGCCGAAGCCCCCGAATTAGGCGGACAAACGAACGCCCCTCCGTCCGATTTAGGTTCGGAACGCAGAGGGGCATGGCTTGAACAACGTTAATCTTTTTTCGGAATTAAACGATCATCGGTGTGCCCTTTGGAATTCGTCTCCTGGGCCAGTTCGGTCAACTCCCACTCCATAGTGCCGTAGACCGGGTCGGAAGGGAATTCCTCGCCCTTTTGCAGAAACTCCTCACGACCGAGTTCGTCCCGGTAAACGCCGTCGACTTCCACCTTTTCGCGCGAGACCGGTAGCATTTCCTTCATTTTGTCGCTCATGATGATGCCGCCTCCCGATAGAGAATTCGGGGAATCAGGTAAACGTCCCCAATATCCCTTAACATGCGCCAATCGAGGGCCGATTATCCCGGGAGGTGCAAGCGACCAACCGGGAGGTGCAAGCGACCAACCAGGGTGCGCAAGCAGTCGGCCGGGGGGCGCAAGTGGTGGGCCTGGTTGGCACCACGCAACCTTCCCGGGCCGGTTCTGCAACCTGCCCAGGGGGCGAATCGTTCCGATTATTGCGGGTACTTCCACTAAATAGCGGAACTTTATGGTCTTATTTTCCGGATTTGAGCCTGCTCACCATCAATAAGGGAACTTTTTGGCCTTATTTCCCAATAGACGGTGCGAAAAGCGGTCATTTCCCGGCAATTTGAAAAAATAGCGCCATAAATGTCCTTAATTTCCCGAAAAACGAGGGGTATCGCTGAAATAGCGCCATTTTTTTCCCTTCTATATTGTCGCTTGAGTTTTCAATTGGCTACCTTTGGAAATGTTCCCAACTTGAGGAGCCGCCCGCCATTCTTACGATATTTCAGAAGCCTTCTATTAGCTTCAATCTAGCTTCTACTCAGCTTCCTACATATCTTCCTACTTAAACTTTTACTTAGGCTTCTACCTCGCCTTAAACCAGCGCCTTGGCGGCTATGTCCGTGCGGTTATGCTTCCCTTCGAACGAAATGCGTTCCGCGGCTTGATAGGCTTTGCTCCGCGCTTCGGCGATGGTCGCGCCTAGGCCGACTACGCCGAGGACGCGGCCGCCGTTCGTTACCCATTCGCCCTCGGGATTATGGGCCGTTCCGGCATGGAAGACGAGCGCCCCGGCGCCTTGGGCCTCGTCAAGCCCCCGAATCGCCAATCCCTTCGGATACGAAGCCGGATAACCGCCGGAAGCTAGCACCACGCATACCGCCGCTTCCTCGCTCCACTCGATCTCCGCCTGGTCCAGCGTCCCGCCTACCGCCGCCAGAAAAATCTCGAGCAAATCGCTTTTCAGCCGCGGCAGCACGACCTGGGTTTCCGGGTCGCCGAAGCGGGCGTTGAACTCGATCGTCTTCGGCTTGCCGTCGGGCGTAATCATCAATCCGGCGAACAACACGCCGCGGAATGGCCGGCCTTCCGCCACCATCGCTTTGGCGGTCGGCTTGATAATCGTCTCGATCGCCTCTTCGACAATGGCGTCCGCGATATGCGGCAGCGGCGAATAGGTGCCCATCCCCCCGGTATTGGGCCCTTTGTCCCCGTCGTAGACCTGCTTATGGTCCTGCGCCGCAGCCATCGGACGCACGACCTCCCCGTCCACGAACGCCAGGATCGACATTTCCTGCCCTTCGAGGAACTCCTCGATCACCACCTGGCTGCCGGATTCGCCGAACACTTTGTCGACCATGATGTTATTCAGAGCAGCTTCCGCCTCTTCACGGGTAAAAGCAACCGTAACGCCTTTGCCCGCCGCAAGCCCGTCCGCCTTGATAACGATCGGCACCGGCCGGCTCTGCAGGTACTTCAGCGCCTGCTCGTAGTTGTCGAATTTCTCGTAGGCGGCGGTGGGAATATCGTATTTTTTCAGCAAATCCTTCATGAACGTCTTGCTGCCTTCGATATGCGCGGCATTTTTGCGCGGGCCGAACACCGGGATGTTCTTGGCTTCGAACACGTCCACAATGCCTTCCGCCAAGGGATCATCCGGACCGATCACAACCAGGCCTACCTCCTTCTCCTCGGCGAACGCGGCCAATTTGTCGAATTCGTTTACTTGAATCGGTACCCGTTCGGCAATCTGCCCGATCCCGGCATTGCCCGGCGCGCAGTAGATCGTTCCGGCTTTCGGGCTTTTCGCCAAGCTCCAGCAAATCGCATGCTCGCGACCGCCCCCGCCAACCACCAAAATATCCATACGTCTCCTCCTTCAACCTCGTTTGATCCCACTATGAAAAATCGATGCCCCGTTCATGGACATGAACCTTCGGACATTTAACCGGAATTTCTCCATCTAATTTCAAGTGAAAAACCACTGTCTGGCCTATTTAACTGGAAATCCTCCATCTCATTTGCTCCCTTACGGCCGATCTGCTTTTTCGCGCAAATTAACAGGAGGATTTCCAGCTAATGCGAGGCAGCAGGTACGTTAAGTTAATGCCCGGTACCGATACAAGTACTGACGCCAATACAGGATCCGCTGCCACCACCCGCCCTTACCGGAGCACCTCGCCCCCCAATCAGCCAAAAAAAGGCAGGCCGCCGCAGCGGTCTGCCGTTTGGCCCGGCTTAGTGTTTGAAATGGCGCACGCCGGTAAAGACCATCGCGATGCCGTATTCGTTGGCTACTTTGATCGACTCCTCGTCCTTGACGGAGCCGCCCGGCTGGATGATCGCGGTGATGCCGGCTTTGGCCGCTGCTTCCACCGTATCGCCCATCGGGAAAAACGCGTCGGAGGCCAGCACGCTGCCCTTCGCCTTGTCTCCCGCCTGCTCGATGGCGATTTTCGCCGAACCGACGCGGTTCATTTGCCCGGCGCCGACGCCGACGGTCATGTCGTCTTTGGCCAACACGATCGCGTTAGACTTCACGTGCTTAACGACCTTCCAGCCGAACAGCAGCTGCTTCAGCTCCGCTTCGGTCGGCTTGCGGTCGGTCACGACCGTCAGGTCCGACTCCTTCAGCGTATGCACGTCGCTCTCCTGCACGATCATGCCGCCGTCGATCGACGTCACGACGAACTGGCTGCTGCGGCTTGCACCCAGCTCCAGGCCGCCCAGCTTCAGCAGGCGGATGTTTTTCTTCTTCGTCAAAATCTCCAGCGCTTCGTCCGTAAAGCCCGGAGCCAAAACGATCTCCAGGAAGATTTCCTTCAGCAGCATCGCCGTATCGGCATCGATGATGCGGTTCGCGGCCACGATCCCGCCGAAGATCGAAACCGGATCGGCCTCATACGCCTTCCGGTAAGCTTCCAGCACGCTGCCGCCTACGCCTACCCCGCAAGGATTCATATGCTTGACGGCCACGACGGCCGGCTCTTCGAATTCCTTGACGATTTGCAGCGCCGCGTTCGCGTCGTTGATGTTGTTGTACGAGAGCTCTTTGCCGTGCAACTGCTCCGCATTGGTCAGCGTATCCCCCGCCGCCAGCGGTTTACGGTAGAACGCCGCTTTTTGATGCGGGTTCTCGCCGTAGCGCAAATCCTGGATTTTCTCATAAGTCACGCTGAAGCGCTCCGGCAGCGGATCGCCGGTCACCTTCGACAAATAATCGGAAATCAGGGCATCGTATGCCGCCGTATGGCGGAAAACTTTGGCCGCAAGCCGTTTGCGCGTTTCCAATGTCGTATCGCCGCCTGACCGCACTTCCTCCAGCACCGTCCCATAGTCGGCCGCGTCGACAACGACGCTGACGAAAGCATGGTTTTTGGCAGCGGAACGAAGCATGGTCGGGCCGCCGATGTCGATATTTTCGATCGCATCCTCATAGGTTACGTCCGGCTTCGCGATGGTTTCCTGGAACGGGTACAGGTTAACGACCACCAGGTCGATATAATCCAGTCCCAACTCCTTCATCTGCGCCTGGTGTTCCTCGCTGTCGCGCACCGCCAGCAGCCCGCTGTGCACCGCAGGATGCAGCGTTTTGACGCGTCCGTCGAGAATTTCCGGGAACCCGGTTACGTCGGAAATGCCGATGACCGGTACCCCTTCCTTCGCCAGCAGGTTTTTCGTGCCCCCTGTCGAAATGATTTCCACACCCAGCTGCGACAGCTCGCGGCAAAAATCCACGATGCCCGTTTTATCTGACACGCTCACGAGCGCTCTTTTTATACTCACAATCGGCTCCTCCTTTATTTTGGCGAATCATGCCCCCGATATTTCTCGGGAAATATCGAAACCCCTGCGCTGCGGTCCATTCCGCAGGACGTACCCCATGCAGCTTGCGATCAAACCGATCCGGACGTTCCCAGAGGATCCGACAGAATCGTGACTTTTCTGTCCTCCACTCGCACGAGGTCTCTGGCAAACCACGACACCACTTGCGGATATAAGCCTTGTTCCGCCGCATGGATTTTGGCCTCCAGCGATTCCAGCGTGTCGTCCGCCGCGACTTCGACCGCCGCCTGGGCGACCACCGCCCCCGTATCCATGCTGCCATCCACCAGATGAACCGTAGCCCCCGTGACTTTAACGCCGTAGTTCCAGGCTTGCCCGATCGCGTTTTTGCCGGGAAAAGCAGGCAGCAGGGAAGGATGAATATTGATCATTCTCCCCGCAAAAGGCTCCACCAGCACCGAAGTCAGCAGCCGCATATAGCCGGCCAACACGACCAAATCGACGCGCCGCTTATCCAGCTCGGCGGCAATTTCCGCTTCGTAGTCCTCGCGGCGCGCATAAGCCTTCGGGTCAAACAGGAAGCAATCGACGCCGGCCTTGCGGGCCCGTTCGACGACCGTCGCTTGCGGCTTGTCACAAACGAGCAGCACGACGTCGGCGCCTAGCTCTCCCGTTCGGGAAACATCCAGCAAATTTTGAAAATTGCTGCCCTGTCCGGAAGCAAACACGGCAATCCGGTAACCGGCCGCCATTACACGTCCGCTCCCGCAAACGTCACTTCCCGGCTTCCTTCCGTCACTTTGCCGATCACGTAAGGCGTTTCGCCCGCATTGCGCAGCGCGCCTACCGCCGCTTCCGCCTGATCCTCGGCTACGACGATGACCAGCCCGATCCCCATGTTAAACGTGGTGAACATATCGCGGTTGCTGACGTTGCCCTGCTTCTGAAGCAAGTCGAAAATCGGCAAAATCGGCCAGGAGCCGTACGCGATCTCCACATTGACGTTATCCGGCAGCACCCGCGGGATATTCTCGATGAAGCCGCCGCCCGTAATGTGAGCCATTCCTTTGACGTCCACCTGCTCCAGCAGGGACAGCACCGGCTTCACGTACAGCTTGGTTGGCGTCAGCAGCACATCGCCAAGCTTCTCTCCGCCAAGTTCCGGCAGCATATCCTGCAAGCCGTAACCCGCTTGCTCCAGCAGCAGCTTGCGCACCAGCGAAAACCCGTTGCTGTGCACGCCGCTGGAAGCGAGGCCGATCATCGTATCGCCGGACGCAATCCCGCTGCCGTTCACGATCTTGCTTTTGTCGACGAGGCCAACCGTAAATCCGGCGATGTCGTATTCTCCCTCGCCGTACATGCCCGGCATTTCGGCGGTTTCGCCGCCGATCAGCGCGCAGCCGGACTGGCTGCAGCCTTCGGCGATGCCGGCGACGATCGCTTCGATTTTCTCCGGCACGACCTTGTCGCAAGCGAGATAATCGAGGAAAAAGAGCGGCTCCGCGCCTTGCACGACGATATCGTTCACGCACATGGCCACGGCGTCGATGCCGATCGTATCATGCTTATCCATTGCGAAGGCGATTTTCAGCTTCGTGCCCACGCCGTCCGTTCCCGACACAAGCACCGGCTCCGCGTATTTGTCCTTGTTCAGCCCGAACAAAGCGCCGAAGCCGCCCAAATCCGTCATGACTTCCGGACGGAACGTCCGTTTGACGTGTTTTTTCATTCGCTCGACCGCTTCATTCCCGGCCGCGATATCGACGCCGGCATTTTTGTATGCTTCTGACACGGGACACACTCCTTCAGGTATATTCTCAAAACAATTCATCACGTGAAATAAGTCGAACCAACAGATACCCTGCCGCCAATCGTCAGCACGTACAGCCAAACTTCTCTTCCCCGTCGAAATCCGTCCGGGTCGGATAGTCGTTGTCGAAGCAGGCCATGCAAAGCCCGCCTTTATAATCCTTGGCGTTGTCTCCGCCGACCGCCTGGATCAGGCCCTCCGGGCTCAAAAACTCCAGCGAATCCGCGTTGATCTCCCGGCATATCTCATCTACCGTTTTGTACGAGGCGATCAGTTCGCCGCGATCCGGGGTGTCGATGCCGTAAAAGCACGGATTTTTGAATGGCGGCGAGGTAATGCGCACATGTACCTCCGTCGCGCCGGCTTCGCGCAGCAGATTGACGATCCGCCGCGAGGTCGTGCCGCGCACGATCGAATCGTCGATCATGACGACGCGTTTGCCCTCCACGACGCGGCGCACCGCGCTCAGCTTCATCTTCACGCCTTGCTCCCGCAGCTCCTGGCTCGGCTGGATGAACGTCCGGCCGGTATATTTGTTCTTGATCAGCCCGAGCTCGTACGGGATGCCGGTCTGTTCCGCGTAGCCGATGGCCGCGGAGATGCTGGAGTCGGGCACGCCGGTGACGACGTCCGCGTCCACGAACGACTCCTGCGCCATGACCTGCCCCATCCGCTTGCGGCTCGCGTGCAGGTTCGAGCCGTTCATGTCGCTGTCCGGGCGCGCGAAGTAGATGTATTCCATCGCGCAAAGCGCCTTCCGCGCCGGCTCGGCGTACCGCTCCTCGCGGAGGCCGTCCCGATCCAGCACCAGCATTTCGCCGGGCTGGATCTCGCGGATCGTCTCCGCGCCGACAACCTCGAACGCGCACGTCTCGGACGAGAACAGGTACGCTTCGCCGAGGCGTCCCATGACGAGCGGCCGCAATCCGTGCGGATCGCTGGCGGCGATCAGCTTGTCGTTCGTCAGCAGCAGGAAGGCGAAGCCGCCGACCAACTGGCGCAGCGCGTCTTTCGCCGCTTCGACGAAGTCCTTCGACGAACGGGCGATCAGATGCGCGATGACTTCCGTATCGCTGGTCGTCTGAAAGATCGAACCGCTTTGCTCCAGCTCGCGGCGGATTTTCGGGGCGTTGACGATGTTGCCGTTCGTCGCCACCGCCAAATCGCCGTCGCGGTATTTGAAGATCAACGGCTGCGCGTTCGTCAACTTGCTGTCCCCGCTGGTCGAATAACGGACATGGCCGATCGAGCGGTCGCCCCGCAGCGAAGCCAGCTTGTCGCGGTCGAACACTTCCTTGACGAGTCCCATGCCGCGGTGATAGTTGAAATCCTCTCCGTCGCTAACGCAGATCCCGGCGCTCTCTTCACCGCGATGCTGCAGCGCGTGAAGGCCGTAATAGGAAAGCGAAGCCGCTTCAAGATGGCCGAATACGCCAAACACGCCGCATTCCTCGCGAAGGGTATCGAACGGATCAATCCGTCCCGCGCCTTCGTTGTAATATGCTCCTGTCCAAAGCCCCGGCTGCGGCATTACTTCATCAGACATGGAATGACATCCTCCCAGACGCGTTTCAACCGATCGACCGGTTTGGCCAGGACGGAAGCTCCGTTCACCGAAACCGTAAGCTCTC
Organism: Paenibacillus macerans; assembly: GCF_050565405.1. Lineage (GTDB taxonomy): Bacteria > Bacillota > Bacilli > Paenibacillales > Paenibacillaceae > Fontibacillus > Fontibacillus macerans_B. The sequence goes on along the minus strand of NZ_JBNYYG010000039.1, from coordinate 21,062 downwards.
CGCCCCCGACGCGGCCGATCCGGGCAACGGGCACGCCGCGCTCCGCGATCAACCGTTCCAGCGCATCCGCCTGCTCCGGCGCTGCGGAGAGCAGAATCCGCGATTGCGATTCGCTGAACAAGGCAAAATCGGGACGCAGTCCGCCCTTCACTTCCACCTTGGCGCCCAAACCGCCGCTGATGCACGATTCCGCCAGCGCCACGGCCAAGCCGCCTTCGGACAAGTCGTGGGCCGAACGGACCAGACCGCCTTGGATCGCTTCAAGCACCGTACCCAGCAATTTTTTCTCCACGGCCAGATCCAGCTGCGGCGGACGCCCTTCGACCACGCCGTGCACGATCGCCTGGAACTCGCTTCCGCCCAGATCCGCTTTCGTCTCGCCCAGCAGGAAAACGACGTCGCCTTCCGATTTGAACCCTTGCGTCGTAATGTGGTCCGTGTCGTGCACGAGGCCGACCATGCCGACGACCGGCGTCGGGTAAATCGCCCCTTTGGCATTTTCGTTATATAAGCTGACGTTGCCGCCAATAACCGGCGTATCCAGCTCGCGGCACGCTTCGGCCATTCCGTCGACCGCCCGTTCCATCTGCCAGAAAATATCCGGCTTCTCCGGGCTGCCGAAGTTCAAATTGTCCGTAATCGCCAGCGGCTCCGCGCCGGAGCAAACGATATTGCGCGCCGCTTCGCTGACGGCGATCCGTCCGCCAACCTCGGGATCCAGATAAACGAACCGGCCGTTGCAGTCGGTCGTCATCGCCAGCGCCTTGCGCGTGCCGTGGATCGTCACGACCGCCGCGTCCGAGCCCGGACGAACCGCCGTGCTGGTACGGACCATGTAATCATATTGGTTATACACCCAAGCCTTACTCGCTACCGAAGGCGAGGACAGCACTCGGTCCAAGGCCGCGCCCAGGTCGCGCACCTCCTCGTACCGCGTAGTATCGACCGTCGCATGTTGCTCATAATAAGCGGGAACCGCCGACGGCTTATCGTAAATCGGGCATTCGTCGACCAGCGCCGTCACCGGCATGTCCCCGACCAGTTCTCCGTGATGGAACAGCTTCAGGCGCCCATCGTCCGTCACCTTGCCGACCTTCGCGCAAATCACGCCCCAACGCTCGAAAATTTCCCGCGCCTGCGCCTCGTCCTTCGGCTCGACGACGAACAGCATCCGCTCCTGCGATTCCGACAGCATCATTTCGTAAGCGGTCATGCCTTCCTCGCGCTGAGGAACTTCATCGAGGTACAATTCCAGCCCGTTGCCGGCCTTGCTCGCCATCTCGGCGCTGGAGCAGGTCAGACCGGCCGCGCCCATATCCTGAATCCCCAGCACGATGCCGGTATCGATCAATTCCAGGCAGGCTTCCATGACCAGCTTCTCCATAAACGGATCGCCTACTTGGACCGCCGTCCGTTTCGCTTCCGACTCCTCCGTCAACTCTTCCGAAGCGAACGTGGCGCCGTGGATGCCGTCGCGGCCCGTCGGCGGACCGACGTAAAACACCGGGTTGCCGACGCCTTTGGCGACGCCGCGCTGGATTTTGTCATGATCGATCAAGCCCACGCACATCGCGTTGACCAGCGGATTGCCGTCGTAGCTATCGTCGAACACGACTTCCCCGCCAACCGTCGGAATGCCAATGCAGTTGCCGTAACCGGCGATCCCCGACACGACATGCTCGAACAAATATTTCACGCGTTCGCTCTCCAGCTTGCCGAACCGCAAGGAGTTCAGGATTGCGATCGGTCTTGACCCCATGGAGAAAATATCGCGGATAATCCCGCCCACGCCCGTCGCCGCGCCTTGGTAAGGCTCGACCGCGGAAGGGTGGTTGTGGCTTTCGATCTTGAACACGACCGCCTGGTTATCGCCGATGTCGACGATGCCGGCGCCTTCGCCCGGTCCCATCAGAACCCGCGGGCCGCTGGTCGGAAAACGCCGCAGCAGCGGCTTCGAGTTCTTGTAAGCGCAGTGTTCGGACCACATGACGCTAAATACGCCGATTTCCGTATAGTTCGGCTTACGGCCCAGAAAACCGCAGATCAGTTCGTATTCGCTATCCGAAACGCCCATCTGTTTGTATATTTGCTGCTCCGCAATTTGCTCTGCATTCGGTTCCTTAGCGGACACTTGCTGACTCATGCCGATCCCTCCAAGCCTTCAATATGGATGTAAACATTTTTTTGCCATCCGTAGAGCCGAGCAAGGCGTTTACCGCCCGTTCCGGATGCGGCATCATGCCGACAACGTTCCCGCGCTCATTGGAAATGCCGGCGATATCGTCCACCGAGCCGTTCGGGTTGTTAACGTAGCGAAAAATGATCTGTTTATTTTGCTGCAGTTTCGCGAGCGTTTCCTCGTCGCAATAATAGTTGCCTTCGCCGTGCGCGATCGGAATCGAAATCTCTTCGCCCGGCGCATACAGCGAGGTAAACGGATTTTCGTTGTTTTCGACGCGCAGCGCCGTGTCATGGCAGCGGAACTTCAGCGACATATTGCGGCGCAGCGTGCCCGGAAGCAAACCCGCTTCCGTCAAAATTTGGAACCCGTTGCAAATGCCCAGAATAAACTTGCCTTGCTCCGCAGCCTTGGCTACTTCCGCCATCACGGGCGCAAAGCGGGAAATCGCTCCGCACCGCAGATAATCGCCATAGGAGAAACCGCCGGGAACCAGGATGCAATCGTAAGCGGATAGATCGGTGGCCGTGTGCCAGACGTAATCGACGGATTCGCCCAAGCCGTCTTCCACCGCTTTGTAACAGTCGATATCACAGTTGGAACCGGGAAATACGAGGACTGCGAATTTCATGGACTTAGCCCTCCAATTCAAAGCGGTAATCTTCTACCACCGTATTGGCCAACAGCTTCTCGCACATCGCTTTGACGCGGGCTTCCGCTTCGAAGCGGTCGTTCGTGTCGAGCGTAAGCTCCATATATTTGCCGATGCGGACGCTGTCCACTTCCCTGAAGCCCATGGAATGCAGCGCCCCCTGAACGGCAACCCCCTGAGGGTCAAGTACGCTTTGCTTGATCGTGACATAAACGCTCGCTTTAATCATTTCCTCGTGTTCCTCCTAAATTTGGACTTGTTGCGGCACGGCCGCGAAAACGTTTTGGTATGGAACTCGCCCCTAACGGACCGTAATGACGCTAATCGCTCATTTCCCGGATATTTCCCGGTCTAACGGACCCTGCGGACGTTATCAAGCTGGAAATAAGGCCTTTGAAGCCGAATTACGCAAAATAAGGTCTCCTCGGTCCGTTATAGCTCACAAAACTTTGTTTTTACCCAAATAACGTCTCTGGAGTTCGTTAGCGCGTGGAGCGTGGAGCTAAGCTACTTCTACTCCAGCTCGCCGCCGGTCAGGCGCCGGTAAATGTCGCGGTAGCGCCGGGTCGTCTCCTCGACCACGTGCGTCGGCAGCGGGTCAGGCTGGCTGTTTTTGTCCCAGTCCGATCCGGCCAGGTAAGTTCGCACCGGCTCTTTGTCCATGCTGTCGATTTCGATGTCCAGGGCATAGTTCTCTTTGGCCCAGAACCGCGAAGCGTCCGGCGTAAACATCTCGTCGATCAGTATCAGCTTGCCGCCCGCCAGCCCGAATTCCAGCTTGCAGTCGGCCAGGATGATGCCGCGCTCCTCGCAGTAATCGCGAGCGAAGGCGTAGAGCTCCAGGCTGCGGCTGCGCAGTTGATCTGCCAACTCCGCGCCGACCTTATCCTCCATCTCCGCGAAGGAGATGTCCTCGTCGTGGCCAACATCGTTTTTCGCTGCCGGCGTAAAGATCGGCTCCGCCAGCTTGGCGTTCTTGCGCAGGCCTTCCGCCAGCTTGATACCGTTGATTTCGCCGGTCTTCTCGTACTGACGCCAGCCGCCGCCGGTCACGTAACCGCGCACGACGCATTCGATATCGATGCGCTCCGCCTTGCGGGTGACCATCACGCGGTTTTTCAACACCGCCCGATGCTCGGCCGGAATTACGCCATCCAGCCGATCCACGTCCGTATGGATCACGTGGTTTTCCAGCAACGGCTGCGTCTTGTCGAACCAGAATGCGCTCAACCGGTTCAACACGTTGCCTTTATCCGGCACCGCCGGATCCAGCACGTAATCGAACGCGGAGATGCGGTCGGTGACCACGATCAAGTAGTGCTCGCCTAGATCGTAAAGCTCCCGAACCTTGCCTTTGTACAACAGCGGGGCGTTCACCAAATCCGCCGCCGTGGAAATTGCCGGTGCTGACATGTCGCTGCTCCTCCTCCAAATCGGCCGGCCTGTCCCCCAGACCTAGCCCGTTTTCCTTGCTGCCGAAGGTCGGCAACAAGTTTTTTATTCGCTCAATCCCAGCTTGCGGAAAATCGTATCTACATGCTTCAGGTGCCAAGCCGGATTAAACGCGTCGTCGATCTCTTCCTTGCTGAGCACGGAAGTGATTTCCGGCGTTTCCTCGACGATGTCGCGGAATTGGCGTTGCGTTTCCCAAGCCTGCATCGCGCGCGGCTGCACGGTATCGTACGCCTGCTCGCGGCTGAAGCCCTTGTCGATCAGCTTCGTCAGCAATCGGCCGGAGAACGGCACGCCAAACGTCCGGCTCATGTTGCGTTTCATGTTCTCCGGGAACACCGTCAGATTTTTGACGATGTTGCCGAAGCGATTCAGCATATAGTTCAGCAGCATCGTGGCATCCGGCAAAATCACCCGCTCCACCGAGGAATGGGAAATATCGCGTTCATGCCAAAGCGTTACGTTTTCGTAAGCCGAGATCATGTGGCCGCGGATTACGCGGGACAGGCCGGAAATATTTTCGCAGCCGATCGGGTTGCGCTTGTGCGGCATCGCCGAGGAGCCTTTTTGCCCTTTGGCGAAGGCTTCCTCCACCTCGCGGAATTCGCTTTTTTGCAAAGCGCGGATTTCCGTGGCGAATTTGTCGAGCGATGTGGCGATCAGCGCCAGCGCCGCCATATATTCGGCGTGACGGTCGCGCTGAAGGGTTTGCGTCGAAATCGGCGCCGGGCTCGTGCCCAGCTTCCGGCAGACGAATTCCTCCACGAACGGATCGATGTTCGCGTAGGTGCCCACCGCCCCGGAGATCTTGCCGAACTGCACGCCGTCCGCCGCACGGCGGAATCGCTCCAGATTGCGCTTCATCTCTTCATGCCACAGCGCCATCTTAAGCCCGAACGTCGTCGGCTCGGCGTGCACGCCGTGCGTCCGGCCCATCATCGGCGTATCTTTATAGGCGATCGCTTTGTCTTTTAGAATCTGAATGAAGTTTACGATGTCCCGTTCCAAAATCCCGTTGGCCTGCTTCAGCAAATACCCCAGCGCGGTGTCCACCACGTCCGTCGAGGTCAAGCCGTAATGCACCCATTTCCGCTCGGAGCCCAGGCTTTCGGATACGGCCCGGGTAAACGCGATGACGTCATGGCGCGTCTCCTGCTCGATTTCATAAATCCGGTCGATATCGAATGAAGCGTTCTTGCGCAGCAGCGCAACGTCTTCCTGCGGAATCACGCCCAGCTCGGCCCACGCCTCGCAAGCGCAGATTTCCACCTCAAGCCAAGCCTTGAATTTGTTCTCCTCCGTCCAGATCGCTCTCATTTCCGGTCTGCTGTAACGTTCAATCATGCGCGTCCATTCCTCCAAATGTTGGTTTGCTCGATCCAATGAAGCCCGTCCTTCACCTCGCGGCACAGCAGGTTGATGTGACCCATTTTCCGTTTCGGTGCGGCTCCGTTCTTTCCATATAAGTGTACTTTGGGGATCACGGCGAATCCAGTTCGCGGATGGGTCTCCTTCAGTTCGCCGGAAACGGCACCGTCGCCGTCGAACCAATCCCCGCTAACGATCGACTGGCGCACCGCTTCCAGATGCTCGCCCAGCACGTTCACCATCACGACCGGCGTCAACAGCTCCGCCGGACCCAACGGCAAATTGCAGATCGCCCGCACGTGCTGCTCGAATTGCGAGGTCGTGCAAGCCTCCATCGTATAATGACCGGAATTATGCGGGCGCGGAGCCAGCTCGTTCACGAACAGCTCCCCCTCCGCGGTCAGGAACATTTCCACGGCCAGCAGCCCGACCGCTTCCAGTCCTTCGGCGATCCGGGCCGCCAGCCGTTCGGCTTCCCGTTGCACGCGCTCCTCCACGCGGGCCGGCACGATCGAGGCATGCAAAATATTATCCACGTGGATGTTCTCCGCCACCGGGAACGTCTTGATCTCCCCGCGCGGACTGCGCGCCGCGATGACCGACAGTTCTTTCACAAATGGAACGAATTGTTCCAAAACCAACTCTGTCCCGGCTTTGCTTAGCTCGGCGTAGGCCGGCCCGATTTCCGCTTCCGCCCGGATCACCCATTGGCCTTTGCCGTCATACCCGCCTGTGGCCGTCTTCAACACGGACGGGATGCCCAACCGCTCCACGGCCGCTCGCAGTTCCTCCTCGCTGCCGATCTCAACGTAGGGGGCCACCTTGACGCCCGCGGCCTCCACCGCCCGCTTCTCGCGCAGCCGATGCTGGGTCGTATACAACAGCCGGCTGCCTTGCGGCACGTACGACAGCTCCTCCAGCAGCGCGGCCACGCCGGCATCGACGTTTTCGAACTCGTACGTGATGACGTCCGAACGTTCCGCCAGTTGCCGGGCGGCCTCCTGATCGTCATATCGGGCTGTGATCTGCCCGGCCACCTGGCCGCAAGGAGCATCCGGCGTCGGGTCCAACGCGACGAAGCGATAGCCGAGATTGCTTCCGGCGAGCGCCATCATCCGTCCCAGCTGCCCGCCGCCCAGCACCCCGATCGTCGCTCCGGGTCCGATCACCGGCGCACCGCCTATAACGCTATCCTTCGCCCCGGAATCCCCGTTCATTCCAACACTCCTAACTCCGCGCTGCTATCCAGCACCTCGTCCTTGATCCGGTCGCGGCGCTCCTGCACCCGGCGCATGACTTCCGGGTCAAACGCACCCAACATTTGCGCCGCCAACAGCCCGGCGTTGATCGCGCCCGCTTTGCCGATCGCCACGGTCGCCACCGGGATGCCGCCCGGCATCTGCACGATCGACAGCAGCGAATCGAGCCCGTTCAACGCCGCCGATTTCACCGGCACGCCGATCACCGGCAGCGTCGTCTTCGCCGCCACCATGCCCGGCAAGTGGGCGGCCCCCCCGGCTCCCGCGATGATGACCTTCAGCCCGCGATCCTCGGCCTGCTCCGCAAACTCGAACATCAAGTCCGGGGTGCGATGCGCGGATACGACTTTTTTCTCATACGGAATTTGCAGTTCTTCCAATACGGCGCATGCGTGGGACATCGTCTCCCAATCCGATTTGCTGCCCATGATTACTGCAACCTGTGCTGTCATGCCTCAACCTACCTTCCTGGATTCTACGTTTCTCTTATGGTCAAATAACGCCGAAAAGTTAAAAAGGTCCGGAACTCTCTGGAAAATAACGAGTATTTTCAGAAATTCGCGGACCCTGAGCGAATACGTCTTTGCGCGGCGGGCGGTCGATAGGACACCCCGGCAAGCTTAGCATGCCAAAATTCGACACGGATAAGACCAGGGATCGACAACGCCACATGCAAGCCGAACCGTCGCCGGCAACGCAAAGCCCGGTGCAATCAAGCCCAGGCTCATAAAAAGAAGGCCTCCCGTGCGGAGATAGCCTTACCTTCATCACGTATTCGCTCGTAGTCCGAAAATTTACGGTTCTCGGGTAGAAACTTCCGGGCCTTATCCCCGGCATTATACGAGTTTATTATGTTCGGCGGCGGACCGCCTTTCCTCTCCTAGTTTACCAATGGCCGACATCCGATGTCAACTCAAATCCGAACATTAATTGATTGTAAAATGTAAATGTTCGCTTTTCAGTTTGCCTCATAAACCACCTTATGATAAATAAATTGGCCATACTCATAGGCCAACATAAGAGTGAATTAACAATAAATAGAATTATAACACATTATGTAACATATTTTTACAAAAATAGTAGATATATTCCAGGATATGCTATAAAATAAGTTCAAATAACGGCCGTTATTTGCATAATTACTAATTTTATAGTTTGGAGGATAGAAATGTTCAAAAAAATCTTTTTTTTCTTTTTACTCACACTGTTACTCGTCCCCTCTGTCTCTGCATTTGCTGATAGTCCAAGTCCAAAATCTGATAATATAGCATCAGAAGGATATTTCATTGGTGGCACAGAAATAGTTAATGGTAATACAAAAGGTAATTCTACTAACCAAATAACGCCTCAAGAAGTCTACTACGGAACTATGACCGTAGCAGCAAAAAAGGTTGGTACTTCAACTTTAGAAGCTAACTGGAATTTTAGCGGGAACGACTATGTTTATAGTGCCTATCTTACCGCTGTACTTCAATATTACAGCACAGAATTACGTTCCTGGGTGGACATTGATTATAGTATTAGAAGCTACTCATTTAATCCTTCGAGTGAGAATGTAAGAGGGCAATTTAATTTCTATAGTCTTGACGACGGAGAATATAGGGTAGTAATCACCGGATCTTTGACTGCCAGAAATACTGTCTTCAATAATCTATCAAGTGCCAAATCAAACTCTGTTTTCTTTGGTTTTATTGATGTTTAAAAATTATAATAGCATCCCTACCAGTATTTCTAGGTGGGGATGCCCTTTTCATGGGAGGAAGACCATTGAGAATATATGATTGGACCGAAATAGCATACTCACTCCCTAAAGGAGAAGTCAGAAGAGACCCCATTGACTATAATGTTGAGCAACTATCAAAAAATTATAGTTGTAATACATCAGTAAATCTAAAACCATCAGTATTATCACAGTTTTTTGTTTTTCCATCTGTTATGAATAATAATCTAGTGACATCAATTCCGATTTCAAATAAAAAAGCATATGAGAAATGTATGAAGGATATAGCACCTTATTTTGTTGATGTAAAAGGGTATTTTGGTTTGAATGAAGCTCTCCCTTTTGAGATTCAATTTTGTGAACCTTTAAATGAGATTAAAGAGCTTTTTAAAACATTATTTAGCAAAAAACAATTGCATCCTATAGTACAGGATTTATACGGAATTCAAGCAGAAAGACCCTTCGGCTTAATCAACAAAAATATCCAATTAAAAGTCTTAAAAGAAAAGGAGAATAATATAAATTTTCAAGATGATTTCGATGAAGTATTCGAATTTTTAGAAAGTACATTTTTCACAAACCGCATTAGTTTATCTTTAGTGCCTACCTACTGGTACTATTCTAAGGAATTAAAGCATTCCGTAACAATTAAATACTTTAACACTAAATGTAAGGAAGTCTATTTGATTGTAGATGATCCCACTGGAAGAGTGATTGGTATGGATATTTATAAGTGACTTAAATTGGAATTATAGCAACAAATATTTTCAGACCATTCAACTTTGAAGTGACCCAATTTGTTATTTTTCATAGGTTAGGCTTTCTCCGAGGCATGAGTTCGTACCGGGCTCATGCCTTTTAATAAGTTCCACATTTCTCCATGAAAGTGGATTATTCATCCTCCCATCTGCTCCTGCAGTTCGATATAAAGCACCTGCAAAAACTTTTTGATGTTCACCTTCACCTTGCCCCCCGGTTCCCGGCCTTCCTCGATCTCCTTCATCTTCAGCCTCACGTCCTCGAAATCAAAGTAAAGCGGGGCGTAATACTCGAACCGGGGGTTGCCGTAATCCGTCAGGCCGATGGACGCGAGATTCGACAGCCCCGCCGTCAAGGCGCGCCGCAGCCGCTGCTCCATCGCCTTCGCTTCTTTGGCGGCGTCTTCCGGCTTCGTTTTGTAGGTCGCCGCCACCTGCCGGTACAATTCCTTCAGCGGAGGCAGATGGCCGCCGTCCCTCCGTTCCAGCAAAATCTCCATGATCGCGATCATGTCCCGGCTGCCGCTTTCGCCGATCAGGCCCATGTTCATGAGGATCGGCTGGATCGCCTCGCGCACGGTCTTTTTCCCGGCCGGCAAGTAAGGATTGCTGCGAAGTCCCTCCAGCTTTTTGAGGCTTGACTTGATTTCGTCCAGATAATGACCCATGGCATACCGTTCATTCACTTTGCGCAGCACCGTTTCCACTTCGATCCGGTTGATCGGCTTGCGGATGAAAAACTCGATTCCGCTGCGGTACGCCCGCCCGACCATGTCCTGATTTTCGATCTGGGAGATCATCACGAACCGCGAGCCGCAGCCTTGGGCGCGCAGCGAATCGATCGCTTCGATCCCGTCCTGGTCGGGCATCAGCAGATCCATCAGCACGATATCCGGAGCTTCGCTCAGAATCTGGCGTACGCCTTCCGTTCCGTCGCCGGCCGTTCCCGTCACTTCGCCCAGGCCGCTGTCTTCGATAATATGCTGCAGCATTCTCCGCGCACCGGCGTCGTCGTCTACGATACAGAAAGAAAGGGGCATGTTTATTCCTCCTATAGAGGTAGTTCAACAAGTCATCTTTTGATCACGAAGCAGGTCAAGAAGCTTAAGCGACTTCGAATCTTGAATTCAGCCGGGCCTTCCGTTGCTCACGTAGGTTCCGGCAAGCTAACGGACACCAGAAACGCTATTGGCCCGCTTTTGGGCAGTTTCCGATTCTAACGGACCGAGGAGACCTTATTTCGGTTAGAAGCGGCTAAATGGCCGCCATGAGAGCCCAATAAGGTCGCTGGAGTCCGTTACAGCGGGAAATAGCCGGGAAATGGGCCAATAAGGTCTTTACGGTCCGTTACGTTCAGTGCGGTTACGTTCAGCATGGTTACGATCGGCCCCGCTACTGAAGTCCCTAGCTTCATCCGACCTAAAGCGTTTTGAAAAAACGCACTTCGGAAGCATACGCTTCGGTGCTCCAAACCTGACTTTTTTGAACCTTCATTGAAACGGTAGTTCAACGATTCATCGGCTTTCGCAGCATTTCCGTCGGAATGAGGATTTGGAACATGGCGCCGCCGAGCCCCGGGGCCGTGCCCACCGACACCTCCCCGCCGAACTGGTCCGCGATGTCCCGTACGTGGGAAAGCCCGATCCCCGTGGCCGCTACGCCTTCCTCATCGAATTTGGTCGTAAAACCCGGCTCGAACAGCAATCCGTGATCCTGATGCGGCAAGCCGGCCCCGCTGTCGCCTACCGCAAACAGCGTAAACCCTTCTTGCTCGCGCACCTCAAGATGAATCTGTCCCTGGTGCTTGATCGCTTCCACCGCGTTGGCGGTCAGATTGCCCAGCAGCGTAAGCAGAGGAATATAGCTGGAGGTAATATAGTCGGCGGATAATTTCTGCGTTATCACAATGTTTTTGCCCAGCATCTCCGCGTATTTCTGATTGCTTTTGACCGTAAATTGAACCAGTCCGGACAGCGGCAAGTCGCCGGGGACCTCACGGTCCGTGAGCTTGATCAAGCCGGCCAGGATGCGCTGCGAGTCTTTCTTGACTTCATGGATCTGCTGCGTGATGCCGAGCACCTGATGCTTGTGCGTCTCCGAACCTTCCTCCTTCAAATGGCGGTAAAGCTCGTAGCTGCGCAGGGTGACGTTCTCCAGCGTGCCGATCGATTTCTTCAGATAGAAAACTTCGCCGTAAAGCCCGGAGCTGAAGCTGAGCATCTGCTCGATCCGGCGGTTCTGCTCCTTCTGGATGATCCGCATCCGGCTCACGGCAATGCTGCTGTAAATCCCGGAGACGAAATACGTCCGCAGCATGGCGATGGCCATCAGAAAAGTCCACTCGTTCAGCTTAAACGTCGCCGTGCCGGTGACGAGCAGCCGGGTCAGGAGCTCCGCTTCGTTGGATAACAGGTCGATCACCGCCGTCACCGCCCCCAGCGCCAATGGATAAAACCGGTCCACCCTATGCTTGATGACGCTCATCCCGACCGCAAACACGATATAATACACCGCGGCGGAGCAATGCCTCGTCAGGCTTTCGGCCAAAGTCAACCCGTTTCCCAAGGCCTGATCCAATCCGGTCCGGAACGCCAACACGACCATCCCCGTCAGGAACCCCGTCATTACATGAGGCAACCCTCGCAGCAACAACAAAGATAACAGAAAGGCACTGCTGCCAAGCCCAATCCTGAAAATATCGCCGTCAAACGGGTTGATCTTCAATTCCCCGGCCAGCGCCGTGCCGATCGCGACGATTCCGATCCGCATGAATTTGGATTTAACAAAGGCTGCCCCCATGCCAACCTCACCTGGCTCTCACGAGTTGATATTGCCCAATATAGTACCATATTTCGGGGACATCGCCTATCCTTTCCATTCCATTTAATGTCAGATCACATTAGGCATCGCCTCAAGCTTGCCGGGTTTCCAACCGCCGGGAGACCATGGATAGCAAAAAGTTGACGGTAAAATAGATCAGCGCCACCAGCAGCAGCGTGGGAATCGTGTACGTGTAGCCCTGCCCGATGACGATCCCGGCGTTGTGCATCAGCTCCGGCAGGGAGATGACGACCGCCAGCGACGTATCTTTCAGCAGGGAGATGAATTGGCTTACGAGCGGCGGAACCATCCGCCGCAGTCCTTGCGGAAGCACGATGTGCCACAGCGTTTGCGGTGAGCTTAGGCCCGACGAGCGCGCCGCTTCGATTTGGCCTTTGTCGACGGAGGCCAGTCCCCCGCGCACGATTTCCGCGACCATGGCCGCCTCAAATATCGTCAGCCCCGTGATCGTGGCCGTGACCAGCCCAAGATTAATTCCGACCTCCGGCAGGGCAAACCGCATAAAAAAGATGATTAGCAGTAGCGGCAAATTGCGAATCAGTTCCACGGCCACCAGCATGACCGGCGACAGGACCGGCAGCTTCGCGTAGCGAACGACGCCCACGAGGCAGCCGAACAAAAAGCTGAGCATGATCGACGCCCCCGCCACGATCAGCGTCACGTACAAACCGTCCAATAGAAAGCTCAAATTCTCCGCGCTGTAGGCCCCCGAAAAATCCATCGAACGACCTCCTTCCGCTTATGTTCAATATTTTCTTCCGAGCCGTCGCTCCCACACCCGCACCCCGTAGCTCAGCGGCAGCGTGAGCAGCAGATAGAACAAGGCGACAAAGATATAAGTGTCGAACGTCCGATACGTATCCACGCTGATGATATCGGCAAAATACATCAGATCCAGGCCGGCGACGATCGTCAGCACCGACGAGTTTTTGATCAAATTGATGAATTGGTTGCCGAGCGGCGGAATGACCAGCTTGATCGCCTGAGGCAAAACGATGTTCACCATCGTCTGCCCATAGGACAGCCCCGACGAGCGGGCAGCCTCCGTCTGTCCTTGGGGTATCGCCATGATCCCGGCGCGGATCGCCTCGGCAATGAACGACGAGGTATACACCGCGAGGCCGATCGTTCCGGCGGTAAAACCGTCCAAGGGCATCCTCAACGCAGACGGTCCGTAATAGAAAATATATACGACCAGCAGCAGCGGGATATTGCGGATAAATTCCACGTACCCCGTCCCGAACCAGCGCAAGGCGCGGACAGGGCCGATGCGGAATACGGCAATGACGGTCCCCAGGAGGAAACTGCCGGCCAGCGCCAGCAAACTGGAAATCACCGTTCCCCGGAAGCCTGCCATATAATCGCCGAAGTAATCGCTCAATATCGTAAAGTCCATCGTTTCATCCCCTTCCTGCCTTGGGGGATTAGCCGGGCGGTTGTCCTCCAAGCCGCCTCGGCTCTCCCGCAAGCACAAAAGGATGGCAAGGCGGACCGCCCGTTCCATCCTTTCGCGTTTTCAAGGAACCCTATTTATTCGGCCGGTTTCTTGCCGATCCATTTTTCGTAGATCGCATCGTACTCCCCGCTGTCATGCAGTTCCTTCAGCGTATCGTTGATCGCTTGCACGATGTCCGTGTTGCCCTTTTGCACCGCGATCCCGTACGGCTCATCGGTAAACGGTTCGCCGACCACCTCATAGTTCGGATCCTGGGCGGCCATGCCGTAGAGGATCGAATCGTCCGTCGTCAACGCTTCGCCTTGCCCGGCTTTCAGCGCGCTGAACGCATCCTGGTAGTTGTCGAATTCCAACACCTTGACGCCGGTCACTTTGTCGCGGATATTTTTGACCGAGGTGGACCCTTTGCTTCCGAGCACGGTCGTCTCGGCCGTCACGTCCTCGATGCCCTGAATCGGGCTGCCCTTCTTCACCAGCAGCGATTGGCCGGCCTGGAAGTAAACGTCCGAGAAGTCGACCTCCTGCTTGCGTTCCTCGGTAATCGTCATCGTGGCGACGATCATATCGATTTCGCCGTTGTTCAGCATCGGTATCCGCGTTTTGGAGGTGACCTCCTTTAATTCGAGCGCGTTCTCGTCGCCAAAGATATGCTTCGCGATCGCTTTGGAGATATCGATGTCGAAGCCTTCCACGTTGCCGGTGGCCGGGTCCTTCAGGCCAAACAGCTTGGTGTCGAACTTGACGCCCACCACGAGCTTGCCGCGCTCCTTGATGTTGTCCAAGGCTCCGGACCCGCTTTCGCCGGCCGCCGGAGCGGAGTTCCCTCCATCGCTTGCGGCATTGCCGCCCGACTCGTTATTGCCGCAACCGGCCAACACGACCATCGCGCATACCGCCGCGATGCTGAAGAGCTTCCAACGTTTCTTCATCCTTCTCTTCCTCCCCTGGGTATCCTCATTTTTAGTGGCTTAACAAACGACTGAGGAACGTGCGCGTCCGCTCTTCGCGCGGATCGGCGAAAAACGCCTCAGGCCCCGCCTCTTCGACGATTTGCCCCTGATCCATGAAAATGATCCGGTCCGCCACCTCCCGGGCAAAGCCCATTTCGTGCGTGACCACCACCATCGTCATGCCTTCGCGCACCAGCGTGCGCATCACGTCGAGCACCTCGCCGACCATCTCCGGATCCAGCGCCGAGGTAGGCTCGTCGAACAACATGATCTTCGGCTTCATCGCCAGCCCCCGGGCGATGGCGACCCGCTGCTGCTGACCGCCCGACAGCTGGGACGGGTAGGCGTAGGCCTTATCGGCGATGCCGACCTTTTCGAGATAAAACATCGCCGTCTGCTCGGCTTCCGCCTTGGAGATGCCCAGCACTTTGACCGGTGCCAGCGTAATGTTGTCGATGACCTTTTTATGCGGATACAAATTGAAATGCTGAAAGACCATTCCGATATCCCGGCGGATCTTATTGATATCCGTCTTCCGATCGTTAACGGCGACGCCGCCTACCGTCAGCTCGCCGCTCGTTATCGTCTCCAGCCGGTTGATGCAGCGCAGCATCGTGCTTTTTCCGGAACCGGACGGACCGACGACAACCACGACCTCCCCTTCCTGAACATGCAGATCAATCCCCTTGAGCACATGGAAATGTCCGTAATGTTTATCGACCTGGCGAAAGCGGATCAACGGCAATCCTCCCTTCCTGGTGAGACGATTTCTCCTTCTGCCTCTAACCCGACGTATGTACCTTTGAGGCTAGACTTATGTGAGTAATCGTAACATTTGAAATTAACCTTACTGCAGCGACTATAAAAAACTACACTATCCTACGCAAAGCGTTTTCCAGCTACCAAAAAATATTTGAATTACTGTGAGAAATTTCATTTATTAAGCGTTTTATGCCCTACCTCGTAGGACAAGCGTTAGTTTTCCTGACGCGGATCTTCCTTTATCAACCGAAATTAGGCCGCGAAATGTGATCCGGATTCGTTAGTAAACATAAAAAACCTGACCGAATCATCGGTCAGGCTGAGTTGACGGTAATTTTATTTCACGACCAAAACCGGAATCTGCGCATGCTGCACGACGTTGTGGCTGACGCTGCCAAGCACGAATTCGCGGATGCCGCCTAGCCCGCGGCTCCCGATTACGATCAGGTCCGCACCGTTTTTCTTCGCGTAGTCCAGAATCGATTCGGCCGGCGGCCCTTGCTCCATTTCGACCTTCGGTTCGAGGCCGGCGGCCTGAAGCCGATTTTTCGCTTCCTCTGCCGTTCTTTCCGCCAGCTCATAGAAATCCTTGTTCATGGAAGCCGGTACCGGAGCAAAACCATCCGCCACATAAAAACGCGGAAAATCGTACACATGCAGCACTTCCAGCATTGCGCCGGGCGATAATTTGCTCAGTTCGATAGCCTTGTCCAACGCTTTGTTCGCCGCTTTCGATCCGTCGTACGCGGCTACGATTTTGGTGAATAACATGGGCAAACACCTCTCTTATCTAGAATAACTAGCCTGAGATGAACCGTTAAACCGTTGCCGATGACTATATTAAAAAATACCCGTAAAGCACGGCGTTGAATAAAAGCAACAGCGGAATGCCGACCCGGAAGCTCATATGCTTCGTCTTGTGGCGTTTGGTGTTCATGGCGATCAACACGCCCAGTGCCCCGCCTAAGGCGGCCAGCAGGAACAACGTTCTCTCGGGAACCCGATCGCGCCTTTGCCGGGCCCGCCGTTTGTCGTCGGACATGACCAGGTACGCGACTCCATTGATAAACAGGAACCAAAACAGCAAGCCCGTTTTCGTACTCCCCGCCTCCTTCCGATGGTTACGGCATCCGTAAGGATGCGAAGCCTTCCTGATTCTCTCCTGACTCTATTATACTCCAAATAACGGAGCAAACGCATCTCCCCGGCAGCTGTCCTCATGCATAAAAAGCTCCCCGCATGGGGAGCCTCAGGCTAATCGCAAAACATCAGGTTTCATTCTTGGGTATTTCGTTCAAATTGGGCGGGTAATCGGCCTGCTTCTTCAGCTTGGCTGCGTCGGTCGGTTCCAGAATGCTCGACTTGTTCTGCCGATTTTCGGTCTTCCGCGCTTTATGATCCGGCACCCTCATCACCTCCGGTACTTAGCGTCCCGAAAAGGTTGGGGTTTTATGCGATTTCCGGTTATGCATCGCCTTTCTTCTCCAGCGCCGCCTTCAACAGCTCGCCGAGATTGGAACCGATCGATTCCGGCTGCGAATACTGCTTGACCAGCTTCTGCTGCTCGCGTTTATTGAGATGCTTGTTCTCTTTGTCCATGACTTCGGTAATGCCGCAGGACAAACACTGCACATACATCCCTGCTTTGCCTTCCTTCATCTCCATCTTCTTGTGGCACTGCGGGCAGCGGCGGTTCGACAGGCGTTTCTCCCCGGAACGCCGGTAGCCGCAATCTTCGCTCGGGCAGACGAGCATGAGGCCGCGCCCGGTTTTCTTCTCCAGCAGCCGCGTCCCGCAATCCGGGCAATGGCTGTTCGAGACATTATGCGGCTTATACGTTGCATCGCTGTGCTTGACGCCCCGCACCAGTCCGACCGCCATTTCGCGGATCCCGTGCAGGAACGGCTCGGGCTGGCCTTGACCGCGGGCGATCCGCTCCAATTCCGCCTCCCAGCGCGCGGTTAATTCCGGCGTACGCAAATCGGTCGGGGCGAGCTCGATCAGTTGCTTGCCTTTGCCGGTCGGATGCAAATAATTCCCCTGCCGTTCGATCGTATCGGAGCTGACCAGCTTCTCGATGATATCGGCCCGCGTCGCCGGCGTGCCAAGGCCATGCTTCTCCATCTGCGTCAACAGGGCCGCTTCCGTGTACCGCTTCGGCGGCTGCGTCCGGCCCGGCGTAATCCGGCAGCGCTGCACCGTCACCGCTTCCCCTTGGCTTAACTCCGGCAGCGTCGCACCGCTCTCCTCTTCCTCGTCCCCGCTGCCTTCCTCCTCCATCGCCTGACCGTCATAAGCGGCTCGCCAGCCGCTGTCCTTGATCGTCGTACCTTTGGCGTGCAGCGTCTCGCCGGCGATCTCCACCGTCACCGTGACTTGATCATACCGGGCCGGCGGATAAAACAAACTGATAAACCGCCGCACGATCAGGTCGTACAGCTTCCGTTCCTCGGGGCTCAGCGCATTCAGCAGCACCGTTTGCTCCGTCGGAATGATCGCATGGTGATCGGTCACCTTGCTGTCATCGACGATCCGCTTGCCGAGCGGCAGGTTGCCCCGCAGCAGCGGCCGGGCCAACGGCGCATACGGACCGACGGCGACGCTCGCTAGGCGTTCCTTGAGCGTATCCGCCATGTCCGCCGTCAGGTAACGCGAATCCGTCCGCGGATACGTGACCAGCTTGTGCTGCTCATAAAGCCGCTGCAGCACGTTCGACGTCTGTTTGGCCGAGAAACCGAGAAGCCGATTGGCGTCCCGCTGCAATTCGGTCAAATCGTAGGCCAGTGGATGGGGCACCGTTTTTTCGTTTTTGGCCAGCTTGGCGATTTTGCCCGAGCGGCCTTCCAGTTTGCACTTAAGGTTCTCCACCTGATCCGCGGCGAATATGCGCGAGTCCCCGCTCGCTCCCCGCCAAACCGCTTCGAACTTGCCGAAATCCGCACGCAGCACGCTGTATTCGTCCGAGCGGAAGCGGGTAATGTCGTTTTCCCGCACCATGATCATGCCCAGCGTCGGCGTTTGCACGCGTCCAGCCGATAGCGGCGCTCCGAATTTGGTGGTCAGCGCCCGGGTCACGTTCAGCCCGACCATCCAGTCGGCTTCCGCCCGGCAGCGCGCCGATTGGTACAGACGTTCGTATTGGCTGCCCGGCTTCAGCGCCGCAAAGCCTTCCTTAATCGCTTTATCCGTTTGCGAAGAAATCCACAGCCGCTTGAACGGCTTGTTCCATTTCACCATGTCCATGATCCAGCGGGCGAGCAGTTCTCCTTCGCGCGCCGCGTCGGTCGCCACGATCAGCTCGCCGATATCCTGCCGACGCATGAGCTGCTGCACCGCCTTAAACTGATGGTTGCTTTCGCGCAGCACCTTCAGCTTCATTTTTCCCGGCAAAATCGGCAAATCCTCCAGCGCCCAGGTTCCGAATTTCGCGTCGTAATCCTCGGGTTCGGCCAAGCCCACCAGATGGCCCAGCGCCCAGGTCACCACGTATTTCGGGCCTTCAATGTGACTCTTATGCTTATCGCGGCTGCCCATCACCCGCGCGATTTCCCTCGCGACCGACGGCTTTTCCGCCAATACCAATGTTTTCATGAGATCGATCAAACACTCCTTTCCTGAGTTACATTATAACATCCGCGATGCCGGCCGCGCGAAGTCGGGAATACTTCGGCCTCATTTGCGCCGCCAGCCTTTCGCTTTCCGGCCTATGTAGTGCGGCCTTGGGGTTCAAGGAACTCTTTGGGACCGGTCTGGCCGCCAGTCGGGAGTCGGCTGCGTTCAATAACCCACTGTCGTCGAAACGGACAAATCGCTCGTCGAAGCCGACGAGGAAACGGCGGAGAAATTGACGACCTCGACAACCACCGTAATGCCTATAACCAAAGCGGTGTTGATCGTCAGCGCTGATGCGGTTAAATTGCTCAGGCCTCCCCTTTCAGCACCCCGTTCACATAAAGGTTGTAATAGCCGCTTCCCGTCGGAACGGCTAATCCGCCGGCCGGCACGGGGGCGCCGTTATCATCGGAGAGTCCGGTTGCGGGAATGACGGTCGTGCTGCCGATGATATTCCCGATCACGACCGTCGCCGTATAACGGTTGACGGCGGGGACCATACTGGTCGTCGTTGAGGTACTGATGCTCCCCGTAACGGTGCTTTGCGCTTCCAGATATAGTTTGATCAGCGGCATGGAACATCCTCCTTCGCGTATCTATTATCTAGCAACTGATTTGGAATTAATGCAGTTTATGTGCAGCGCTGCTTTGCGGCTTGGACGGAAAGCGGCAATCCTGCATGTTTTGAGAAGCGGATTGGAAAATTAAATAAAATCGGATATACTATTTTTAATACCAGGTGCTAATACCTGATATCAAATTTCAAATTTAAAGGAGTGATTCGGTTGTTGACTCAGCTATCCAAGGCCCGCATTACCGCGATCGGCTCGTATAGTCCCGAGCGAATTCTGAGCAATGAAGATTTGGAACGGCTGGTGGATACCAGCGACGAATGGATCGTGCAGCGCACGGGGATCAAGGAACGGCATATCGCCGGCGAAGACCAATTCACCTCGCAGCTATGCATCCGGGCCGCCGAACGGCTCCGGGATACGTACGGAGTTTCGCTTACCGACGTCGATTTCATCATTGCCGCCACGACGACGCCGGATTATTCCTTCCCCACGGTATCCTGCCGGATTCAGCAGCATTTCGGCATGGAGCAAGCCGGGGCGATCGACCTGAACGCGACCTGTGCCGGCTTTGCCTACGCTCTCCATATTGCCAATGGACTGGTCAGTTCCGGACTTCACCGCAAAATTCTCGTCGTCGCCGGGGAAACGATGTCCAAAATTACCGACTACACCGACCGCAGCACCTGCATCCTGTTCGGCGACGGGGCCGGGGCCGTGCTCGTCGAATACGATCCGGAGGAACCCGGCTTCGAATCCTTCATCCTGGGGACGAACGGAGCCGGCGGCATCCATGTTTACCGCTCCGGTTTGGCGGATCATATGGACGGTGCCCCGCTGGAGGGCAAAGGAAAAATCGTGCAGAACGGGCGCGAGGTGTTTAAATGGGCCGTCCGTACCGTTTCCGCAGGAATCGAACAGCTGCTGGGCCAGGCCGGTCTCACCCGCGACGACATCGATTGGTTCGTGCCTCACAGCGCCAATCTGCGCATGATCGAATCGATCTGCGAAAAAGCCTCGCTGCCGCTTGGCAAAACCCTGCAAAGCGTGCAAGACATGGGCAATACGTCGTCCGCTTCAATTCCACTCGCTTTGCAGGCGGGCGTAGACTCCGGCCAGTTGAAGTACGGCGACCGGGTACTGCTCTACGGCTTCGGCAGCGGCTTGACCCATGCCGGACTCATTGTGCGCTGGGGTGTGCCGAACAGCCCAAATTCATGAGGCAGCTGCCGCTATGAGACTTAGGAATAAGGGCCTTTTTTACCCCTTATCCGGCTGACGTAAGTAGCTTTCTTGGAAATAAGGGTGTTTTGGGACCTTATTTTTAGCCCAAACCGGGAAAAGCTGCTTATGGGTCCACCTGCAGCAATAATAGGGGCATAATATTCCCCTATTAGCATTAGCGTTGCATTAACATCCGGGGCTCTGCTTCCCCAACCCAGGATGCCGAAAGGATCAGGCGAGAAATATATACGAAAAAT